>DASVQY010000066.1:0-62877 GCA_036388895.1 Pyrinomonadaceae bacterium | reverse complement strand
GCGCCGGACCGCGACCGGCATTGCGCGGCAGATCGCCAGGGCTTCCAATCGGCGCGAGCGAAAGACTGTTTAAAAGCGCTTCGGGAAACGGGTCTCCGGGATTGCGAAAACGAATATCTTCGAGATTGCCGTTAAAATTCGGACGGTCATTGCTCACGTCGTCGAGATTTCTGTCCACACCGCCGCTCGAAAGGTTGAACGGATTTCCGCTCGCTATGCGCAGAATCGGTGAAAAACGCAGTTTGCCTAATAAGTTGGGAGTTTCAAAGGAACCGGAAAAAGCAAAACGATGCCGCCGATCCTGAACGCTCAAGCTGAACTCTTCTTCAAAATTGCCGGGAATCTGCGCAGAAGAAGTATTGACAATACCGTCGTCGCGCAATCGCGACAAAGTATAAACCGCGCGGAAAGACGCGCCGAAACCGTAACCAATTCTGCGGAAACGACGACGCAATTCGAGTATCAAACCTTCGTAAACGCTGCTGCCCATCGAACCAACTTGTTCGATTTGTCCTAAACTGTTGTTAACGCCGCGATTAAGTCTTGCGCCCAAAGCAGCGGCGGATCTTCCGATTGGCGAAGTCGCGCTTGTCGAACGATTCGTACTGTTCAAGTTAACGAAAGTAACGCCGCCGACAACCCGCGTATCATTGGTACTCGTACTCGGACCTAGCTCGAAGCGCGTTGGTCCGTCATTTATCGCTAAAAGAAAATCCGTATAAGTATTAAATCCGCTAGGCAGAATAAAAGCGTTAACGTTGGTTTCACGCCATAAACGAACGGTTTTGTTGTAAGTAAAATTAGCTTCAAAGGCAATCGCGTTACCGAGGTCGCGTTCAAAACCGACGTTGAACTGATAGCTTTCAGGAATTTTCAAATCTTCATCGAGACGACGTGTAAAAGTTCCCGTAGTGGCAAATCCGCCGAGCTGATTAAGCTGGTCGTAAGTCGGAACCGTCGGAAAAGTCGTCGAAAGCTGGCGGAGAAAGGCGCAGCGCGGAGAATTTACAACGGTGGCGGTCGTGTCTGTAAAACATTGAGCGTCCAGCGAAGGACCGGCGAGGTTGCGCGAGTCAAAACTTTGCTGTTGTCTGCCGAGCGCGTAATCGTCGAGCGTGCGAAGCAGCGCCCGATTATAAAAAATACCGGCGCCGAATCTGATGACCGTTTTATTATCGTTAAACGGCGAATAAGCCAGTCCGATTCGCGGACCGAGATTATTGTTGTCGTCAACAATGCTTTCCCGTTCGTAACGAAGCCCGGAACTTAAAGTAACTTTTGAATTGACCCGCCATTCATCCTGCAGGAAGATTCCGAAATAAGTGTTGTTTTGAACGGAATTCGTGCCGAAGTTTTGACGAAAGCGAATCGGACGGTTAGCAATAAAATCAGCTACCGAATCAAAATTATATGTTCCCGTAGCATCGCCGAGAGCCAGGTTTTCCGATTCGATCAACTGAACGTCGGCGCCGCCTTTAACCGTGTGCGAACCGAAAACGTAGTTCAGCGTATCTTGAAACTGGTAGCGTCTTTCCCGTCGCGTGCTGGCGAAATTAGCGGTCGAATTTCCGGCGGTTAACGTTCCGCTGCGGTTTTCCAAAGAAGAAGCCGTATCTCTTATTCGGATAAGCACCACCGGATCGTTCGGGTTTTCGGCGGCGAATCCGGGTTTATAATTTGAAAATTGAAAGCGGAACTGATTTACCAGATTTTGGCTGAAAACGTAATTGTCAGTGATGTAAAAAGCGTCGTTGTTACGGGTTCTGCCTTGAATCGCGTCTTCCAGAACGCGCGTCGAGCCTTGATACTGCCTGAAATTGCTGAGCCGTCCGAACTGGTAATTGAAGGTTATGTTGTGTTTGTCGGTAAAATTATGGTCAATGCGCTGCGTAAAGATGTGATTTTTTGAAGGTGTATTGAGCGATACAATATACGGCGCGATAAAAGCGTTCGCCGGATCGTTCGCAACGGCAATATCACGACGCTGCCGGTTTAAATCGGTCGGCGCCGGCAAAGCGAAATTCGGATTTTGCGCGACGGGAACGACCGTATCAATCAGCGTCGTGTCGGACAAGTTATTATATTCGTACGAGCTGAAAAAATAAGTTTTGTCTTTGAAATAACCGAACGGAATCGGACCACTGAGAGTAAATCCGGGATTATATTCGGTAAACTCTAGCCTCGGAATTCCCCGCCGGTTATTATTGTAGGTATTGGCATTCAGATTATCGTCGCGGAAAAATAAAAATGCACGACCGCGAAATCTGTTTGTTCCGGCACGTGTGCGAATGTTGATACGCCCGCCCGAAGCGCGTCCGTATTCGGCGGAAAACTGGTTGGTAATAACCTGAACTTCGGCAATCGCGTCAATCGAAGGCTGAAATCTGTCCGAGGCTCCGCGATCATCGTTATTGTCCAACCCGTCAATCGTAATATTGTTTGAATAAGCCGCGCCGCCCGAAAGCGAGAAAATACCGCCTTCTACCAACGAATTAGGCTGATTGACGCCGGTCGCGGAAGCGTCTTCGGCAATATCTCTGGTCGAAAGCGGCTCTTCGGTAACGCCGCCGAGAGTAAAAACTAAATCAAGCGCGTTGCGATTACTGTTCGGAAGTTCTTCGATTTCACGCTCAGTGACCGTTCCGCCGACGACCGTTCGCGTCGTATCCACGACCGGAGCATCTTCGTCAGTGACAGTAACGGTTTGTTCGGCTTGAACGGTCGCAGGCGCTAAATTGAAATTGAGCTGCAGATTTTGCCCGGAAATGGTTTGCAAATCTACTCTTTCCTTGGCGCCGAAACCGGTCGCTGACGCTCTCACTTTGTAAATGCCGGGTTGTAATTCGACAATTCGGTAGCGTCCTGCTTCGTCAGTTGTGATTGTTCGTTCAGTGCCTGTTTCGATTAAAGTCGCCGTAACGGTCGCGCTAACAACCGGAGCGTTGTTGGGATCGGTAATCGTGCCGCTAATAGTTACATCGTCGAGGTCTTGAGTGAAAGTGTTGGTATTAAAAAATAGTAATGATAAACAAACAAAAAGAATTGAAAGCGAAAACTTTCTAAAATGATTTTTCATTAAATTAACTCCAATAAAATTGTCAGAGGGGAATTTGAAACAACTATTTTTACTCAAGAGGCGTGAAAAAGTAAAGAGGAAAACGGCTTGCCCGGATGTCGAAAAGAATTAAACTACTCGGTTATATCTTTGCCGAATCTGCTCATAATTTTGTTTTGACGGGAAATCGGGATCAAGGCTTCGGATTCGGAAAAAGTTTCCACTTGATGAGAAAATTCTCCGGCGTGCGTGCGAAGATATTCAAAAAAGCGCTCGAATTCCTGCTGCATCGCGTCCATTTTGGCGCGCATATTCAAAATGATCTCGACGCCGGCGAGATTCACGCCGAGCTCGCGCGTTAAAGACAAAATTACTTCCAGACGTTCGAGGTCTTTATCGGTGTAAAGGCGCGTGTTCCCGTCCGAACGCGACGGTTTGAGCAGCCCTTCGCGTTCATAAAGCCTGAGAGTCTGCGGATGAATTTCGTAAATCTCCGCGACAGCACTGATTGTGTACGTTTTGTTTTTCCTTTTCATAACCCAACTGTTTCATAGAGTTCATCGAGAAAAAAATTCTTCTAACTCAATGAACTCTACAAACTCGATGAACTCTATGAATTTACTCCAGTCCCAATGCTTTTCGCGGGTTTTCGGGATTCGCTTTTTCAAATTGCCGCAGTATTTCCTTTGTTTCTTCCGAGATGACTCGCGGCAGATAAATCTGCACTTCGACGAATTGGTCGCCGCGCAGATTCGGGTTTCTCAAGCTCGGAAAACCGCGTTCGCGCAAACGAAACTTCTGTCCCGATTCGGTTCCCGCCGGAATTTTTAACTGCGCTCTGCCTTCGACTGTCGGCACTTCGATTTTTGTTCCCAGAGCGGCTTCGGAAACAGTTATCGGAACGGTGACGTAGATATTATCGCCTTTGCGCGTGAAAAACCGATGTTTGCCGACATTTGTAAGTATGAACAAATCTCCGGATTCCGCGCCTAATCTTCCGCCGTGACCTTTTTTCGGAATTCGCACGCGCGAGCCGGTATCAACGCCCGCCGGAATGCGAATTTTCACCTGCTCGGTTTTCGGCGTCACGCCCTTGCCGTTGCAAAGCGAGCAAGGCTGGCGACGCCGCCCGGTTCCTTCGCAATCAGGACAACTTTGTGAAAATTGAAGTCTTCCGCCCGTACGCAAAACCTGTCCCGTTCCTTTACATGTCGGGCAGACGACAACCGGTCCGCCGGTATCGCCCGCTCCCTGACAGCGCGAACACTGTTCAGAACGGTTAACCGTAATATTCGTCGTCAAACCGGTAAATGCCTCTTCAAAACTGAGCGCTAAAGGCATTTCGATATCTTTACCCTTTTTCGGTAAAGGTCTTGGCGGTTCGGGCGGCTGTTGCTGTCTCGCGCCGCCGAAAAGGTCTGAAAAAATATCGCGAAAGCTCGAACCGGTCCCTGATCCGCCTGGCTCAAAGTTAAAGCCGGAAAAATCGTAGCCGCCCGCGTTCGCCCCGCTCGACGCGCCTGTGCTGAACGGCGAATCCGGGTCGAGATTATCGTTATAATAACCGAAGCGGTCGAAAACCTTACGTTTTTTCTCGTCGGAAAGCACGTCGTAGGCTTCCTGCACTTCCTTGAATTTTTCCTCGGCTGATTTATCGTTCGGATTCACGTCCGGGTGATATTTGCGCGCAAGCCGCCTATACGATTTTTTAATTTCGTCAGCTTTCGCGTCTTTTTTTATGCCGAGTATCGAGTAATAATCTTTATTTGCCATCTTTGATAAGGCACAACTTTTTAAGGGAAAAGGGACAAGTTTTAAACTTAGAATCTAAACTTGTCCCCGATCCCTTAATCCCTAACCACTATTTTTTATCTTCGTCAACGTCAACGTATTCGGCATCAATGACGTTATCGTCAGCCGAACTCGTCGAGCCTGCGTCTCCGCCGCTCGCGCTTGCCGATGAAGCCTGTTCGCCGGTTTCGGTTCCGCCCGTTTGAGCCGAACCAGCCTGGCTGTAAAGAACTTCGGCGAGCTTGTGCGAAGCAGTCTGCAATCGGTCGAATGCCGAATTCATTGCATCGGTGTCGTCGCCGGCAAGAGCGGTTTTCGATTCGCTGATCGCTGAATCAATTTCGCTTGCCGCAGCCGAGTCGAGTTTGTCCCGATTTTCGCCGAGAGTTTTTTCGACCGAGTAAACCAAACCGTCAAGACGATTTCTCGCTTCGATGACTTCTTTGCGTTTTGCGTCCTCGCCCGCGTGCGATTCGGCGTCTTTCATCATCTTGTCGATTTCTTCTTTCGACAAGCCGCTGGTCGCCGTAATCGTGATTTTCTGCTCGCGTCCGGTTCCAACGTCTTTCGCCGAAACGTTAACGATGCCGTTCGCGTCAATATCGAAGGTTACTTCGACCTGCGGAACGCCGCGCGGTGCCGGCGGAATGCCGACGAGATGGAATTTGCCGAGCGTTTTGTTGTCGGCAGCCATCGGACGTTCACCTTGCAGAACGTGAACTTCGACCGAAGTCTGATTGTCCGAAGCGGTCGAAAAGATTTCCGACTTTCTGGTCGGAATCGTCGTGTTTCGACCGATCATCTGCGTCATCACGCCGCCCAAAGTTTCGATGCCGAGACTCAAAGGCGTTACGTCTAGCAAGAGAATATCGGTTTTTTCGCCGCCGAGAACGCCCGCTTGAACCGCCGCGCCGAGAGCGACCACTTCGTCCGGGTTAACGGTTTTATTCGGCTCTTTTCCGAAGAAATCTTTAACCATCTGCTGAACTTTCGGAATACGCGTCGAACCGCCGACTAGAACGACTTCCTGAATATCACTCGCCGACAATCCGGCGTCTTTGATCGCTTGCTCGACCGGCGGCATCAGTCGCTTCAAAATCGGCTCGACCAACGCTTCAAATTTCGAACGCGTAAGCTTCATCACAAGATGTTTCGGACCGGAAGCGTCAGCCGTGATAAACGGCAAGTTGATTTCCGTTTCCATCGCGCTTGAAAGCTCGACCTTAGCTTTTTCAGCGGCTTCTTTGAGACGCTGCAGAGCCATTTTGTCATTCGTTAAATCAATTCCCTGATCTTTTTTGAATTCGTCAATGATCCATTTGATCAAGGCTTCATCAACGTCGTCGCCACCGAGGTGCGTGTCGCCATTTGTTGATTTCACTTCGACAACGCCTTCGCCGACTTCCAAGATAGAAATATCGAACGTACCGCCACCAAAGTCGAATACGGCAATCGTTTCGTCTTTTTTCTTGTCCAAACCGTAAGCCAAAGCCGCAGCGGTCGGCTCGTTGACGATACGCATCACTTCGAGTCCGGCGATTTTACCGGCGTCTTTCGTCGCCTGACGCTGAGCGTCGTTAAAATATGCGGGAACTGTAATAACCGCTTTATCAACTTTCGCGCCGAGATAATCTTCGGCGGCTTTTTTCAATTTTTGCAGAACCATCGCCGCGATTTCCGGCGGGCTGTACTGCTTGCCATCCGCCATAATGCGAACATCGCCGTTTCCGGCTCTTTCCACTTTGTACGGCACTTGTTTGATTTCGCCGCCGACTTCCTCGAAACGGCGTCCCATAAAACGCTTGATCGAATAAAGCGTATTTTCAGGATTGGTTACGGCTTGACGCTTGGCGACTTGTCCGACCAAACGATTACCGTCTTTGGTGAACGCGACAACCGAAGGAGTCGTTCGTCCGCCTTCTTCATTTGTAATGACAACCGGCTCGCCGCCTTCCATTACGGCGACCACAGAATTTGTCGTTCCTAAGTCAATGCCTATAATTTTGCTCATTCTCAAATCTCCAATTAAATAAAATTATTCCGCTCAAAACACAAATATTTATTTTATCATTACGAGCTATTAAAGATTATAAGATGTGAGTGAGTTGTTGTCAAGTTTTTTTGAGTTGCAGAGCATAAATTCTTTTCAGCGCGTAGAAGTAATAATATTTGCTCAAAAATCAAACAAAACGGTCTGGCTAGATTCGTAATAATTTTTGAATTTATTTTCGATCAGAATTTTGCGTCTCAGCATCTTTCATCAAACGCGCGACGAAAAAAATGTAATGAACACCAGAAGCGAATGCCAGCAAAGCGACAATCGTATAAACGGTTGGAAGATAAAAACTGTAGCCGAAAACGGCAGCGAGAAGAATTAAGCCGACGGCAGCGACTTGAACGAGCGTGCTGAGTTTTCCGAGCCAGGACGGCTTAAAGCCTCGAAAGCCGGTCATAATATTTATCGCTCCGGCAATCGTAATGATCAGAACGTCGCGACCGATGACGGCGGCAGTCACCCAGAAAGGAACCGGAAGATGCCGAACGGGTTGTAAAACGTTTGGCAAAGTGAGAATGATAAACGCGGTCGTCATCAAAAGTTTATCGGCGACCGGATCGAGAATCGTGCCGAGCTCCGACTGCTGATTGAATCTTCTGGCGACAAAACCGTCAATTCCGTCGGAAATGCCGGCGATCATAAAAACGATTAAGCTCCAGCCGCTGTAACCGTAATATAAAAGGCTCGCGAAAACGGGAATGAGAATCATCCGCAGAAATGTGAGGAGATTTGGTACTGTGATAACGTTCGAAGCCATCTTTTACAATTATGAATTACGAATTAACAATTACGAATTAAAAGAATTGCTTTCTTCAATCGTAATTCGTAATTGATTCTCACTCGCAGTGCAATTCGAGCAGAGAAATTTCCGGCGGGCATTGATAACGTATCGGCAAAACGACTGTGCCGATTCCGCGCGTGATATAAATTTGCGTATCTTGGCGCCGATGCAGACCGGCGACGAGTTTTCGACGCGGCAGTATTTTCTTTTCCTCATCACGAATTTTGACCTGTCCGCCGTGCGTGTGCCCGCTTAAAACCAAATCAATGTCGTATCGCGCCGCCTGCCGGAGAATTATCGGATTATGTGCGAGAATCAGTTTCATTTCGTCCGGGTAAGAACCTTGCAGAGCCGCCGGCAAATCAACTTTCGCCGCCATATGGTCGTCTACCGCGCCGAGCCAGAACGAAACGCCGCGCGCTGTGAACCGAAATCCTTCGTTGATTAAAACTTTGATTCCTTCGCCGCGCAAAAGATGCGTTACCAATTCGGCGTCCGTCCAGTGATCGTGATTTCCGAGACAAGCGAAAGTGCCGAATTCAGACTTCAATGAACCCAAAACCTCGGCGACCGGAGCGATATATTCGGTTTCGTGCGAAACGTAATCGCCGGTCAGCAAAAACATATCCGGTTTCAGCCGATTGGCGATTTTTACGGCACGCGAAATATGTTCGAGGCTTGTAAACGGGCTGTGATGAACGTCGGAAAGATGAACGATGCGAAATCCGTTTAATTTTTTCGGCAGACGTTTTAATTTTACGTCAATTTTTTCGAGCGAAAGACTGTGAGCTTCGGCAATCGCGTAACGCGCCAGCTTCGACAAATTTCCCGCCAAATCGCGCAAAGGCGTTTCCGAACCGACAACCGAGCCGATTCGTTCAGACAGTTTTACTTTTTTTGCACCGGCAAATCTCATTTGAATTCGATAAATTTAACGATGAATAAGTTGCGAAAGAATTTTCCGAAAGTATAAACGCTGAAATTTGAAATTACAAATTTGTTAACTTTATCTATAAAGAAGCTTTATCGAACACTTTTTAATTGCCTTTAATGCGCAGGAATTTTAGTTTACCAACCTGAAAGACGAAATCTTCGCCGTGATTCAGCGTAAAATCCGCTTTCGCGTCGGAAACCTTTTCGCCGCCGATTTTCACGCCGCCTTGTTCGATAAGGCGTTTTGCTTCGCCTTTCGACGCGGCGAGATTCGTTTGAACTAATAAATCCGCGAGTTTATAAGTTCCGGCAACGACGTTTTTTTCTTCGATTTCGTCGGGCATTTCCTTTTTGACGAAGCGGCGGTTAAATTCATCTTCCGCCGCAAACGCGGCTTCCGCCGAATGAAAATCGTTGATGATGAGTTTCGCCAGATTTACTTTCACATTGCGCGGGTTTTCCGCGCCGGATTCGCATCGAAAGCGCAGAGCGTTGATTTCGTCAATCGTTACGTCGGTTAAAAGTTCGTAATATTCCCACATCAATTCGTCGGAAATTGACATTATTTTACCGAACATCTCGCTCGCCGGTTCATCAATGCCGATGTAATTGCCCAAAGATTTCGACATTTTTTTCACGCCGTCCGTGCCTTTCAAAAGCGGCATCGTCAAAACGATTTGCGGTTCCTGTTCGTATTCGCGCTGCAAATTTCTGCCGACGAGCATATTGAATTTCTGGTCGGTACCGCCGAGTTCGACATCCGCCGCGAGCGGTACGGAATCGTAGCCCTGAACCAGCGGATACAAAAGTTCGTGCAGCGCGATAGGTTTTTCTTCGGTCAAACGTTTTTGAAAATCGTCGCGTTCGAGAATTTGTTTGACGGTCGTTTTCGCGGCGAGCTTGATGAAATCAGCCGCGCCGAAACGGTTCATCCATTCGGAATTAAAGCGAATTTCGGTTTTTTCCGGGTCTAACAATTTGAAAATCTGAGTTTTGTAAGTTTCGGCGTTCGCCGCGATTTCTTCGGGCGAAAGCATCGGGCGCGTCGCCGATTTGCCGGACGGGTCGCCGATCATCCCTGTAAAATCGCCGATCAGGAAAATTACTGTGTGTCCCAAATCCTGAAACGCTTTCATTTTGCGAATGACGACCGTGTGACCGAGATGTATGTCGGGCGCGGTCGGGTCGGCGCCGTATTTGATGCGCAGCGGCGCGCCGGTTTTGTTTGATTTTTCGAGTTTCGCTCGCAAATCTTCGTCGCGGATTACATCAACCGCGCCTTTTCTGATAAATTCGATTTGTTCGTCTATTGTCATTATCTTTTATAAACCGTGAATCGCTAATACTAAATTAAATTGAACGTAAATATAAAGTTCGTGCTTTCCAAAATATAAAACAAGTACGGGAAAATACGAAACTTACGATTTTACGGTTCGAGCGCTTGTAATTCGCGCTTACTAATCTATGGAAAATAATTTAAGCAAAACGAGTCTGGCTTTTATCGGCTGCGGCGTAATGGCGGAATCAATAATCGCCGGACTTTTGAGAAAAAATCTGGTTAAATCCGGACAAATCGTCGCCAGCCACCCGCGCGCAAATCGCCGCAAAGAATTAACCGAAAAATACGAAATCAGCGTTTTTGAAAAAAATACCGAAGCTGTCGAAAGCATTAAAACAAATGATGATTCCATCGTCGTTTTATGCGTCAAACCGCAGCGTTTGAAAAGCGTTTTACACGAATTGGAAACGGTCGTTTCGCCGAATCAGCTTGTTTCTTCGATTATCGCGGGCGCAAAAATCGAAACCATCGCCGAAGCGTTGAACAATCGAAAAATCGTGCGAACGATGCCGAATACGCCATCGCAGATCGGCGCGGGAATTACGACGTGGACTTGCACCGAAGAAGTCACCGAAACGGAACGCAACCAAATAAAAGCTTTGTTGACCGCTCTCGGAAAAGAACTGCACGTTGAAACCGAAAATATGATTGATATGGCGACGAGTCTCAGCGCGACCGGTCCGACGTATATTTTTATGGTTATGGAAGCATTGACCGACGCGGGCGTTCATATGGGTTTCTCGCGCGAAGTGTCTAAAGAACTCGTGCAGGAAACGATGCTCGGGTCGGTTTTGTTCGCGATGGAATCGCACAAACATCCGGCGGAGCTTCGCAATATGGTGACGTCGCCCGGCGGAACGAGCGCCGAAGCGATTTACCAAATGGAGAAAGGCGGGTTGCGAACTGTTTTGTCGAAAGCCGTTTACGCCGCATATCAACGCGCCGTCTCGCTCGGCGAAAAGAAGTAATTTTTTATAAAAAGAAAACAAAAATAAGAAAACAAAAACAAGATACAGTTGTTTACTACAACTTTCGGTACATTATATAAGCGTTCGTCAAACCGTTTTCGGCGTGGTCAAAGGCTTCGGGAATTTCGCCGATGATTTGAAAACCGAGACTTTGCCATAACTTAACGGCGATTTCGTTGCTTTTTACGACGAAATTAAACTGCATCGCTTTGTAGCCGAGTCGTTTCGCTTCGCGCAAAGAATATTCTGCCATCGTTTTGCCGACTCGTTTTCCTTTCGCTTCCGGCGCAACCATATAACCGGCATTCCCTATGTGCGAACCTGAATCAGGCTGGTTATCCTTTAGATAAAACGTTCCGACAATTGCGTTTTCATAAAGCGCGACATACGTTTTCTTGTCGGCGGCGAACCAGTATTCAAGCATCTTTTCTTTCGGCGAATCCGGTTTGTAAACATATGTGTCGCCGGTTGAGATGACTTTTTTGATAATTTCCCAAACTTGCGGTTTGTCTTCTTCGACGGCTCTTCTTATTTCAAACATATTTTTATAACTGTTGAACTCGCTGCAAAGTAAATTGCCAGATCATTCTGTCCTGCGCTTTGTCGAAAATGTATTTTCCTTCTGTGACGCGCCAAAAACCGAGATATTCCCAGCGACCGACTCTCAATTTATTGAAAAGCGGAACTTTATGTCCGGTCTCGACGGCGTTCAGCATCGCGCGGTTGAACGAATCCAGTTTCTGATCGCCGCGCCTGCCCGCGCCCGAATAAAAAATCGTGTCTTTCGTTTCGCCGTGAGAATCCGGGTAACAAGGATTAATCAAACCGAAATCCGTCAGAAGCGAAATCAAACGTCCGCGGCGCTGATAAATGCCGTTGCGGACGCGGTGAATTTCGCTGATTTCGTTCCACGAAAAACAAGTTTCGATTTTTGTCTTTGTCAAAAGATTTTCACTTAACACAAACTTAATCCAAATTTTTGCTTGACACAAAATGTCAAATTGATAGACTGATAAACGCATCCCCTAGCAATTCCCGAAAATTTTATCATTACATAATCGCTTTTTTTCATAAAAAACAAAGGAAATAAAGCATTTTTGCTCGCTCTCGAAGCGATTTTCGGCTCAAAGTGTCTTTTAAATCCGTTTCATCTATACAGGCTTGATATATATCGGCAAATAAAAATCAAATTCTCAAGGAGATAAAAGAGCGTGAAAAAATTTCTAGGTATTCTGGCGTTGCTTGTTTTAGCAGTCGCGATTTTCGTTTCACTTCCGAAAGAAACCGGAGCGAGCAAAAATGTTTTCGATAAAGGCACTCCTGACGAAATCGAAAAAGCCAAGCAGAAAAGTTTGGATGTGATGAGAAATAAAGCCGCCGAACGCGGCATCGGCAACGCCGATGAGTTAAAGGTGAAAAAGGTTAATATTGACGAACTGAAGATGGCGCACACGCGTTTTCAACAAACCGTCAACGATGTTCCGGTCTGGGAAGGCGAAGCTATCGTTCATCTCGATTCCGACGGCGAATTGAGAAGCGTGACAGACGACCTGAAAGGAGCCGTCTCCGTCAACACGCAACCGAATTTTTCGGGCAAAGACGCGCTGAAAATTGCAAAGTCATTTTACAAGGGCTCGAAGTATATCACCGAAGAGCCGAAAGTAGAGCTTTGGGTATATCGCGGCGAAAAGCGAGATCATTTGACTTACCGGGTTGAAATGCCGCGTTTGGACGGCACCGAAGAAACAGCGATTCCGGTGATTTTCGTAGACGCGCAAACCGGCGAGAAGGTGTTTGAATACAACAACCTGCACACCGGCGCGGGCGATTCGCTTTACAGCGGCGCGAATGTCACAATTGATACAAGCCGTTCCGGTTCGACTTATTATATGGAAGATACAGTCCGTAAAATGGGCACTTTCAATATGAACAATACCGGCAACACGCTTTTCGGAACGGGCGGAAAGCAATCTCCTTATACAGGAACGGACGATATCTGGAAAGCGTCAATTGAAAAGGCAGGAGTTGACGCGCACATAGGCGCGGCGATGACTTTTGATTATTACAAAACCGCTCACGGACGCAACGGCATTGACGGCAACGGCGGACCGGGAACGACTGCGGCGGGCGCCGGCGGCACGATAAGTTTAATTACTTCAAGAGTTCATTTCGGCAAAAGATACAACAACGCTTTTTGGCATAACAACCAGATGACGTATGGCGACGGCGACGGTTCCCAATTTTCGCCGCTCGTCACTTTAGATATCGCCGGACACGAAATGACGCACGGCGTTACTCAATTCACGGCTGATCTGACTTATTCGAACGAATCGGGCGCCCTTAACGAATCAATGTCCGATGTTTTCGGCGCAATGGTCGAGCTTTACGCCGACAAAGGAGTTGTTTCGGCTGATACATGGAAAATCGGTGAAGATGCCTATACGCCATCAAGAGGCGGCGACGCACTCCGCTATATGGACAACCCGCATTTAGCCGGAAACGGCGGTTATACGGCGGATGATGATCCGTGTCACTATGCCGAACGGTATAAAGGCACAAGTGACAGCGGCGGCGTACATATCAATTCCGGCATCGCTAATCACGCGTTTTATCTGGCTGCCGTCGGCGGAACGCATCGTCATAGCGGTGTTGTAGTCACAGGAATTGGAACGACTGATGCGGCGAGAATTTGGTATCACGCTTTGGTAAACAATATGACTTCCGGCACCACTTTCGACGGCGCGAGATTAGCCATGTTAAAATCGGCAGAAGCACTGTTTCAGGCGCAAGGCGGAACCGAAAGTCAGCAGTATAAAACGGTTCAGCAAGCTTGGTGCGCTGTCGGCGTTTGCGGCGGCTAAATATTCGATTTAACGTAAACAATGAAAAAGGAATAATCAAATGCTTGTTTGAATAAAGGCAAATTGATCCATTCCGCCAGTCTAAAAAATTCTTGAACAATCAAAAAATTTGAGACAAGCAAAAAGGAGCGATCAAATCGCTCCTTTTTTATCTAATCACTTCGCCTTAAAATCCTTATTAAAACTAAGTTCGAGCATCAACTGCTAAACTTCTTGAATGCCTGGTAACGACCTCAGTTTCATTCTTTATATTTAAGGAACATAGGAGTTGGGAACCGGAGAATCACCGGCTTGACCGAATGTTTGAATCAAAGTTCCCGCTGTTGTCCTTTGAACATACCAGGTATTATTCGTGGGACGGAAGACTGCGGCGTCAACTTTACCATCGCCGTCATAATCGCCGGGCGAAGGCACATCCCCGTTCGTTCCGAACGGGAACGAATAATATGACTGATTTTCGCTTCTCAAGATAAACCATTCTCCGGTTGAAGGACGAAAGATCGCCACATCCGCTTTTCCGTCGCCGGTGTAATCGCTCTGAACAGGTTTGTCCGCGCTGTTTCCGAATTGGAAGGCAATCGTTCCGAGAGTGCTTCGCTGAATCCACCACTGACCCAGGCTCGGGCGGTAAATGGCAATATCGGCTTTTCCGTCGCCGTCGTAATCGGCGGTTGCCGGAACATCCGAGCCGGCTCCGAATTGTTGAATTGTCGTGCCGCCGCTCGAACGCGAAATGTACCACGTCTGCGTTGCCTGTCGAAAGACTGCCATATCGGTTTTACCGTCGCCGTCGTAATCGCCTGGCGCGGGCAAATCGGTCGGCAACCCGAAATTGACCACGTCGAACGTGTTTGTCGTGCTTCTCATACGATACCAGACTCCGCCGCGATAAACGGCAGCGTCCGATTTGCCATCGCCGTCATAATCTGCGGCGACCGGCTTGTCTCCGTATTGACCGAAACCGAAAACTTTAAATCCGCCGCTGCTTTGATTGACGTACCAGACGCCGTTGGTCGGTCGCCAGATGGCTATGTCGGATTTGTTATCGCCGTCGAAATCGAACTTCGCGCCGGAAATTGCGCGCGGCGTTATACAAGCGCCGTTTGATGCGACATAACTACTGACTTGGTCGCGCGAATACGAGCAGAAAGTGAAGCGCGTATCGTTGTTGACCATCGCGTTCATCATCGTATTGGTGCAGTTTTGACCCGCTTCGGCGTGACTTGCGCCGAGATTGTGAGCGATCTCGTGCGCTGTAACCATAAAGTTCGCTTCTTCCCAGTTCCATTCTACGGGAATTCTTCCGCTGAAACCGTATGCCACGTCGGGAGAATTGCTCGAAACAGTTCGGCAGATTACGCCCTGATAAGCCAAGCCCTGCGCTAGTACCGCCGGTTTAGCCGAAAAAAGATGCGCGACGTCGCGCTGATTCTGCGATTTCGGATAATTGTTGTTCCAGTAATTTTGAAATGAAGTTAAAAGCTCGTTGCCGTTGCCCGCGCCGAAAGGGTCTGGAGTTGACCATGTGTGCTGAAAGACGACGCTTATGCTCAAATTCAATTCGGATTGGTAAACGCCCTCGACCATATTAAGTACGCTTAAAATTTTAGCGTTCGCCGCGTTCGCGCCGCCGGTTGACGTTACATACTCAAAGTCCGCTTCGGTGGCAAGCTCAATCACGCGAACAGCCTGCATGCTTTCAACCGATTTCATTGAAACCATTTGTTTGCCGCTTTCGATTTTTTCCGAAAGTTGTGACAGACAACTATAATTTCGCATGTTCAAAGCGTCTTCGGGTCGATAAACAACCGCATCTTCGGCAGCGGCAAACGGCGAATAATTTCGCGCCGGTTCAACAAAATATTTTTCGTTGCTCGTCGTAAAATATCCTTCGATTGACGAGTCCTCGATTGTTAAACGAACCTGCGAATTCAGGTCGCCGGCGACTTCGCCCTTATAAGTTTTAACCGATTCGGATTCAAGCGTCTGCGTTCCCGCCAAAGTCTCGTTTTCGGCGCGATAACGCGGCGAACGCAAATCTCTCAGCGTTAAATTCAATTGAAATGTTTTTTCGGATGTCGAAATTGTCAGCGCATTCTGTGAAGCAGCGCGCTTTAAAGAATTGCCGTTGTTAAAACGAACTACGTCAAATTTGCGAAAAGATTTTCTTAAATCTTTTTTTAAGGCGTCGGTTTGCGCGGAAAGATTTCCGGCAAAGCATAAGGAGAGTATGAATAAGACACACAATCCGACAAAACGGGGGTAAATTCTGGACATGAATCCTCCGAATAGATCTTAGATAGGAAGTTTTTTTTATTGGGCAATGGAAAAACGATTAGAATAAATCGCCTCTACATTGTTTAGAAAGTTTTAACAACGTTAATCTTCCAGTTTTTTGTCTGAATTTTTGTGTGTTAATTTTTAGCAAGTTTCGCCGGATTTTACAAGGCGGATTAAAGAGAAAAAAATTCGCGGGTTTTATTTGTTAAAATCGTACTTCCAATAAAAATAAAACGCTGTAACCACGTAACTTTTAATTAAAATATAGAATAGAAAGTTTTATTGTTCGGATATCGAGATTTGCGCGCGGCGGAAATTTAAAGTAATAAATTTGCTTTCGCCGGTAAAATAAATGAAAAAAATCGTCGGATTGATTTGGGAAAAAACGCCGCACTTTTTGCGGCTGCGGATAATTCACGCGACACAGCAAAAGTTCACCGTTTCGGTCGCCGCAATCATCACGAACGAGCGCGGCGAAGTTTTGCTTCTCAAACACGTTTTGCGACCGTTTTCGAGCTGGGGAATCCCGGGCGGTTTTATCGAAGCGGGCGAGCAGCCAGCCGACGGCATTCGCCGCGAACTGCTCGAAGAAACCGGTCTCGAACTTTCCTTTGCCGAAATAATTCGCGTGAGAACGGTAAAACGGCACATCGAAATCTTATTTCGGGCGCGGGCGACGGGAAAAGGCGAAGTGAAAAGCCGCGAAATCAGCGATCTCGGCTGGTACGAAATCGGCAAAATGCCCGAAGGTATGAGTCGAATTCAAAAGATGTTAATCGAGGAAGTTTTGAGCGCGGAAGTTTGATTAAAGTTTTCGCGGTGATTAAACTCGTATTTTTACGATTTATAAGAAAAACGAAATTTTGATTATTAACAGGAGATAAAAATGATTGATTTAATTCCGTCGTCGGAATCCGTAATGGAAATATTGAAAAAAACCGGCGCATACCGCAAAGGTCATTTTGTTTACCCTAACGGCAAACACGCTTCGCATTATTTTCAAATGCCGCTCGCATTTCGTTATTACGATAACGCTCGCGTTCTTTCGGTCGGTTTGAGCCGCCTTTTCAGAATGGAAAAATCTATTTCGAGCCGCCTGCCGCGAGTTTCGATTATCAGTCCGAGTCCGGGCGGCATTATGGTCGCATTCGGCGTGCGCGAAGCGCTCAGCGCAGATCAAATTTACTGGGCTGAAATCGAGGACGGTAATCGGCAGTTCCGCCAATATATCGGCGCAGGCGACGTTTACCCGGCGATTATTGTTGATGATATTTTGCGTTCCGGGCGCGCGATGCGAGAAACCTTTAAGCTCGTCAAAGATTTGGGAGCGGAAGTAATCGGTTGCGGCACAATCGTCAGATTTGAAGATTCACCGACCGAATTCGACGGCGTTCCGATTAAAAGCTTGCTGACCTATGATGTGAATTTTTACGAAAACGAATCAGAATGGCGCAGCTCAAGAAGCGCATCAGAAGCGGCGGAAGAAAAAGTAAGATTTTAAGACAATTACGAATTTCAATTTACGAATTACGAGTTAAAGAAATTTTCAGACAATTCGTAATTCGTAATTGATAACTCGTAATTGTTTAAATTTCGTGTCGGTTGGTCATCGCCTTGTCCATTGTGACTTCATCAACAAATTCCAAATCGGCTCCGACCGGCATTCCCATTGCGATGCGCGTTACGCGTACGCCCAAAGGTTTCAACAAACGGGCAATATAATTTGCCGTCGCCTCGCCTTCGGTCGTCGGATTCGTCGCAACAATAACTTCTCGGACATCAACGCCTTCATTGTTTTGCGGCATCAGACGCGGAAGCAGATTCGCAAGCATCAACTCGTCGGGTCCGACTCCGCGAATCGGAGAAAGCGAGCCGTGCAGAATGTGATACAAACCTTTATAGCTGCGGGTTTTTTCAATCGCCACAAGATTATAAGGCTCTTCGACGACGCAAATTATTGAACGGTCGCGCGTCGTTGACGAGCAATACATACACGGGTTTACGTCCGTCAAGTTGTTGCACACCGAGCAAAAAACGATTTTTTCCTTTACTTCGCGCAGCGCTTCGACGAAATTTTCGACTTCCGTTTCAGGTCGCCGCAAAATGTAAAACGCGAGTCTTTGCGCACTTTTATGTCCGACGCCAGGCAATCGTTTAAATTCGTCAATCAAACGAGCAACGGGTTCTGAGTATTCAAGCATTTTTTTAAGTGGTAAACGGTAAGCGGCAAGTGGTAAGTGAAAGAAGAATACTTACCACTTACCAATTTTCACTTACCACTATTTTACATAAGTCCCGGCGGCAGCATTCCGCCGAGTTTTCCTTTGAGTGATTCTTCGACTTTGCGGCGCGCTTCGTTGACTGCCGCGAGCGTTAAATCCTGAATCATTTCGACATCGCCGTCTTTTACTAAATCAGGCGAGATGTTCAATTCAAGAACTTCAAAATCGCCGCGCATTTTCACTGAAACGGCGCCGCCGCCTGCCGTAGCATCAACGGTTAATTGTTTCATCTGCTTGCCCATTTCTTCCTGCATTTTCTGGGCTTGTTTCATCATCGAATTCATATCGAATCCACCGGGTAATTTCATAACTTTTTCACTTCCTCAAATTTTTATTATTGCGTTCTAAACCGATGAAAATATTATAACATTCGCCGCAGCAATTGTCTTGTTTTTGATTGTTTTAAGATTGTTTTTAATGATTCATCGGCGACGTGCGAACGCGCAAAAATATTTGAACCCCCTGATGATTCGTGCCGCCGTAATACGGAATCAAAGAAGCCGGATTAGTGTTGAATGTAACCTGCGCTCCGAGTCCCAAATCCAACCCTTTGCCGCGATAAAGCTCGCGCATATAACCGAGCGAGTAAGCGCCGACGCGATAAACACCGTGATCGTCCGGGTGATCTAAAACAAGCTCGTGCCCCGATTTTTCGACCGCTTCGGCGCGACCGAAAACGGAATTTTTCTTAAACTGAAAATCCGCTTCGAGCAAATAAGAATTCGTCCGCTCGCCGGCTGCGTAATTTTGTCCCCAGACGAATGCGCTCGCCAGATTACGGTCGCCGCTGAACTTTTTGTTGTAGATGGCTGAAGCGGTCGTGCGGCGCAGAATCTTTATTTCAGGCTCGGCGCGTTCGGGATTTTTCAAATAACCGTGCGAAATTTGAAAAGCCCATTCTTTCGTCGGATTGAACGAAAGCCGTCCGCTGAAAGAATTGAGACGCGGTTTGTCGAAAGCCCAGCGATTTTCGTCCGGTTCGGTGCCGTTAAACGCGCTCGCTTCAAATTTTACTTTGTCGTAAGTGAATCCGGTCGTGACGACGCCGTATGTAATATGCGTCGCGTCCTGCCAGTGATGACCGACCGGCGCGTCCGGGTTGTTCATCGCCGAAACGCGGTGCATAAACGTCGGCGGACCTAAAGCCGGCTCGCCCGGAAGCCCTGCGTAAACGAACATCGAGCTTTTTTCATTGAATTTATACGAATAAGAAGCAGCTAACTCGCTGACGAAATCGTGCGGGTGTTGGCGGTCGTGAATCGGCTCGCCGCGATAAAGCTCGCCGGATTGATAAAGCAAAGGATAACCGTAACCGCGCTCGATAATCGGATCGAGACTGAACATCGCTCGCAGTCCGAGCTGCGATTTATTCGTCAAAGGGCGTGAATACATCGCCATAAACATCGAAGGCGCGTCGAAACGCGAGCGGCTTCCCTTTCCCCCGACCGAAACGTCACGGCTAGATCCGACGTTCGTATAACGGAAAAACATATTGCCGTGCAGCATCAGCATTCCGCCGTCCGCGTAAGTTTTCATCCACGCGTACATCGGCGAAGATTCGGCGTTCCAAGCCGTGCCGGAGCTTTCGCGCGTCATCGAATCGCCGATGTTTACAACCGAGCGCCTAGCCGAATGAGCGCCGCCGTGCCCGTCGTGGCTCGTTTCCGCCGTTTTTTGATTATGATCGGCGTGAACGGTTTCAATCGTTTCAGCGGATTCGTTTTCACCTGTTTTTTCACCTGTTTTCATGCCCGGCATTTCGGTTTTATGGTCGTGCCGGTGATTTGTTTCCGGGTTTGCTTCCGGCTTTTTTTCGGGTTTCGGCGCCTCCTTTTTTTCGTTGTGCGCGTGCGGTTTCGACTGACTGTCGTCGTGCGGATGATCTTGATCTTCATCAGCCGAATGAACGTGAACTTGTTTTTCCGCCGTTTTCAAATCGGCTCCGGGTTTGACGCCGACCAGAATATTTCCCCACATCCCGCCTTTCGCGTGCCCGCGCACGGAACAGAAATATTTGAAAGCTCCGTTTCCCGACGCTTTAATGACCATTTCTTCCGCCTGCAAAATTCCGTCACCGGTGCGAGCGGTTAATTTTTCGCTTCCGGCAGTCTCGGCGATGTTCGGCGCGATGGGAAATTCGCCGAAGACGTGTCCGAAACGAACGTCGTGACGCATATCATAATCGGAATTGACGAATAGAATTTTCAGCGTCGCGCCGCTCGGAACGACTAAGTTTGGATTGCGCACGCCTTGAATGCTGTACGAAAGCATATCGTCTTCCGGTCCGGTCAAAACGACGAGCCGAATTTCTTTTTCGGTAAAGCTCAAATTCGCTTTGTCTTTTTTCCCGGCTGTTTGCTGCTTTTCCAAATTCGACAGCTCGGATTCTTTTATGGTTTTTCTTTCGCTCGAAACGAGCGTGAAAGTCTGGTGCGCGAACGCGTTTACGTTTAACAAAAATAAAAACGCAAAAAATGCTGATAAAAATATCTTCTTCATTATAAATCTCCTGTTTATAAAGCAATATTCAACGATTGTCGCATTTAGAGGCGACAACTAGTTTTGGGTTCATTAAAACCCGTCGAAATTTTGTGAATAAATTATTGCTTTATAGACGTGGAGGGGCGCGACCGGGCGAGAGATTATAAAACGAATCGGAAAGATAAAACGGCGCAGCAAAATTCGACTCAAATGAAATAACTGATAAAACAAAGACTTCTTTTGGCAATGCACTCGCCGCAATCGTCAAAGATTGTTTTTCAATCTTAACGTTTTCACTTTTTGCAAAAACTTTCGGCGCAGGCTGCACAAAACACTCGCAAGGAATGTTTAATTCACCTACTTGTTCCGTTTCTGCGGAATTACTCGCTTGATGTTTTTCAGTTTTAGCTTCGTGCGTTTGTGTATGGCACGAAGGCGCTTCGATTTCCGCTTTTTCCTGTTGATGCGAACAGCAGCAAGCCGCAACTGAAGACACAAAGAACGATAAAACTATTAGAAAACTCATTGCTAATTGTTTTAATTTCGTATCTTCCATATACTGCGCTCTTTTTATTTGCACCTCAGAACTTAAAAATTCACTTTACATCACGAATTAAATTCGTTCAATTACATAAAGATTTCGCCGAGAACAAAACTTAGATGTTCACACACTCAAACTCGGCTCAATAAATATAAAACCAACCTGAATTAATCTTACAACCTGTACATAAGTATAGAGTCAAGATGAATTTTCAATTTCACAAAAAAATTTTGTGGGCTGAGTTTTGTAGAAATATGCCTGCTAAATGCGAAATTTTTATCTGCGTTCGTCTGTGTTAATCTTTGGTGTAAAAGATGAAAAAATACATCATCAAACGCGACGAAAATTCGCTGCCCGAAAAACTGACACGCTACCGGCAGGAATTAAACGCCGAGCAGTTTCGCGTCGTGACGGCGAAGCCGGGAGCCGCGCTCGTCGTCGCCGGAGCGGGAACGGGAAAAACTAGAACGATCACATACCGCGTTGCTTATTTAATCGAACATGGCGTTTCGCCGCAAAGAATTCTGCTGGCGACTTTTACGAATCGCGCCGCGCGCGAGATGCTGCGCCGCGTCGAAACTTTAACCGGTTCAAACAACGTTCATCGGGTCTGGGGCGGTACATTTCACAGAATTGCGAATCTGATTTTGCGCCGGCACGCCGCTTCAATCGGTTACAGTTCAAATTATTCGATTTTAGACAGCGAAGACGCCAAAGATTTCGTCAACGTTTGTATAGACGAAGCCGGAATTGACACGAAAGCGAAGCGCTTTCCGAAAGCGGAAGTCGTTCAGGATATTATCAGTTACGCCAATAACACCGACAAACCGATTGAAGACGTAATCATTCGCCGCTACCCGTATTTTGAAATGCTGACGCAGCAAATCAAACGCGTTGATTATATTTTTCAGGACAGAAAACTCGCGCGAAACGTAATGGATTACGATGATTTGTTGCTGAACTGGAAAAAGTTATTAATTTCAAAACCGGAAATTGCTGAAGTTTACGCCGAACAGTTTCAGCACATTCTCGTTGATGAATATCAGGACACAAACAAATTACAAGCCGAAATCATTGATTTGCTGGCGGTAAAGCACCGCAACGTGATGGTCGTCGGCGACGACGCGCAAAGCATTTTCGCGTGGCGCGGAGCGGAATTTACGAACATATACGAATTTCCCGAACGCTACCCGGAAGCCGCCGTTTATAAATTAGAAACGAATTACCGCAGCACGCCGGAAATTTTAGGCTTGGCGAATACTTCAATCGCCTGCAACCGCAAGCAGTTTCCGAAATTGCTTCAAGCCGTCAAAAAATCGAAGGATTTCAAACCGGCGCTCGTTCCCTGCTCGAACGTCGAACAGCAATCCGTTTTCATCGCATCGAGAATTCTGGAACTGCGCGACGAAGGCACATCTTTAGAAGAAATCTGCGTGATGTACCGCTCGCATTATCACTCGCTCGAACTGCAATTGGAATTGACACGCCGAAATATTCCGTACCGCGTTCAATCCGGCGTCAGATTTTTCGAGCAAGCTCATATCAAAGATGTCGTATCTTACCTGCGAATCATCGTCAATCCGCGCGACGAACTCGCCTGGAAGCGCATTTTGAAAATGATTCCGAGCGTCGGCAGCGCGACGGCTAACAAAATTTACGAATCGCTCGCCTACGCGGAAAATCCGTTCGCGCTCGTCAAAAAAGAAGATTTCAAATATAAACCGCGCGGCGCGAACAACTGGCGGAATTTCGTTGATTTGCTTGAACTACTAGTCAGAGACGAAAACCGCAACAATCCCGCCAAACAAATCGAGCTGATTTTAACGAACGGTTACGAGCAGCATTTGCAGGAAACTTATGAAAACGCGGAAGCGCGTCTCGAAGATTTGCGCCAGCTCGCGCTTTACGCCAATCGCTACGATTCGACCGAAAACCTTCTGTCAGAGTTAGCTTTGCTATCGACCGAACGCTTCAAAGAACCGACCGCAATTGTCGCCGAAGATGTCGTGCAGGGCGGCGAAGAGGACGAGCTTTTAACTCTAACCAGCGTACATCAGGCAAAAGGTCTGGAATGGAAAGCCGTTTTTCTCATCTGGGCGGCGGAAGGCAAATTTCCGTCGCCGCGTTCATTAAAAGAAATTGACAGTGAAGAAGAAGAACGTCGTCTATGGTACGTGGCTCTGACGCGCGCCAAAGACGAGCTTTATCTGACTTATCCGCTGATGATGATTGACTATTCGCGCCAAACCGTTCTGCAAAAGCCTTCGCGTTTTATAATGGAATGCCCGCCAGCCCTTTTTGAAATCTGGAGTCTGGAAGAAGACGCGCCGCAATTCGACGCGCCGGTTAATTTGCTCGATGAGAAAACACAGGATTACATCAATTAAAAATTTTCGCGCGGTGCAACCGAATGAAAATCTCGCCGCATCAAGGTAGATAACTCGCAAGCGACGAATATAAAAACGCGGGAAACATCTCGCTGGAACAAAATCAAAAACAATTTGTCTAATAAAAAAGACAAGCGCCGGAAGTGTAATTTTACGAGCGTTGGAGGATAGTTTTGTGTCAAAAAACAGTTTTCTCGATAAAATCGAAGTGCGGACGCCTTGTTCCGAGGATTGGGAAAAAATGCGCGGCAGCGATAAAGCGCGTTTTTGCAGCCATTGCAATTCAAACGTCAATAATCTTTCGGCTATGACGCGCAAAGAAGCTTTGCGCATCGTGCGCGAATCTAGCGGCAGAATCTGTGTGCGGTATGTGAAAAATCCTGACACGAACGCGCCGATTTTTGCCGACAAACTTTACCAAATCAGCAGGCGAACCGGAATTGCGGCGGGCGTTCTCGGCGCGTCTTTATCATTATCCGCTGCGGCTTACGGGCAAGGCGAAGCAAAATTGCCGGAAATTTTGGGCGACGCTGCGGTTGTTGAAAATGTCGCTGACTCGGGCAAAATCAAGATCGAAGGTGCGACGGGGAGCATTTCGGGCACGATTTCTGATTCGCAAGGCGCCGTAATTTCGAATATTAACGTCACATTAACGAACAAGGAAACTGCTGAAAACATATCAACGACCTCAACAGGCGAAGGCGTTTACGAATTCAAAAATGTAGCTTCGGGAATTTACACGCTTAAAACCGAAGTCAATTTTGGCTTTAAAGGTCACATAATAGAAGGGTTAAAGATCGGCGATACTGAATTGAAAGTTAATGTTCAGCTGGATGTAAGCGGAGAAGAAGTCGTAGTCGGAATGATGGCTGCGGTTGAATACACCAATCCGCTGCACATTGCCGTTTCAAATGATGATTTGAACGAAGTGAAAAATCTCATTTCCAAAGGCGCAAAGATTAATGGCAAAGACGAAAATTACAATAAGATCACGCCGCTTTTCATCGCAGTCGAAAATGGAAATGCGGAAATTGCCGAAACTTTGCTCGCTTTCGGTGCCAAAGCAAATGCAAAAGATGCCAATCGTCAGACGCCGCTGATGCGGCTAGACTCCGACGCTTCGCCGGAACTCGTTCATCTTTTAATCAAATACGGTGCAAAGATTAATTTAACCGACGATCAGGAAAATACGGCTTTGATATTAGCTGCGAGCTACTCCAACAGCGAGGTTTTGCAGGCGTTAATTACGGGCGGCGCGAACGTCAACGCGCAAAATAAAGAAGGACGGACGGCTTTGATGAACGCCGCCGAAGAAGATAATTTGGAAAATGTTCGCGCGCTTATTTTGGCTGGTGCGGATGTAAATTTGAAAAACAAAGAAGGCGAAACGGCTCTGGATTTAACTTCGGATGAAGAAATCGAGAAATTGCTGAAAAACTATGGCGCAAAAGTTAAAGATGAAAAGTTTGAGGACAACTGATTCAATTTTCGTAAACTTTACGGATATAAAACGCTGAAAGGATAAACCGGCAGATTTCGCGCAACTGCAAAAACCAGAGAAACGGCGAAAAAGCTCCAAATCAATTTGGGTCGAAAGATTTGAAATGAAAGTCCTCGACCTTTAACTGCCACTAAAATCATCGAAACGAAAAAATATCCGAAAATAAAAAGGTAAAACGGCAAGAGCGCGTTGTAATCGAGCGCGGTCAAAATATCGCCGTGAAAAAGCGCGTGGAATCCGCGCGTCAAGCCGCAGCCCGGACAAGCCATTCCCGTCAAAGAATAAAGCGGGCAAACCGGAAAAAAATTAACGTTCGACGGATTGTAATACCAGACGAAAAACGAACCGACACCGAACGCCGAAACGCCGACGGCTGCTAAAATCCTTTCCGTTTTTGAACTCGTTTCCTTCATTATTTGGCGCTAAAGATAATGGAAAGCGATTTGCCGATTTCATTTTCCGACCTCATCGTGCGAGCTTGATTTTCAAATATCGCCGCGAGATTTTCCAGCGCCGCAATGACTTCCGGTGAAATCGAAGCCGGAGCGTTTTTCGCTCTTTCGCGCAAAATCTGAGCCGCGTTTGCGCGTTCGCCGGGGTTGCGCGCCAGTTGCAAAGCTCTGCTCAATTCAACGCCTAAATTAAACTGCCAGAAACTCGTTTCGTCATTCCCCAAACGAGCTTGCAGAGCGGATATTAGATTTTGCGCGATTGAAATTCGTTCGGGCGTCGGCGGATTCGGAATCAACAAACGTTTTTCCAAAGTCATCGAACCGACGACGGTTCCGTTCGGCAATTTTCCGGTGTTTTCTTTGATGACAGGCGGCTCATCTGTCGGCATTTCCGGCTGTTTTTCAAGCTCGGAGCGCCTCATTTCGGCTAATTTTTCCAGCAAATAAAGTTCGTTAGTCCATTCCGGCGCGAACGCTTTGGCGATTTGCGGCGCGGGAAAATGTAGGAGCGTCGGAATCTTTTCGAGTATCGCCAGATCATACCCGATTTTTATCCAGTTTGATTTTTGAAAGGCAAAATTATAAACCAAAATCCCGTTTGTTTTGACCGTTTGACCACTCCCGCCGCGAACCGGGCGAAACTTTGTTCGCCGCGCCGCGTCTTCAGCCGCCGCCCTCAACAGTTGATGACCGGAAACGGCAGTCGCCGCGCTGACGTTTCCTTGTTCGTCAATCGTAATTTGAACTTTGACTTCGCCCTCGGCGCCCGCCTGCCGCGCTTCGATTGGATAAACCGGCTTCGCCAGATAAACCGCTTTGCCTTCTACAGTTCCTTTCACGTCGCCGACGGTAAAATTTTCGGGCGATTCGCCGCGCGTTCCGTCCTTTAAAGTCGGAGCAGTTTTCTGTGCGCCGGTTTGTGAAAAAATGTTCGCTGAAAAAAGAGCGAAAACAAAAATCGAAAAAACCAGACGCATTTTCATACTTACAACTTTTGAACGCTTTTTTTTAATCCCTAAACAATCTGGGCATCAATTGACCGATTTGACTGCGCTGCTCGGCGGTCGGATTCGGGACTTCCAAAAGCTCGATTATCTTTTGCACGGTTTCCGTATAATCCGGCGCGATTCCGGCGGGCGCAGAGGCGATTTGCTGGCGCAGAGCGCTGATTGAACTTTGCAGCTCGCTTTGATTTCTGACGTTCGCCATCGCGCGGCTCAAAGTGACTCCGAGGACAAACTGCCAGTTGGCTTTTTCGTCGTTCGCCAGACGACCTTGCAGAGACGAAATCAGATTCTGCGCGATAGCCACTTGTTCGGCGTTCGGCGGATTCGGCGATTTAACGCTTTGCTCGGTTATGACTTTTCTGACGACGGTTCCCGAAGCGTTTTTTTCCGCCGTTTCGCTGACTTTTCTCTCGTTTGTGATAATAGTTTCGTTTAAACTCGTAATTTCAGCTTTCTTCATCGCTTCCAGACGATTTAATTGTTCGGTTTCAGCTGTCCAATCCGACTTGATATTTTTCGCGATTGCGCCGGTGTTAAAAAACGTCAAAGTCGGAACTCGCTCGAGGCTTGCCAAATCATATCCCGACTTGAACCAGTTCGATGATTTGTCGGCGACGAAATTATAAACGACTGTGCCGGTGACCTTGACCGGCTGCCCGCTGAGCATCGTCGGCGAAAATTTCGATTCGAGCGCGGCTCCTTCCGCCGCTTGACGAAGTAGCGGATGACCGGAAACGGCGGTCGCCGAACTGACGTTTCCTTCTTCATCAATCACAACTTGAATGCTGACCGCGCCTTCGGCATTGACAGCGCGCGCCGCTGCCGGATACGCAGGCTTAACTAAATTTTTCGCCTTGCCGTTGAGAACGCCGCCGTTGATGGCTTTTGGCAGATTATCTGTTTGTGCGGCGGCAGAAAAAACGAAAACGAAAGTTAAAGCGACAAGAAGCGTAAATTTTTTCATAGTGGGAACTCCTTTAATTTTTTTTGGCGCGTAGATTATATACCCATAATTCGTAAAATGAAATAAAAAAACGAACGATGTCCAAATTAATGGATCGAACATCTTCGAGGTATAAGATAAAACTTGCTTTCTGCTATTTAGACACCGTTTTTCGCAATTTGTTCCCGCAAAAATTTATCTGCTCGACATTTGCATAAACAGCGCGTCGGTGGCGATTTTTTTATTGAGGTTGACGGCGAAAAGCTCGCGCATCGATTCGATTTCGGTGAGCCATCTGGAGAGGCGTTTGGCGTCCGCATTTTCGGCGAGAATTTTTAGCTGCGTTTTATAATCGCGGTTTACTATCGAAAACTCGTCCGCGCCGAGCTTCAAGCTCCAGACATCGTGAATGAGAGTTTGCAGAATATCGAGAAACCGTTCGTAATTATCTTTGTTTTTCGCGTCGTTGATGTCTTCGGCGGTTTTCAGCAAAACGGCGCGATTTTCCTGCATTAGCAAGCTCTGCAAAACTTTGATCATCGTTTCGCGCTGCTCGCGAAACACGCTTAAATCCATTTCCAAAGCCCGCCCGACGCTGCCGTTCGACAAACGCGCCAGCAGCTCCGCGTCATCCGGCGCATATTTTCCGGTTTCAAGCAAATGTTCTTCGATTTCCTGCGGCGAGATCGGCGCGAAACGAAGCGTCTGACAGCGCGAAAGAATCGTCTGCAAAAGCGCGTCGGGACGCGAGGTTACCAAAAAAAGATAAGTCGTCGGCGCTGGTTCTTCGAGCGTTTTCAAAAGCGCGTTCGACGCCGCATCATTCATTTTGTCCGCGTCGTCAACGATAAAAAATCGAGATTTCGCTTCGTAAGGTCGAAAATTCGCTTCTTTTTCAAGGTCGCGCACCGCGTCAACTAAGATATTTTTATTGTAAGGAATGACCGAGCCGATGTCCGGATGTTCGCTGAAAACTACTTCTTTGTGCGCGTCGCGGTCATCGGGTTTCGGGAAATAAAATTTTTCCGCGCGGCGACAAGCGGAACACGAATCGCACGCTTCAAAATCCTGCGGGTTTGAACAAACAAACGACTTGGCTAATTCCAAAGCGAACCGTCGCTTGCCGACGCCTTCCTCGCCGGCGAATATAAGCGAATGAGGAACGCGCCGATTTGCCAGCATTCGCCGCAAAATTATTTTTATTTGATTGTTTCCGAGAAGTTTGCCGAACATAAACTACGCAGGAATGTATTTTGTCACGAACAAACACAGAAAAGCACGAAACCGGAGATTGTTTTTTACATTTTTCCTTTCGTAAACTTTCGTGATTGTCGGCGGCTAATTTTTCTTTAAAAATTCAGTAACTGATTCGAGAACTTGTTTTTTTATTTCGTCAATCGCTCCGCTCGCGTCAACAATGCGAAATCTTACCGGTTCGTTTTCAGCGATTTTCAGGTATGCGCGGCGCACACGCTCGTAAAACTCGATTGTTTCCGAATCCATACGATTTTTTTTCTCGCCGTCTACGCTTCTCGAAGTCGTTCGAGAAATTGCTATATTCACGGGAATATCAAAAAACAAAGTCAAATTCGGCTTTAATGCGTCGGTCGCAAGTTCAATGACTTGTTTTACCGTTTCTTCGTCAAAGCCTCGTCCCGCGCCCTGATAAGCCGCTGTCGCATCCGCATAACGATCTGAAATGACGATTTTTCCTTGTTCGAGCGCAGGTTTAACGAGAAAACTTACGTGCTGAGCGCGGTCAGCGGCGAAAAGCAGAAGTTCGGCGAGCGGCGCGACCGTTTCTTCAGTTTCGAGAAACGCTTCACGCAAACGGCGTCCGAGTGGCGTTCCGCCTGGTTCGCGCGTCGTCAAAACATCATAACCCAACAGGCGCAACTCGCTTGCCAGCATCCTGAGCTGCGTGGATTTGCCGCTTCCGTCAATGCCTTCAAAAGTGATGAATTTACCGCGCAAGTTGTCTTATTCAGCGTCCGATCTTTTTCTTTCCTGCGAAACGGTGGAAATAGCGTGTTTGAAAATCAAAAAATCCTGCCCGCCGACATCAAGCAAAACGGAAAATTTATCGAAACTTTTTATTCTGCCCGCTAAAGTAGAACCTTGTAATAAATGAATGACGACCGGAACTCGCTCGCGTCTCGCCGAATTTAAAAATGCATCTTGAATATTTTGGGCAGTTTGTTTTTCCATAACAATTTTCCCTTTGTTTTCACGGGTTTGGGACTACTAAAATAAATTATAGCAGATATTTACCGAGAAACAAGAAAATTTTCACAATCTCTAAACGCCCAGAATTTCGTATAATTTTTTCTGCGTTTCCGGCTCGTTTCCGAAGCCTTCGATCCAAACGACGCCCGGCTCGCCGCGAAACCAGCTCATCTGCCTTTTGGCGTAATTTCGCACGTCCTGCTTTGCTCGCTCAATCGCGCTTTCCAGAGTTCGTTCGCCGCGCAAATATTCGCAAACCCGCCGGTATCCGTGTGCGCCGAGAGCATTCGTGTCGTCTCCGACGCCATTCTCGCGCAAATGCCGCACTTCTTCTACTAAACCGCTTTCAAAATGCTTTTCGGCTCTAAAATTAATTCTTTCATATAGCGCGTCGCGCGGCGGATTCAGGGCGAAAATTCTAATTCTGACGGCAAATTCCGGCGGTTTTTCTCGATTCGGCTGCAATTCTGATAAACGCTTTCCGGTTTGAAAATAAACTTCGAGCGCGCGCATCGTGCGAACGTAATCGCGCGGTTGTAGTTTATCGGCTGAAACTCGATCAACTTTTCGCAGAATTTCGTGCAAATGCTCGGCGCCTTTTTTTTCCTTTATCGCTCTTAATTTTTCTCTTAGATTAGCGTCGGTTTTCGGACTTTCAAAAAGCGGATTCCGCAAGGTTCTGAGATAAAATCCGGTTCCGCCAACGAGAATCGGGATATTTCCTCGTGATTCGATTTCGCGGATTTTTTCCGACGCGTCTTTTGCCCAATCCGCCGCCGTATAGTTTATTTCAGGCGAAACGTAATCAATCAAATGATGCGGAACGCCGCGCATTTCCTCTAAACTCGGCTTCGCGGTGGCGATTTGAATTTCTTTATAAATCTGAACCGAATCGCAGTTGATTATCTCCGCATTGCCGAGACGCAAAGCTAACTCGACGCCGATTTCGGTTTTACCCGAAGCCGTCGGTCCGACGATTGAGAAAATAGAGTTCATAGAGTTCATAGAGTTCATAGAGTTCGTTGAGTTCGTTGAGTTCGTTGAGAAAAAGAAACTCCTCCAACTCAAGGAACTCAATAAACTCTATGAACCCAATGAACTCTATAAACTCTACGAACTTAAAAGAGGCGGACGAGCGTAATTATCAAAATTATTCCGAGCAAAATAAGCGAGCCGATGATTTGGTTTCTGGAAAATTTTATCATTGCGGGACTTTCTCCAGGCTTTTTCCGACGAATTCGGCGATTCCGGTTAAAAGCATCTGCACGGCGACGGTGACGAGCAGCATTCCCATCAAACGCTCAATCGCGATCAAACCTTTTTCGCCAAGAAATCTGGCTAAATAACTCGAAAAATAAATGATTATCGCCGAGACGAACCACGCCAGCAAAACGGCGAAAAACCAATCGAGCCAGCGTTCCGGTTCGCGGCTCATCAGCAGAAGCGAAGTCGCCATCGCAGAAGGTCCGGCGACATACGGAATTGCCAGCGGCACGACGAACGGCTCGCCTTCAACGTCTTCGTGCAAATTTCGGTCGCGCGAAGGGAAAATCATCCTGATGGCAATAATCATTAAAATAATGCCGCCCGCCGTCGTTAAAGCCGTTTCCGAAAGATGCAAAAGCTTCAGAATGTACTGACCGAGAAAAAGAAAACCGATTAAAACAATTAACGCGATGAAAAGTTCGCGCACGACGACAAATCTCTGCCTTCCCGCTTCCACCTTTTTCAAAGTAGTCATAAAAAGCGGAATATTGCCCAGCGGATCCATTACCAAAAACAAAAGCAATGCAGCGGATAGCGTTGTCATAACATCTTTGAGTTGATCAAAAAATTGTTCTTAAATACTGCGCTTGAAAATATATTAATCTTCAAAAGTTTCAAACCTAAATATACAATTTAAGTCGCCCGGGCGTCGCCGAAAACCAACAACAAATCTAACCCCGCACCGATTGTGAAAGAATATACTAAAACCGTCAAAATTATTCGATATAGGGTAAACATTTCCGTGCGAATTACCAATCATTTCCCATAAACTATTGAGTTATAAAGCAAAACCTCATTTGGCACGCTTGTTGCTCTATTAGCTGTCAGAACGAAAGCCAAAAACTTTCATATTTTCAAAGGAGAACTGAAGCAATGAGAAAATATATAGCAACATTTTTGATGATGGCGATGATGGCGGTAATGATTCCGCTTATGTCAACAAGCGTGAATGCTCAAACTGTTCGATACAACAAACCGAGCGTTTATAAAAGACACAGAAATTTAATCAATATCGCTGCCGGAACCGGCGCCGGAGCTTTGCTGGGAGCTTTGATCGGCGGGAAAAAAGGCGCGGCAGTCGGCGCGATTGCCGGCGGCGGCGGGGCAGCGGTTTATTCGTACAAAATCAAACCGAAAAACAGAAGATATTATCGCCGGTACTAATCAATTTGCCTCACCGCAAAGCACCTCATAAAGAAAGCCTTGGTTGAATTTTCAATCAAGGCTTTTTATTTCGCGTAATCGGTTAGTTTAAGAAAACATTTCAGCAATTCATCATCGTTGATCTTCAATAAACCTTCGCCGACGTAAATTTCCGTATAACTCAAATTTTCCAGAGTTGTTGTTTGAAAGCGATTAGCCGCCCAGATTTTATTTTCTGCCGCAATACGATCACGCGCCGCCGTTAATTTTTCGGCTGAGTAATTAAAATAAAGATGGAACATATTCACTTGCGGCGGATTCGGGCAAAAATTGATGTTCGGAACGCTTTTCAAAATTTCATAAACTTCCTGGGTTCGGCACAAATATTCGGGCATAAGTTCGAGAGCGCGATCAAAACGCATTGCCGCCGAAGCGACATAAGGATGCAGTTGAAAAAGATTTCCGCCGAAACGCCGCAGCCAAACGCGCGATTCTTTTATAAAATCAGCTTCGCCGAGCAGCATCGCACCGGTCAGCGCCCCGATTCCTTTATAAAACGAAACGTAAACCGAATCAAAACCGCGACAAATTTCTTTGTAACTTTTATCGTAAAAAGATTTCGTTTCCCACAAACGGGCGCCGTCCATATGCAGAAAAGCACCGCGTTGTTTTGTAGTTTCTACAATGCTTTCAAGTTCTTGCCAATCAGGCAGCTGTCCGCCGATTTCGCGTGCCGGAAGCTCGATGACAACCGCCGCAACCGGTACATTTATTTCTTTCACATCCTTCGCGTTCAACTGCCTGTTTGTATCTCCGATGATTACCGGCTTTAAATTCGACAGATGAGCGTAAGCGTGTTGTTCATGCAGTTCGAGATGACTTGTCGGATGAATGGCGAAATTACGGTTGCCTTTGTTTTCCGCGTATATTTTCAGCGCAATCTGCTGCGCCATCGTGCCGCTCGGCATAAAACAGGCGGCTTCAAAACCTAATAAATCGGCGACTTTTCTTTCAAAGGATTCAATTAAATCACCTCTGCCGTAAACGTCCGCCGGGTAATTATTTTCCCGGCACCATTCCGCAATTAGCGAGAATTCTTCGCCGGCTTTTTGCGGAACGTGCCCGGGAACGAATTTTTCGCATTGCGACTTAAGTCCGTAGTCGTTTTTCACTTAACTGGATTTCTCGCTTTTTAATGATTCTTAGAATTAACAACACTTAGAATTACAAAATTAGAGTTACAAAACCTATTTTTTATTTCTTAATTTTAGTTATATCCTTCTATGTCCGTGAAATCTTCGTAGATCATTCCGCGCCGGTCGCGTCTCGCTTTAGTTGCGGCTTCAAAACCGCCTTCTTCGTTGCGCGAGATTTTGTTTTGCGCGTAAAGACCTTCGAGAACGAATTCGCAGGCGGAAACCAGCTTCGCTTTTTTGTTTCTGCCGAATTCGAGCGGCACGAGCGTTGATTCGATGAGTTCGGGAACGCTTTCCAGCAAATTCACGCATTCTTCCGCCGAAGTTGTTTCCGAAAGAAGCAGTTTATTGCCCTGGTCGAACCAGCGAATCGTCGGCGCGAAATCAATTCCCAAAAAGAATCCTTCAAAGACGACGCCCGCCGCGCGTTTAATTAAATCTCTCGCCAGACGAGTCGCGCCGATCTGCTCGCCTTCGTATTCGAGCTCCATTTTTCCCGTCATCGAAGGCAGCGCCGCGTAAATGTCGGAAATGCGTGGCACGATTTCCTGTTCATTTGTGATTAAAGCGCGGCGTTCGGCGTTTGAAATCGCCGATTCCAAAACCGTAATCGGAAAACGCTGCGAAACGCCGGAACGCTTATCAATTCTTTGATCGTCACGCGCTTCAAAAGCGATCTGCTCAATCGTTTCTGCAATAAATTCCGGCACTTCAACCGTAAAATCTTCAAAATCCGTGCGCTGTGTCCACGCTTCCTGTTTTGTAATCTCGACGCCTAAACCTAAATCTTTCGGATAATGCGTCTGAATTTCCGTTCCTATGCGGTCTTTGAGCGGCGTGATGATTTTTCCGCGCGCAGTATAATCTTCAGGATTTGCCGAGAATACGAGCATCACGTCCAAAGGCAGACGCACCGGATAACCTTTTATCTGCACGTCGCCTTCCTGCATTATATTGAAAAGTCCGACCTGAATTTTCCCGGCTAAATCCGGCAATTCGTTGATGGCGAAAATTCCCCGATTAGCGCGCGGCAAAAGTCCGAAATGAATCGTCAGTTCATCCGACAAAAGATGCCCGCCTTTCGCCGCTTTGATCGGGTCAACGTCGCCGATGATGTCGGCAATCGTCACGTCGGGCGTGGCGAGTTTTTCGACGAAGCGATTTTCACGATGAACCCAGTCAATTTTCGTTTCATCGCCGTGCGTTTCGATTTGCTGACGACCGAATGCGCTCAAAGGCTGAAACGGATTGTCGTTGATTTCCGAACCGGCGATAATCGGCATTTCTTCGTCTAAAAGCTCGGTTAATTGCCTGATAATACGGCTTTTCGCCTGCCCGCGAGTGCCTAGAAAAATGATGTTATGTTTGGAAAGAATCGCATTGATAATTTGAGGAATCACAGATTCTTCGTAACCGACGATGCCGCGAAACAGTTTCTCGCCGGATTTTAGTTTTTTAATCAAATTCGACCGCAATTCGTCTTTAACCGAACGCGACGCGTAACCGCTTTTCTTTAATTCGCCCAGTGTTCGTGCTTTGCTCATAAATCTATTCTACAAAAATTAAGACGCAGATTAACAGCATTGACAAATACATTTTCCGCTTTCCGGCAAAATAAAAAGTCCGAAGCCGTAAAAACTTCGGACATTGCCAAAACACAAAATCTAAGAAGCTGTTTAAAAACTCGCAGCATGACGAGCTGAAATAAGATTCCGTCTGCGAAACACACCAATTACACGAAAAAGCAAAGTTTTTTAATCTTCTTTCGTTTGTTCCGTCTGTTTCTCAGGCAATAAACTCTTTTCAAACAGATTCTAAAATCCGGAATTGAAAATCAAAAAACGTATTTGTTCGCCGCAATCAGCGTATCGGCAATTCGCTGACGAGCCGCAATCGTGTCGACCGGCGAATTGTTTTTCGTAAAACGTTTAAGAGCGACCAGCATCGTGCGCATTTCGTCGCCTTCGGCAAGCGCCGCCAGCGTATTTTTCGCTTTTGATTCGACGCGCTGAATCGCGTCGTTGCAGTAAACGCTCGCCATGTCAATCTGCCGCGAAGCGTCGCCGCTGTTCGCGAGTTTTTGAGCGCGAAGAATCGCCGTTTCCATCGAATACGCTTCAATAATAATGTCCGCAGCGTTCATCAGAACTTCCTGCTGATTTTGCAGCTCCATCATATATTTCTGCGCCGCCGTGCCGAGAATCATCAGCGCGACTTTTTTGGCGTTTTGCGCGAGCTTCATTTCGGTCGCTAAAACGCTTTCGTCCTCGTCGAACGACATTTGCGGATTCAAAATTTCATCCTGCAGTGCTTTTGCGGCATTTAACAAACCAAGTTGACCTTTCATTGCTCGCTTCATCAGCATTCCGGGAATCAGCATCCGGTTGATTTCGTTCGTGCCTTCAAAAATCCGGTTAATGCGCGAATCGCGATACGCTTTTTCCGCCGGGTAATCAGCCGAATAACCGTAACCGCCGTAAATCTGCACCATTTCGTCCACGACGTAATCGAGCGCTTCCGAACAGGCGACCTTGTTGATCGAGGATTCGACCGCGTATTCCTCTATCGAGCGCAATTTTTTCTCGTTGTCCGCGCCGTCGCCGATCAGCGAATCAATCATACCGACCGTTCGATACGTAATGGATTCGGCAACCCACGTTCGAATCGCCATTTCCGCGAGTTTGTGTTTGATCGCGCCGAAACTCGAAATCGGCTGGTTGAATTGATGCCGTTCGTTCGCGTACCTAATCGCGTCGTGCAAAGCGAGCTTCGCGCCGCCCGTGACCGAAGCGCCCAGTTTAAAACGTCCGACATTCAAAATATTAAAAGCGATTTTCGCTCCGTCGCCAACGTTTCCGATCAAATTTCCGACCGGAACGCGAGCGTCAGACAAAATCAGCGGCGTCGTTGACGAAGACTTGATGCCCATTTTATGTTCTTCCGCGCCGGGACGGCAATTTTCGCTGCGTTCGACGACAAACGCCGAGAATTGTTTTTTATCGCCGTCAACTTTTGCGAAAACGATGAAAACGTCGGCGAAACCGCCGTTTGAAATCCACATTTTTTCGCCGTTCAAAACGTATTCGGTTCCGTCTTCGGAAAGTTTCGCCGTGCATTTCGCGCCCAGAGCGTCAGAACCGGAACCGGCTTCTGACAAACAGTAAGCCGTGACTACTTCGCCGGAAACGATGCGCGGAATCCATTTACGTTTTAATTCTTCGGAACCGAAATAAAGAATCGGCAGCAGTCCGATTGAAGTCTGCGCGCCGAAAGTCGTTCCGAAACCGCCGCCGCGTCCGACCATTTCCGCGATAATTACGCCCGAAACTTGATCGAGCGCCGCGCCGCCGTATTCTTCCGGTATATTCGCGCCTAAAAGTCCAAGCTCGCCAGCCGCTTTCACCAAGTCGCGCGCAATTTGCCAGTTGTGCTTTTCCATTTCGGGAATTTGCGGGCGAACTTCGTTATCCACGAATTCGCGCATCGTGTCGCCGATCATTTTATGCTCTTCGGTAAAATCTTCGGGCGTAAAAATCTCAGCCGCCGTGCGGTTTTCAATCAAAAACGCGCCGCCTTTGATGTAATCCTTTTCCATCTGTGCGTCCATAGTTTTTCCTCGTTTTTAAGTTTTTGTGAACTGATTGGTCTAACGCGTATTATAACTGAATGAACGCTCATTCAGCAAACAATTTTTTATTTTTCTGATAAGTACCGGTAAATTAAATTACGGGAATTAAATCGAGGCTGCCCGAATCAGTCTAATGGAACGAATGCCGAGTCGAAGCAGCCACCTCAAAATTGTTACCGACAATTAATTCGAGCTGTATCTTAATCTGCCATTATCATTGACGATACCGATCAGTTCGATTGAAGTTGGTTTGTAAGAGCCGTTTTCCCTTTGACAACGCGCACGCAAATTCGAGCCGTTAATGCGGATTTCGGTGCACGAATCTTGATACGTGCTTCGGCGGCGCCCTTCTCTTAAATATTCCAGATTGCCGTTAACGTTGCGGATTCCGCGAATCTCGATTGAGCTGGCTTGCCAGCGTCCGTTTTCGTCGCGGCATTGCGCAGTAAGCGTGGTCATATTAACGCGGATATTGCGGCACGAATCCTGAAAACTGGCAGGATTGTTCGACGGCGGGGAGTTGTCGCCGTTATTGCCGCCGTCGCCTCTGTTATACTCTAATCTTCCGTCATTATTGACGATACCGCGCAGATAAATCGAGGTGTTATTATATGAGTTATCCTCTCTCAGACATCGGGCACTGAGAGTCGCGCCGCTGATTCGAATATTGTTGCAAGTTTGCTGGTAAGTGCTGCGCCCGCGTCCTTCTCTCAAATATTCGAGAACGCCGTTTATATTTGTGATGCCGCGAATTTCAATCGAGGTCGCAACGTAACCGCCGCGCTCTGTGCGGCAACGTGCCGAAAGAGTATTTCCGTAAACTCTTATGTCGCGGCACGAATCCTGAAAACTGGAGTATTGCTGTGGAAAGGCGACAAATTCGCCGCTTTTGACCGAAAAAGATGTGTTGTAAATGGGGCTTTGCGCAACCGAGGCGACATTCGCCGCTAAAAGCAAAATGGCAATCCAACCGCTTAACCATCGTTCATTTAACGAGTATTTTGTTACTAAATTCATACCGTCTATCTCCTTAGTAAATTAGCTTTCAGTTCAATTCGCCTTATATCAAAGCAATATTTAAATAATATAGTTCGATGATAAATTTGCCGCAATCATTTGAGCGTTAAATTCCTTTTCAGATCAAACGCTCGAAAATGCCAGCCGCTCCCATTCCGCCGCCGACACACATCGTGACCATTCCGTAACGGGCGTTTCGGCGCTGCATTTCGCGCAAAATCGTCGCCGTCAGTTTTGCTCCCGTACAGCCCAGAGGATGACCGAGCGCGACCGCGCCGCCGTTGACGTTGACCTTTGCCGGATTCATTTCTAGAAGTTTCATCACCGCCAATCCTTGCGCGGCAAACGCTTCGTTGAGTTCGATAACGTCAATGTCGTCCAAAGTCAAACCAGCCATTTTCAACGCTTTGGGAATCGCGTAAACCGGACCGATACCCATTTCTTCGGGCAAACATCCGGCGGTCGCGTAAGCGACGAAGCGCGCCAGCGGTTTCAACCCGAGTTCTTCCGCCTTTTCCAGAGACATTACGACCGCCGCCGCCGCGCCGTCCGACATCTGCGAAGAATTTCCCGCCGTTACTGTCCCTTTCGCGTGAAAAACCGGCTTGAGTTTCGCCAAGCCTTCGATATTCGCGTCGAACCGCACGCCCTCGTCAGTTTCAAAAACGATTTCTTTGCGGCGAACGCGCCCTTTTTCATCGAGTTCATCAACTGAAACAGAAACCGGAATGATTTCTTCTTTGAATTTGCCTGATTTGATGGCTTCCGCCGCCTTTTGATGAGATTTCAAAGAAAACTCGTCCGCCTGCTCGCGCGTGATTTCGTATTTGCTCGCCAGGTTTTCAGCCGTCAAACCCATATTCAGATAATAATCGGGATACGAATCAACGATTTTTGGATTCGGACGAATGACATTGCCGCCCATTGGAATCATTGACATCGTTTCGAGCCCGCCCGCGACGATAATATCCGCTGCGCCCGTTCTTATTCTGTCCGCCGCCAGCGAAATCGTCTGCAAACCCGACGAGCAATAACGATTAACCGTCATCGCCGAAACTTCGACCGGCAAACCCGCTTCAATCGCCGAGGTGCGCGCGACGTTCATTCCCTGCTCGGCTTCGGGAAACGCGCAACCCATAATCACGTCGTCAATCTGACTCACGTCTACGCCCGGCGCTTGATTAACCGCTTCCTTTATCACCGAAGCGCCCAAATCATCGGGACGAGTGTTTTTCAAAGTTCCCTTCGGCGCTTTTCCGACAGCCGTCCGCACGGCTGACACGATAACTGCTTCTTTCATTTTATGTTCTCCCAAACCTTTTCTCTTTCTTTAATTCAATTTTCTCGTGTTATTCTCTCTTCCAATTCGATTCTTTCTATAACATCAACGACTCGAGGATTTTTTGCCTGCAAAATTCGGTTTTGAATGTAAATTCGAGCATCTTTCGTGTTGAATTTATAACCGTAATCAGCCAAAACCTTCATCACTTCCCAGCGTTTTTTATTTAGCTTTCGCGGCGGTTCGAAATACGCGCCCATATCAATCATTTCTTTCGCGCATTCGGGACATTTTCGCGGCGTCGAACTTTCGTCTTTCGCAAAACTTTTCCGGCAATCAAAGCAAGCCCAGTGCGTGTATGAACTCATCTGCATAAAAATTAAGAAATCGCTTCGGCTTTCTGTTTTGCCAGACGCAGCGCTTCTCGGCGAATCCAACCGCTGAAAGGCTTAATGAATGTCCAATAAAATTGAAAATTTCGGCGGCTTTCTTCATCCATACACAGCACTCTGGTTTCGGTTTTCAAACAAACTTTCTGCGGCGCAGAATCAATCAATGTAAAATTCCAGGTCGTTTTAGCGTATCCTCCTTTATCAAAGCAAAGAAAATCCTTTGCATTTACCCGCTGCAAATCGCCTGTAGGCTTCCAAAATTTTCCGATCAGACCGAACAATATTTCTTCGTTCGGGTTTTCTTCCAACAGGACAAAATCAAATTTCGACATATCGCGCAAAGTCATTTTTTGCGAAGTTGCGCCGCGCGAATTCTTTAGTGCCAAACCTCGTAGGCGAAACAGCCAATGAATAATAATTGATTCATTAAAATCAAACGAATTAAGAGCATCATAAGCAGTTTCAGCCGCAGCGAGAACAGTTGTTTCGTGCTTTTCGCTGAAATCGTAAACGGGCATAAATTCATCAATCAGCATCTTTTTCCTGTTTCACTTCCACTTCTGTGACATTTAAAACATCGTGCAAAATCTGCGGATCAATCGCAATCAAAAATCCGCGCTTTCCGCCATTAATGTAAATGCGTTGCAAATCGAAAATCGTTTTTTCCGCATAAATTGGCATCTTTGTTTTCGCACCGAACGGAGAAGTCCCGCCGACTAAATAACCGGATAATTTCGACGCTTTTTCGGGCGCAACGGGCGTAATCGTTTTTACGTTCAAATGTCTCGCCAGCGTTTTTGTCGAAACCTGAAAATCACCGTGCATCAACACAATCAAAGGCTTTTTCTCGTTTGTTTCAAAGACCAGGGTTTTCACAACTGCGTGTTCGTCAACGCCTAAAACTTCCGAAGAATGCTTTGTTCCGCCCTTTTCAACGTATTCAAAAACGTGCGGCTCAAACTCGATTTTCTTTTCGCGCAAAACGCGAATTGCGGGCGTTATCGGATAATTCATATCTCAAACTTCTTTATAGCGAAAACACGAAACCAAATGATCATTCACCAAACCGCAAGCCTGCATAAACGCGTACATAATCGTTGAACCCACGAAATTGAACCCGCGTTTTTTCAAATCCTTGCTCAGCGCATCGGATACGGATGTTTTCGCCGGAACTCTCGACAAATCTCGCCAACTGCTGACAATCGGTTTTCCGTTAACGAAACGCCAGATATACGAATCGAAAGAGTCGAATTCATCTTTAATTTTCAAAAATCCACGCGCGTTCTGAACGGTCGAAGCGATTTTCAGACGATTGCGGATGATTCCTTCGTCAAGCAAAAGCTCGGCGCATTTCGTTTCGTCGTAAGCGGCGATTTTTTCCGCATCGAAATCATCGAACGCTCGCCTGTAATTTTCGCGTTTTCTCAAAATCGTATCCCAGCTAAGCCCGGCTTGCGCGCCTTCGAGAATCAGAAATTCAAATAACTTTTTATCATCGTGCGTCGGAACACCCCACTCCGTATCGTGATAATGAATCGCCAAATCGTTTTTCGCCCAGCCGCATCGCTCCATAATTTCCAAAACAAAATCGGCACATCAAAAATCGATGTTTTAAATAGTTACTTATTGAATGCAAATTTCCGACGAAATCAATATTCCAAAACGTCCAGGTGTTTATCGAGTTCGATGAAGCGCGAACAGACGCTTTTCAGTTCGCTCGAAACGCTGCTCCAGAAAACGACTTCGACGTTGAAACCGTCGTAGGTTAAAATCTCGACTGCCGGAACGTAATCGCTGTCGCCCGCAACAAGCGAAATCGTATCTTTCTTTTTATCAACTTTTGTATACGCGTCGCGAACCATTGCCGCGACCAATCCGGTGTCAACTTTTTTCTCTTGATTCACCGCGTTTCGATTAACGATCACGGCTTCAAAACCGACGCGCTCGGCTATTTGCCAGACTTTATCGCTTTCCGAAATGCCAGAACCGAAAAGCACCGCGCGGGCGATTTTTTTCGGGTTATGTTCAGCGACGAAATCGTAAAGTTCGCCGAAATCAAGGCGAAACGAATGATCGGAAATGTCTTTTTCGTTGGCGTGCCGCACGTTGTGCGCTTTTCCCTTCCGGATCGCGGCGATGCGCTTGCCTTCGATGAAAACGTTTGAATTGTCAACGTAAATGTATTCAGCCATTTATTTGTTCGCTTTATAAATCGTTTCGGACAAATGTTTCTCGATTAATTCGAGCGGCGAAATTTCGGTGTAATCTTCGACTATTTCAACTACCGAATCAAGTTTTTCCAAAACTTCGCGCTTGTTGACGGTCGTGATCGCCACAGATTTCATTCCGGCTCGCCGCGCGGCTTCAAAACCGTTCAAAGCATCCTCAAAGACCAGACAATTTTTCGGCGCAACTCCTAATTTTTCCGCTGATTTCAAAAAAACTTCCGGGTCGGGTTTGCCGTTTTTGACGTCAGCTGCCGTTGTAATCGCCTGGAAATAATGACGCAAATCTAAACCGTCGAGAATGAATTCAACGTTTTTCACCGGAGCGGCGGTCGCAACAGCCATTTTTACGCCCAAATCCTGCGCTTCCTTCAAAAACTCAATCGCGCCTTTTACCGCTCTTCGTTCAGCCAGAAAAAGCTCGCGGTAAAGCGTTTCTTTTCTTTCGCCAAGTTCGAGCAGTTTTTCATCCGTCGCGTCGGCGAAAAAATTCGGAATGATTTCCCGATTGGTCTTTCCCGCCGTTTTAACGAGAAACTCGTTCATATCAACGTTTAAGTTGTTTTCCGCCAGCATCGTCCGCCACGCTTCGGCGTGAAAACGCATATTGTCAACGAGCGTTCCGTCCATATCGAAAATGAACGCGCGGTTTGTGTAATCAATCATTAAAATCCCTTTTTCGTAATTTACAAATTCGGAAAATCTTCGGCTTCCGTAACCCTTTTTGCCTGCCGGAAATGCCTTTTTTCGTGTTCGACAACGACGCGTAAACCGTCCGAAAGTTTATAAGTCATTATTTTCATAAACGGCGATGTAATTTTTATTTTATTCCAATCCGCCGTTTCGATTCGTTTGATTTTTCCGATCAATTCCGTCTGATGCGCCGCGAAAATCTCGACTATACCAGCGTCAACGTCGCTCGGCGGAACGATTTTACGGCTCGGAGCTTTGAATTTTCGCTCGTCTTTTTTCAGTGAATTAACCAGTAAATTGCCGAAAAAGCCGCTGAGCGGCGAATAATTTTCGAGAAACGAATTTCGCCGCGTTCCGCCGGAAATTTTGTCGAGTTCGTCGTAAAACAATTCGTTCGTTTTTATCAAATGCTCGAAACATTGCCCGACGCTCCAGCTTTCGGCGGACGGTCGCCAGTTAATCTGCTCGGGCGAAAGATTACCGAAAGTTTTCCGCGCGTCGGCGGAGATCGTTTCGAGTTCTGAAATTACTTCGCTCATAGTTTTATTTTTTGCCGCGAACAAACACGAAAATTCACTAAAAGAATCATAAAATTAAGTATCAATCGAAAAATTCAAATATTTCATTTTTTGTTCGTGTCTTTTCGTGTTTGTTCGCGGCTAACTTTTAATTTCGCAAAGGCTTGCCCGTCTTTAACATCGCCGCGATTCGCTCCTGCGTTTTGCGTTCTCCGCAAAGGCTCAAAAATGCTTCGCGCTCTAAATCGAGCAGATATTGTTCGCTGACGTAAGTAGAATGATTCAAATCGCCGCCGCTCATAATTTTGGCGAGTTTTTTGCCGATAATTTGATCGTGATCGGAGATAAATTCGCCGCGCCGCATCATATGCAGAGCGAGTTTTATCGCTGCCTGCGCCTGCTCGCCCATCACGAAAATATCCGTTCGCTCGACCGGCTGAACGTAGCCGGTTTCAGTTAGCGCCAAAACTTCGGCTTTCGCGTCGGCTATTAAACGATCTCCGTTCATCGAAATCGCGTCGCCGTCGCGCAAAATACCGAAACTGCGCGCTTCCTGCGCCGAAGTTGCGACCTTTCCCATCGCAATCGTTTCAAAAGCCTTTTTCAAAAAAGCGAGCGGGTCGGCGTCGGGCGTTTTTCTTGCCAAATCCATCGCCCGCATCGTCATTTCCTTCGTTCCGCCGCCCGCCGGAATCAAACCGACGCCGACTTCGACCAGACCGATGTAAGTTTCCGCCGCGGCGCGCGCTTTGTCGCCGTGCATCGTGATTTCGCATCCGCCGCCGAGAGTCAAACCGTAAGGCGCCGTAACAACCGGTTTCGCTGAATAGCGCAGGCGCATCACGGCTTTTTGCAATTGCCGCACGCCCAAATCAATGTCGTCCCATTCTTCTTCCTGCGCGGCGAGCAGAATCATCATGATATTCGCTCCGGCGGAAAAATTTCCGCCCTGATTGCCGATGACGAGACCCGTGTAATTTTTTTCGACTTCATCAACCGCGTATTTGAGCATCGAAATCGTGTCGCCGCCCAGTGAATTCATTTTCGAGTGAAATTCCAGACAAGCCACGCCGTCGCCGATGTCAATCAAAGAAGCCGCCGTGTTTTTCTTAATCACGCCCGCACGATCCTTCACCGATTTCAAAACGATGACGCCCTGGCGTTCGGGAATTTCTCGGTAACCGCCGTTTACCAAATCGTAGAAAGATTTCTGTCCGTTTTCGTATTTGTAAAAAGTTTCCGCGCCCCCATCGAGCATTTTTTGGACGTTTTCGGGAATTGGCTGACCTTCGGCTCGCATTCTTTCTACCGATTCGCGCACGCCGATGGCGTCCCACGTTTCAAACACGCCGATTTCCCAGCCGAAACCCCATTTTATCGCGTTGTCAATCTCGACAATCGTGTCGGCGATTTCGGGAATGCGATTCGCCGCGTAACGCGAAATGCGCGAAGTCGTTCGCCACAAAAATTCGCCGACGCGGTCATTGCCCCAAACCAGAGTTTTAATTCTTTTCTGCAAGTCCTCGATGCCTTTCGCCGCTTCGAGCGACGGAAATTTCGTTTTCGTTTGCGGTTTGTATTCAAACGTCTGTAAATCGAGTTCTAAAATCTGCCGTTTTCCTTCGGCGTCTTTCGATTTTTTGAAAAATCCGCCGCCGGTTTTATCGCCTAAAATCTTTTTATCGAGCAGCGTCTGAATCATTTCCGGCAGACGGAAAACTTCGCGGTCTTCGTCCGCCGGAATCGCCGGATAAAGATTGTTAACGACGTGCGCCGTCACGTCCAGACCGACCAAATCCGACGTTCTGAAAGTCGCGCTCGATGCGTGCCCGATTGCCTTTCCGGTGATCTGGTCAACCTCGGTCGGCGTGAGTTCCATTTCGATCATTTCTTTGATCGTCGCCATCATCGAAAAAACGCCGATTCGATTGGCGATAAAATTCGGACGATCTTTCGCCGGAACGACGCCTTTGCCCAATCTTTCGTCGAGAAAACCGGAAATTGCACACGCCAATTCGCCGTCCGTTTCCTTTGTCGGAATGACTTCGACGAGCTTCATATAACGCGGCGGATTGAAAAAATGTATGCCGACGAAATGTTTTTTGAAATCTTCGGAAAACGGCTCGGCGATTTTTTCAATCGGAATGCCGGAAGTGTTCGAAGCGATCACGGCGTCCGGCTTGCGATGCTTTTCTACCTCGGCGAAAAGTTTGTGTTTGATTTCCAGATTTTCGACGACTGCTTCGACAACGAAATCGCAGTCTTTGATTTTCGGTAAATCGTCTTCAAAATTTCCCAAAGTGATCAAATTCGCATTTTCCGCCAGCATAAACGGCGCGGGCTTTAATTTTTTCGCCGCTTCAAACAGCGCGTTAACGATGCGGTTGCGCACTTTCGGCGAATCGAGCGACAATCCTTTCGCCTTTTCCTCTTCGGTCGGTTCGCGCGGCGCGATGTCAAGAAGCAATGTCGGAATTCCCGCATTCGCCAGATGCGCCGCGATTCCGGCGCCCATTGTTCCCGCGCCCAATACGGCGGCTTTTTTGATTTGCAGCATAAGTTTCTGATTTTCCCAATGAAAGAATTAATGCATAACATCATACTGAATGAATGCTCATTCAGCAAGTTATTAAAGAAAAATTAATATAAACTTATTCGCTTTTACCGCCTGCGCTTGTTTCTTTCCAGCATCATATTCAGCGCCAGAGTTTTTTCATTTAGTTTTTTATTTAAGTTTCGTTTTTCGGTTTCGTCGGCGCAGTTTTTGATTTTTTCGCGCAGAATTCCGGCTTCTTTTAATAATTCGACTTCTTCGGGCACGAAATCATTGTTTTTGAGCAGCGTGAGTCCGGCGCGCAGATTTTCGGGCACCGAGAAATACTCATCAAAATTCAGCGGCTTGCCCGCATTTTTCAATTTATCGAATTCCCCGTCGGCAATCGCTTGTTTGATTTTTTCCTCGATTATTTTATAAAGCGACATAATCATTATTTTAACTTTTCATACATCAAATTTCACGCCGAAAACGGACAAAAAACTCTTGACACGCAATCGGATAAAATTCCATAATTTCTTTCGTTCATCTCAATTCAAATATTTATTACCAGAATAAAGGCTCTCAAACCTTTTTCTCCCATTTGCATTCTGGTGAACACTCTAAATCTAAGCAAAAACAGGAGCAAAATATGAAAAAAATTATTTTTGTGATCTTCGCATCGCTTTTGTTCGCCGTCTCAACTCAAGCGCAGACAAATACAGCGACAAACTCATCGAAATCAACTACAAATGCCGAAGCGAAACCGAAAAGAGCTGTGTTCCGCGCTAATAAGGAACAAATCACGCAGGCGCAAAAGATGCTGAAATCCGAAGAAACCGGCAAGATGAACGACGATTTTCGCGCCGCGATCAAGAAATATCAATCGGATAACGGTTTAGCGCCGACCGGCACTTTGAATCGGGCGACGCTCGAAAAGATGAGTATCGCTCTCACCGACAAACAAAAGGAAATTCCCGTTTCAGCCAGTTCTTTCGCAAACGCTTCCGAGAAATCTTCAACCGAAACAAAAAGGGGTCCCATTTTTCGCGCGAGTAAGGAGCAAGTTATGGCGGCACAAAAGATGTTAAAAGAAAAAGGAATGTACGCGGGCGAAGAAACCGGAAAACTCGATGACACTACGCGCGAGGGCTTGAGAAAATATCAAACGGCGAACGGCGTAAAAGTAACGGGAACGCTGAACCGGGAAACTCTGGAAAAAATGGGAATCAAGCTGACCGACAAACAAAAAGGCATGTAATTTTTTAATTTCTTGTTTCAATATTTAATTCAAAAGGCGGCGAACATATACGCCGCTTTTTATATTTATTTTGTATCTCATTTTTTGTATCTTTTTTTATATCTTTTTTTATATCTTTATATTTTTATTGATGAAAAACGATTTTTACATTTTTCCTTACAAATTTTTTTGCGAATTCCGCTTGTTCGTCCGGTTGATTTTCTGTTGTATTATTTTGAATGATGAAAAACATTACACTGCTTTTTATTTTGGCGTTTATGACGACGAATTTGTTCGCCCAAACAAACAAGCGCGACGAAAAGATCAAAAATGAAATTCGCGCGGTGATGAGCGAACAGACGACTGCCTGGAACAACGGCGACATCGAAGGCTTTATGCGCGGTTACTGGAACTCGCCGGAACTGAAATTCGTTTCCGGCGCGAACGTGACAAAAGGCTGGCAGCCGACGCTCGACCGCTACAAAAAGAGTTACGATTCAAAAGCGAAAATGGGCGTTTTGACGTTTTCGGATTTGGAGGTAACGGTTTTATCGAAAGATTCGGCAGTTGTTTTGGGAAGCTGGAAATTGCAGCGCGAAACCGATAACCCGGGCGGAAAATTCACGCTGATTTTCAGAAAATTCAAAGACGGCTGGCGCATCGTCCACGATCACACATCTTGATTTTAGATTTTGGATTTTGGATTTTGGACTGTGTTATATTTTATTAATGGATTCAGAATTCGTCCTGTATTGTTAATACTAAATGAAAAATATTGCTTTCAAAATGTTTATCATAAAAGTATTGGAGCTTAGGCAAAATCCAAAATCCAAAAACTAAAATCGAAGTGGGGCAGGAAGAATGGAAAATACACGAAAACAATCAATTGTAAAACTGAACGATTTAATCAAAGGCATCAAAACGGCGATGCTGACTACCCTAGACGGCGGAGTTTTGCGTTCGCGCCCGATGCAGACTCAGGAATTTGAATTCGACGGCGATTTATGGTTTTTTACGAGTTCAAACACGCATAAAGCCGAAGAAATCGAAAAAGACAACCGCATCAACGTCAGCTATGCCGCGCCGTCGGTGAACACTTACGTTTCCGTTTCGGGAACGGCTGAAATCGTCAAGGACCAAGCGAAAATTGACGAGTTGTGGAACGAAATTCATCGCGCCTGGTTTCCCGAAGGAAAAGATTCGCCGGATTTGGTTTTGTTGAAAATCGCGGTCGAACAGGCTGAATACTGGGACTCGCCTTCCTCGACGATTGTGCAGATCGCCGGTTTCGTCAAAGCGATGGTCACGGGCGAACGCGCCGACGGCGGCGAAAACGAAAAATTAAATTTGTAGACCAGCGCAAAAACTTTCAATAAAAACGGACTATAAAATGCAGAGTTTTATAGTCCGTTTTTATTTTAAATCTAAAAATCAGAAACAAATCCAGAATCCGGGAACAAAAATATAGTTTCGACGTTATCGTATCGGTTATGAAAAAAACAGCTTATATTTTTTTATTCGTCTTATTATTTGTCGGCGGATGCCTGGCGCAAAACGCGCCGAACAAGGCATCCGCTTCGCCTGAAATAGTTAAAATCGAAGCGCAGCCGAAAGAAGGTTTTACTTATCCGTATTATTTATACGTTCCGCCGGCGATGCGCGAGGCAAAATCGGAAAAACAAACGCGTACGATTCTTGTGATTCCGAATAACACCGGCAAACTCAAAGATGATTTGAGTTTTCACGAAGAGGACGTGAAAAAGCGCATCACGCAAAATTCGATGATCGCTTCGCAGCTCGGCGTCGCGATTTTGATGCCGGTTTTTCCGCGCCCGGAAACCGATTGGAAAATTTACACGCACGCTCTCGACCGCGATTCGATGCTGACCGACAAAAAGGAGTATAAGCGGTTTGATTTACAGCTTCTGGCGATGATAGATAACGCCCGCGAAAAATTAAAAAAGGAAAATTTAAAAATTGATAAACGAGTTTTGATAACCGGATTTTCCGCTTCGGGAATGTTCGCTAATCGCTTCGTTTTTTTGCATCCGACGCGCGTAAAAGCGGCGGCAATCGGTTCGCCCGGAGGATGGGCAATCGCTCCGGCGGCGAGTTATAAAGAAAAAACTCTCCGCTATCCGCTCGGCGTCAGTGATTTCAAATCGGTCTCCGGCTCGTCGCTCGACGAAAAAAACTTGCGGAAAGTTCCGCTTTTTATATTTTTAGGCGATCAGGACGACAATGATTCGCTCACGTTTAGAGACGGCTATGAAGACGAAGATGAAAAACTCGCTTTTGAGCTTTTCGGCAAAACTCCGGTCGAGCGTTGGAACATCAGCAAAACTCTTTATGCCGAAAACAAATTGAACGCAGAATTTAAACTTTACCCGAACGTCAAACACACGGTGACAAAGGAAATGATGGGCGATATTCTAGCGTTTTTCTCGAAATACAGGTAAAAAGTGCAAAACGATAATTTGCAGGTGTTTGAGTTTATAGTTTTGGTCGGTGTCTGATTTAAGATTGCTTTCGAAATAATTCTGTATGATTCACCGAAGCTGGTTTCGACGCCTTTTTTTGTCTTTCAATGCGATTTCGCTCCGACCAAATACGGATTTGGAGCAGCTCTTCTGTAAATTTTCTTAATTGGAAGCGTAATGTTCGCGTTTCGTTAATGAGTTTTTGCGTATCAGAATACGATTCCATAAAAACAAAACTATATGAATTCGCAGATAAGTTCTGTTAACTTAATGACATTAAGTTAACAGAACTTATCTGCGAATATAGAATCAAGCATTATTTTTGCTGCTTATCACTTATCGTTTACAATTAATTTCAATATAATGAATCCTTGTCAAAAATAATTTACAGATGAGGATTTTATGAGAAAGATTTTCTGCGCTTTGTTAGCTTTGCTTTTCGTTTCAGCGGTTTACGCTCAACCTGCGAATCAGAAAAACTACACGATTCAACAGTATTTAAATATTCGTTCCGCCGGTTCGCCGACGCTTTCGATTGATGGTAAACGTCTCGCTTATCTGACGAATGTTACCGGGACTTCGCAAATCTGGATGATTGATTTGCCGAAAGGTTCGCCGAAACAAATCACAAATTACGAAGACAACATCGGTTTCGTCCGCTGGTCTCCGGCAGGAAACGGAATCGTTTTCGGCAAAGCGCGCGGCGGCGACGAAAACACGCAGTTTTTCTGGATGGCGAACGATGGTTCGAACGTCCGGCAGTTAACCGATGATCCGAAAGTTCGACATAATTTCGGCGAATGGTCGAAAGACGGAAAAAGGATTTATTACGCTTCAAACAAACGCGACAGAAATTATTTCGACGTTTATTCGATGGATGTCGAAACGGGAAAAGAAGAATTGATTTACCAGCAAAACGGCTCGAATTCCGTTGCGGCAGTTTCAGGTGACGGAAGCAAAATTATTGTCTCGCGTTCGGGAACGGAATTGAGTTTAGACAATAATTTGTATCTGGTTGACGCTAAAACCAAACAGGAAACGCTTCTCACGCCGCACACCGAAGCGACGCAGTATTCAGACGTTCATTTTTTGCCCGGCGACGATTCGATTGTTTTGGGCACAAACGAAGGCAGAGAATTCGCCGGTTTGTCGAAAATAGATTTGACGACGAAAAAGCTCGTTCCCGTAAACAAACCCGAATGGGATTTAGACGCGACCGCTTTCAGCCCCGACGGTAAAATGTTCGCGCACACGATAAACCGTGAAGGTTTCAGCGATTTATATGTCGCGCTGACGGCTTCGATGGACAAAAAACTTTCCGTTCAATTGCCCGCGCAGGGCATCGTGGGCGGACTGGATTTTTCAAAAGACGGCAGAAAACTGGCTTTTACGTTTGTTTCGGCGAAATATAATTCAGACATCTGGCTTTACGATTTGAACTCGAAAACCGTTACGCAAATCACCCAAAGCGACCGCGCGAGAATTCCGCAGGAAAGTTTTGTCGAGCCTCAACTGATTAAATTCAAATCTTTCGACGGACGCGAAATTCCGGCTTGGTTTTACCAGCCTATTTCTTATACCAGAACGCCGGGCGCGCAAAATCAAAAACTTGCCAAAAACGAAAAAGGCGAAAATAACAAAACGCTTCCCGTAATCATCAGCGTTCACGGCGGACCTGAAGGTCAGGAACGCCCGGGTTTTAATCCGCTTTATCAATATTATCTCTCGCGCGGCTACGCGATTTTAGCGACTAACGTGCGCGGTTCGACCGGTTACGGCAAAACCTTCACGCACCTCGACGACGTAGAAAAACGCGAAGATTCGGTCAAAGATTTAGCGGCGGCGGTTGATTGGCTGAAAACTTTCGGCGGCGCCGACGCGAAACGAATCGCCGTGATGGGCGGAAGCTACGGCGGTTATATGACGATGGCGGCGATTACGCTTTATCCCGAACTTTTTTCTGCTGCCGTCAACACGGTCGGAATCGTTAACTGGGAAACATTTTTGAAAAACACTTCCGGTTATCGCCGCCGCCAGCGCGAAGTCGAATACGGAATGCTCGACAAAGACATCGCTTTTCTGCGCCGAATTTCGCCGATTGCGAAAGTTGACCGTATCCGAACGCCGCTTTTCGTCATTCACGGCAAAAATGACCCGCGCGTTCCCTACACCGAAGCCGAGCAAATAGTCGAAATGCTGCGAAAACGCGGCGCCGTCGTTGAATACAAACTTTTCGACGACGAAGGACACGGCATTTCAAAATTGAAAAACCGGCTCGAGCTTTATCCGCTCGTCGCCGATTTTCTCGATAAATATATGAAGTAAATGAAAGGCGGATAATTGATAATGGAAATAAGGGCATTAATGAAAAAAAACAACATTAGTGAATAATATTATTTTTATGTCTTAAATCAATTACCAATTATCCGCTTTCCATTAAAAGGTATGTTTGCGCCGCTTATTCTAACTCTCAAACTCGACGCCGCTTCGTTTCAGTTTTTTGAATCGCTGCGGCGCGAGCATTTTCCGCCGGAAAGAAATTTTCTCGCCGCGCACGTTACGCTTTTTCATCACTTACCCGGAGAAAACTTCAAGCATATCGAGCGAAATTTAACGGAAATTTCTTCGGAGACAAAGAGTTTTCCGCTCGAATTTTCGGGCTGGCGTTCTCTCGGCAAAGGCGTGGCGATGAAGATTGAATCCGCGGAATTGTTAAAATTGCGGGCAAATTTAAGCGCGATTTGGCACGATTGGCTCACGCCGTAAGACCTGCAAAAGTTTCAGCCGCATATTACAGTGCAAAACAAAGTCGCGCCCGACGAAGCCCGAAAACTTCATAATAATCTTTCTGAAAAACATCGAATTTTTTCGGGAACCGGCGAAGGATTTCAGCTTTGGCATTACCTCGGCGGACCCTGGAAATTATCGCAGGAATTTTTATTTCTTTAGTTTAATTGCTGCCGATTTCCACTGCACAGCGCGTTCGATCCGATTCTCTCGCGGCATCGAGCGCGAGTTGAATTTTATAACCGTCTTCAAACGTCGCGGCGTTTTCCACTTTTGTTTTTTCTTCTTTCAAAGCTTTTACAATTTCAGTCGCGAACGCCAGAAAGCCGTTGTTCCAGCCGGTATTTTTCGCGCCCTCGACAGCTTTGTTTAATTCGATATCCATTTTCTGCCATTTTTCTTCTCCTGTTTTTCCGATGGAAAGTTCGCCGTCATACTCTATACGAATTGCGCCTTTTGTTCCGAAAAGCTCGACGCGGTTTTGGTAAATCGGATATTCGACCATCGAAAGCGAAATATTCGCCGTCGCGTCGGACGTATATTCGCTGTCGGCGAAACGCAAAATTAAATTCGCTTCGTCATCCGTCGTAACTTCCCGCATCTCGCCGCTGTTTTCGTCGCGCCTGTTTTTGACGTGCGCTTGCAGTTGACAGAAAACGCTCGAAATATCCGAACCGGTAAACCATTGAAGCGTGTCGAAAGCGTGCGAGCCGATTGCGCCGAGAGCGCCGCCGCCTTTTTCCGCATCGCTCCACCAAGTCCAAGGCAAATTTTCATCGCCTCGGTGCGGAGCGCGAAAATTATATTTCGCGTGTCGTATCGTTCCGATTTCGCCTGCGCGAACCATTTCAAAAGCTTTTTTTCGCCCGTTCAAAAAACGAAGCTCGTGGTCAATCAAACAAAGCAGATTTTTTTCTTTCGATTTTTCCCACATTTCGAGCGCTTCGCTCGCGTTCATCGCCGTCGGCTTTTCGCACAAAACGTGTTTGTCGTGTTCCAGAGCGAAAAGCGTCATTTCGCTGTGATAAATCGGCGGCGTTGTGATGCAAATCAAATCAACGTCGTCTCGTTTTACAGTTTCGCGCCAATCGTCCGTGAAATGCGGAATATTGAAATCGTGCGCCGTTTTTTCGGCATTTTCCAGTCGCCCGCTCGATACGGAAACGAGCTCAACTTCGTCAAACGAAGAAAATGCGGGAATTTGCACCGTTCGCGCAAAGCCTGTTCCAATAAACCCGATTCTTATTTTTTCTTTCATTACAAGCAAAATTAAAACATATCAATCCGTCGAAAAACAAAAAGCGCGGAAAAGATAATTTTTTCCGCGCTTTTCAACAGAATTATTAATATTTTTATCGGTATAAATTTTTAGGTTTTGTCTACGCCGAACGCCAGACTTCTTTTTTTATGAACGCTTCCGTGAGCGAGAAAATGTTCGTACGCTTCGCGGTTGTCTTCGCTGATGTTGATTATTTCCGCGCCGATCAGATAACGCGATGTCGAAACGTTTTGTCCGAGCGGTTCGTACCTGCGCCCGACAACCTGCATCTGCACTTTTCCCGCAGGCAAATCAATTTCAACGTTTAAGGTGCTTCCTTCTCCGACCAGATAATTTTCCTTGATGCGGATTGATGAAACAATAAAGCCGATGCCCGAAGTGCTCATATCTTTCGTTTCGCCGTGTGCCGTCAGTTTTTCAATCGGCATCTTCAATTTACCCGTTGTTTTATCCGGCTCAAACCAAACTTTAATAGGGGCGCTATATTTGCATCTTTCCGCGACCATTCGCTCGGCTAATGATCTGTTAAACATCGAAATCAGTTTTCGTATCATTGGTTTTATCTCGAAGGGATTAAAAAATAATAGGGATTAAACAACTTATAAGTCTTTTTTTGAAAAATTTCAATTCAAATTTTCAAAAAAAAGCATTTTTTTTGTTATTTCAACAAAAAGCCGCCGTTATCCCTTTCGATTAACCGCGGTTTGTTCTTATCGTCAAACTGAAAAAGAAAGGAAAGTTTGCCGGTTTTTCCGTAAACAGCCGGGATCGCGGAGGCTGTATAATTCTTTTTGTCAGCGCTTAAAGAAACAGCGTAGTTGTATCCGGTCGAATCAGCCGAAAGCACGTCGTTAGGCAAAAAGCCTTTTTCGATCAGCGCCGGGATGTCAGCGTAAAGCCCTTTGTTTTGCAGCGCGTAAACCATCTGAGCTTTCGAGATGCGACCGAGCATTTCTTTGGCTTCCGCGTGATGAGTTTCAATTCGCAGAGCGAAAAAATAATTTCTGCCTTCTTTTTTAATCGTTTTTTCCGCCGCTTCATCAATCGTTAAAATCACCCAGTAATTGCTTTCCTTTCGTAGTTTCAACTGCTGTAATTCGAGTCGGTCGGTTTCATTGTCCGGCAGTTTTGCCGTGACGGTCGCCGTGTCTCCGGAAATAATTTCGCCGTTAATTTCAATCTCGCCGGGCACCTGACGGGCTATCGGCTCGAAATCAATCTGCAAATCTTTTAATTCCGCTTCGGTCAAACCTTCGATTGCCGGGCGCAGATTCGTTAAAAACAAAGCGTCGCGAAAACGCTTTTCGCGCAATTTTTTATAAAAAACCCGAACCGTGTCGGCGGGTGAATTCGTCTCGATTTTTATACGTGCGCCTTTAGAAACATTTTCAGTTTCGGTGCTGTTGAGGACGTTTTCGTTTTTTACGGTGAGTGTTTCGGTGATTTTTCCCGGTTCGTTTTTCGCCGCTTCAACCCCGCAGCCGCCGAAAAAAATCGCTAGTAAAAGAATTGTTTTTAGCTGGAAAAGCCTATAAAACATTGAGTTTCTCCGTGATTTTTGATTGCAGAAAAGTAAGAAAATGCTTTGTCGGAAACGCGCGTTCGGAAAGATTAAAGTAACGCGCTACAAATGCATTATAGCGCGCCGAGCGTAAAAATGGAAAACATTTTTTTACATCCGCAAAAAAATTTTGATTGCCTATGAATGTACGAAAAAATGTCTAATAAATAACAAACTCGAACAATCTGTTCTGCCAGTTTCGCGAACCTGTAAAATAATTTGTTATAGCTCGCTCCGCGCCGAACGTCAGTGTTGTAAAAAACAGCTTTTATGAAAATTGTGTTATCATAAGCTATTTACAAATAAAAACAGTTACAGTGAATTTCCGCCGCTTTCAAATTTCTAAATTTCCTATTTTTACCGCTTCAAATAATTATGGAAACCCCGGTCGCCCTTGTAAAATCCGAATTAACTTCGGCTGAAAAGAAAATCATTGCAATGGTCATTGACGGATTGCCGAGTGAGAATTCTCGCCGTGCGTACCAAAGAGCCTTGGCGGAATTCTTCGTCTGGCACGCTGAGCAAAACAGACCGGAACTGAACAAGGCTTTGATTCAAAGATATGTAAAACATTTGCGCGAGCAGAAACTTTCATCCGCTTCGATTAATCAAAAACTGTCCGCCATCAGAAAATTGGCGACGGAAGCCGAAGACAATGCGCTGATTGATTCGCGTCTCGCCAACGGCATTCGGTCGGTAAAAGGCGTTCCATTTCGCGGGCGAAGAACCGGCAACTGGCTGACCAAAGATGAAGCGCAACGCTGGCTGAACGCGCCCGACGTAAAGACGCTCAAAGGCGTGCGCGACCGGGCGCTTCTCGCGGTTTTAATCGGCTGCGGTTTAAGACGGGCGGAAGCGGCGATACTTTCGTTTCATCATATCGAGCAGCGCGAAGGACGCTGGGCGATTGTTGATATTGTCGGAAAGCGCGACAAAATGCGCACTGTGCCGATGCCTTCGTGGGCGAAATCGGCGATTGACGTTTGGAAACGGGTCGCTCGTTTGGAAGAAGGCTTTGTTTTCAGGCGCGTAAATAAAGGCGACAAATTAATGGGCGAATCAATCACTCCCCAAGCGATCAGGGATATCGTCAACGGTTACGCGGAAAAACTGCAAAATCGTGGAATCGCGCCGCACGATCTGCGAAGAACATTCGCGAAACTGGCGCACAAAGGCGGCTCGCCGATTGACCAGATACAACTTTCTTTAGGACACGATTCGATTCAAACGACGGAAAAATATCTCGGCGTCGAGCAGGATTTGACCGACGCTCCGTGCGATCATCTGGGACTGAGAATTTCAAACTGAAACCAATTAGCTAAAAAATAAGCGGATAAACGATATTCATGTTAGATTTTTCGACGCAAAGGCTTTGAATGTGAAAAGCGTTGAATAAATTTACATTTTTTATTGTAAACCGTTAAAATTAATCCCAAACAAAAAGTCACGCATATTTCCAAAAGGAGAAAACAAAGTGAAGGAAGAATTTGACGATGATCTAAATTACGATCTGTCGGCTGACGAAAAAGAACTGTTGACCGATTTGCCGATGCTTTCCGAACTCGGCGAAGCCCGCCGAAAGTTTTTGGGACAAATGGCGACGGGCGGTTTGGGTTTGTTCGCTCTTCAGCTTTTGGCGCAGGAACAGGCTCTCGCGGCGTTGAAGACACCGGAAGACGCGCTTTTCGCTGCCGTAACGGAAGAAAATACGGTCGCCGTCAAACTTCAAATCAACGGCGTCGAAAAAACTTTGAATCTTGATTCGCGCGTTTCCCTGCTCGACGCTTTGCGTGAAAAACTGGCTTTGACCGGAACGAAAAAAGGCTGTGATCAAGGACAATGCGGCGCTTGCACCGTGATTGTTGACGGGCGCAGAGTTTTATCCTGCCTGACGCTGACGGCGACGTGCGAAGGAAAAAAAGTAACGACCGTCGAAGGTTTGGCAAACGGCGACGAGCTTCATCCGGTGCAGGCGGCGTTTATCAAACACGACGCATTTCAGTGCGGTTACTGCACGCCCGGACAGCTTTGTTCGGCAGTCGCACTTTTGCAGGAAGCGAAAAACGGCGAAGCAAGCCACGTCACTCAAAATCTGCGAACCAACGCGCGCGGCATAAAACTTTCCGACGACGAAGTTAGAGAAAGAATGTCGGGCAATATTTGCCGCTGCGGAGCATATCCGGGAATCGTCGCGGCGATTCAGGAAGTGCATCGAGGAAAGGAAACGGCGCAAACGTGGGCGTTTGTCAGCGACGAACAGTTAGCCGCATTAAATCTGGAGGGTAAAGCCGATGAAACCGTTTAAGTATTCGCGCTCGAACGATGCCGATTCAGCCGTAAAAACAGTTTCCGGCAACAAAAGCGCTAAATTTTTAGCCGGCGGCACGAATTTGATTGATTTGATGAAAGAATATGTCGAACGCCCCGACGAGCTTGTTGACATAACGCGCTTAAACCTCGCGCAAATCAAATCCGCGAACGGCGGTTTATCAATCGGCGCGCTGGCGAAAAATACCGATACGGCGAATCATCCGCTCGTTCGACAAAATTATCCGCTTTTAACGCAGGCGATTTTAGCCGGAGCTAGCGCGCAGCTTCGCAATATGGCGACGAACGGCGGAAACTTGATGCAGCGCACTCGTTGTCAATACTTTTATGACATTGCGATGCCGTGCAACAAACGCGAACCGGGAACGGGCTGCGGCGCGCTCGAAGGAATCAATCGAATTCACGCCATTTTCGGTTATTCGGACAAATGCGTGGCGACATATCCGGGCGATATGGCGAACGCGCTTTACGCGCTCGATGCGGTCGTTAGAATAAAAGGCGCGAACAATCAGGAACGCACCGTTCCGATCAACGAATTTCATCGTCTGCCCGGCGAAAATCCTGAAAAAGATAATAATTTGCAGCACGGCGAATTAATCGTCGCAATCGAACTGCCGAAAAACAATTTCGCCAACAAATCTTATTATTTAAAAGTCCGCGACCGCGCCAGTTACGCCTTTGCATTGGTTTCAGTTGCGGCGGCTCTGGAAATGAACGGCGGCAACATCAAAAATTCGCGTGTCGTTTTGGGCAGCGTGGCGCACAAACCGTGGCGCTCGACCGAAGCGGAAAACGCTTTGAACGGCAAACCGGCAAGCGATGCGACGTTCAAAGCCGCCGCCGAAATCGCTCTGCGCGATGCTAAGCCGCTCAAACATAACGCTTATAAAATCGAACTCGGAAAACGCGCAATCGTGCTCGCCCTTCAGCGAGCGATGAACGGAGGCGCGGCGTAACACAAGGAGGTTACTCAAGTAAAATGGCAAAATATATCGGAAAGGAAATGAGCCGCGTTGATGGCGTCGCCAAAGTTACCGGAAAAGCGAAATACGCCGCCGAGTTTCAAGTTCCCAACATCGCTTACGGTTTTATCGTGCAAAGCACAATCGCCAAGGGAACGATTAAAACGATTGACACTTCGGAAGCCGAAAAACAAGCGGGCGTGATTCGCATTCTCACGCACGAAAACGCGCCGAAGCCGGGTCCGAAAAATTCGTCCGAAGCCAAACCGGAAACCGGTTCGAGAGTAGAAGACAAATCGTTTCGCGCCTTGGCGTCCGACCGGATTTTTTTCAATATGCAGCCGGTCGCGCTCGTTTTAGCCGAGACATTCGAGCAAGCGCGGTATGCCGCCCGTCTGGTTAAAGTCTCTTACGCGGAAGAAAAGCCTTCGACCGATATGGAAGCGACAAAAAACACTGCTTTTAATCCGAACCCGGAACGCGCTCCGAAACCGCGAGGAAATCCGGCGCAAGCTTTTGCGTCTGCGCCGGTCAAAGTCGAAGCTGAATACACGATTCCGATTGAACATCACAATCCGATGGAGCCGCACGGCGCGATTGCTTTCTGGGAAAACGACCGGCTGACAATTTACGATAAAACGCAGGGCGTTTTCACTGTGCGGCGTCATCTGGCGTCGAGTTTTGACGTGCCGGATGAAAACGTCAACGTCGTTTCGCCGTTCGTCGGCGGCGCTTTCGGTTCATCTTTGCGCCCGAATTATTATCCGTGGCTTGTTTCAATGGCGGCGCAGGTTCTGAAGCGTCCCGTTAAATTGATTTACACGCGGCAACAGATGTACACGGGCAACGGTTATCGCCCGCATTCATGGCAGAAAGTCGCGCTCGGAGCCAACAAAAACGGCAAATTGCAGTCAATCATTCACGAATCGGTGAACAACAGTTCGACGACCGAAGAATATCTGGAAAACATTACGAATTTTACGCGCTCGATTTATGCCTGCCCGAACGTTGACACGCCGCAGAAGCTCGTCAGAACAGATTTGGCGACTCCCTGCGCGATGCGTGCGCCGGGCGCGGTGACGGGAATGTTCGCGCTCGAATGCGCTATGGACGAATTGGCTTACGCCGTGAAAATTGATCCGCTCGAACTGCGTTTGATCAATTACACGGACGTTCATCCGGACAGTAATAAACCGTATTCAAGCAAGGCTCTACGCGAATGTTACGCACTTGCCTCGGAAAAATTCGGCTGGAAAAATCGGAAATTCGAGCCTCGTTCGATGCGCGACGGCAGGCTATTGGTCGGTTGGGGAACGGCAACTGGAACCTGGGGCGCGTTTTTGCAGTCGGCAACAGTGAAGATAGTTTACAAAGCCGACGGAACAGCATTGGTAACAAGCGGCGCGAGCGACATTGGACCCGGAACTTACACTGTAATTACAATGATCGCCGCCGAACATTTGGGATTGCCCGCCGAGCGCGTCAAATTTGAACTCGGTGATTCGAAGTTTCCGCGCGCTCCTTCGCAGGGCGGTTCGTGGACGACGGCGAGCGTCGGCACGGCGGCTTTTGAAGCGGCAAATAATATCAAACAAAAGCTTTTCGATCTGGCGAACAAAGACGCCAATTCGCCGTTCAAAACCGCAAAAATCGAAGATATCGAATTGATGAACGGCAAATTGCAGTTGAAAAATAACCAATCGAATTCGGTAAACGTCGCCGATTTAATGCGGAAAAACTCTCTGACCGAAATCGTCGAGCAACACGAATCGAAGCCTTCACCGGAGCGTCAGAAATATGCGACGGCGGCACACGGCGCTCAGTTCGTCGAAGTCAAAGTTGACCCGGATGTCGGAACGATTCGCGTAACGCGCGTCGTTGAAGCGACGGCGTGCGGCAAGATTATGAATCCCAAAACTTCGCATAGCCAGGAAATCGGCGGAGTCGTTTGGGGAATCGGTATGGCTTTGACCGAAGCCACCGAAGTTGATCACCGTTTCGGGCGTATTATGAACCCGAATTTGCAGCATTATCATGTTCCGTCAAACGCCGACGTTCTCAATATCGAAACGATGTTCGTCGAAGAAGATGACAAAATCGTTAATCCCTTGGGCGTGAAAGGAATGGGCGAACTCGGAATGGTCGGAATTCCGGCGGCAATCGCCAACGCCGTTTTTCACGCAACTGGACGGCGCGTCCGCGATTTGCCGATTACGCCGGATAAGCTTTTGTGAACAAAGAGTTACAGGACATAATCGCTCATTTTGCAAAGCTCGAATCTTCGTCAATCAAAGCGGTTTTAGCGACCGTCGTTGATGTCAAAGGTTCGAGCTATCGTCTTCCCGGCGCACGAATGTTAATCGGCGAAAACGGAGAAATGCTCGGAACCGTTTCCGGCGGCTGTCTTGAAGCAGACGTTTTAGTACGGGCGCAACGAGTTTTACAAACCGGAATATCTGAAATTTTCATTTATGATACGACGGGCAAAGACGATTCAGTTTTTTCTTTGAATATGGGCTGTCGCGGCGTGATCAGGATTTTGCTCGAACCGGTAAAAAGAGAAAACGATTTTATTAAAATCTGCCGGCTGGTTTTGGATAGAAAGGAGAAGCACTTTGTTGCGACTTTGATTTCAACCGATTCCCTGCCGGAAATGCCGATTGCCGGTAAGATTTTCTTTAACGAACAAAAACAATTCGACTTTGTGAATCTTCCTGAAGCTACCAAAACTTCAACAACATTACTCGAAAATTGCCTGAATTTTTTTAGAGAAAATCATCGAGCGCAGACTGTTGAATATCGAAATGAACAAGGAGTTTACGAATTCTTTTTTGAAAACATTAATCCGCCGCTGAACATTTTGATATTCGGCGCGGGCGCCGATGCGGTGCCGCTCGCCGAAATAGCGAATAAACTCGGATGGCGCGTGAGCGTCTTCGACCATCGCGCGGCTTTTGCGAACAAGGAAAGGTTCCCGAAAGCCGACGAAATAATTTTAGCTCGTCCTGAAAATCTCGCCGAGCAGCAGATTGATTCTGAAAATACCGCTGCCGTCGTAATGACGCATAATTACAAACACGACAAAGAAATTCTGCGGGTTTTATTAAATTCCGACGTGGAATATATCGGTTCATTGGGACCGAAAAGACGCGCCGAAAATATTTTGCAGGAGTTAATCGAACAAGGCGAACGTTTTTCAGCAGAAAAGTTAGATAAGCTTTACGCGCCCATAGGTTTGGACATCGGCGCGGACACGCCCGAATCAATCGCGCTTTCAATAATCGCCGAAATCAACAGTGTGATAATGAAACGGGACGGCGGTTTTTTAAGAGACAGGAAAGGTTCGATTTACAACAGAAATGAGGATTGAAAAGCCGAAAATCGGCGTGATCGTTCTCGCTGCCGGCGGCTCGAAAAGAATGAACGGCGAGCCGAAACAATTGCTCATTTACCGCGGCAAAACGCTTTTGCGCCGCGCCGTCGAAACAGCCGTTCAAGCAAAGTTCGAAACCGTCGCGGTCGTTTTCGGCGCGAACCCGGAAAGCTTGAAAAAGGAAATTGATGATCTTCCGGCGAAAGTCTTAATTAATAAAAATTGGGAAACCGGTTTGGGTTCGTCAATTAAAACCGGCTTGTCGGCGCTTTCAACAAAATCTCTGGATGCCGTCATCATTACGCTTTGCGATCAGCCTTTGATTTCGACGGAAACTTTACAAAATCTCGTCGAGGTTTTCGCGCGGGCGCGCCCGCTTATCGCCGCCGCAAAATATGCCGAGACAATCGGCGTTCCGGCTTTGTTCGCAAGTGAAATTTTCGATGAATTGATGAGCCTGCCGAACGATGCGGGCGCGAAAAGGATTATCAATAAATATAAAAAACACAAAGAAAAAATTGTTTTAGTTTCTGCTCAAACAGCCGAATTCGACGTTGATACGTTCGAGGATTATGAAAAGCTAACGCTTTTTTATTGATGTGAGGTTAATGTAAAACAAACGATGAACGCTTCGATCCTTTATATAAAAGATCGAAGCGCTCATCGATTGCGGCGGTCGGTGCTCGCGCTACAGTTTTCCGACCTCGATTTTCGTCGCCAGAACGTCGCTCATCGCGCCGATAGTTACTTTCTTGATGCCTTCGGGCAGTTCGACGTTGTTTAAATCGAGAGTTTTGTTTCCGGTTATCGTTACCGCTCCGAGTTTAGTCCAACCGTTGCCGAAATCCAGATAAACCGGAACCGCCATAACAAAGTTGTCCGAAACGCCCGACTGCGTGAGCTTGGCGTTCAAGATTGATTTGCCGCCTGATTTTGTCAGATTATACTGGAATTTATAAGCCGGAACATCGGTGCCGTAAACCCATTGATCGAAAAACCAATCCATTTTTCCGTTTTTATCAATATCCATTTCCGGCGTGATGTGTTTTTCGACAATTGCCTTGAAATCTTCGGTCGAAACGTCTTTGTTGAA
>DASVQY010000065.1:0-64621 GCA_036388895.1 Pyrinomonadaceae bacterium | reverse complement strand
GGAAATTTCCGTTTCGCCGGTTCGTTCAATCGCTGTTTTGCCGTTTAAGCCTTTGAACGCGGACAGCCGCGACGAATCGCTGGAGATGGGAATGGCTGAAACGCTTATCACTAGACTGAGCAACCTCAAACAATTAACCGTGCGTCCGATGAGCGCCGTCCGCAAATATACTGATTTGCAGCAAGATCCGGTTAAAGCCGGAGAGGAGGTCAAGGCGGAGACGGTTTTGGACGGTAGTATCCAGAAAGCCGGCGAGCGTATCAGAGTGACGGTTCGGATGATAAACGTCAAAGATAATACGTCTCTCTGGTCCGCACAATTCGACGAGAATTTCACGGATATTTTCAACGTTCAGGACTCTATCGCCGAACGCGTAACCAATGCATTGATGCTCGAGCTGAGCAGGCAGGAGCAGGAGCTGTTAAACAAACATCTGACGAACGACACCGAGGCTTACCAGCTTTATCTGCGCGGTCAGCTCGTCTGGAATGGCAGACGGCAAAATTGGATCGAGCAAAGTCTCGAATATTACAACCGGGCTTTGGAAAAAGACCCGAATTTTGCTCTCGCGCACATCGGCGTCGCCGACGCCTATATGATGCTCAGCGGTCACCAAAAAATTCCGATGAAGCAAGCGGAAGCGAAAGCCCGACCGAGCATAATGCGAGCGCTGGAGATAGACAATAGTCTGGCGCAGGCGCACAACGCGCTGGCGGAATTGAAATATCAGTATGAATACGATTGGAACGGTGCCGAAAAGGAGTTTAAGAAAGCGATTGAATTAAATCCGAACGTCGCCTGGATTCATCAAGCCTACGGTTGGTTTTTGATGTCATCGGCGCGTTTCGACGAAGCGAAAATTGAGATGGAAAAGGCGCAAGAACTCGATCCGAGTTCATTGACCATCAATGTCGGCAGAGGACGGCTTCTTTACTTTACCCGTCAATACGATCAGGCTCTGCAGCATTTCCAAAATATTCTGGCGGTCGAGCCGAATGACGGAAGTTCGTATTATGCGCTCAACGCGATTTATGAACAAAAGCAGATGTATGAAAAAATAGTCGAAGATTTTCTAAAATCTATCAGCGCTCGCGGAGCAAAGCCCGAAACAATAGAGGAGTTTCGGGAAAGTTTCAGGACTTCCGGCTGGCAGGGATTTCTCCGAAAAAGACTTGAAATTTTGGAAAAGGTAGCTAAAACCAGACCCGTCAACTCGTACAACCTCGCCCTTCTTTACATACAGCTCGGGCGAAAAGACGAGGCATTTTATTGGCTGGAAAAAACTTTAGAAGCCGGACATCCCGGAGCTATACATTTCAAAATAGAACCGGCATACGATGTTCTCCGCGACGATCCGCGATATGCGGATCTGATTCGTAAAATCGGTTTGCAGCCATAAATATCAATAAATTATTATATCACCGGGCGGGTTTTTACTGTGAAAGTTCTGGTTCGTGCTTTTTAGAGATGGCGACAATTCAATCAGGATTTCTAATTTCAACTTTTAAGAGCAGTATGGAATTTGCTTGTCGAGTTAAATTACTAGCGGAGCCGAAAAAAAGCGATCAACTACTAAACTTTAATATAGATAGAGTTGACCGCTTATAAATAAAAAAAAGTTGTTTACGGTTTGTTTTTGTTTTCATCGCCGACGACGGCATCCCTAGTCGCATCAGCGGCTTTTTTTGTGCCGTACCAAACTTTTTGCGAAACCCATTTCGTGCCGTCCCAGGTCGTCGTCACGAACCATTTGCCGCCTTCATAAGCTTCGCCGGCAACATTTTCGGTGACGTTAACTGTGTAATTTCCTATTTTTTTCGCTCCCGAGGCAGTGGCTTTCGCCGCGTCAACGGTGACATCTTTAGTTGTATCGGCTACGTCGGTCGTGACGTCAGCCGTCTTTTTGGCGGCATCAACCGTCACATCTTTTGTTTTATCAGCTATGTCCGTTGTGACCTCAGCCGTTTTCTTTGCCGCTTTAACCGTTACATCTTTTGTTTTAGAAGCGGCGTCTTTTACCGCGTCAATTACTTGTGCGTCGGCTGCGCCGTATGAAAACGCTGCAATGGTCAAAATCGCGAAGAATTTCAGTAAACTCTTTAATTTCATAATTACCTCCTTGATTTAATTCGGTTTTACCTAAATTCATTGATAGTTGTTGCACTTAATATGCCAAATAAAAAAGGGCGTTTTTAATGCGCCCTTTTTTATCCTACTTAATGTTTTTAATTAGTAAATGATTTTCTTCGCACGACTGGTAACCATTCGTCCGCCTTTGTATGTTTTTTTACCGACATATTTCGTGCCTTGAACTGTTTTCTTCGTCACGTATTTGCCGCCTTGGTAAGTTTTCTTGCCGACGTATTTCGTGCCCTGCCAAGTCTTTTTGCCAATATATTTAGCCCCGCGTGCAGTGCTTCTGATAATGCCGGGGCGCCGCGTTCGTTTAACGGTTACCTGTCTCGTGGTTTGTGCCTGAACGGATAACGGATTCCCGTTTTGTGAACCTACTTCTCCGATAAAGGCAATAGAAAGAACCATTAATAAAGCCATTAACCCGCTATAAATTTTTTTCATTTTTATACTCTCCCATTGTACGTTTTAAAGTTTTTCTTCTTTTGTGCAGTGAAACACTGAAAAGTATTAATACAATACACAATAAAGAATCTGCAGTCGTATCGGCAATTGTTATACCAAAAGAGAATTCAGTTTTCTGTTCTGGCGTTTTCCCGAATGAATTTCACAATGTCTTCGGTCGAAGTGCCGGGCAGGAATACTTCCGAAACGCCGTTCTGCTTTAAATTCGGAATGTCTTCCTGCGGAACGATGCCGCCGACCAAAACCAATGTGTCGTCCATACCGTTTTCGCGCAAAAGATTGACGATTCGCGGACAAAGCGTGTTGTGCGCTCCGCTCAAAATAGAAATTCCGACCGCATCAACGTCCTCTTGGAGCGCCGCAGCGGCAATCATTTCCGGCGTTTGGCGAAGCCCCGTGTAAATAACTTCCATTCCGGCATCGCGCAGCGCGCGGGCGATGACCTTTGCGCCGCGGTCGTGACCGTCCAGCCCCGGCTTGGCAACCAAAACTCTGATTTTTCTTTCGTTCATATAAAGTGAATTATATTAACGAACAAATTGATTGAGCAACCCGTTCGGCTTGATAAACGGTTTTAATTGACTGTAAGCGAAGAAAAAATTGTTTTCCGGTTCGAGAGCCATCGCGACGTGCGGAAATCCGTAATCGAAATAAAAAGTTACGCCTTTGTCATTGACGCTGAAAAATTCCAGATTCTCCGCGCCGAATTTTTTCCCCGCGAGCATTTCTTTCATACTCGCTTCGTCCTCGGTCGAATCTTTTTTCAATTCGGCGATTGACCGCTGAATTCGGGTTTGCAAAGCCTTGTCGGCAAAACGAACGAGTTCCGGGATTTTAACAAAAACGTCAGCGGCTTTTACTCTGTTTCCGGTTTTTGTATCTACGACGACGTGTTTTGTGTACATCGAAGGATAAGCGCCCGAACCGTCAATCGTGACAGCAATTGATAAAATACCGTTTTTATTATAGCCGACTTCGTATTCGGCGTTGTCGAGCCAGTAAATCTCGTTAATTTCTTCTTTGATGTTGATATCGAAAACGCGTTCGGGACTGACGGCGTTCTCGATTTTTTTGTTTAAAGCTGGCGCCAAGCCGGAAATTTTCGGCGAAACGATTGTAAAAGTTTTTTTGAATTCAAACCCTTCGCGCGGATTTCTTTTGTAAACGGTTTTTTTCGGCGTTATTTTTACGGTTTGTGCGAAACCGGCGCCGGAAAATACAGCGAACAGCAAAAAAAACAAAACGTATTTTATTTTCATCTTATTTTTAGATTTTATTGTGATTTTTTTTGCAACCAATTAATGCTGGTAAATCTTAGTTGGAAGGCATTTTAACAGGAGTTGTTTTTTCTTCAAAATCGAGATCGGGCGAGCCGAACACACAGCGAATTTTTCCGAATACGGTTTTCTTTTCGCGCATCGCGGCGAACGTTTCAGCCCAGGCGTGAGTGTTAATCCACAGCGGATTATAACTCTTTAAAGGTTTGATAATGCCGTAACGAACCTGCTCGGTCTCAGTAACGAAAGTTCCGAATAATCTATCCCAGAAAATAAAAATTCCGCCGTAATTTTTATCTAAATACGGATTGTTAACCCCGTGGTGAACGCGATGATGCGAAGGCGTATTCAAAATGTATTCAAAAGGCGCCGGAAGTTTTTCGACGAGTTTCGTGTGAATCCAGAATTGATATATCAGATTCAAACCGTGCATCGTCACAAACGCCCACAGCGGGAAGCCGAGCAGCGCGACCGGAACGTAAAAAACCCAATGCGCCAGCGCGGAAAACCAGCTTTGACGAACGGCGACGCTGAAGTTGTATTGATTCGAAGAGTGATGAACGACGTGGAAATTCCAGAAAAAACGAATTTCGTGGCTGATACGGTGAAACCAGTAATAAGCGAAATCATCCACAAAAAGCAGCAAAAGCCAAGTCCACCAAACATTCATCGGCATCTTGAAAGGCGCGTATTCGTATGTCCAGATGAAAAAATAACTTGTGACAAGCCCGAACAGCGCGCCCCAAACGACGCTCATAAATCCGATAAAAATGTTCGTCCAAGTGTCTTTTCGATCAAATTCGCTGAGATTTTCCCGCTTGACGTGCCACGCCTCGACCGCGATCAGCAGCGCGAAAATCGGAATTGCAATAACAGTCGGACTCAGCATTTCAAGTTATTTGATTCAATCGAAACCGAATCAGATTGCTGCATTAAGTAATTTATAAAACCAAATATGCCGTTTCGAAACTTTTATGTCAATTTAAATACTTTGGGGAATATAAAAAGCAAAGAAGAAAATCCGGTAAGAATGATGCGAAACTTAGAACTAAAAGCCGCCGCACTGTAAAAGGCATTCGATCAAGGTTTTAGTAGCTAAAATTTCGCATCACTGAAAAATCAAATAAATTGTAAAAAACAATTAAAAAGCGGGCTCTTCATAAATGCCGTAAACATCTCGAAGCGCGGTGCAGATTTCTTCAACCGATGCATAGGCTTTGACGGCTTCGATTGTTGCAGGCATTAAATTTTCGTTTGCCTGCGCGCCTTTTTTGAGTTTTTCCAAGACATTAGCGACTGCGCCGTTGTCGCGTTTGGTTTTCGTTTCTTCGAGACGGGCGAGTTGATGGTCGCGGACGGTTTCATCAATTTGCAGAATGTCTACTTTGGAAAATTCATCTTCCATAGCATATTTGTTGACACCGACGATGGTTTGTTCGCCTCGTTCGACGGCTTTTTGATATTGATACGCCGATTCCTGAATTTCGCGTTGAGGAAATCCGGCTTCGACCGCTTCGACCATTCCGCCGAATCCGTCAATTTTATCGAAGTAATCGAAACAGCCGTCAACCATTTTTTGCGTCAGGGCTTCAAGATAATAAGAACCGCCGAGCGGGTCAACCGTGTTGACCACGCCGGTTTCTTCGGCGATGATTTGCTGCGTGCGGAGCGCGATTAACGCGGCTTGATCTGTCGGCAATGCGAGTGCCTCGTCGTATGAATCTGTATGAAGCGACTGTGTTCCGCCCAAAACACCGGCGAGAGCTTGAATCGCAACGCGGGCGATATTGTTCAACGGCTGCTGAACCGTTAAAGAAACGCCCGCCGTCTGCGTGTGAAAACGAAGCTGCATCGTGCGCGGGCTTTTCGCGCCGAAACGCTCTTTCATTGTCTTCGCCCATACGACTCGTGCGGCGCGATATTTGGCGATTTCCTCGAAGAAATCATTGTGCGCGTTAAAGAAAAACGAGATGCGCGGAACGAATTCCTCTACATTTAGACCGCGTTCGACGCCGTATTGAACGTACTCGACACCGTCTCGAAGAGTAAAAGCCAATTCCTGCAAAGCAGTCGCTCCGGCTTCGCGAATGTGATAACCGGAAACGGAAATCGGATTGTATTTCGGAACGTGCTTCGTACAGTATTCGAACGTATCAACGACGAGCTTCATCGCCGGTTTTATCGGGTAAATCCACTCTTTCTGTGCAATGTATTCTTTCAAAATATCGTTTTGCAGAGTGCCGGAGATTTTATTGAAATCCGCGCCCTGTTTTTCGGCGACGGCAAGATAAAACGCCAGAAATATCCAGGCAGGAGCATTAATAGTCTGCGAAACGGTCACGTCTTCTAAAGAAATTCCATCGAACAAGACCTCAAAGTCGGCGAGCGAAGAAACTGCGACGCCGCATTTGCCGACTTCGCCTTCGCTCAAAGGCGAATCGGCGTCGAGTCCCATCAGCGCCGGTAAATCGTAAGCGACCGATAAACCGGTTTGTCCCTGCGACATCAGATATTTAAAGCGTTTATTCGTCTCTTCCGGCGAAGAAAAACCGGCAAATTGGCGCATCGTCCAGAGACGCCCGCGGTAACCGGTCGGATGAATTCCGCGCGTATAAGGGTATTCGCCGGGAAAACCGACCTCGCGTTTCACGTCAATATTTTCCGTGTCGGCTTCGGTATAAAGTCGTTCGACGGGTTCTAAGGATACGCCTTCGAAGCTCTTTTTTCGCTCGGGCGTTTTGTCTAAAACTTTACTCAATGTCTCCGATTCCCAACGCTTGACTTCCGCTTGTTTTTCCGACAATGCTTCTTTTACTTCTGACATAAATTTGTTGATAAATTGATAAAGTACGATTAAATTTTACTGATTTTATTGTAGTTTATGGCGGAAAAAAGCACAAACAAAACTAATTTAACGAACATTTCGCTAATATTGAATCAAACTGCCTTCGCGTTTCGCTCGTTTGATTGCGCGGCTGAAAACCCAGAGCGAAAAGGGAAGCAGCACGACAAAAAAACAAAGGAGTGTGAAAAACGAAGTTTGCACTTCCGAAAATGTTTTTCCTTGAATCAAAACGCTGCGAATTCCGTCCAGACCGTGTGTTGAAGGATTGATAAAGGAAATCGCCTTTCCGCCCGTTTCTCCGAGTGCTTCCTGCAGCATTTCCTTCGGGTAAAAAACGCCGGAAAAAAGCGCAGTTCCCGCGCCCAACAGAATCGCGAACGGATCGCCGCGTTTGAAAACCATCGCAAAGCTCGCCGATAAAACTCCTAAACAGGCGAGCGTCAAGGTCGTTAAAATTAAAAAGAGAAGCGCGAGCGCGAAACTGCCTTTATACTGCACGTTGAAAAAGAGCCAGCCGAAAAAAAGATACAGAAACGAATTAAAAGTCGCGTCAATGTACGACCAAGCGGAACTCGAAATGATAACTGTCGGAACGTTTATCGGCGTCAGCAAAACGCTTTCGAGCGTTCCCTGCATTTGTTCCTGCCGAATTGCATTCGAGAGCGAAGAAAAGCCGACGAGAAAATAATTGAGCATCGCCATTCCGGTCAGCCAGGCGGCGAGCAGATTTTGCCAATTCGGGTATTTAAATGAAATAAATCCGCCGTCGGAAATGCGCGAGATAAAATAAAACGTCGTTGAAATTCCTAATATCCATAAAATGCGGATGAAAAACTCGACTCGGTAGGAAATAGCAAGTTGAAAATCTCGAATGATAAAAGCTCTGATTCGGCGCGGCAAAAGCATTTCTTTTTAATTTGTTTGTTAACTTGTGATAACTAATATTTTGTAACTCACGACCCTGATTAAAAATTGCCAATTACAACGAAACTTTACTAGAATAACGAAATGAAAATCGCCACGACAATACTGCTTCTCGGTTTTTTATTTACAGTCGAATTTTTGACAGCCTGCACGAGCAACCCGGCAGATAATTCAAACGGCGTTTCGTCAAACCAGACTCTCAATCAAAATTCTAATTCGGGCGAAAACGCGAACCTTACAAAAGATAACGCCGAGATTCTGCAGACGATTATCAAGCTGCCGTTTGAACCGGAAGAAACTGTCTGGCGTGAAGTTCCGGCAAAAATCCAGAATCCCGAAGCCGTAAACTCGCCAACGAACAACAAAAAATTAATTGCGGTTTTGCGGTTTTCGCCTGAAGACGCCGGCAAAACGGCTTCGCAAGCCGAAACTTACAAACCGCCCGTACCGGCGCAAATTCAAACCGAAGACTGGTTCCCGCCCGAACTCGTCGCGCAGAGCGAGTTGAGCGGCGACGAAACCTTGAAAGGAACCAGTTACGCCGTCAACGATTTTATTCAGCCGCCGTACACCGACGGGCAAATCGTCCGTATCGAAAACTCGAATTATTTCATTCTGGAATTGTCGGCAAAATAACTCATTTGTTTCAAATTTCTTCGTACCGTTTTAATTTGCGATAAAGCGTTGACAAATCAATTCCTAAAATTGCAGCCGCCTGCGCCTTGTCGTCGCCAACCGAGTTTAAAGTTTCCAGAATATAACGCTTTTCCGTTTCTTCGAGCGTCGGGCGAGCTTTTTCCTCATTTTGCGTTTTATAACCGAATTGCGTATTAGACCGAATTTTCGGCGGAAGACTTGCCAGATCAATTTCGTCGCCGCTCAATATAAAAGCGCGTTCGATGGCGTTTTCGAGCTCGCGCACATTGCCCTGCCATTTGTAGTTGACGAGCGCCGACATTGCTTCCGAAGCAATTGTTTTTTCCGGCGCATTCTGTGAGCGCGCTGTTTTATACGAAAAATGTTTGGCGAGAAGCGGTATGTCCTCGCGCCGTTCTCGAAGCGGCGGCAGGGAAATCTCGATTACATTCAAACGGTAAAACAAATCTTCGCGAAAACGGTTTTCTTCGACTTCCGTTTCGAGATTTTTATTTGTCGCGGCGATAATTCGCGCGTCGAATTTGACGGTAATCGAAGAGCCGAGCGGCGTCACCTCGTGTTCCTGCAAAGCGCGCAGCAATTTAACCTGTAAAGCGAGCGGAATTTCGCCGATCTCGTCGAGAAAAATCGTTCCTCCTTCCGCCGAACGAAAAAGTCCTTTTTTATCGGAAATCGCACCGGTAAAAGCGCCTTTCGTGTGTCCGAAAAGCTCGCTTTCGAGCAGCGCTTCGGGCAGTGCGCCGCAGTTTACGGCGAGAAACGGTTTTCCGGCGCGACTACTGTTGTAATGAATCGCACGGGCAATCAATTCTTTGCCCGTGCCGGATTCGCCTTGAATTAAAACGCTCGCATTCGTGTCCGCAACTTTTTCGACGATGCGAAAAACTTCGCTCAAACTCTCGCTCGTGCCGATGATTTCCGCGAAATTGTAATGCTGACCGAGCTCGCGGCGCAAAGCCCGATTTTCCCGAAATAGTTCTTTTGTCCGAATGGCGTTTTTGATTCGCTGCAATAAATCTTCGTTAACGAACGGTTTAGTCACGTAATCGTAAACGCCTTTCCGAAGCGCGGCGATTGCCGAATCAACCGAAGAATATGCTGTCATCACGATAACGAGCGCTTCCGGCTCGACCGCTTTCAGACGGTCGAGCAGTTCGAGCCCGTCCATTCCAGCCATTTTTATATCCGTTACGGTCACGGCGAAATCGCGCGTCGGAAAGATTTCGAGCGCTGTCTCGGCGCTGTCAGCGGTGAAAACATCATAACCGGCGTTCTCAAGCAACTGCCGTAAAATCGAACGCATCAATTCTTCGTCTTCGACAACTAAAACATTTTGTTTCGACATAGAAAATAGTTCAGAAAAGAATTCAAAGTTCAAGATTCAAAGTTAATTTATCAATTGTCAAATTTTAGATAAACAATAAAACTTTAAAGCTTTGATAAAGTTTTTCGGGTCAAAACCGATTTCGTCTGTAAATCTTGAAACTTAAACCTTGAATCTTGAACATTGAACCATAAACTCTCTTCGTGATAGCATCGAAATTGCTTGATTTTAACCGAATGCGCCGCTGCCAATCCCTGACAATTTTTCCGCTTTTTATTGCGCTTTTTATCGCGCCTTTTTGCGTCATCAAAGCGCAGGAAACAAACCCGGTTGATCGTCAGTTGGCAAATCCGCTGACCGACACGCCGAATATTAATCCCGTTTCTCCGCAGCAGGATATAACCGCGCCGAAGCCGAAAAAGCTGAGTTTTGAGCCGGAAGGCGGCGACGGCGAAGTGGTCGTTTATTCCGATACGGAAACGATTACCGGGGAAGATGGAAAACGCGTCATCGTTCGCGAAGGCGATGTTGACGTGCGATACGGAATTTACCGCCTTCAAGCTGACAAAATCACGATTTACGAAGCTGAAAATAAAATCATCGCCGAAGGCAGCGTTGTCTTCGACCAGGGCGACGACCAGCGAATTACAGGCTCGCGCGGAGTCTGGAATTACAAAACCAAACTCGGCAGTTTCGAGGAATCAACCGGATTTACCAACCAATCGAACGACGGAACGGTGATTTATTTTACCGCCGACCACGTCGAGCGGGTTGCGCTTGACGAAGTGGTCGTGACAAAAGGACAGTTTACCGCGTGCGAAGATTTCGTGCCGCAGTGGAGCTTTACGGCGGACGAAGCGCGCATTAAGGCGAACGACAAAGTCAAACTGAAAAACCCGAAATTTCGCGTTCGTAACGTCCCGATTGCCGTTTTTCCCTACATTTCGATTCCTATCAAAGAGCGCGACCGAAGTTCCGGTTTTTTAACGCCGACATTCGGTTTTTCTCCGAACAAAGGCGCGCGGCTTTCCGGCGCGTATTATCAAACTCTCGGTCAATCGGCTGACGTAACTTTGCGCGGCGATTTGTACACTTCACGCGGAATCGGTTTCGGCGCCGACGTTCGCACGCGAGCTAATTCGCGGTCGTATTTCGATTTCGGTTTTTATGCGGTCAAGGATCGAATTTTAGGCGCTAATGAAGACGCTGAACATCCGGATCAGGGCGGCTCGCTCGTTTACGCGCAGGGAGTTCATTATTTTTCCAACGGCTTTACCGCCGCCGCCGATGTTCGCATTACGTCGAATCTCGCTTTCCGGCAGGTTTTTTCCGACGGTATACAACAAATCATTTCGCCGATTGAAGTCTCGCAAGTCTTCGTCAATAAAAGCTGGAACAATTACACGCTGAATCTTTTAGCGCGGCGGCAGGTCATTTCAATTCCGAACGTGCGCGTAAAAACCAGAAATCTGCCAAGCGTTAATTTCGATAAGCGCCCGTCGCTTATGTCATTTTTCCCTTCCGCGTATTTTTCATTCAAGACAAGTTTGGAGGGTGTTTCGCGCCGCGAAGAAGTTGATAATATTGATCTTTATCGAAGTCAAACGGGTAGCGATCCGGTAGTTTCACCCGCGCTCGGTCAGCGCCTCGACGTACATCCGCAAGTTTCGATTCCTTTCAGCACGCAATTTTTTAACTTTACCGCCACAGCCGGAACGCGCGTTACTTATTACTCGAATTCATTTAACGATATGCGCAGGGTCGTCGGACGCGACGTGATTCGCAAATACGGAGAATTTGAATTCGACGTTCGCCCGGTCGCTTTGGCAAAGAATTTTTACAGCGGCGAAAACAGCGCCTTTCGCTTTCGTCACGTCATTGAACCGTTCGCCACCTATCGCTTCATCAAAGGCGTTGATAATTTCAGAAAAATTATCCGCTTCGATTACGCCGACACGGTAACAGATACAAATGAAATAGAATTCGGCGTTACAAATCGGATTTACACGCGCCGGTATACGGAAGCTGTCAGCGACGAAGCGCAAAAATTGCTCAGGGAAAACCCGAACGCAGCTAAAAACCCGCTTTCAATTCAGCCTTACGAAATTTTTTCATTAACCGTGCGCGGCAAATACTTTTTCGACAAAGATTTCGGCGGCGCTTTGATTCCCGGACAGCGCAACCAGATAGCGCCGATCACGGCTCTGACTTTTTACACTTTCGGCGGCATCCCGCGCCGGTTTTCGCCGCTCAATATTGACGGCACGTACCGCCCCCGCCGAACCGTTTTCGTCAATACGCGAATGGATTTAGGCTTAAACGGCGACGGTCTGCGCGACATTTCGGCAACCGTTGGCTACGACACAAAATTATTAAAAGCCTTTCAGACTTTTTATTACACTCGAGCGATAACCTTGATGCCTTCGCTTGAACGATTCAACAACCAAGCAGGCAAAGAAGCCGGAACCCTTCGCGGTTCGCAGTGGAGTCCTTCCGTATTTATCGGCGACCGCGAAAAAGGATTTTACGGCGGCACGTCGCTGTTTTTCGATTTCGAAAACAGCCGCACCCAAAAACGCGGATCACCGCTCATCAGCTCGCTCTACACGCTCGGTTACGCCGGCGATTGCTGCGCGACCACCGTCCAATACTACACCTATGATGTCGGCGTCCGCCGCGAAAACCGAATCGTTTTCAGCTTCCGTCTGAAAGGCATCGGCACATTTGGCACGCAGCAATTCGGTCAGGGATTGCGTTAGGTAGTCACGCGAATATCTTTTAGTTTTACTGATTAGCAAATAGCTTCAACCTGTATCCACAAATCAGGTGGAGCACCGTATGAATAATCCCTAAAATTTTTTAAAAAACCTCCTTTTTCATTGCCGGATCATTCATTTGCGATTTATTTTGTTTGAGAAGTCGGGCTATATCATAAAGGTTATGAAAAGTATGATAAGTCTCTTCAGACGCCTGAAATGCAGCAATTGCGCTGTTATAATTACCAGCAATTAAATTTTGGAAACCTTCTCTTTCTTTATCTTTGGCTATCTGAAGTTTATTGACAACAGGATCAGATTTTTGAATATTTTGACGAATATTTCTGAATTCCTGAGTCGCTGAAGATTCTGATTTGTTCAAAGATTGCTGAGCGTTTTGAGTTGTGTCTTGTAGGGTCGTTAATTGTTTCTCGGCTTTATCCAGGTGTTCCTGCACTTCCGAAGAAGTTGATTCTTTTCTGGCTTTGCCGACCGTTTCTTGGATTGAAGCACGTTGAACTGCAAGATTGCCAATTCACCTTTTGCTTCATCGCGTTTACTTTCCATTTCGATTCGATCAAGTTTGGCTTGTGCAACCTCTGCTTTAGCGATAATCGCTTTGCTTTCATACGTCGAGCCTGACCGGTATTACCTGCTATCGAAATGGCTAAAGCGACAACGCCGCGGCAGGAGTTTTTTCGGCTCAAAATTTTTATCTTTTGAGCGATTATCAGAAAAGACGATACATATTACTTTCGCAACCGCATTGCAGGTTAAACAGACACGACGAATAAACCTGTTTGCTAAAAGATTTTTAATAACTTCGTCCTTGAAATTTGTCTTTCAACAAGTAATGCAAAAAAGTGCGAAACGTTACAAAGATTTTTACAGATTTTCTGGATTTTTTTGTAAAGATTCCAAATCGCGGAAAGTTCAAGCTAAAAGAATGACTTTTTAGTAATTTTTATCTTTGATAAATGCTTTGGGCAAAAGAATTGTAATATTCTACGGGCGCGAGATCGTCAGTCAGAATTTTTTTGTCGAGTTCGATGTTTTGTTCGTATAGCTGTGAGAATAAGCTGTTGATTTTAGGATTATCGGAGGATAAAGGTGCGGGATTTTTATCTTTTATGGCGACGATTATCAGATTTTGAAAATTTTCGTCCGAATAGTCAGAGTTGACTTTGAAAAGATAGACTCTCGGGAAAACGGCTTTGTATGTGGCAAATTCGGCTTTTAGGAAACCGCTTCCTTTGCCGGAAATAGCGCCGCCGAGGTTGAAGATTATTACGCCGTCGTCTTTTAGAACACGACTGATTTGCTGAACGGCTTCGAGCGTTGTCAGGTGATAGGGAACCGAGAAAAGCGAGCCGAAGGCGTCCATTAAAACTGCGTCGTAAACGGCAGATTCAGAGTTGTTTAAAAAAATCCTTCCGTCCTGATGGGTTATATTCAGGCGCGGATCGTCTTTCAGACGAAAAAACTTTCGGGCAATTTCGGTCATTTGCGGGTCAATTTCGACGACTTCGATTTCAGCGTTCAAATATTTACTTAAATAATCGCGGGGAAATGTGTAGCCTGCGCCGCCGATGAGCAGTGTTTTTTGTAAATCCGGCTTAAAATGGCTGATTAAATGATAATATTTGGCGTATTTTAAAACTAGATCGTCATTGTCGAGATAAATCGCCGATTGAATAAAATATGGGTCGGTGGCGATGGCGCGAATCGGTTTTTTTGTTTCCGGTTCAACTGTTTGAAAAACCTGAACGCGGCTGTATTCGGTATCAATGTCGTGCAAATCGCTGGTTTGGCGCAAAAAATAAAATTTTAGTTCGTTCGTCACAACTCCGAGGCTGAATAAAACTAAAACCACAACGCTCAAACGGGTCAGCGCGAAAGACCCGATTAAAATTGATAAGCCAATCAAACTCGCGGCAATCAAATAAAGAGTTTTGGTGCTGCCGAGAAAGGGTATTAGAAAGAATCCGGCAAGAAATGTTCCGGCGATGCTTCCGACCGTCGAGAGAGCGTATAGTCTGCCGACGGTTTTTCCCGAGTCGGCGAGCGAAGACATTTTCAGTTTCACGGCGTAAGGCGTAACGAAGCCGAGAAGAACGCTTGCCGGTGCGAACAAAAGTAGTGCGGCGACGATTGATTTGATTTCCAAACCGACGCGGGCGGTTGAAATAAAAGCTAAGACTAAATCTTGAAGCAGGATCGTTAAGGAAACCAATCCGCCCGCAAGAAAAATAACCGAGGCGAGAATTTTTACGTCCGGCTTTTTATCGGCGATTTTGCCGCCGAGCCAATAGCCCAAACTTAAAGCGGCTAAAATAACGCCGATCAAACTCGTCCAGACGTAAGTTGAAGTTCCGATATATGGAGAAAGGATGCGCGAGCCGATGATTTCGTAAATCATCACCAGCGCGCCGCAAACGAAAACGGTTAGTTCGAGAATGAAACTTTTCGATTTTAATAAAGAATTTTCTTGTCTCATTCTTTAATTGAATAAGATTCGCTTTCGTCCGGAAGCAATGGTTGAAATTACATTAATAACTTTGTTTTAACAAAAATAAGTAAAGCGGATTTTTACAGCTAAAATTCAAACTTGTAAAAATCCGCTTTTATTCAAATTTCGCGTTTTATTTCTTAATTTACGTTTAAGCCGCTACTTTTTTTTCGTTAACAAATGTCAGCCACGGAGCGTTGAACGGCGCGGGACGTTCGTTGCGAATAATCTTGAAAAACTCGTCCTGCAATCGTTTGGTGACTTCGCCGCGTTTTCCGGCGCCGACCGTAATTCGATCAATCGAACGAATCGGTGTAATTTCGGCGGCTGTTCCGGTAAAGAAAACTTCGTCAGCTAAATACAGTGCAGCTCGCTGCACGGTCGTTTCGACGACTTCGATTCCCAATTCGCGGGCAATTTGAATTACCGAATCGCGCGTGATTCCGGGCAGAATCGCTGCGCCGAGCGGCGGCGTAATGAGTTTGCCGTTGTTGACGAGAAAAAGATTTTCGCCCGATCCTTCGGAAACCATTCCGCGGTCGTCGAGAGCAATGCCTTCGCTGAAACCGCCCAAAATCGCTTCCATTTTGATGAGCTGCGAATTCATATAATTCGCTCCGGCTTTCGCCATTGACGGAAGGGAATTAGACGTGATTCGCGTCCAGCTCGAAACGCAAACGTCTATGCCGGATTCGAGAGCTTCTTCGCCGAGGTATTTGCCCCATTGCCAGATGGCGATGTACGAATCAATCGGATTTGGAAAAGGATTAACGCCGAACGCCGGTTTTTCTTCGTTGAGTCCGCGAATTATCAGCGGGCGAATGTAGCATTCGTCCAAACCGCTGTCGCCGACCAGCTTGACAGCCGCTTCGCAGATTTCATCAACCGTGAATTTTGAATCCATTCGATAGATTTTCGCCGAATTGACAAGCCTTTGGATGTGTTCGCGCAGGCGAAAAATCGCCGAGCCGTTAACGGTTTTATAACAACGAATGCCCTCGAAAACGCTTGTTCCGTATTGAATTACGTGCGACATTATGTGTATCCGCGCGTCATTCCATTCGATCATTTCGCCGTTTTTCCAGACCTTCGCTCCAATGTTCATCGTGCTGACATCTTTTGTAGCCATAATTTGTTTTTATAAAGCTCCCCTTTAGTTTGTTATAAGAATATTTGAAAAGATATTGTAATAGAAAAAACTATTATATTCTAATAAATAATAGAAATTTTTGCTGCCTATGGATTTTGCTTACGTTTAAGAATAGTATATCGCCGATTCTTTCGCAAGACGCGCGTATTTTATGGTTTTTAATTTTGATTTATTTATTAAAAAAGGCGGACCGAAATAGTCCGCCCCGTAATGTGTTTTTTGTTGAGGACTTTAAAGAATGAACAGCCTCGGCGCAGTATCATCCAGCCGCGTTGAATAAGTAGCGTTGCCGACCGTTACGGTGACGATAATCGGCTGATCGCCGGCTTGATTAAGTCCGGCAGGAAGCGTGAAGTCAACCGTATAAACGCCCGGTTCGGCTAAAACCGCGTTTGAAATAACCTGCGTGCCGCTGATTGTCGTGCTGCCGATGCGAATCGAAAAAGCGCTCGCCTGCAAGCCCTGAACTCCGGTCAGATACAATCTTAAAACCGTCGGCACCCGTCTTCCGCCTTTTCGCCGTATCGTCGTGACGGTAAAAGGTTCGCGGGTTAAAACCGTATTGGTCGCATTTAAGATTCTCGCCCGCCCGCCGGGTCCCGGAACTGTTAAGTTCGTAAAAATATCGGGGCGTGCGGGAACGAGAACGATCTGGCTTTTCGTTACAGTTCCGTTGTTATTGATGACAATCGGATAACTGGTTCCGGCGGCTGACCCGGTCAAACCGGGCGGAACGACGAACTCTATTTGATTTGAGCTGACCGATCTTAATCCGGCGGCAACGCCGTTTACAGTGAGCGTTACGCCGCTCAATTCAATCGGCAAACTGAAGCTGCGCGAAAGTGAGCCTTGAGCAGTGCGCGGTGTAATTGCTGGATTTAACGCTGGGTTAAAGTTTACAACAGCCAGCATTCCGGGTGAAAATCCCTGAACTTCAGCAGGTGTCTGCGGCGTCGGACTCGGCGAGGGCGTCGGCGTTGTGCCCGGTGTCGGCGTCGGAACCGGCGATGCCGTGACGGTTAAGCGGCTCGCGCCGGTCGCAAAGCTCAATGTCGCCGTGTTTGTCGCGGTAGAATCTTTCTGAAGCAGATAAAAAACTTCGGAAAGCAAATCAGTATTGCCCGTGCCTGTTTCGGTCAAGGCTAAATTAAAAGTAATTCTTTTGACCGAATCGCTCGGAATAGCCTGCGTCGAAGCCAGAAAGTTCGTCGGCGTCGGAAACTTCGTCAATCGCGTAAAAGTCGCGGTCGCTGCCGGTTGATTGAGCGGATACGAGTAAATTTGTACCGGACGCGATGTTTCCGAATTCAAGCCTTCGGACGCCGTAGCGGGTACGGTTCCGCCGGCATTGATGTTTAAACGCGTCGAAAAAACGAGCGTTTGCGCCGTTCCGCCGATGCTGTAATCGGTAAATCCGGGATAACGAAAGACATCGCCGCCGGTCGCGCCGGAGTCCGCATCGCTGCGCGGACCGACGCGGCGAAAAGCATTTGTCGTCGTGTCGAAAACATACAGCGCGAATGACGCTTGATTCGTTCCTGTTCCCGCCGGTTCCAGCTCCGCATAAGAATCGAAAGCTATAAAACGCCCGTCGCGGCTCATTCTTCTGCCGTAACTCCAGATGTTTACAAGATCGCCGGGATTTGCCTGAGTTGTGGTCGTGATTTGCCTCGCCGACGACACAACCGGGCTTCCGTCAGCCGCTAAGTTCGTATAAAAAATCTCTTCGTTGTTGTCGTTGTTGCTCGCCGTCATTCCCGTGATCGGAAGGCTCGCGTTGCTCGAAAAAGCGACACGGTTCCCGTTTGGCGCATTCGGACCGGAAATAGTCGGAACTGCACTGTAAATCGGGTTCGACGCTGAGCCGCGCGGCGTATTTGTTATCTGCGCCAGCGTGTTTGTCGAGCGGGTGTAAGTATAAATTTCGTCGTTGCCGTCTGTATTGCTTGCGTTGTTTACTGTGGTTAAATTCCTGGTCGAAACAAAAGCGATAACGCTCCCGTTATCGTTGATGCTCGCATCGTGGTTATCGTCTGCAATGAATGAACCGGTTGTTGATGTTCCCGCAATCGGCACACGACTGGCGACTGTATTCGTAACTTGAATAAAGGTTCCGGCGCTTAAATCGGTAAAGGCAACCTCTTCGCCGGTTGATAAATTAACCGGTGTTGTTACCGGAATCTGGTAAAGCCACATTTCCGTATTGCCGTCCGATGTCAAAGGATTGGTCGTCGTCGAAACCGGAGGATTGCCCGTAGTCGTAGTAACATTTTGAAGATTGGCATCGAAGTTTCCGGGATTCGTTCCGTTCGGCGTAGTCGGCGTCGCCGTCGTCGCATTTGAACCGAAAGCAATCCAGCGCCCGTCGTTGCTGATAACCGGTCGTATGTTCGCGATCTCAACTCTAATATTATCAAAGGAATAACCTTTGGTCGGGTCAATCAGAAGAGGCTTTGTGTCGGTTATTTGAAAAATTCGTCGCTGAGCATAATCGAAAAGAAAAATTTCGCGATTGTTGTCGGCATTGCGCGGATTTTCCGTCGCCAAATTTCCTCTCGATTCAAAAACGACGAATCTGCCGTTGCCGCTGATGCCGCCGGCAAAAGATTCGGCGCTCGAATTCGTAAATTGTCCTAAAATCGAATCAACTTGTGCGGTCGTTGCGGAAAAATTTCCAAAAATAGTAATAATTGCTAATAAAATAAAAAAGCGAAGTTTCACAAACTCCTCCAAATACTGTTTTTAACTATGGCTGTGGGCATTTACAAAAAAATATTTTACCTGATGCACAAAAGATTGCATTTTAAAGGTTAAAAAAAGGTTCTGCAAGCAAATAAAGTCTTTATATTAAAATAGACGCGAAAACAGTTGCTTTGATGCCCTAAAATTCAAAAATGGTTGTGTTTTACATTTATCATTTATCATTTATCATTTATCACTTCGCGTTATCTTGTCGTTTTTGTTTTTCTTCAAAAATCTAAAAAGCGAAGGACGGAAAGGCGAGCGATGTTCCGCGCTAAATGTTAAATGGTAAATGATAAATGTAAACTGATGATCGTTGCCGGAGAAGCGTCCGGCGACGCTCACGCGGCGAAACTGGTTCGAGCTTTGCGAGAAGCGGCGCCATCCGTCGAATTTGAGTTTTTCGGCGCGACCGGCGAAAAACTTCGCGCTGCCGGAGTCGAAACAATCGTTCGTTCCGACGATTTTTCCGTCGTTGGACTGCCTGAAATCGCGCGCGCTTTGCCGATGTTTTGGAAAGCGTTTCAAACTTTGAAAAATGAAGCTGTACGCCGTGAACCCGACGCGGTTATTTTCGTTGATTTTCCAGATTTTAATCTAAAATTAGCTAAATCGTTAAAAAAACAGGGGTTAAAAGTAATTTACTACATTTCGCCACAGCTTTGGGCGTGGCGTAAATACCGCGTGAAAACGATTGAGAAATACGTTGATTTATTGCTGACGATTTTGCCGTTTGAAAAAGATTGGTATCAAAAACAGGGAATTTCTCACGTCGAATACGTGGGCAATCCGACCGTTCGTGAGGTAAATTCTAAATTATCGAAAGGCGAATTTTGCGAAAAACACAAACTTGATGAAAGCAAACCGATTATCGCGCTTTTGCCCGGCAGCAGGCACAAGGAAATCGTCAGAATCCTGCCCGAGTTAATCAAAGCCGCCGGTGAAATGACGAAAGTAAACCCTGAAATTCAGTTCGCCATTGCGCTCGCCGGAAACCGAAAAAAAGATGAAGTCGAAAGTTGTTTGACCGAAGCGAAAAACTTGAATTTCGCGCTGCCCAAAACTTTCATTACAGTTCAAAACGAAACCTTCGAACTTTTAAACGCAGCGGACGCAGCCGCTGTTACGAGCGGAACGGCGACGCTGGAAACAGCGATAATCGGCACGCCTCTAGCCATCGTATACAAAACATCCAGATTTAATTATAAACTTTTGCGCCCCTTGATTACTGTCGAGCATTTCGGTTTGATAAATTTAATTGCCGGAGAAAGATTGGCGAAAGAATTGATACAAGACGAGTTTACGCCGGAAACTTTAGCGGCGGAGCTTTTTCGCTTGCTGGAACCGTCTGAAAACAAAAAAACGCGCGAAAGACTGCGTCAAGTAACAGACAGATTAGGCACCGGCGGTGCTTCTAAACGAGCGGCGGAAGTTATTGTGCGATTGATACAATAAGTTGTAAACAATTTTCAACTTCAATTCTAAAAATAAAAGATTTATGTTGTTCTCGATTGTCGGTACGAATATGAATCAGCGCTGTTTTTGACGAAGAACAAAAGAATAAACGAACAGATTAAATGCAATTAGCAGCCCGCCTAAAACGAGATGAATTTGCGGCGAAAGGCTCGAGTAAAGAATCACAGTGACGTAATATTCAACAAAACCGCCTTCGTACCCGGCTTCGCCGCCGAGTTCGCGAAAGTAATTTTCCCAGCTTGTGAGCGGACAAACCCAAAGAAAATACTGCACGAGAGCTCCCCACACAACGCAAAGCAGATGAAATTTCCAAATCCATCGCCAGCGCAAAACAAGCAGCCCGCCGAAAATTGTAAAAAATACGAAGCAGAAATGAAAAATGAAAATTATATCGGCTATAAGACGATAAAACATCGCGAAAAATTATTCTTAATAAAAATTTTATCACATCGCAGGTTTTTATTTTTTTGACTGCGCTTCGGAAGTGATTTTTTTCAATTCCTTTACATCCGCCTTTAATCGTTCGAGGCTTTTAACGTGCGCGTTTTGACGTTTATATTCGTCGAGCGGCTGAACCGGCGTGCCCCACCAGACGCCTTCCCTAACTATTTTGCCGGGCAAAACTCCGGCTTGCGAACCGATGACGGCGCCGCTTTTAACCCTTGCGTGGTCGCCCATTCCGACCTGTCCGCCGATAACGCAGTCGTCTTCAATCACGGTGCTGCCCGAGATTCCGGTTTGCGATGCAATGACGACGCGTTCGCCGATTCGGACGTTATGACCGATTTGAACGAGATTGTCTATTTTTGAGCCGCGTCCGACGCGCGTTTCGCCGAGAGCGCCGCTATCAACGCAGGTATTCGCGCCGATTTCTACTTCGTCTTCGATAATGACCGTTCCGATTTGCGGAAATTTCACGTAACCTTCGGCGCCGTCGCGAACGTAGCCGAAACCATCGGCGCCGATACAAACGCCAGCGTGCAGAATCACGTTATTTCCGACAAAACACCCGTCTTCAATAAAAACATTCGGATGAATCGTGCAGCGGTCGCCGATTTTTACATTGTCGCCGATTTTCGCGCCCGAACGAATTTGCGTATAATCGCCGATTTCCGAATTTTCCCCGATTATCACATACGCGCCGATGAAAACGTTTTTGCCGATGCGTGCATTTTCAGCGATGATTGCCGATTCGTGAATTTCGGGAGCGCGATTTTTCGGCGGGTGCAAAACGGCGGCGATTTTGGCGAAAGCAAGTTTTGGATTTTTTACTTTTAACAGAAAACAATTTGTTTTCTCATCGAAATCCGGCGAAACTATCAAAGCCGCAGCTTCGGTTTCTTTGAAATTTTCGGCTTTCTCGACAAAGGAAATTTCGCCCGGTTTGGCGTTCTCGATGCTCGCGACGCCTGTGATTTTCGCGTTTTCATTTCCGAATAATTCCGCCTGCAAATAATCGGCAATTTCTTTTAATTTCATTCTTATATATTTAAATTGATTTTTGAAAACAGATTTTACGCTTCGTTACCGCAACAGGGAAATGTATCGGAACATCTGAGAATATTTTTTTTTTGAATTTATTTCTTGTTAATAGAGCAGAATGAAAAATTTAAGAAAATTAACTTTTACGCTTTTCGGTTTCGTTGACAACCGTTTGCAGAAAAAACTCGATGCCTTCGATTTCAAAACCGTGTTCGCGTTCGAGACGTTTCAAAACAGGCGCGCTGTCGCTGTCGAGAAAATCTAGATCGGCTAAATCCAGTGTCAGATTCTTGCCGATATTTTCACGCAAATCCAATGCGATTTTTTCCAGTAGGATAGCGTCATCGTACATCATCGAGCCTTCGACGCGCAGAATGGTTTTTCCGCGTTCCGCATCTTCAATCTGTGTGATTTTTGTCGGCATATACTATGATTTAACGCGATAAACAGGGCAATTGCAAATTTTTTTTCATTCGTTAGAAAACTTTTTAGTGACGAAAAATACTCCGGCGAAAATCAGCAGCGCGGCTGCGATGACGGTAAAGGTTAACTTTTCATCGAGAAAAACAATCGCCAGAAAAAACCCGATGAGCGGCTGCAAATAAATAAAAACCGCAACGGTCGAAGGATTTACGCGCGCTAAAGCCCATGCATTCAAAAGATAAGGTGTGAGCGTCGCGACAATGGCGATATAAAAAATCAAAAACCAAATAAGCGGCGAAACAATTTCCAGATTGATGCCGGAAAGCGAATATAATCCGAGCGGCATGCAAATCACGCTCGAAAAAATAAAAACCCAGGCGATTGATTTGATCGCGCCGTTGCGTGTAATAATTTCCTTTGAAATCGAGACGTAAATGCCGTAAGAAAACGAGTTAATAATTATCAAAATATCGCCGAGCGTCGTTTCCGACGAAAAAGATGCCTTTCGCGGATCGATCAATAAAACGACGCCGAGCGCCGCGAGCACGATTCCAACAATCTTTATCTTTTGAATCTTTTCAATCCCTAAAACGGCGCTGAACGAAAGCGCGAAAATCGGAATCGTTACGGCGAGCAGCGAAGTGTTCGACGCTTTTGTCAGCGAAAGTCCCGTGATAAACAAAATTTGGTTGAGCGTTACGCCGAAAAAGCTCAAAATCACAAATCGCCAGTAATCCGCTTTATTTTCGAGCAGCAAGTTCCCACGATATCTTTGCACAAAGTATAAAGCAACTGCCGTTATTCCGACGCGAAAACCGACGAGCGCTAAACTCGGGATTATTTTTAATACGATTTTACCGATAACCGGAAGCGATCCGAAAGTGATTTGAACGGCGAGAAGTGCCAGATGCGGCGAATAAGATTTAGATGTTTCGATGTTTTTCATCAGAGACGTGGAAGCAAAGATGTAAAAGAAAAAAAATAACAGAAAAGAAAATATCAGCCGGAAATAAAAAACGAATTACGAATTATCAAAAATTTTAATTCGTAATTCGTAATTCGTAATTCCTGATTGAAACCTACATCAGCATCAAAATCGGGTTTTCGAGCATCTGCTTGAACGTCTGCAAAAACTTCGCGCCCGTTGCGCCGTCAATCACGCGATGATCGCAGCTCATCGTGACGTTCATAATATTTCTGGTCACGATTTCGCCGTCACGCACGACCGGAATCTGCGTCGCCGCGCCGACCGCGATTATCGCGGCTTCCGGCGGATTGATTATCGCGGTAAATTCCTTGATGCCGAACATTCCGAGATTTGAAATCGAAAACGTCGCGCCGGTGTATTCTTCCGGCTGAAGTTTTTTCTCGCGGGCGCGTCCAGCCATTTCTTTTATTTCTCTGGAAATTTCCGTAACGCCTTTGCGGTTCGCACCGCGCACGACCGGCGTGATCAAACCGTCTTCAATCGCTACGGCGACGCCGATGTCGGCATCTTCGAAAAAACGAATCGTTTTATCTTGATACGAAGAATTGACGAACGGATGCTTCATCAGCGCCTGTGCCGCGACTTTGACGATAACGTCGTTGACGGAAACCTTTTCTTCTTCTTTGATGCTCGCGTTGATTTGTTTGCGAAACTCCAATGCTTTGTCCATTTCGATTTCGACCGTTAAATAAAACGTCGGAACCGGACCGATTGAAGTGGCAAGACGCTGCGCGATGACCTGCCGCATTTTGGAAGTGTTTTCTTCGCGGAAACGTGACGCTCCCTGAATTTCCGTTGTTTGCGCGAAGCCCGGTGCGGTCTGCGCTTGTTCCGGCTGAGCAACGGGTTCGGGCTGTCGGCTTCCGGCTTGCATCGCAGATTCGATGTCGCGTTTGATGATTCGACCGCCCGGACCGGAGCCTTGAATTGATTTCAAATCAACGCCGTTTTCCGCCGCCATTCGCGCGGCAATCGGCGAAACGATCATTCTTCCGTTTCCGCTTTCCGCTTTTCCGCGACCGGCTTCGGTTCCCGTTGCCGTTTCCGCTTCTTCGACTGCATCAGGGCGAGAGTAATCGTAGCTGCGTCCTTCGGTTTCAGTGATGTTTTTCGCCGGCTGTTCGCCGCCCGAAGTTCTGGGTTCGGCTTGTTGCTCAGCGACTTGCGGCTTCGACTGCGGCGCTGTGGAACCGGCATTTCCGTTTGTTGCTGCATCGGCTTTGGAACTCGCTCCATTTGTCGAAGCATCGTCTAAAAGCCCGGAAAAGTCTTCGCCTTTTTCGCCTATGATTCCGATTGTCTGACCAAGTTTGGCGTTATCTCCGGCTGGAACGATGATTTTCAAAAGCGTTCCGGCTTCAAGCGAAGTCATTTCCATCGTCGCCTTATCGGTGTCAACTTCGGCAATCGTTTCGTTAGCTTCAATCGCGTCGCCTTCTTCCTTGAGCCAGCGTGAAATTTGTCCTTCCTCCATTGTCGGAGAAAGTTTGGGCATTAAAATTTTATTCGCCATAATTTAATAATAAATAGCTAGCAGGATGTTCTTTCACTATCGGTTACCAACTAACTAGATGTAACAAACTTCCTTAACGGCAGCGATAATTTTCGGAACATCCGGCAGCGCAAGTTCTTCCAAATTTTTCGCGTACGGCATCGGCGCTTCGGCGGTTGAAATTCTTTTTACGGGCGCGTCAAGATAATCGAATGCATTTTCCATAACTTGATGCGAGATCTCCGCGCCGACCGAGGCGAACGCGTGCGATTCTTCGGCGATAATTAAGCGGTTCGTTTTCTTAACCGAAGCGACAATAGTGTCAATGTCGAGCGGCTTTATCGTGCGCGGGTCGATGACTTCGACAGAAACGTCAAACTCTTTTTGCGCTTGTTCGGCGGCTTGCAGAGCGAGCGGAACGGTCATCGAACGCGCGACGATTGTGCAGTCGGTTCCTTCGCGTTTTACGTCGGCGACGCCCAAAGGAATCGTGAAATCTTCATCTTCCGGCACCTCGCCCTTTAAGCCGTACATTCTTTCCTGTTCGAGAAAAATTACCGGATTATCGTCGCGAATCGCCGATTTCAATAATCCTTTCGCATCGGCGGCGGTCGAAGGCATTACTACTTTCAAGCCGGGAAAATTCGCGTAAAACGCTTCGAGCGCCTGCGAGTGCTGGCTTGATACTTGGTAAGCCGAACCGTTCGGACCGCGAAAAACTATCGGCACTTTGAATTGCCCGCCCGACATATAAAGCATTTTCGCCGCGTGATTGATGATTTGGTCAGCCGCTAAAATGCTGAAATTAAACGTCATAAACTCGATTACCGGACGAAGTCCCGCCATCGCCGCGCCGACGCCGACTGCCGCGAACCCGAGTTCGGTAATCGGCGTGTCGATCACGCGCTTGTCGCCGAATTCCTTCCAAAGCCCGCGCGTGACTTTATACGCGCCGTCGTACTCGGCGACTTCCTCGCCCATTATGAAAACGTTTTCGTCTCTGATAATTTCTTCGCGCAGCGCCGCATTCAGCGCATCGCGGATTGTCATTTCTGCCATTATTTCAATTAATTATTAAAGTTTTCTTAATTAAGCCAAAACGTCTGTAAACAATTCGCGTTCATCCGGCAAAGGGCTTTCTTCAGCGAATTTGACCGCTCTATCAGTCGCTTCTCTTGCTTGTTTTTCAATATCCTCGAAATCCGCGTCAGTGAAAATCTTTGCCGCTTTCAAACTGTCTTTGAACAAAACAATCGGGTCGCGTTCCTGATATTTTTTGATTTCTTCAGTCGTGCGATATTTGCCTGGGTCGCTCATTGAATGTCCCATATACCGGTAAGCGCGAATTTCAAGAAGCGTCGGAAGGGATTCGTTTCTTGCTCTTTCGATTGCTTTTAAAGTCGCTTCGCGGACAGCCATCACGTCCATTCCGTCAACGAATTCGCCGACCATTCCGTAACCTTCGGCTTTCGAAGCGATGTTGGCGATGCTCATCGCGCGTTTCTGCGACGTTCCCATTCCGTATTGATTGTTTTCGCAGATATAAATAATCGGCAACTTCCACAATTGCGCCATATTCAGCGACTCGTGAAAAATGCCTTGATTGACAGCCGCTTCGCCGAAAAAGCAAAGAGTTACATTATCGGTTTCTTTGTATTTTTGCGCGAAAGCCATTCCGGTTCCGACGCCGATTTGACCCCCGACGATGCCGTGCCCACCGAAAAATCCTTTTTCCTTCGAGAACATATGCATCGAACCGCCCTTGCCTTTCACATTTCCGCCCACTTTGCCGTAAAGCTCGGCTAAAACGGCTTCGGGCGTAATGCCGGCGACCATCGCCTGAACGTGATCGCGATAGCTCGTGATAACGTAATCGCCTTCTTTGAGCGCCATCATCGCGCCGACGCCGACTGCTTCCTGACCAATGTAAAGATGGCAGAAACCGCCGATTTTACCGATGCGGTAAACTTCGGCGCATTTCTGCTCGAAAACTCTGCCGAGAACCATCTGATAAAGCATTTCTCTGAGCAGTTCGGGGTCGGTATTTTTTATCGCGTCGGTTTGCGATTTTTTGCGTTCTTTGTATTCGGCTTGAGCTTCTTTGCGGTCAACCGTATCCGTCACGGCTTCTGCGAGTTTCCCCGAATTTTTCGACGCGGTTTTGCTTTCCATTCCGCGGGTTGAACCATCATCGGGTTTTGGAGTTTTTATTGTTTCTTCCTGGCGAGTTGCTGTTTTAGTTGGCAAAATTTCTTTCCTCCACGCCTTTTTGTCGTAAAATGAATAAAATAAAATATTAAACCTTGAAAAAATTATAGCGGCGAAAGGCTTATTGTGCAAAAGCCGAAATTGTTTAGAAGTATGAAAACCTTAATCTGTTACAACGCGTAAAATATAAAAGCTGAAACGACAAAAACAACCGAAAATGTTAAAATCGAGCATCTAAAAAGTTTGAAATTATGCTCCGCAGTATTCACCTGAAAAATTTCGTAATTTTGTTGACGATGATAATCGTTTTGCCGCTGGTTTCGTTTGCCCAAAATCCGGTTTCGTGGTCGCTCGAATCCGCTGCGAAAGGGAAATCTTTGAAATCGAATGAAAATTTCGCGGCGAAATTGAAAGCTGAAATCGAAGGCGACTGGCATCTATACGCCGTCGAACAACCTGCAGGCGGACCGCTGCCGACGAAAATTACGATTGAGGAAAACGCGCCTTTTAGAATCGTTGGAGACATAAAATCGCCCGCGCCGATTACGAAATTCGACCCGAATTTTCAGATTGATACGAAATTCTTCGCAAAAAATGCCGAATTCGATTTGCCGGTAACCGCTACAAGCGAAACGAGCGGCGGCGATTTGGCTGTCAATGTCAAATATCAAGTTTGCAACGATACGACTTGTCTGCCGCCGAAAACGGTTAAAGTTTCGTTCAACGGTTACGAAGACGTTAAAAAAAGCGTTCAAACATCGGCGGTCGGAAGCCGGCAAAGCGAAAGCTCCGCGAATTTAAATCTGGTTTCGAGTGAGCGCCGTCAAACAACAATCAACAACGAGCTGCCCGCCGCGCCGCCGCAGAACAAAGATTTATTGTCGTTTTTGTGGCTCGCATTTTCGCTCGGCGCGCTTTCTTTGCTGACGCCGTGCGTTTTTCCGATGATTCCGATTACGGTTTCTTACTTTACGAATCATTCGAGCCGCAGCCGCGCCAAAGCGATCAAACTCGCTTCGGTTTATTCTTTGGGAATTATCGCCACGTTTACAATTCTCGGAATGCTTCTGGCAATTTTCGTCGGTGCGGCGGGAATCAACCTTTTCGCCGCGAATCCGTGGATAAACCTTTTAATTACCGGAATTTTTCTCTTTTTCGCCTTTAATCTTTTCGGCGCTTACGAAATTAATATTCCGACAAATGTTCTGACGAAGCTCGATAATTTAACGCGCAGTCACGAAGGCGAGGGCAGCGGAATCATTGGCGCGCTTTTGATGGGCTTGACGTTTACGCTGACTTCTTTCACCTGCACATCGCCGTTTGTCGGCACGATTCTCGTTTCTGCTTCGCAGGGCGACTGGCAGATGCCTCTGCTCGGAATGCTCGCCTTTTCAACCGTTTTCGCGCTGCCGTTTTTTGTTCTCGCGCTCGCGCCGCAGCTTGTCGCGCAGTTGCCGCGCGCCGGCGGCTGGATGAATTCGGTAAAAGTCGCGATGGGTTTTCTGGAAATCGCGGCGGCGATGAAGTTTCTTTCAAATGTAGATTTAATCTGGAAATGGGGAATTTTCACGCGTCCGGTAGTGCTTGCGATTTGGATTGCTATTGGAATAATTTTAGCGGTTTATTTGTTAGGAAAATTCCAGCTTTTTCACGATACGAAACCGGAAAAAATCGGCGCTTTGCGGCTCGTTTCGGCAATCATCAGTTTAGCTGTGAGTTTTTATCTTTTAACGGGACTTTTCGGCGCGCGGCTCGGAGAACTCGAATCGTTTTTGCCGCCGGATTTAGAGAACAATTCGGCGCGTTTTTTCGGCAAACCGAATAATGAGCCGACGTGGATAAAAAACGATTTGGACAAAGCTTTAGCCCAGGCTAAAGCAGAGAATAAGCGTGTTTTTATAGATTTTACCGGTTACACATGCACGAATTGCCGCTGGATGGAGGCGAATGTTTTTGTGAAAAGGGAAGTTGAAACGGAAATGAATAAATTCGTTTTGGCGAAACTTTTCACCGACGGTGAAGGCGAGGTATACGAGCGCCAGCAGCAGTTTCAAGAAAAAAATTATCAAACCGTCGCGCTGCCGTTTTACGCCGTCATTGAAGCCGACGGCAAAACCGTAGCGACATTTCCGGGGTTGACGAGAAACACGCAGGAATTTATTGACTTTTTACAAAGATCGCAGGAAAATTAGCCACGAAGCGCCACGAAACGACACAAAAAAGCGAAGTTCGGAACAGCAAAAACAGACTTTTTAAGAAATTATACCGGGTTTATCTCGAGCTTTTCGTGTCGCTTCGCAGCTAGAATTTTATGAAAACAGTTAAAATCCAACATTTAGTAGAAGGCTTGCGCGAAATTCCTGACGAACAATTCAAATGCGACAGCGTTTACCGGTTTTTGGCGGAAAATCCGGTTGATGTCGAATCAATTTCTCCTTATTTTCACTGGAGCGAGAAATTTTACACGCGTAATTTGATTTACAAAGACGAGCGTTTTGAATTAATGGCGGTTTGCTGGGAAAAAGGACAATCGTCGCGGGTTCACAACCACTCCGACCAGATGTGCTGGATGACTGTTCCAATCGGACGGTTGCGCGGTCAAAATTTTTCCATCGCGGAAATAAGTGAAGCGGATAATTTTTGCATTTTAAACGAAACCGACCGCTTCGATCTTTCCGATTGTCTCGCCGCCAAAGTCGAACTCGAACAGCCGATTCATCAAATTCTGAATTTGCCGGAATTCGGTGAACGCGCCGTCAGCATTCATATCTATTCAAAACCATTCAATAAATGCCTTTCCTACTGTCGGGAAACAAATCGTTTTTCCGAAGTGTCGCTTTCTTACACGAGCATCAACGGTGTTATTTGCGATAACGTACAATTATAATGATGTGGCAGGAAAGCATCCAAAATATCCCGGACGAAGGCGCTTTTCAAATTGTCGAACACTCGATAAATGCGGCAGCACAATGGTTAAAACTCGGTGTTGAAGCTGCCGGCGCGCTTGTAATCGCTCTCGGGGTAATTTCGGCTATTTATCATTTAGTCGCGCATTTTCAAGACGAACAATCAACGAACTTTAACGCCGTGCGCCTGACGCTCGGCAAATATTTGCTGCTGGCGCTCGAATTTCAAGTCGGCGCAGATATTCTTTCGACGGCAATCGCGCCGAGCTGGGAACAAATCGGCAAACTCGCCGCTATCGTCGCTATTCGAACGGTTCTCAATTATTTTCTCACTCAGGAAATAGAAAGCGAGCAAAAGCGCGTGAAAAGAAATGAAAAAAGCGGCAATAACCAAGACGAAACCAGAATCAACTGAAAGCAAAGTTTTAAAGAGTTACCTGAAATTTGTCCGGCTTTACAAAACATCATTTTCTTTTCCACCGCACGCCTTCTTTCGTATCTTCCAAGACGATGCCGCGTTCGCTCAATAAATCGCGAATTTCGTCGGAACGCGCGAAGTTCCGCGCGCGTCGCGCTTCCTGTCGTTCCTCGATAAGCTGTTCGATTTCGGTATCGAGCATTTCCTGCTGCGTTTCGCTGAAAACTCCGAGAACCGAATCAATTTTATTTATCGTTTCGAGAATCAAATTGCGATCTTCAGTTAAAACAGCTTCATTCGCCAATGCCGAATTCACTTCCCGCACAAGATTGTGCAGCGCGGCGAGCGCGACGGAAGTGTTTAAATTATCGTCCATCGCGGCTTCAAAATCAGCCAGATAAACGCGCGTTTTTTCCTTTAATTCATCATTTGCTCCGGCATTCAGATTCGCTTCTTCGAGCCTTGAACGAAAATCGCTCAACCGCTCAATCGTGTTTTCCGCGCCGTTTAAGGTTTCAAACGTGAAGTTTAACTGCTTGTGATAAGGAACGCTTAAAAGCAGATAACGAATCGCTTTCGCCGAATAACCTTTTTCGAGCAAATCACGAAAAGTGTAAAAATTTCCCAGACTTTTCGACATCGTTTCGCCCTCGACCTTTAAATGCTCGCTGTGCAGCCAGTATTTGGCGAATAATTTGTCGGTCGCGCCCTCGGACTGCGCGATTTCGTTTTCGTGATGCGGAAATTTCAAATCAACGCCGCCCGCGTGTATGTCGAAAGTTTCTCCGAGATATTTCATAGACATCGCCGAGCATTCGATGTGCCAACCCGGACGACCGCGACCGAATGGCGCGTCCCAACCGGTCGGTTCTGTTTCGTCAACGAATTTCCAGAGCGCGAAATCCTGCGCGTTTTCCTTGTCGTATTTGTCCGTATCAACTCGACCGGAAGCGCCGGAAATATTGCCCTTAAAATTTATTTTTGAAAGTTTGCCGTAGTCGGGAAAAGCGGAAATCCGGTAATAAATCGAACCGTCGGAAGCGTAAGCGTGATTGTTGTCGAGCAGAGTTTGAATGATTTCGATCATTTCAGGAATATGATCGGTCGCTCGCGGCGCGATTTCCGGTCGCTGAATGCCGAGCGCGTCCGCGTCTTCCCAGAACGCCTCGATAAACGGCTGAACGAATTCGTCAATCGTTTTTCCCGCTTTTTTCGCTTCGTTGATGATGCGGTCGTCAACGTCCGTCAAATTCATTACGTGCGTCAGATTGTAGCCTTTGTATTTTAGATAACGCCGCAAAACGTCGCCGAACGTAAAAGTGCGAAAATTGCCGATGTGCGCGAAGCTCCAGACGGTCGGACCGCAGATGTATAAACGCACGTCATTTTCGTTGAGCGGCTGAAATTCTTCGGTTTGTCCCGATAAAGTGTTGTGAAATTTAAGCATAAAATTCCCTGAAAACAATAATATAAACCAAACGCGGCAGAAATTGGACTTGCTCGACACGATTTGTCGAACGGTTCAAAAAAGATAAATTAAAATAAAAAAGGGAATTAATTACAACAGGACTCTTTCGGCGCGGCGCCGAGAATGTGGAGGAATTTTCTGTCCGGAATCATTCTTTGAAACATACAAGTTTTATAACACAATTTTTTGATGATAAAAACAGCTAAATTATAAATCGCCTTTGACGAAATTCGCCCGCGCTTCGTCGGAAAAAAGCAGCTCGCGGCTGTAGAAGCGAAGCGGATAATCTTTATCGAATTTTTCGATTAATTCGTTGCAGACTTCAACGAACGGCGTGCCGTTTTTCGATTCTGCGAAATCCGCAACCGTGGTGAGCCAGAAAATCGTCAAAGTTTCGTGATACGGCATTTCTTTTGTCAAATCAACTTCAAACGCGCGCAAAAGATTGAAAATCCCGTCGCGCATTTTTGAGGTAGCCGTTTCGCGGTCGTGTTTGTGAATATAATAAAGGGCGACCGTCAAATGTTCGGCGTGCCGCCAATCGGCGCGCGAAATCGTGCCGTTTTCAAACGATTTCACGATTTCAAGTATTTCATTTTCGTTTTTGAATCTCATAATATTTTTTCACAAATTGAAATGTTCGATTATCTTTAAAGTGGTTTCTTCGGCGGAAATCTTCGTGTTATCAACGATCAAACTTTCACGATCGGGAACGGGCGAAAACAAATCATATTTGTCCCAAACCTCGTGCAGAATTTCGATTGTTTTCGCTTTACCGTATCGTTTCCGCGACTCCGCCAAAACCCGTTTTTCTATTTCGGATTTCTCCGCGACAAGCAAAACAAAAAGTATTTCTCCGCCGTTTTCTTCGACCGCTTTCGTTATCAATCGAACGTGTTCGTCGTCGGAATCTTTCGCGTAACAAAAAGTGTAAATCAGATTTTGCCCGGCTCGCGCGGCTTCGGCGACGGTTTCGATGCGAAAAAAATGCACCAATTTCCAAAAAGACGACGTGCCGAACTCGAAAATCGGCTCGACCGCATCAATCGTCAAATGATTATGAAAAACTTTGAAATCGGTTTTTCGGGCTATTTCGTTGGCGACGGTTAATTTACCGACGGCGGGCGAGCCGTAAATTAATATCAGTTTCATAAACACCTCGTTTCGAGTTATTTGATTGAAAACTGAATAACCGAAAATATTTTAAGCGGCGGCGGCGATGATGATTTGTTTCGGAGAAGCGCCGGAAAAGTCTGTTTCGTCGAAATCGCCGAATTTACGTTCGACGCGAAAGCCGTTATAGCGGAAAAGCAAATACAATTCCTGCGGGAAAAACTGGCGCATCATGAACGAAACGGTTCTTTCCTCGTTCGCGTTTTGCTTGCGGTAATGCCAATCAATCCTGTTTATTTGCGTGGCGGCGTCATAGCGTACATTTTCCGTTATAAAAACAAATCCGTCTTCGGTTTGATATTCGCCGACCGAATAACGCCGGTTCGGATTTCTCGAAAGCAATTCGAGCGACGGATTAAAAACTTCGACGATGAATCTACCGCCGGGCTGCAAATGTCGTTTTACCGAATCGAAAGTAGATTCCACATCTTCGAGCGTCAAAAGGTGCTGCAAAGAGTTTCCGGCGATGAAAATCAAGCGAAATTTTTCGTTCAAATCAAACGAACGCATATCGCCGTTATAAAGATTGGTTTCGACCGATTTTTTGTTGGCTCTTTCTTCGGCGGCGTGCAGCATTTCCGGTGAAATATCGAGACCGGAAATTTCCACGTTCTGCTGAGAAAGCGTGACGATATAATTTCCGGTGCCGCACGCTAATTCGAGAACCGGCGAGCCATACCGCTCGATGCAGCGTTCGTAAAATGCGATTTGTTCGGAATCGGCGGGTTTTTCGTGAACTAAATCATAAAGCCAGGTGTGTTCGTAAAGATTCATTTTTAATTGAAAGCGGTAAACGGAAAAACGGAAAGTGCCAATAATTTCATTTTCGCCGCTTTTTACCGATTACCGCTTTTCATTTCGTTTACATTACGCCGCTAAAATTTGGGTTTCTTCAACGAAATCGTCCATAAACAGATATTTTTTCCATTCCGGTTTTGATTCGGCGTAATGACAAAGCAGAACGCGATCAAGTCCGAGCTGGAGAAGTTTCTGCGAAGTCAGCAGCGGCATTCTGGCTTGTTCGGGCGTGCGATTTCCTTTTCGCTGGTTGCATTTTACGCAAGCCGTGACAAGGTTCTGCGGAGTGCTTTCGCCGCCCTGCGCGCGCGGAAAAATATGATCGAGCGTCAAATCTTTGGCGTGTCGGTGTTCGCCGCAGTATTGACACATATAGCGGTCGCGAATATAAATTCGAGCACGCTTCATTGTGGTTTCTCGCCGTTTGCGGTGAACGTTTATATAATGCCTGAGACGCACAACGCTCGGAACTCGAAAAACCTGCGAAGGCGAATGCAGAACATTCTCTCCGTCATATTCCTCGACTGTAACTTTGCCGCCGATCCACAAACACATAGAACGCGCGACACCGACCGTGCCGAGCGGTTCGTAAGAAAAGTTGAGAAGTAAAACTCGTCCTGTCAGCAAATTAAATCGCCTCCTTCTATTTATTTAATTATTACATAAAAACGGAACCTTGAGATACAAAACAACCTCGACCACTATATTTTGTGCGTAAGAAAAAACTCACCGCTATTTTAGATGATTTCGATTGAATTTGTATATCAATTTTTTGTTAAATACTAAAATTTTATTCGAATGCCAATTTAATGTGGTTTCAAATAATTTTACCAAAAGAGATATGTAAATTATTAGGAGCGAATTATTTGCATCGAATCCGCTCCTTCCGGCAGACGGCACGGCTTACGAGACTAGCCAAGAACCGGGATAGTCAAGTTTTTCCGTCTGCGAGAAATTAATTGGTGATAAATTTTAGTTTATCGCCTGTTTTGATTAGTCCAAAAACACAACATGCTGCATTCCCGGAGCTTCGTTTTCAGTGTTCATAAAAACTTGATGCCAGCCGTCGAGGTAAATTGTTTTGTGGTCTGAGTGACGAACCGTTCCGCGAGCATAAACTTTCGCGTCGCGGACGAAAGTGCGCCAGTTCCACTGAGACGCCTTTTGATCGGTTTTGATCAGTTCGGCGTATCTTTTCGGAGAAACTCCGCTCGAAAACCGCGAACAAACCCAAACTAATTCACCGCCGCTGCGAAAGATTTCTGCACAAACGTGTGGTTTGCTGCCTCTTCCGCGGCTGAGCGGCTCGTTTTTATGAATAGGATTATTAAAGGTCGGATTTACAACGAGTTCGGGCGCGGGAATGAAAAACCATTCGCCTTGTCGGATGAATGCTTCGTTGCGACGGTCAAAACGATTTTTGCTGCGGCGAAGGTTTTGAGAAATTCGCCCGCGAACCGTTTCCGGCTGTAGCGCTTCCATCGCTCTGACAACGCCGTTAATTCCGTTTCCGGGAACAGCACAAACGAACCAGTGGCGTTCGTCGTGACCGCAAAGAAATTTATCTTTGCCGTTGTTGCGTCTTGCCATTAAAAGCAAATGACGCATTTCGGGTTTTAGATCAACGACTTCATATTCGACGCTTTCTCTATCAGTAACTCTGATCTGGAAAAACTCGCCTTGTTTGTCGCTGCGAATATCAATTCCGTCGCGCTGAAATTCCGATTCGACGGCGAAGATTTTCACGCGCGCCCCGATTTTACGGAATTGCTTTTCAAGTAATTGAATGTCCATACAAAATTTTCCTCTTTATTTTTTAATTTCCAAGATTTTGCACGGACGCTTAAATTTATAATTTTTACGTCCGCGCTAGTAAAATTCGCGGTTTTGTAATGTTTCTCGTTTCATGATTTCCTCCTTGCGGATTATGGAATACGGATTTTATTTTAATTTGCAATCCGCATTCCGTAATTCTTTTAACCCTTAACGCAAACGACTTGCTTCAATTGTGCGACAACTTCGACTAAATCGCTTTGGTTGCGCATAACTTCGTCAATGTTTTTATACGCCGACGGGATTTCGTCAATAACGCCGGCGTCTTTTCGGCACTCGACGCCTGCGGTTTGGCGTTCCAGATCGGCTCGCGTAAACGCTTTTTTCGCTTGCGTGCGCGACATTTTTCGTCCCGCTCCGTGTGAACACGAATTAAAACTCTGGGGATTTCCCAAGCCTTTAACGATAAACGATTTTGCGCCCATCGAGCCGGGAATGATTCCGTAAACGCCCTCGTCCGCGCGAATCGCGCCTTTGCGGGTGATGTAAACTTTTTCGCCGAAATGAACTTCAGGCGAAACGTAATTGTGATGGCAGTTTACCGAAACTTCGGGCACGAAATCTTCGCTGTTGTTGAACATTCGGTTAAATTGACGCAAAAGACGCTTCATCATAATCTCTCGATTCTTCATCGCGTAGCTTTGCGCCCACTCCAAATCGCGCCAGTAATTTTTGAATTCTTCGGTTCCCTGAACGAAATAAGCGAGATTCGGGTCGGGAAGCTCGGACAATTTGTGCAGCGATTTCGCCGTTTCGATATGCCGCGAAGCGACTTCATTACCGATGTTGCGCGAACCGGAATGCAGCATCAGCCAAACGTTGTCTTCGGTATCGAGACAGACTTCCAAAAAATGGTTTCCGCCGCCAAGCGTCCCGAGTTGTTTCATCGCTTTGTCGCGACGATGCTGAACGCCTTTGTGCAAATCGCCGAACTGTTTCCAGCCTTCCCAAGCGTTCGATTCGTCAACGGCTTCTTTGTGTTCGTTAAACCCGACGGGAATCGTGCGCTCGATTTGATGACGCAAATCTTTCAACTTTCCTTCGAGAATCGAACTCTTGAAAGGTGTCTTGATTGCCGCCATTCCGCAACCAATATCCACGCCCACGGTAGCGGGGATGACGGCGTCTTTTGTAGCAATGACCGAACCGACCATCGAGCCGATTCCGAGATGAGCGTCGGGCATCAACGCTACGTGTTTGTAAAGACACGGAAGGCGCGAAACGTTGCGCAGCATATTGTGTTCGTCGGTCGAAAGCTCGTGGTTGACCCACGAAAGAATGTCGGCTTGCGCGCCGCTGATGTTTAGTTTGTTGTGTGGCATTTTTCCTCCTGGTTTCATTTAACATTTATCATTCAACATTTACCACAAACTTTTCGATAAACGTTAAATGTCGAGACGCGACGGCATTTGAAAAGACTTTTTTCGTGTCGAACAAAAGCTGTCGTTTTAAAGTGCCGCCCGAATTGTAATAATTAGATTGTAAAATCGGCGACAAGATTTGGCGAGAGTTCCGCCCCGTAAATTTGAAATGGAGCGGGCGAGATTTGAACTCGCTAGACCTCGAAAGGCTTTTACCGTGTACTCCCGACCTGCATTCGCCAAAAAATAATTGAAAAGATGAAGAGTTTTTATCTGTCGAAAGCGGAATCAAATTGTGTGGCAAGCCTTCCGCCGCGACGCATATAAAATGTATAAGCATTCTTACTTTGCGGAATCGGCATAATTTCGTAATCGCGAACGATCCATTCGGGAACCGGCGCTTTGCCGATTTCCGCGACGAGCATTTCCGGGCGTTCGCGCTCCAAATCAGTTTGTACGCGAATTGTTAGTTGCTCGGAAACCGGGCTTTTTAATAAATGCTGCTGAAAAATAATCGCTGCGGGCGGTCTGCGATTGGTTAAAAGATACAAATTCGGGGTGTTGCCCCACAGGAAAAAGGTTTCTTCCGGCTGAAGCAATTCGTTGATTTTTCGCGCCGTGTCGCTTCCGGCAGCGAGCGGCGGATTGACGAATTTCGACCAATCTTCAGCCATCGCTGATTGATACGAGGCGAATTGATTCACTATCAAAATTCCGATTAATAAAACAGCCGCCGCGAAAGAGGCAAATCTTAACCAAAACTTTTCAAAAGCGGCAAGCGATCCAATCGCCCAGCTTGCGCCGACAATTAATGGCGGCAGCCACAATTGAAAATAATGAGAAAAAAAATGTCCCGGCAGCGAGACGGCTAACCACGTCGAAAAGACGAAAGCGGCGAGCAGCGTGGCTTGGCGACGATTGTGAAAAAAAACGAGTAATACGCCGGCAATCGTCAAACCGGCGAGCGGATTCATAAAATCCAGAAATACTTCGGAACGTCCACGAATCGGCGCCAAAAAATTATTCAAAAGATTTCCCGAGTAAAAGCTGTTGTAAGAAACAATCGTTTGATAAAAAATCTCGAAACGATTCGTTGCGGCAAAATAAGCGAAAACGAAAATCCAGCCGATTGCTCCGATTGATGCGACTGTAAAAGCGTCGGTCAATGCCTTTTTGCGGTTTGCATCGGGCGGGAAAATAATGTGAGCGCCCATTAAAAACAAAGCGTTGGCGATAATTACGGGTTTGTAAAACGAACCGATTGTCAGAAGCAAACCGATTGTAATCAAATGTTTTACCGATAATCCATTTTTCCTGTTGCGCGCCAGAATCGCAAAAGCCCAAACCAAACAGGCGTTGAGAAAGATTTCAGTGTTCGGGTCGCGCCCTTCCAAAACAAAAACCCCTGAAACGATAACCCACAACGTTGCTGCCAGCAATCCCGAAACGGTGCCGCCCGGTCCGGCTTTTCCGGCGTAGAAAAGTCCGAATAAAACGACGAGGCTGACAAAAAGATTAAGGATAATAACCGTTTTTGTAGAGTACCCGAGCAGCATCTGAGACATCGCGTTTGTCACAAATATCGCGGGCGGTTTATGATCCCAAATGTCTGTGTAGAGCGATTTACCGTGCAATAATTCGTTGCTGATAACTGCGTAAGCGCCGGAATCGGGACTAATCGGCATTTGCGGAACAGAAAGTCTCTCGAAAACCAGAATTCCCGAAAGCAAAATTAGAAAAACAAGCGGAACGGCGACAGAAGCAATTTTTGAATTTGCCGTCTTAAACACAAAACTTGATTTAACTGGCGCGGCTTTCATTTCAAAAGCGATATCGTAAGACATACTGCGTAAAAGAAAGTTATAAAAATCAATTTTTTCCGTTTAACGACTCAATTTATTTCCAATTTGAATTACCTGTTTTCAAAGTAAAATGTTTGTAGGCGGTCAAAAACTATTCTATGAACCGCTTTTTTGCCGTAACACTTATAACTAAAACAAAATTTTTCGTCTTCCCGTTATAAGAAGCATAAAATTTTATGAATATTTCAATCAGACAAATAAACGTGGACGATTGGCTCATATTTTCTGAAATTCGCTTGAAAGCCTTGCAAACCGACCCGCTAGTTTTCGGCTCAAGTTATGAAAAAGAATCGCAGTTTATTGAAGCCGATTGGAGAGAACGGCTCGAAGCGCGGGATTCAGCCGTTTTTATGCTTTTCGCTGACGAAACACCTTTCGGGATAACCGGAGTTTCGGTTTTCCGGGACGATCCGACAAAAAGAACCGCCATACTTTGGGGCTCGTGGCTCGCGCCGGAATTTCGCGGAAAAGGTTTGTCGGATTTGATGTATAAAGCCCGAATTGATTGGGCGAAAGCGCATCCCGGCATTGAAAGAATAATCGTTTCGCATCGCGCATCAAATCTCGCATCGAAATATGCCAATCAGAAACAAGGCTTCGTCTTTACGCGCGTCCACGAAAAAGTCTGGGCAGACGGCGCAGTCGAAGATGAAGTTTGTTACGAACTGCATATTAAGTCCGAATAAAAACAGAAAGCATTCGTCGGAATTATTGTTTGTAATTGAAATTACTGTGCTATCATTTTCAAAAATGAGGTAAAAGATATGAACTGCAATCAAAAATCAAAAAAATTATTTTTTGTAATTCTTCTCGCCACTATTTTTATAATCAATTTAGTCACTTTGAATGAACCATTAAGCATTTCACAGTTTGATTATCACTCATTCGAGCCGGTCGCCCGCTTGTTTCAACTCTTATTTATTCTCTTTATTATCAGCCCGCCGCTGATCGTCGTGCTGCTGTTTTTGATTTGGAAGGAATTAAAACAGCGCAATAAAATGAAATAATTCAACAGACTTTTCCGATGAGTTTTCGAAGTAATTCCGCCCGTATTTTGAATCGGGCGGGAACGAAATCAAGCTTTGTAATCTAACGTCTCGCTTCGGCGTTACCCGAGTTTGACGACAACGCATTTCGCCGCTTTTTCATCTTAATTCCGCAGTAAAAACAAGCGTAACTTACCCTTAAAAAGCGTCGCTTGTTAATACTCACAGATCAAGGAGTTTATATGAAAAACACAAAAACCTTACTAACAATCACATTTGCGATGCTTCTTTTGTTCGGTTCGGCAGCGATTACCGTTTCAGCGCAGAGACGTATCGTTCGTGTCGTTCGCCGACCGGTTGTTGTCAGCCCTTATTACGGTTATAACTGGTATCGGAATCGCTGGAATCGTTTGTACGATCCCTTCTACCGCGACCTTTATTTCTCCGATCCGTATCTCAACGCTCAACGACAAAGATACTATCTGCAGCAGGAATTAAAAGGTAACCAGAGAGAGTTGGAAAAACACCTCAAAAAATACAGAGCAGACGGTGTGATTACCGCCAAGGAACGTGAAGAATTGGACGACGATTACCGTGACGTTGAAAAAGCAAAACGCAAATTAGCCGAATTCGACCGTAAGTACTAAAAAGATGGTAAAAGTTTTACGGCTTTTATTCTCAAAAGAGCGAGGTTTACAGCCTCGCTTTATTTTTTTCTTGTTTTGGAATTTGGCGACAAGTTTTGCCGAGAGTTCTCGCCCATAAATCAAGGGGGGCGAGGAAAGAATCGAACTTTCTAATCCAATGTACTCCCGACGGCATTCGCCAAAGATTATCAAATTACTCCATACCCCCAATTGACCACTGCCCAAACTGCATTTGGCATATCCCGCATTAAAGGCATTCCATTTGTGGCTTCATTAATGATAAGGCGGAATTTAACATTATTTTCCACAAGTTCACCATCCTTTTCATAAGAAACTAATACTCTAATTTCAGTAATTGCTGGTGCTTCGTCAATAACTTCTAACAACTCAAATCTTTTTAAGGGGAAGGAATCATAGATTTGTGAGACTCTACCAGCCATTTTTTTATCTGATTCAATAAGGTATGACCAGATGCAGCTAGACATATATCCAAAATTCTTTTTCTTCCACCAGGTCAGAAACTCAATAAGTTTTCTTTCAGGTGTTCCTTCAGGATAGTCCTCAGCTTCACCCGTTTTTGGAATATCAGTTCCAATTGAAATTGTTCGAGGTTTCCATTCCTTAAGACTCTGATCAAAAGATTTCTTCCATACAATATGTTCTTGGATTTGATTAAATAAATCACTCCAGGTGGACTTGGGTTCTGGAGGTGGCTCTTGCAATTCTTTTCGTTCAGCTTTAATTGCCCAGTCGCGTATAGCAAATAAAACTGCCCAAGTTTTTGCTGCAACTATTTTGTTTGAATATCCCAAATCCATTCCATGCAAGATACCATTGCGATAAGGAACAGTAATTGTTTCGGTTCGCGTTTTTTTTCTGGTTGCAAAAAGGATTTTTTTCAATGCGGTGAGTCCTTTTTCATTTGCAGTGATACAGTCCCAAGCGTTCAAACTAGCATTTTCTGTGAAGAAACTAAGATTTTGTTCAGTATTAAGCTCATTTACTAAACCATCCATTAGAGCAAGAACAACGGGAATACAGGCATGATAACGTTCTTCTTTGTAATCAATGAGAGCCTTTTCAGCTAACTCCATCCTAGGTTGAAAGGCTTTAACTGAATACATCATTAATAAATAACTCTCTACGATTTCAGTTGAGTAATAATTTACAAGGTACTTCTCTGCATCAGCGATATTGTTTGTAGCTATACTTAAAGCTTCTTTTACAACTTCCAAATCTAATGCATTAAAAATAATCCAAGCCCTTGAAGAAAATGTGTCGTTAAACTTATCTGGTAGCTTAGAAAGTTCTTCAAATTCTTTTTCTAATTTATTGAAATCTAAGAATGCATCTTCAAGTTGACTTAAATCTGTTCCAAGAAGTCTAAGTAAGGGACGCGCAAATGGTATTGTGTTTTTTATTATTCTAAAACCTCGCATCTGTTCACGCATTTTCTTGAACTTTGGAATATCCTCGATTCTAAATATTTCTTCTTTGCTCATGATTTTTTATTTTTACAGATGAACACAGAAAATAAAAAGAAAATCTGTGTTCATCTGACTTTTACAAATCAACCTTCTCAATCACGCCAACCCAATGCTCGGCATCTAAAGTTCCGCCCGCGAATTCCGCGATCAGATTAAAAACCTGATCGGAAAATCCGCCGACGTTTAAGATGTCTGCGCGTTCTTGGGCTTGGGTGTGGGCGTAAGGCTGAATGTCAATGCAAACGAGTTTCGCTTCCGCGTTTCGCGCTTTGAACTCGTTCCATTGTTTCATCGTTTCCGTTCCGCTTCCGCCGAAGCGTCCGTGATACGGCGTGTCAATCCATGATTCGTTGTCCGATACGTAAATCAGAACGTCGCCTTTCGATTTGTGACGGTTTAGCTCGCGCAAAGGCGCGGAGCAGTTTGTTCCGCCGCACGGCAAGGATGCGAGTTTTTGCGCGTTGGTCATAATCGAATCTCGCGGGTTGAGCGCGATTCTGACGATGTTCGATTCAAACGGGATAACTTCCGCGGTCGGGTTTTTACGCAGAACGCAAGCCGCAACCAGCGCTGCCGCGTCAATACAGCGAACGGCGGAAGTCGCGCCTTTGCGGTAGCCCGTTACCGAAAAATGCATCGAACCGGAAACGTCAGGGAAAACGTAAACTTTTCCGTTGATTTCCGGCACGTTTTCGGTCGCAATTTCCATCGCGTCCTGCAATGCTTCGGTGATCTGGGTCGGAATCTGCGCGTTTTGTGAAGCCGCCGTGTAAGCGGAAAGCAGTTGGTAAGGAAAAACTTTCGCTTTGCGAATCGCTTCGGCATCGCGCAGACGGTTGGCGATGATTTCAACCATTTCCGCATTCTGGAAAACTCCGTGACGTTGGAAAGTGTTGAGATTCATTCTGGTCATCTGCCACGGCGCGTTGCGAGCGATTGATATCCATTCCTTTGTCGAAATCGGCAGAGCCGTCAACATCTGGAAGGGAACGTTCGGAACTTCCAGTGAATCGCCGTTTTTGAAATTTTCAAAAGCTTTAACGATTTCAGGCAGTTTATCTGCATTAACGTCGCGTCCGATGAACCAGCCGTAAAGCGCCTCTTTCTCCGCGTCTTTCGGCTTTGGGTGAACCATTTTCAAAACGTCCGCAAAGCTTGGGCTTTGCCCGACGGATTGTTTGAAAATATTATCCGCCTTGCGCGTTTCAAACCATTCGCGCACCAAACGCTTCGGCAGTGAACCGAACGATTTACGCCCGACCGCGCCCGAACGCATAATCTGCACGAAATTTCGCAGCATCTTCCCGTTATCAATCACGCGCGGAAAGATTTTTTCAAAAAGCGTTTTATCCTTAGTCGAAAGAACCGCGACTAGCAGCGCGGGCATATCCTTCATAAAGCCCTTTTCACGCGAATAAACGGCGGTTTTGGCGATGAATTCAGCGTCGAGTTCACGGGTTAATTCGAGAACTTTATTCAATTGTTCGCCTGCGTCGGCGTAAAACGTATGCGAAAAACATCCGGTCGCCGCAAATTGCGCGAGCGCCGCTTTCGGCGAAAGTTTGTAAGCCGTTCCGCCTGCCTCGTTTATTACGTCAGCTTTCGGCGTGAACATTCCTCGAACGGTTTGAAATAAATTTTTATTTGCCATATTTTCCTCCTATTTGGACAAGATTTCGCATTCCTTTTGGAGCGATTATTTAAGTGAAACGGGTGACAAAAGGGAAAAGACCGAGCACGATTTAAATCGTTGAGATGCTCCCACATCTCTGCTCCAGGTTGGGGATGTAGTCTTATTCGGCATTCACCCGAAGACGTTCGGAAGCGACAAATTTTGGAATGAAAACAGTGCTTTCGCACGCTGTTTTACAGACAGTTGTAATGTAGTCATTCAGGCATTCGCTTCTGATTTGAAAATTATTTTGTCGGTTTAATCCGACTGCCGGTAATTCGACGAAAATAGAAAATTTGAATTTCTATTTTATTTAGCGGAAATTAATCGAGAATTTATCAAAGGAAAGCAGCGACAAGGGGTTGTTGAAACGTTTCGTTGCTCTACCGGACTGAGCTACGCTTTGCCGAAACAAAGCGGTTGGATTCGAACCAACGACCGACGCATTCGGAATGTAGTTTCAACCGCATTCGCTGCGAGAAGGATACGGCGACAAGATTTGATGAAACGACGTTTTCGCGCTCTACCTGTCTGAGCTACGTCCAGCATAAAATTTCAGGCTGAACGGTCGGACTTGAACCGACGACCTCGCACATTAAAGGTGATGTAGTTTCATCTGCATTCGCCGTGAAATAGTGGATAATTGATAGTGAAAAGCGAGTAATTCGCGAGGTCTAACCGTCCATTTTCCATACCGTTTATCAATTGAATTTGATCGGTCGGGTGGGATTCGAACCCACGATCCCGCGCTTAAAAGGCGCGTGCTTTTAACCGGCTAAGCTACCGACCGTGATTTTAATAATTTTTGTTTTGAGGTTTAATTGACGGAAATTTCCGTTATCGAAAGATTTAATCTTTCTATTCGTTATAGCAAAATTTTATATTTATTGAATTATTTTGAAGAAATTGTCGCGCTTTTCAAGCAATCGGGGCTGCTTTGCCGCATAAAACGATATTCGTTAAATTCGGCGACGGTTGTAAAATTATCGAGAATATAATCCGCCAAAGGGAAAGATTGCAGATTTTGCTCGCGCAGACCGTTTTGCGTCAATTGCGGGTGATAAACGGCGCAGACGCATCGGTAATTTTTTAATCGCTCAACAATTGATTGCTGCTGCCGGTTGTCCAGAAGTGTCATCCAGGCGGTCGCGTTATACGTGTTCACCGGTTCTTTCTGCGTCCAGAAATGAAGGCTGTATAAACCGGGCATCGAAATAAAATTGTCGCAATCGGAGTTTAGATTTTCAACGAGAAAATTATAAACGTCCGCGTCTTTTTCTGGCAGCCGCAATCTCGTCGCGCCCGGAAAATTGAGCGGAATTTGCGAGTGATAAATTTCGCGGCTGTTGTGTGTGCGATAAACTCCGACAAAAATGAGAATCAAAAGTGCGGCGAATGCCAGAATTCTTGTAAATACCGCGTATCCGAAATGCTGTGGAAAGGCAATTTTTAATTCGCCGAGTGCGTCCTTAAGACACAAAACACCGATTACAGGCATTAAAAATGTCGCATAAGCCATCTGCGTTCCAGCCATCGGATAAATCTGCAAAGTTTGCAAAAGCGCGATGAGAACCAGAGCCGTGCGCGGTAAATCATCAATCGAAAAATTCGCCGAATCTTCTGATTTGTTTTCTTTTTTGAAAGGTTTTAACAATAGAAGCCACAAAAAAGGAGTGGCGAAACTCAAAAGCAGATAGCTGTTGAGAAACTTATAAAATCCGAGAAGCGATGTTGTGATTACAGCGACACCGAAGCCGATTTTCAGAATCAGTATTGCAATCTCGCCTGGAAACAGGCGCTTTCCGGCGAGAAAATTTACGCTAAGCGCAATTAGTAAAGCGAATAAACTCCAAAAGATTGAGAATTTTTGGATGGGCGCCGCCATAAAAAAATTGTCGCCGAACTTAAAATGTTGAAGAATTACTCCGTTAGTTAAAGCCTCGACAGAGCTGCCGTTTAGAAGAACAAACAAAACGATAAAAAAAGCGGTCAGTGTAAAAGCAAGAACCACTATTAAATAATGTCTAAAAACAAAGACGACTTTTTCTGTGCGAATCAAACTTGTTATTAACGCTCCGATTAAACCTGATGCGTATGTGACGCCCAAATCAAGCCAGCCGATAAAAAGATGCTTTCGAAACATTACGAACGGAAGCGCCGCCGCTGAAAAAACTAATCCGATTAAAGCGATCCGCTGCCATTTTCCTTTTGCCGTAAATGTCAGAAAGATAATTCCAAGAGCCAGAATTAAATAAACGCCGATGTTGACTTTTGTAAGACAAAGAAAAGCCGAAGCCGCTCCGAGCAGAGCTATGCGTATATTAAAATTCTGTTTGCTTGTGTTTCTGCTCAAAAAAAATAAACCCGAAACAACAAGCAGCCCGCAAAATTCCTGCGGGTGTCCGGGTTCGTAAACGGTGCGAAACAAAGCCAGAAACGTCAGCGCGTAAGCCGCCGCGCCGCTGATGGTCGAATGCGTCAAACGATACGCGAAAAAACCGGCGATCAAAGCCGTTAAAACCCAAATTAATAAGGTATTTATTCTTGTGACATCGTGCGTTACCGGAATATTTAACAAAAAATGAGGAATCCATTTATATATATAATAAGCCGGTCCGTATTGAGTGTAGACTTCATCGTATAAAATGTGACCGCCGGTAAACTGTTTGACCGTCATCATCAGATAACCTTCGTCATCGTAAGGCGCGAAGACGCTGAAAACAAGATAATATCCTGTAACTAAAGCCCAAATGGTAACCGCGCCGAACGATAAAAAAAGTTTGACGAAATTTGTTTTTTTGTCGGAAGTTATGTCTGTTTCGGATTCGTATTCTTTCGCCATATCCCGAGCACCGATTTTCCGGCGCGAAAGCCGATAATCGAATCAAAAAACGTGGAGACGGGAACGAGCTTGCGATCCCACAAGAGAATCTGCTGCAAAGTCGGCATCGAACGCCGCAGCGCCAATTTATTGCCGAGCGAAGCGAACGCTCCGATGCTGTCTAAATAAATCAACTTTTCGCGTTCCAGTTCGGCGGGCATCAGCGCCGACAAAGTTTTTTTATTGTACCGTCGAAAATGTCCGATTGCCGCGTCGAAGGGCGTGAAAAGAAATTGATGCGCCGGAGCCAAAACGATTAAAAATCCGTTTTCTTTCAAATGCCTGGCAGCCGCGAGAACTTCCGCTTTGTCGTTTTCGATGTGTTCCAAAACGTCTATGTAAATAATCGAATCAAATTTTTCGCTTTCGTCTAAATCAGCTAAAGTGCTTGAAATGACTTCGCAGCATTCGGGCAATTCTTTTTTTTCTATTTTTGCGGTAATTTCTGACGACATTTTCGCGTCCGGTTCGAGACAAACCCAGCGGCTTTGTTCGCCGTTGCAAAGCGATTCGGTCGTCGCGCCGATTCCGGCGCCGACTTCGAGAACTTCTTTGCCGAAAAAGGGACGAATCTGGCGACCGTAATAATCCTTCCAATTGATTGCGTGGCGAAATATTTCCAGTTCATCGCCGATATAAGAAAAATCCATTTATATTTATTTCGTTATTTTTTAACGAAAACCTCGTGTACCCGTGAAATAAAGTAGCGGTAATCTCTTTCAGGAAGAAAACTCGCGTTATTACGATTATTTAAGACCAGAAAGATAAAAAACAGCGACAGCGTGACGGCTTGCATCAAGATTATTAAAAGCAGAGCGACAACATAAGTCGCCCAGCCGGGAATTGCTAAATCCGTATAAAGTCTCACGATTATAACTATTAAAATGCCAATAATCGAAAACAAAATCAAACCGCAGGTTCCGAGCAAAAGCCGGACTCCGGCTATGTCTCCGTAAACCGAAATCGCGCTCAATCCGTGCGTGACGAGCGAAACAAAGTTCATTTTTGAGGAACCCGAAAGGCGTCGCCCGCGATTCGTATTTATTTCACGATAAGGAACTCGCGCTTTTAGTGCTCCGACGGCGTAATGATTCCAAACTTCCGAAACGACAATTAATCGCTGCAAAATTTTATCCGGGACAATGCTGAAGTTGCCGATGCGTATGTTTCGACCCGTGAGAATTTTGTAAAAAGCTTTATAAAAAGCGTAAAAAAGCCTGAAAACCAAACCTTCCGAGCGTTTCGCGCGTTTGGCGAAAATCATTTTTGTGAAATTCTCTTCCCGGCATTTTTCGATTAACCTGATGACATCTTCGGGGCTATCTTCTCCGTCGCCGTCCATTACCAGAACAGCTTTGAAGTCGCGTTCGACGGCGGCAAAAGCCAAACCGAGCGTGATCGCGCGCTGGTGCCCGAGATTTCTTTTTAATTCTAAAATCGAAACCTTTTTTATGTGTTCAAGCTGAAGCGGCGCCGGATGCGCTTCTTCAAAAGTGATGCCGGAACCGTCGTCTACCACAATTATTTCGGCTGATAAATGCTGATTCCGCAGATTTTTGTCTAAAATCGGCAGCAACATCGCCAGCGATTTCCAGTCGTCTAATACCGGAATTACAATCGCTATTGAATTTGTTTCCGATTGTTTTTTTAAAGATTGTTCCATTCAATAAAACTGCTGAAACGATTTGTGCTTTAGCAGTTGAAATCCGGGAAAAGCACTTTGTACTCAGTGTGAAATGAAGAAAACAGTTTACTTGACTGTTTTTGTTTTAGCAAAGCCGCAAATTTCAAGCTCTTTTTTTACCAATAAAGAGTAATTATCAGAATTAACAAAATTTTCAATTTTGTTAAACCGGCTTTTATTACGAAAAATTGGCTGACAGGGACGGAATCGAACCGTCACGGACGCGATTAACAATCGCGCGCTCTACCGATTGAGCTACCTGCCAAAAATTTGTTGATTTCAATCGAAAAAACAAAATCTAATACCAAAATCTAATTTGATTTTGGTAGGCAAACGGGGCGAAATACTCGTTTCAACAGACAAAAGACAAATGTGTTCGTTGCAAACAAAAGAAGGGAATTTTCAGCATTCTTTTGTCCTCACAAGTTTCTCGCCCGCGTTTGTTCGGGTAGGATTGTTTTTGATTGGAAATCGAAATCGGGGCAACAGGAATCGAACCTGTAATTCTGCGGTAATCTGCCGCTAATATCGGGTATAAGCCGACTGCTTTACCGGTTAAGCTATGCCCCGTTTTTAAAATCTTTAAATTGGTTGCGAGAGAAGGAATCTAACCTTCCGATTTGCAGATTATGAGACCGCCGACTTTGCTCCATTCTCGCGGTAAATTGCCTGAGGCGAAGGCGAGATTTGAACTCGCATCTTTTTGTTTACAAGACAAACGCTCTTTAATCCGTTAAGCTACTTCGCCGTGGAAAATTGATTGATTGCGGAGACAGGATTTGAACCTGTAATCTTCGGTTTATGAGACCGACGCTTTTATCCGTTTAAGCTACTCCGCCAAAATGATTTTGGATTTTAGATTGCCGAGTTGGATTGAAAAGCTCATAAATCGCAAATCCAAAATCAAAGATGGTGGACGTTTTTGGTATCGCGCCAAACTCTTCGGTTTTTCGGACCGACGCTAATCTGTCTCAGCTAAACGTCCTGAAAATGTGGCGGGGCTGACGAGACTCGAACTCGCACCTTTCTGATCGACAATCAGACGAACAGCCTTTGTTCTTCAACCCCCGAATTTTAACGGCGCGTGATTATTTCGTCTTTGATGTGTTCGTAAGCTCGCTGCTTTCGCGCTTCGGCTTCTTTTTCGACCGTTTTTCGGAATCGCTTTAGAAGAGCTTCAAACGATTTGATTTTCTTCAAACTTTCTTTTACCTGGTCGGGCAAATCCAATTTGAAGTTGATGCAAACTCGGTCGTAAGAACTTTCGACGATCAAATAAACGCCGCCTAATTCCTCGTTTTTCGCCGAAGCACCGATGTGTTTCGAGTTCTCAACCGTCGCGACCACATACACGAAAGATTCATAATCTTCGTTCAAAAAAATTCTTTTTCTGTACCTGTATTTTTTGTCTTTTCCCATTTTTTCCCTCTCAAATAGATTCAAATGAAGTTCTTGTTTTGATAAATTGAAACGACTTCATCAAATCTATGAAAAATTAAAAATTCATAGCATCATTGTTTTCTCACCTCCGATTTTCTATTTCGATAAAGCATAATTGTTTTCTCCTTTGGATTAATAAAATTGGGTGAATTGACGAGATTCGAACTCGCATTCTTCGCATCCACAGTGCGACGCTTTGCCGATTAAGCTACAATCCACAAAAATTAATGGGCGACAAAAAGAGAAGCGACGTTTTAACTGAGCTATTTTTGCAAAAGCAAACAGTCGGAATCGAACCGACGACCTTTTCAGTTTTACGTCAAACGCTCTTTCCGATGTAGCCGTCTTCGGCATTTGCCCGAAAAGAAAGTGGTTGGGCGACAAAAATTGAAATGACGTTTCGTTCTCCAGACAAAATGTAGTCATTTCAGCATTCGCCCGAAGAAATTCAGCGACAAGAATCGAGGTGATTAATTAAGGATTTTGTGATGTAATCACCCCGGCATTCGCTTCGTTTCGATGATTTTCGCCAATCAGCTTAATTTTTTGTCAGCTTATGCAGCGAAAATCTAAATATTGCAGGAAAGAGCGGGCGTTGAACCCACACTAGAAAATTTCGATTATTTAGCAAAAATTGCGGCTGCCGTTTCGCCTTCTTTTCAGGTTTGAATAAATTTTGGAGCGAGTAGTCGGAATCGAACCGACATTTAACGGTTTTGCAGACCGCCGCCTTATCCGTTTGGCTATACCCGCAGGGACATTTACGATTTACGAATTATAAGAATCGCCGTAATTCGTAATTGAATTAGCGAGGACGACGGGAATCGAACCCGCAATCTCCAACTTGAAGGGCTGGCGGCTTAGCCGATTTGCCTACGTCCTCATAAAAAAGTGCGCATGGAGAGATTCGAACTCTCATCTTGTTGATTTTAAGTCAACAGCCTCTGCCGGATTGGGCTACATGCGCCTGGTAATTTTGAATTTTAGATTTTGGATCTTGAATTTACAGAAAACCTGTATTTACCGCGTTTTTTTAGTCTTACTCTAAGCAGACACGTAAATTCTTGTTAATCTATCCGAAATCTAAAATCTAAAATTCAAAACTGCAGGCGTCGAAGGCGGGACTTTCACCCGCACGAGTCACGTTCTCACAAAACTCTGCATCCGAGTTTTGCGCGTCTTCTTACCATTCCGCCACTTCGACATAATTGAGATACCGACGGTGAGGTTCGAACTCACATCAACTTGTTTCTAAGACAAGCGCCTCTGCCAGGTTGGGCTACGTCGGCGTAAGAACGCTGGTTAGAACGGCGAGATTCGAACTCGCGAACACTTGCTCCCAAGGCAAGCCCGTTTAGCCATCTGCGGAACGCCCTAATAAATATGACTTCGGGGAAAGGACTCGAACCTCTATTTCATGAGCCAAAATCATGCGTCCTTCCATTGGACGACCCCGAAAAAAAATGAGAAATGGAAAAGGGGGTGACTAAAAATTATTTTCCCTTATCCATTATTTCCTTTTCACTAAAAATGGCTTTGGCGAGACTCGAACTCGCAACTTCAGGTTTAGAAGACCTGCGCTCTGATTCCTTTGAGCTACAAAGCCGTAAATGGAGGAGACGGAAGGATTTGAACCTTCAACCTGCTCGTTCGTAGCGAGCCGCGCTGATCCCATTGCGCCACGCCCCCGTATAAAAATCTAAAATTTTCTTTTGCGGAAATGGTTAAATCATTTTTCCGCGAATGGCGGAAGGCTCAGGACTCGAACCCGCAGGCGAGAAACTCGCGACAGCTTTCAAGGCTGCTGCCATACCGATTTGGCTTTCCTTCCGCGTGAGAAAGTGAGGTGGGGAAAATTTAAAGCTTTTCGCAAAACATCATATTTTAATTGGCAGGCGCGTTCAGATTTGAACTGAAAACTTCGGTTTTGGAGACCGACATTTTGCCGGTTGAAACTACGCGCCCCGAAAAATTTGGAGTGAGCGACGGGAATCGAACCCGCAACATCCGGTTTGGAAGACCGACACTCAGCCGTTTGAGTTTCGCTCACCTATTTTCTGTGTTTTGAAATCAAAAATCTAAAATCCAAAATTGAAAAGATGCATCGAGAAGGATTCGAACCTTCACAGCTACAAAAGAGCGACAGTTTTACAGACTGCTTGCCTTAACCGGCGGCGACCGATGCGTGAAAAATAAAAAATTTTGTGCAAAAATGAAAAAGGCAGAGATTTAGACAGACTTCGGACACACTTATGCCCGAACAAGTCAACAAGATTTTTTTCTTTCGGAACTCGCCAAAGTTTTATACGCAAGAAAAAAATCTTTCCAAACTCTCTGCCTTTTTCTGTTTTTGTTCGGACAATTTCGTTTTTTTGCCGCATCTTCGCGCGCAAAAAGCGAAATCTCCGAACTGTTTTCGGTTATTCAGTTGTCAAACATCCGTAAAAACGAAAAGGAGCGGCAACTTTTAAGTTTCAATCGAGAAACTCGCGTCACCGCTCCTAAAACAAATTCGAGTCGCTTTTATAAAAAATAAATTAAACTCTTAAATTTTTCTGCTTTGGGAGCGGAAACGAAGCCGCTCCCGCTTTTCTAAAACTTTTTCTCCGTGCGGTCCGAGCCGCAGAGTTTCGGTTGATAATTCGTCTTATCAAAATTGGCACACAAACATACACCTAGGCTTCCGCTAAACCGCATCTCTCTTTCTGCGGGCGAGCCGTTTGATGTCTGAATTGTATGTATCCAACTTTGAGTCACGAAAATTATCTCCAAAACAAATTATTCGCTCTTCGGCGAACAGTTGAAAGTTTTAGCACGAGTAAAATTTGCTTGTCAAGAGTTTTTTTGAAATATTTTTCGCTGAGTGAAATTTTTGTCAAAAATGCCGAAAGCCCCGGGGTTGTAAAATTTGCGAGTTTTCATTGGCTATAAGCTCAATCGCTTCTTCATTTGCGGTTACTTCTCCAATAGCGGAAAATTTGTAATCTTTCAGGGCTTTTTCGAGATCAAATTTTTTTTTTGGATTAACCGTAAAAAGCAGCTCGAAATCCTCACCGCCGTTTAATGCGAGATTTAATTCCTCTGAAAGCTCATTTTTCAAATCAAACGATTCAGCCTTTTTATGTTTTTGATTTGAAAATTTTTTTATGTTTTCGTCAATAGGAATTTTTTCAGAAAATATTTTCGCTCCGACGCCGCTCGCGCGACACAGGTGAGCCAAATCCGAAGAAAGTCCGTCGCTTAAATCAATCATTGCCGTTGCCAGATTTTTTTCGCCGATAACGCGCCCGATTTCGCTTTGCGGATTCGGCGCGAGCTGGCGCAAAAGCAACTTTTGAAATTCCGGCTTTTCATAGTTTTTAGGCATATTTTCGCTTTCCAGCAAACTCAAGCCGAACGCCGCGCCGCCCAAATTTCCGGTGATGTAAATCAAATCGCCGGGCTTTGCGCCCGAACGTAAAACCTCTTTTCCTTTCGTCGTTTCGCCCGCTGCAATTGAGTCAATTACGATTAAATCAGGCGTTTTTGAAACATCGCCGCCGATAAGTTCGACATTGTATTTTTCTGCTAAATTCAGCCAACCTTCGTAAAATTTTTCTACAAAATCAGTTTTCCAAACTTTTTCGGGAATTCCTATCGAAAGCATCGCCCAGACAGGTTTTGCGCCCATCGCCGCAATATCGGAAAGCGAAACCGCCAGGGCTTTATGCCCGATGAGTTCGGGTTTTGACCATTTCAAACGAAAATCAATATCTTCGATTAGCAGGTCGGCGGTAATTACCAAATTCGTTTTTGAATTTTTCGGTAAAACAGCGCAATCGTCGCCGATTCCGGTGCTGAAGCTCGACTTGGTTTTATTTATATTTGAAGCTTTAATTTTTATTTTTTCGATAAATTCGAATTCTGAATTCATAAAAAATCATTGACACAAATTTATTAAATTCATACAATAACGGCGGCGAATTTTATCAAAAACATTAACACAATAAAAAAATAAATGGGACAACCTGCGATCTCCATACCTGAGAAAATTTTCTTTAAAATCGGCGAAGTTTGCGACATAGTTGACGTTCAAGCTCACGTTCTGCGCTATTGGGAAACCGAATTTCCGATGCTTTCGCCGCAGAAAAACCGTTCGGGGCAAAGAAGTTACCGACGCCGCGATGTGGAAATCGCGCTTCGCATAAAAGAATTGCTCTACGACGATCTTTACACAATCGCTGGTGCGAAAAAAAAACTTCAATCGGAGTTGCGCGAAACTAGCCGTTTAAAGATTGTTCACCCGGAACCGAAAGAACGTGAATACTTAAAGCCGGTTGAAGCTCCGCTTCCGATTCAAACAGAAGAAGAGAATCTCGAAATCGGTGATTACGATGAAACGCCCGAAGTTTACTCCGAGACGGAGGATTTCGACGATTCCTTCACAATAAACGAAGAACGTCAGGAAGCTCTGAAATCGCTCGCGGCTCAGCTTTTAGAGTTGCGCGAAATGTTGAAAACGAATCAAACCAAAGAAGCCGAGCAGCATTTGCGAAGGTTCTAAAGTAGCTATGATTTGACAAACCGAGCCCGGAAATTTACTCTTAAATTTCGTCTTTTCGGGACGTAGCGCAGTCTGGTAGCGCGTTCGCTTGGGGTGCGAGAGGTCGTGAGTTCAAATCTCGCCGTCCCGATTTTTTTCAAAAGAAAACGCCATTGAGTTAAATTCATAACTCAATGGCGTTTTCTTTTGTGTAAAGCTGGTTTAAATTGCTTAATTTGTATCTTCAGCATCACTTTCAATCGGTGAGGTAACATCGGAGCCGATTTTTTCCGGGTGCATTTTATCGAGCAGACGCTTAATTAAATACTGATCGAAAAAAACGATAACAGCCGCCAATGCGCACAAAACAACGCCGATTAAAGGTTGTATCGAAAGTCCGTCTCCGGCTAATCCTCTGTCCTGTCGGTATTGAAAAAAAGATTGTTCGAGCCAAAAATACCGCACGATAATGAAGAACGCGAAATAAAGAAAAGTCATCCACAAAGCCCAGGCTCTGCGCGTCGTCCAAAGCAGAACATTTCCGATAATCAGCAAAATGATTGTCGAAATCCAGAGATAACTCCAACTAAAACTTGAAAAATATTGGTAATTCGCCGCGACCGCTTGCGGAGCGCTCACGCTTTGCAGCCAGCTCCAGGAAGAATAGCTCAGAAAAAGCATCGGCAAAAGCAAAACCGCAAACGTCAAAAGGTATATTTTGCTCCACATAATGATGAGTTTATTACAAACGTTTGCCGAACACAAAAAAAAGAGACGACCAAATTATTTTTGCCCGCCTCTTTTTAATTTGTTTTTAGTAACTGTCTATTTTTGAGAAACTGTCAGGTAAAGCGTCTGTCCCCGGCGCGACAGCAGCAACAAAACGGGTTTGTCTTGCGCTTTATCGAGCGCCGCCTGCACTTCATCGAGCGTTCTGACGGCTTGCCGGTTCATTTCCATAATCACGTCGCCGCGAACGACGCCTTTTTCGGCAGCCGCGCCGCCCGGATCAACTTCGGTCACGACTAAACCTTCCGTCTCAGCCGGAATTTGCAATTGACGAATGATTTCCGGGGTGAGCGGTTGTAGAGTTAAGCCAAGCCTTCCGCTTTGCTGCTGATTTGAGCGGTTTTCATTTTGCGGCTGCTGACGGGTTGGATTAGCGCTTGGGTTTTCAGAATCGAATTCATCGAGCGTCGCGACGAGTTCCTGCTGCCCGCCTTCGCGAAGCACTGTTAATTTGATTTGATTTCCGGGCATAGTTCCCGCGACCTTGTTGCGTAGAACATTGCTGTCTTCGATTTTATCTCCGTTGATCGCCGTTACGATGTCGCCCCGTTTAAGTCCGGCTTTATCGGCGGCGCTGCCCGGTTTGACGTTGCTGACCAGTACGCCGGAAGCTTCTTTCAAATCGAGCGCTTGAGCCGTTTCTGGAGTGAGATTCTGAATGTTAATTCCGAGCATTCCGCGGCGAACCCGCCCATTTTGAACCAATTGTTCCATTACGCTTTTCGCCATATTCGACGGAATCGAAAACCCGATGCCGATGCTTCCGCCGGTAGTCGAAAGAATTTGCGAGTTGATGCCGATTAATTCGCCGGTTAAATTAACCAGCGCGCCGCCGGAATTACCGCGATTAATCGGTGCGTCTGTTTGCAAAAAATCCTCGTAACTGCCGTCGCTCAAACCGGTTCGTCTGCCTTTTGCCGAAATGATTCCTTCCGTTACTGTTTGACCGATTCCGAGCGGATTGCCGATAGCCAGAACAATATCGCCGACGCGCACATTATCGGAATTTCCTAAATTTAAAAACGGCAGATTTTGCGCTTCAATTTTAATAACCGCCAAATCGCTCGGTTTGTCCAGTCCGATGAGCTTTGCTTCATAAGTTCTATTATCGTTCATTTGAACCGAAATTCTTTCAGCGCCTTCGATGACGTGAGCGTTCGTTAAAATCGTTCCGTCAGCGGTAACGATAACGCCCGATCCGACTCCGCGCTCGGTCGGCTGGCGCTGATTTTGTCGCGGCTGCACCTGCGGCGATTGATTGAAAAAATCATCCATTCCGAAGGGGAATTGTTGCTGCGACGAAGCGCTTGCTTTAATTTGAGATTCGATTTGAACAACAGCGGGAGCCGTTTTTTCGACGACATCGGCGTAGGAAGTTCGCATTCCGTCAACAACTACAGGCGCGGGCGGCGCCGACGGCTGAGTTTGTGTCGTTTGCGCCGGAACGTCTTCGCCGCTGAAAAGATTGGTTCGGCAACCCGAAAATGCCGTTACCGAAGATATGATAAAAAGGCTCGATAATATTTTTAATTTCATAACAATTTCTCCATATACTAATTGAAATTCTACTCTAAATGCACGTCAATTTGAAAAGGAAAAAACTATTACGATTTGAAAACGTTTAAGTTCTAATATTTTGTTTGTAGTTTACGAAAATGGACGGGAGAAATCTCGAATGTAAATCTCCCGCAGTATGCAGATCAAGAAAAAGTTTTGGACATAACTTTCGGAGTGTCGTTTTTGAAAATGTAACCGAGCGTTTTGTAAACGAGTTTGGCGCATAAAAAAGCGGGCGCGTCGGAGGAGTCGGTTTTTGAGAATTCGACTAAATCCATCCCGACGACGCGCTTTTTCGCGGCTAATTTTCGTATCAAAGTCAGGGTTTCATACCAGCCCAAACCGCCTGGTTCGGGAGTTCCCGTTGTCGGTACGAGGCTCGGGTCGAGTCCGTCTATATCAATCGTCAAATAAACGTTTTCGGTCAATCCGTCAATCGCCGAATCAATCCAATCCGTTCGACCGACGACATCCTTCGCCCAGAAAATACGGGTCGGAATGCCTTCGCCGAGCGAACGCGCTTCATCGGCAGAAATCGAACGAATTCCCACTTGAACCGAAGGAACCCGTAAATCTTTCACGACGCGAGCCATAATCGAAGCGTGCGAATGCGGCGTTCCGTCGTATTCGTCGCGCAAATCGGCGTGCGCGTCAATTTGCAAAACGCTCAAATTATGAAATTTTTCAGCGTGCGCGCGAATCACAGGCGCGCTGACCGAATGCTCGCCGCCGAGCATACAAAGAAATTTTTCCGATTTGATAAGCTCTTTTGCCCGCTCGTAAAGCGAGTTCATCGTCGTTTCAGGATTTTCGCGCGGCGCAAATTCTTCGACCGTGTGAATTCCTATTTTATAAACTTCGGCGTCGGTTTCTTCGTCGTAAAGCTCCATATTTCGCGAAGCCTCAATAATTGCCATCGCTCCTTCGCCTGTGCCCGTTCCGTACGAAACGGTTCCTTCGTAGGAAACGGGCAAAATAAGAACGCGCGCCGCATCGAATTGTGAATACTTTTCTTCTTCGATGCCGCCGAAATTCATCGGTAAATTCGCAGATTCACTCATAAAAACTCAAAGAGTTTATTGAGTTTGTTGAGTTCATTGAGTTTATTGAGCTAAAAGAATTTCTTTTTTCTTCCAACTCAACGAACTCAACGAACTCAACGAACTCAACGAACTGTTTTAAGGGACATCAATTCCCAGATCTTTGCCGGCAAAACTGAAGCTCGGGCGTTTGCGCCCCTTCATAAATTTGGCGGCGGTTTGTGAAAGCGCCGTAATAAGCATCGGCAGAGCGATTGAAGGATCAGCCGGAACGTAAGCCGTCGTCGCGCCTTTTAATAATTTTCCGAAAACCTGTGTGTGATTTCCGCCGAACGAAGGCGTCCTAATGTCGAGCGGCACTGAATCGGTCGTTACCGAAACCGCGTATTTATGTCCGCGCGGATTGGTTTTCGTGATGTAAGAAGAAATTTCCGCCATATTTACCATACTCTGGCTGCAAATGCTGCCGAGCGTGATAATGCCCGAATTACGCGTGCGTTGAGTGATTTGCATCATCTCCATCGTATCCTGCGTTATATCAAAGGTAAATGAGTTTTTCTTTTCAAAACGACTGCGAGCGATTCCGACGGAAAGCTCGGTTTCCAGAATGTTCGGACAGAAAACCGGAACGCGGGACTTAAAGGCAGCTGTTAAGATTCCGTCTTCGTGGGCAATTTCCGCCAATTCGCGACCGAGAAGATGAAGAAATTCGCGGACCGAATAAGCGCGGGTCATTTCCAATTGATTGAGAACACTGCCGACCCATTCGTCGGCTTCGCGATACTCTTCCAAATTGGCGAGCATATCACCGATACGCGCAACCTCTGACGATTCAAGCTCTTCATCAATCATACTCGGGTGAGCCTGGTAATGATTGCGTCCGAGCGTTTCGTGAATATCGTGAAACAAGACCGTGCCCGACATTACGATTACGTCCACAAAACGGTTTTTTATGACATAGGCGAGCAGCCGACGCATCCCCGATGGAATCAGATTTCCCGAACCGCATAAAAAAATGGTCGAATTGTCGTCGAGCATATCGAGCCAGATGCGGTGCGCCTCCGCCAATTGTTTCGCGCCGAAACCGGCTCCTTCCATTTTTTCCAGAAGCCCGGCGACCGAGCGGTCGCGGTCAATCGGAATCGGTCGTGTCGGAACCGTTAAAAACTTTGAAGCCTTTGTCTTTTTTTGAGCTACCATAATTTCTCCGTCTAAACGTTTTTGTCTAATAATCTAAATATAAAAAATATTCTTTTTCTAATCTCTTTTTGTTTTGTAATTCTAGTTTTTTTCTAGTTTTTCTAATCTTTCGAGGCGCCGTTGTTCGGCGAAAGATAGGTGTAACTTTCCGCCTGGTCTTCGTAAAATTCAATCAGCTGATTTCCGACCTTAGTTGAAAGCTCACCGTCTTTAATGCGTCTCAGAATAGTTCGCCGAAACTGATCGTGAAGCTGAACGGAATCGAAGCGGGCGCTTGAAATCGCGTCTCCGAGCGTGTCGCCATAAATAACTTTTTTGATAATGTGACCGTCTTCGCCGATAAAAATGTGCGCTTCATGCGGAGTGCCGAAAAGATTGTGATTATTGCCCATCACTTCCTGATAAGCGCCGATAAGCATCATCGCTAAATAATAAGGCTCTTTTTTCTCGAGTTTATGAAGTTCGAGAACCGGTTTTACGTCGTGCAAATCAACGAATTTATCAACGATTCCGTCAGAATCGCACGTTATGTCGCACAGCGTCGCATATTCGGTCGGTTTTTTGTTGAGTTTATGAATCGGGATTATCGGAAAAAGCTGTTCGAGCGCCCAATTGTCGGGCATCGAGCGAAAAACCGAAAAATTCGCCAGGTATTTGGCGCACATCAAGCGGCGCAAATCGTTGAATTCTTCGGAAACGTATTTTTTTTGCTGCGCGTAAAAGTCCGCCTTTTCGCAGATGTCCCAGAAAAGGACTTCGCCTTTGCCTTTGTCTTCGAGCGAAATCAAGCCGAGATTGAACATCGTAAAAAGCTCTTCGCGGTTTTCGAGCGCGTCGTGATAATACTCTTGATAATTCTTTCCGTTCAACGTTTCGCGCAAATCGAAAAGCTCTTTGACGACTTGCGGATCATCTACACTAACGGAAATCGGATCGGCGATATCTTCAACGACCGTTTCGATTTCGTCTTGTATATTCGTCACCAAAATAGCGTGATAAGCGGAAAGATAGCGTCCCGATTCCTGAATAATCGTCGGATGCGGAACGTTTTCGTCGTCGCAAACCGTTTTGATGACGTAAATAATATCGTTGGCGAATTCCTGCGCGTTGTAATTCGCCGACGATTCAAATGATGTCTTCGAACCGTCGTAATCAACCGCCATACCGCCGCCGACATCGAGATATTCAATCGGAATCTCCATTTGTCGGATTTTCGAATAAGTTCGCGCGGCTTCTTTCATCGCATTTTTAATGCGTTTAATATCAGTCAGTTGCGAGCCGATATGAAAATGCAGCAACTTGAGCATTTCAATTCGCCCGGCGGCTTGAAGCTGGCGGATAACTTCGAGAATCTCCGTTGTCGTCAGCCCGAATTTAGCTGCCTCGCCGCCCGATTTTTCCCATTTGCCCGAACCTTTCGAGTAAAGTTTAACTCGCACGCCGACCATCGGAAGACGCGCTTCCGGGTTTTCCGCCGTAATTTCTTCGGTGAGCTTCAGCGTATGTTCGAGTTCGGAAAGTTTTTCGATAACAATGACGACGTTTTTTCCGGCTTGCGCGGCGGCGAATGCGAGTTCAACGAAATCTCTGTCCTTAAAGCCATTTAAAACGAGAAGACTCTCGGGAGCTTGTTCGAGCGCGACCGCCGCGTAAAGCTCGGCTTTCGACCCGGCTTCGAGACCGAAATTGTAACGCGAGCCTTCGCGCAGATATTCTTCGATGACAGCCCGATTTTGATTGACTTTCATCGGGTAAACGCACAAATGTCCGCCGTCGTATTCAAATTCTTTGATAGCTTTTTTGAATGCCGACTGAAGTCTGCGGATTTGTCCGAAAAGAAGCTGGGGAAAACGCAGTAAAACCGGAGTGTGAATGCCGCGTTTGGCTAGATCGTCAATGATTTCTTTGACATCTGCCGTCAGATTTTCGTTTTCAGGAGCGCGAACGATTAAATTACCTTTTCGGTTTACTCCGAAATACCCTGCGCCCCAATTTTCTATGCCGTATGTTTCTAAAGTCTGTTCTGTGACTGCGCTCAATTTGCGTTGCTCCAATCCGTCACGCCGGAAAATTTGTGTAACTGATATAAAAATTTATAGCTTAATAGAAATTTACCAAAAAACAAATACCAGAACAACAACTATTTTTTCGCCCGGTTAAAACAATCTTTGAGGCAAGCGAAAAACATTGGCATAAACATTGCAAAATACCCAGCGTCTGAAATTCGTTTGTTTCTTCAAACGTAATTAAATACACGGGTTGACGCAATTTGGATTTACGTTCTGTATCAAAAATGCCGATAGTTGTCAAAAAAGGGTGCCAAAAATTGTCATAAAGCGGGATTTAAACTCATGAAAAAGAATTATCAAATCAAACATAATCAAAGCGGTTTTTCATTAATAGAGTTGCTGCTTGTTGTTGTAATCATAGGTGTTATCGCGGCAATCGCGGTTCCTTCACTGATGCGCGCGAGACAGTCTGCGGAAAACGCCAGCGCTTATGCCTCAATGAGGTCACTTTCGACTTTGCAGGTTAGGTATTACTCGCAAAATAACCGTTTCGCAAAATTAAATGAATTGCTCGAGGATCAACAAGGCAATCTCGGAACCTACGCGGACGGAGCTCTGATAAAAGGACCATTCAGTTTTGTCATGGAACCGGGATTAACCGATGACCAATTGAAGAGAGAATATAAAATTATTGCCACCAGACCCGGTTTCGGCACGACGCCGCCCTACGTCATCGAACTCAATCAAAGCGGTGTGATTACGGAAGTCGTAGAGTAATAAATGAATCTTCGATGAATAAAAAGGTGAAAAAATGAATGTTTTTGAAGACCTGATCGGGGCGCTCAAAGAAGAAGATTTGCTTGAAGAAACCGTTATCAAGACGGGGAAAAACAAAGAAAACGAAATGTTTCCGAACTCTTCCGGCACCGAATCGAAAAAGGCGGACGCGTTCGCCGATTTTTCTTTTGTCGAAAAACTCTCAGACCATCCGAGCGGAACGCTTGTTCAGCCTCAAGTATTAGCCGCCGACGAATTTGAAGAAATTACTTCGCTGGCGGATTTTTCTTCGGCGAAAAAGAGCGAAGTAAAGGTTATGCCGGAAGCCGAGGCTCCCTTCAAGACAAATGTTCGGGAAACAAAAGCGAAACCGCCGGAAACGATCTTTCAAGAAAATGCGCCGGTCGTTGACGAAAAAGAATTTTACCGCAAGCGCGCGATGGAAGAAGTTTCCGGGCTGCAAATGGTCGAGCACGTTTTGTCCGGCGTCGAACGCGAACAATCCAAAACCGTCGCTCAAGTTTACGACGATATTGCGGTAAAAAAAGCTCTCCACGATTTTTTGCAGGTTTCCGAGAATGTTAAATCGTCCGAACACGCGCAAGCCGAGTTTCGTTTAATGCAGGAAACCGAAAACTGGTGCTCGGCGCTTTCGCATCGAGACAAAAAAATCACGGTCGCACAACTGCGCCGCTTCTGCGAAACGACGAAACCGCCTTTAAGCTCGCAGGCTTTGATTTCGCTGGCTCGCTTTTACCGCAATCTGCCGTTTTCGGAACCGGTTCGCGGAAAATTCGATTTGATCGCGACGAGGCTTTTCGCCAAAGACATCGGCGGCGAAAAACGAGTGATGGTTTTCACGCGCGAGGAGTTGATTGAGCATCTCGGAGAATTATACGCCGAATGGTCGAGCGTGCCGCTTTATTTAACCGGCGAAAACGAAACGAAAATAGCCGAGACAGCCGTAAAATTAGAAGAATTTATGGCTGAAGCCGAAGGCGCGGAAAGTTTCGACGAATTAGTGAACAATGATTTTTTCAATCGTTTGCGCTTTTTTAAAGAAAGCACTGACGAAATGTTTTTCGCTCCTCTGATAACGGCGACAATCATCGAAAGCAATATCCGAATCGGTAATAGGTTCGTTGATTTAATCGAAATCGAGCGGGATAAATCCGGTATCGTCAATTTTGAAGAGAAATACGGTTTTATAAATGAGCAATTGATTTCGGATTCGACGAGCAAAACGCTTCAATTAGTCGAACTGCTCAAAGAAAAAAACAAACAAAGCAAAACGCCGCCGCCAAGCGTACCCGCGAAAAAGCCTTTGCCCGAAAAATCTTCGCCGGCAATCGCCAATGCCGCGAAAACCGAAGCGAAGCCGAATTCCGCGGCTGCCCGAAAAACTAAGACAGATAAAGCAAAAATTGAAAAAACAAAAGTAAAAGCCGCAAACGAATTGTTCGCCGTAAACAAGTGGCTTCTTACTGCGACTGTTTTAATCGTTTTGGCGAGCTTCGGGTTGTACTTTTGGTCGGATTACGGAGCGGCGGAAACCAGCGCTTCGGCGAAGGTAAAAAAGGTAAATTTGGAAAATTCTTCGTTGAAAGAATATTTGCAAACGGCGCGCATCAACGAAAATACATTTTACGGCGTGACATCGCCTTCGTGGGACGCGCTCTCGCTCGAGAAAAAAGAAGAGCTGTTGAAAAAAATATTCTCTTCCGGCAAGGATAAAGGTTACGTTAAAGTTCAGCTTTTGAATATGGAAGGCAAAGCCGTCGGTTACGCTACGCCGGAAAAAACTGAAGTTGTAACGAAATAATTTGTCGGTAAAAACACACTTAAAAACAAAAAATTTTTAGAAATCGGATTTTGCGCTGCGGCTTGAGTCTATTGTAGAATCTCTTCGGAAATTTGCGCGTGAAAAGATTCGCAAACTTTCAAAAACTTTTCACCCGGTTTTACAGGAGATTTAATGAACGCAAAAAATGTGTTGAGCTACGCGTCCGATCAAGGCGCGAGGTTTGTTTCGGTTCGTTTTACGGATCTGATCGGTTCTTGGCATCATCTAACTTATCCAATCGAACAATTAACCGAAGACAGCTTTGAAGAAGGTTTCGGATTCGACGCTTCGTCTTTACGAGGATGGGCGGTAATTAACGAATCGGATATGCTGCTCGTTCCAGATCCTTCGCGTTTCTGGATTGACCCGTTCGCCGAAGAAACGACGATTTGTTTGATTGCAAACGTCGTTGACCCTATTACGAAAGAAGGTTACGGGTTAGACCCGCGTTCGGTTGCCGTTCGCGCCGAAAGTTATCTGAAATTTACCGGCATCGCCGACACGATTTTCGTCGGACCGGAAGCGGAATTTTTTGTTTTCGATGAAGTTTACTACCACAACGAACAGCATTCAGCCGGTTTTAAAGTAAATTCCGAAGAAGGGCACTGGAACACAGGCAGAAACGGCAATGATATGTCTCCGAATCAGGGCAATCACATTCGTCCGAAAGAAGGCTACGTTCCGGTTTCGCCGACCGACACATTGATTGACTTGCGAAATGCGATTTCGCTGATTTTGGCTGATGTCGGCATCAGCGTCGAGTGTCATCATCACGAAGTCGCCACCGCCGGACAATGCGAAATTGATTTTCGTTTTTCCAACCTGCTGCACACGGCTGACAACGTGATGCTTTTTAAATACATCGTCAAAAACACGGCTTTCGCGCACGGAAAAACGGCGACTTTTATGCCGAAACCGCTTTACGGCGACAACGGTTCGGGAATGCATTGTCATCAATCGTTGTGGAAAGACGACAGCCCGCTTTTTGCCGGCGACGGTTACGCGGGACTTTCGGAAACGGCTCGATTTTATATCGGCGGTTTGTTGAAACACGCGCCGGCGCTCGTCGCTTTCGCCGCGCCGACGACAAACAGCTACAAACGGCTTGTTCCGGGCTTTGAAGCTCCGGTGAATCTGGCTTACTCGGCGAGAAATCGTTCGGCAGCCGTAAGAATCCCGATGTTTTCGCAATCGCCGAAGGCAAAACGGCTCGAATTTCGTCCGCCCGATCCGTCGTGCAATCCGTATATCACCTTTGCCGCGCTTTTGATGGCGGGACTTGACGGCGTGCAAAATCGCATTGATCCGGGCGAGCCGCTCGACAAAGACATATACGATTTGTCGCCCGAGGAATTAAAAGACGTTCCGAATCTGCCGGGAACTCTGGACGAAGCGTTGAAGGCGTTAGAAGACGACC
>DASVQY010000064.1:0-191240 GCA_036388895.1 Pyrinomonadaceae bacterium | reverse complement strand
AAGGCTGACCAATCCGACCATCCGCTTCATATCGTTCGGATTCGTGTCACCCGAACATGCTTGGAAAACAAGAGGCGGTTTATCGTCAACGAGCGCGTTCATCGCCGCGCCGAGAATCGCGCCGGCGACCATATCAACCGGAATAATATCTAAAACAAGTTTTTCGTTGACCGGAAAAATCGGCTGTCCCCGCAAAGCTATTAAGATTAAGGGCGCGGTCGTCGTAAAGCCTTCGTTCCAACCCGCAAACGGATAATTTTGCGCTGATTCGACGACCGAAGGACGCACCAGAATTTTCACAATATCTTCCTGCTGCGCGATAATTTGCTCGGCAAGCGATTTCGAGTAAGTGTAAATATTCGTCCAGCCCCAATAATCGGCGCGTTCGGCTCCGAGTTCGGTCGTTCGTTCGCGAATCCACATTTTGCGCTCGCGGAAAATCGCCGATTTTAATTCGTCTTCGTCGTCCGGGTCGCGTCCTTCTTCAACGAATCTTTCTCTGGCTTGTTCACGAAATTTCGCAATCTGCACCGCGTCGGTCGCTTCCTGCCGCGCCTGTTCTGACAAACGAGCGCAGTCTTCGATTTCTTTATTGACATCAAAAGTCGTGCCGAGGAGTTCGTTTTTTCTGGGGAAATAACCGACGACCGGCTCGTTTTCCCAAATCGTGCCGCTGCGTTTTCCGGCGACAAAGCAGGTCGAAACGTGAACTAGGCACGGTCGCTTCATCAAGCGCGCCATTTTCAAAATATTATTCGACCCGACGACGTTCGTCCTCAGCGCGCTTTCGAGCGGCGGATTGAACGTAACGTTTCCCGCACCGTTGATGATAATGTCGCAATCGCGCATTATCTTTTCGGCTTCTTTTTCATCAAGACCAAGAAATTCATTCCCGACATCGCCGTTGACAGGCACTACCTTTTCCCGTATGAAATCTTCAAATTTATCGCCGTATTTTTCCCTTAAAGGGTCAAACGTAGGACTCGTCACGATGCTCGTCCAAAAACGAATCTCCGACTCGCGTGCGTCTCTGGCGCGAACCGTCGCGTAAACTTTTCCAATGTCCGGAAAATTATGCAAAAGCATCGAAAGCGTCACTTTACCGACAAAGCCGGTGCCTCCGATGAAAAAGATTTTTTTACCCTTAAATATCTGGGTTGGTGATAATTTCATAAGGATGAATTTGATTTTTTATTTTTCAAGAGCGTACGACTATTACTTCCAAATATTCCGATTTCACATCGGTTGTGCCGTCGGCGGCGCTGTTATTTTCCGTCCAGAGCTCCTCCAAATCCCGTCTTAATGCCTGCTTCGCGCCGTCATCTAAAGCGTCGAAAGCCTTTTGTGTCGGTCCGTAATAAAGACGAAAATGTTCGACCACCTCGACCGGTGAAAATGGTAATCTCAAGGCAATTTCGCGGCGCGTTAACTTTAAGTCAGATATTCCTTCTCGAAATCGCTCCCCGACAGTCGTTTCATCTCCCCACAAAATCGGCGAAGGCATCTTCGGCGGCGTAACATGTTTTCCAGTTATTTTAAACATCTGCCCGATAAAACCTGTAGGAGTCCAATTTGCCATCGCGATTACTCCGCCCGAACGACAAACACGTTTCAGTTCAGCGGTTACCAATTCGGGACGAGGGGCAAACATCGCTCCAAACATTGTTACGACCGCATCAAAGCTTGCATCGTCGTAAGGCAAATTTTCCGCATCTCCGACATCGAATTGTATTTTTAATCCTGCAGCTTCGGCATCAGCGCGAGCTTGCTCAATTGAGTTTTGGGCAATATCTACGCCTGTTACAGTTGTTCCCAAACGTGCCGCCGGAAGAGAAAGATTTCCGGTGCCGCAGGCGACATCGAGAACACGCTCTCCGGCTCGCAAATTCAATCGTTCGATAAACTCCGCCGCGCCGTCAGCAAAAGATTTCGCAATCTGCCCGAAGTCTCCTGCCGTCCAAGTTGAATGCAACTTCGATTTTAACGCATTTAATTCTGACGTTTGCTCAATATCGCTCATAAAAACCTCCTCTACTGAATTTTGAACTGCATAAAAAAGCCCGTTAGTTTTCAAGTTTTGTGTTTGAGGACTTTTATCACAATTAGCTTCTAATAAAATCCCCAAATTCGTCGCAAATAGGATTTTCGTAATCAATTTTAATACATCTGCGCTTTGCTAAAACCTTTCCGCAATCAATGCACTTGCGGCTCGTTCCAACTTTTCACGACAAACTGATTTTCGTCGCTAATCCAAACATAGAAAAGCTCGTCAAAGCCTTCTTTGTATGCAGGAATTTGCAATCTTTTAAAAGCATCAAAAAGTCCCTTATCAGGAACTCTAGCTCTGCCCGTTCGCCGACCATTGCGTTCGAGAGCTTTCTTCAAATTTGAATTAAAATAATAACCGGCGACTTTAAAGCCGTATATTTTTGCTTTTTCGATGTACCTTGCGCGTTCTTCGCAGGTTACATTCATTTTATCAACAACAAATTTTTGCTTGGCTTCAAGACACGCTTCAAGAATTAATTTTTCCCGATGCTTTGTCCTCACCATATCGAGATTGACGCGAATGTGAGTGTCGAAAAATCTTTCTTTGTAAAAGGTAGATTTTCCCGTGCCTTGTATGCCAACAAAAATTATGGCTTCCATTTTAATCAGTCACATTACATAAACCTATCATTGGTTGATGAAGCATCGTTATTTCTGCATTTCTGCCCATATAATTTCGCGCCATCGCAATCGCTTCTGTCAAATTATCTGCACGCTCCCAGCCTAAAATTTCGGGAACGTGAGCATTTTCTGCGCCCGCGACGATGACTTTACCGACGTGCTGGCGACCGTTTTCGCCCCAGTACCACATAAAAAACGGGTGCGCGCCGTGATAAGCGTTGCCGCGCCGGTACATTTCTACATAAGCAGGATTTTCAGCAAACTCGCGCTCGTATTTGTCGCGCAGATAAAAAGCGTCGCGCGATTCAGGCAAAAGGCGATGAAAAAATTCGATATAGCTCGGATGAAAATTATGGTCGAACTCATCGAAACACGGATGCGTAATAATCATTACTCCGCCCTTTCTTAACAAAGGTTTATTGCGAAACATATTAAAGTGATAGCCAAGCGCCATCACTTGCACTAAAAGTGGGTTCAATGCTGAATAGACATTATACGGCGAAATATCCGGAATTCCCGTGATCATAATATCGCACTGACCTTTGACCGGAATTTCGTATTGCCTGTAATTAAGTTCGAGAATCTTTTCGTGAACTTTCTCCGTTTCTCCGGCAAAACAGCCGATTAATTCGTATTGCGCCGGAATCGCGTGCAGCATTTTTCTTCTCGCGCCGCGCGGAAGTTTTGAAAACGTACGCTTCATCGCTTCCCATTTCATTCTGTCCATAAACGAAAATTCGTCCTCGTTTCTGGTCAAAATATCATAGCCTTCGGGAAACATTCGATTGTTAATCGCAGTTTCAATGTGAAAGACATTGCATTGCTCGTCAACCAGTTTGCCGAGACGAATGACTTTGTGATTGAGTTCAGACGCAGGCGGATCCATATACGAATGCGAATCGCGAATCGTCTGCGGTTCGTGATGGGCGCGCAAACTTTCGTAATCGCAAAGACCCACTGCGACCGATTTATGACCGCCGTCCATCGGTACAAGATTGATGTTCAAATAAATCAAAATATCGCTTTCGATGGCGCGACGATTTACCCGAAGCGGTTCATTATGCCGCGTGTGTCCCAAAGTAATTAAATTTTCGTCGTCCTCGGCATCGTGATTATAAAAACGATCTGGATAATATTCGTTAAAAATCTTCGAGCCGACCATTCGCTCCATTTCCCAAGCGGTCATTTTTCGGTGCAAACTGTTGGCGACAATTAAATGAATGTCGTCAACGCCGTTTGCCGCACACATATCCAGAACGACTTCAAGCATCGTCTGCCGCAAATCCGGCGTCTGCATCGGCGGTAAAGGCAGCGAAATATCGTCCATTGCAATCGTCACGCGCATTCCCGGCTCGAGCTGCGCGTAAAGCGGTTTCGCGTCAATCGGATGATTCACCGCATAACGTATGGCGGCTTCACGATTCGGCAAGCCTTTAATCGGCGGATTCGGATAAATCACGCGCGTACCGACCGGGATGTCTTCCAAAATAAAATCCTCACCGAAAGGCATAATTCGCGGCGCGCTGTCGCGGTCAATGTAAACGATTGATTCGTGTGTTTTTCTTCTAAGTTGAAGTGCCATTTTATTGTTCTAAGTTTTGTTTAATTAACGCGTGTCGATTTTTTATTTTTCGGACTGCGGCAAGTTTTTATCAAAAGTTTTTATTGCCGCTAAAATCGTTTCGACCGCGCCGACGTAAAATTCCTGCGTAATATTTTGAAAATCGTCTGTCGGTTTATGATAGTCCGCGTGATCTTCGACGCCGAAATAGACGAACGGAATTTTTTCTTTATGAAACGCGGCTTGGTCTGATTGCGAAGTCCAGTCGTTATGTCCTAATTTCGGATCATCATGTCCGAGCAATAATTTGATCGGCGCATTTTTTTGTGCTGCTAAAAGATGCGACTTCAAAAACGGATAATGAAAAGCTCCAGCCGCGTACAGTTCGTTGCGGTCGCTGCGCGAAACCATATCCATATTGACGTTAAGCAAAACCGATTCTTTTTTCACGGGCAGATTCGCGACGAAATGACGACTTCCCTGTAAGCCTTTTTCTTCGGCGTCAAACGCAACGAAAATTAGCGAATTCGACGGGCGGTTTTTCTCGAAATACTCGGCAATCGCAAAAAGCGCCGCCGTGCCCGAAGCATTATCGTCCGCGCCGTTGTAAATTTCGCCCTTTTCTACGCCGACATGATCGTAATGCGCGGTTACGATAATGTATTTTTCGGGATTTTTCTTTCCTTTAATAATTCCGAAAACGTTCGCCCCTTTGATGGTTTCAGAACTTCGCCTATCTTTAAAACCAAATTCCTGTAGATACGAATCGCGGAGCTGCTTCACCCCCGTTTCTTTGAATCTTTTTACGACGTAATCACGCGCTTTGATGATTTCCGGCGAACCGGAATTTCGACCTTTCATCTCGTCGGATGAAAGCGTTTTGACATCCGCGAGCAATCGTTCGGCGTTTATTATTTTTGATTTCGGCGCGACCGACGCCTTCTTTGCCGTGTTCTGAGTTTGCGCAAATAAAACGGCGGCAAACAACAAGAATAAAGCGACGAAGACAGTTTTTCGTTTTAATAACTTTCTTTTCACTTTCAACATTTTACTTCAGATTCAAAATCGCCCAATCGTGCTGCATGGCGGTTTGTTTCAAACGAAAATCCGGGTTTACTGCGACCGGATGCCCGACAATCGAAAGCATCGGCAAATCGGAAATCGAGTCGGAATAAGCGTATGATTCGCTTAAGTTTATATTGTTTTTCTCGGCGTATTCGCGCATCCATTTCGCTTTAGTCGCCGATGCCATCACGGGCGGCAAAATTCTGCCGGTCGCATAACCGTTCACAAATTCCAGACGATTCGCTTTGTAATCGTCAATTTCCAAGTAATCCATCAATTTCTCAATCGTAAAATCGAGCGCGCCGGTTATAACGATTTGCCGCTGCCCGATTTTTTTCGACTGTGCGATCAATTCTTTTGTGCCCGGGTAAATCGCCGGTTTTAAAACGTCTTCAAACAACTCTTCCGAAAAAAAACGCAGACGGTCGGCTGATTCGCCTTTGTAGCTCTGGAAAAAAAATTCGTTGAAAACGTTGCGCGAATATAAATCCGTCGCGCCGAAAAGCGGCAGTTTAGCCAAAGTGCCAACGGATTTTTTCACCGTTTTAAATATGCCCTGCTGACGCCGCGCGTAAAATGCAAGCGTGTGCACGAGATTCGTGCTGAGAAGAGTTCCTTCCAAATCGTAAAATGCCGCCGCCTGTCCGTTCTTTTTCATTCGAGAGTTCCGGTATTTCTCCGTTGTTAATTAAAATGAATCGCCGTTCATTTGCGAAATATTAGAATATAACTCATTTTTCGCCTTTTTGGTAATTTGGGCAATGCACCCGGTCTATTTTACATTTTTATTACAAACTTATTTAATCCAACATTTATCATTTGCCGTTTATCATTTATTATTAAGCTGTCTTTAGGTACACAATAAACAGCAAATGAATCTTCGTCGCGCAATCTTTCCCGGCTCATTCGATCCTTTGACGATGGGACATCTCGATGTCATCCGGCGCAGCGTTGACTTGTTCGATGAAATCATTATCGCCGTGCTTAATAATCCCGAAAAACATCCGATGTTTTCGCCCGAAGAACGCTGTGCGATGATCGAAAAAACTTTGCTCGAAGTTGATTCGGGCGATTGCCGTTTGCTCGTTGACAGTTTTTCCGGTTTGACCGCCGATTACGCGAAAAGAAAAAACGCGACGGCGATTGTGCGGGGCATTCGCGCCGTTTCCGATTACGAATACGAATTGCGAATGGCATTGATGAACCGGCGCTTAGAACCGGAAATCGAAACGGTTTTTTTGATGGCGGCGGAAGAATATTCCTACGTCAGCTCAAATTTGATAAAACAGGTTTTCACGCTCGGCGGACGCGTCGAAGGTCTTGTGCCGGAAATGATTGAAGCGAGAATGCGCGAAAAACTAAACAGCAATAAATGATAAAAACCCCTTTAATTCTGAAAGTTCAGCACGCGCAAATTACAATCCCGAAAAGCGCTGAAGCGGAAGCTAGAAAGTTTTACTGCGATTTTTTAGGTTTAACGGAAATTCCGAAACCCGAGTCTTTACACGGGCGCGGCGGCTTCTGGATGCGGCTCGGCGATTTTCAAATTCATGTCGGAACGGAAAACGATTTCGACCGCACAAAAACAAAAGCGCATCTCGCATACGAAGTCGAAAATTTGCAGGCATGGCGCGAAAAACTGGAAAATTACGGCGTAAAAATCATCGAAGGCGTTCCAATTCCCGGCTGCAATCGTTTCGAGTTTCGCGATCCGTTCGGAAATCGCGTCGAGTTTTTAGAATCCGTCTGAAAGGCTTTGTAAATTTCTGAAAACATATGAATTCCCCATTTTAATTTTATTTTTTGTATTTAATTTGTTATTCGGCGATAATTCTTAAAGTTCGAAAATTTCGGATCGAAAAAAATTATGAAAACAGAAAATCACGCCGCAAAATCTTCGTTTCCCGTTTCCGAAAATGTTGCCGAAATGCGCGCTTCGTCAACGTTGAAAGCCGCGCAGACAGCCGCGCAGATGCGCGAGCAGGGCTTGGACGTTCTCGATTTGACGGTCGGCGAGCCTGATTTTCCGACACCGAAATTTATTGTGGATCTGGCAATCGAAGGTTTGCACAAAGGCTTGACGAAGTACACGCCGAGCGCCGGAATGAAAACTTTTCAGGAATCAATCGTCGATTTTTACTACGAACAATTCGGCGCTTCATTTGCACCGTCCGAAGTTGCGGCATCGTGCGGCGGAAAACAAGCGCTTTTTAACGCCGCCTGCACAATCTTGAATCCCGACGATGATGTTTTGATTCCCAAACCTTACTGGGTAACTTTCCCCGAAATAGCCACTTTTTGCCGCGCCAACAGCGTTTATATCGAAACCGAAGAAACAGACTTTCAGTTAACCGCCGAACAGGTCAAAGACTCAATCACCGACAAAACGAAAATTTTAATTATCAACTCCCCGAACAATCCGACCGGGCGCGTCGTTCCAGCCGAAGAAATGCGAAAAATTGTCGAGGTTTGTGCGGAAAAAAACGTTTACGTTTTAACCGACGAATGTTATTTGTTTTTCGCGTATCCGCCGGCAAAAGTTTTTACTTCGGCTGTATTGCCGACCGAACTGCGAAAGTTCGTCTGCGTCGCCGGTTCGTTTTCAAAAACTTACGCGATGACCGGCTGGCGCATCGGCTACACGATTGCCAGCGAAGAATGGACGAAAGCGATGGTTAAACTTCAAAGCCATTCCGCGACGCACCCGACGAGCTTCGTGCAATACGCCTGCGCTGAGGCGTTGCAGAGACGCGAAGAATCTATGGAAGCGGTCGGCGCGATGCTCGCCGAATATGATCGTCGCCGCAAATGGCTGATTCCGGCACTTTGCGAAATCGAAAAAACGAAATGCTCGCAGCCGGAAGGCGCTTTTTACGCTTTTTTGGACGTGCGCGGAATGCTCGGCGATAAATTCAAAACATCCGCCGATGTCGCCGAATATTTATTAAACGAAGCGCAGGTTGTTGTGACGGACGGCGCGGGTTTCGGCGCGGAAGGATTTTTGCGGCTTTCATACGCGACTTCGATGGGAAACCTTCAAAAAGCGGTCGAAAAAATGAAGAATTTATTCAATTTGCATGCGCCCCAAGCTGTTGTGAAAATGTAAAATGTAAAATGGATTATGGACAATTGAAATTTGATGTTTTCCTTTTTTCGTTATCCGTTTTACATTTTAAAGTATGACGGAAATAATCGGTTGGCTGAGTTCGATAATACTGCTCGCCACCCTCATCAAGCAGGTTTACAAACAATGGAAAGAAGGCACCGGCGAAGGCGTATCAAAATGGCTTTTCGCCGGGCAGGTTCTCGCTTCTATCGGTTTTACGGTTTACAGCTATTTGCTAGGCAACTGGGTTTTCACCGTTACGAACGCAGTTTTACTGGTGAATAACTTTTTCGGTCTCGGAATAACATTTTATTACCGTCGGCGGAACAAAAAGAAAGAAGAATAGCTGCAAAAGGCACAAAAGGCGCAAAACGAGAAATTTTTTAGCCACGAATTACACGAATTTTCACGAATATTAAAAGAAATTGCTTTTTTTTTCTTTATTCGTGCTGATTTGTGTAATTCGTAGCTAAAAAAAGTTTTCGTGACCTTTCGCGTTTGTTCGTGGCTAAAATTTCAATTCCCGCCCGTCATCATCAAGCCGATTTCTTCGGTAGAAGTCGTTTTCGGATCAACTTCGCCGACAACTTTTCCTTTGCTGACGACCAGCAATCTGTCCGCCAGCGCCGTTACTTCTTCGAGTTCGGCAGAAACCAGCAAAACGGCGGTTCCGGCGTCGCGCAAAGCGATCAATTTGCGGTGAATAAATTCAATCGCGCCGATATCAACGCCGCGCGTCGGCTGCGAAACTAAAAGCAACTTCGGATTCAACTCGAATTCGCGCCCAATGATGAGTTTTTGCTGATTTCCGCCCGATAAAGCGCGGGCGTTTAATTCCGGGTTTGGCGGACGCACATCAAAATTTTGGATAATTTCTTTCGTTCGCGTTTCAATCGAATTTGCGTTCAAAAAGCCGCCTGAAGTCACCGGTGGGCGATAATGAACGCCCAAAATCGAATTTTCTTCCAAATCCGAATCGAGAAGAAGCCCGCGCCGGTGGCGATCTTCGGGAATGTGCGCGATGCCCAGTTCTTTTCGCCGACGCGCCGCGACATACGTTATTTCTTTGCCGAAAAGCTCGATTCGTCCGCTCAAATTAGCGGGCGGAGTTAAACCGGCAATCGCTTCGATTAACTCAGTTTGTCCGTTTCCTTCAATTCCCGCGACGCCGACGATTTCGCCCGCTCGAACGTTAAAGGAAACTCCGTTCAAAGCCTCGCCGTGTGCGTTTCTTACGATAAGATTCTGCACATTCAAAACCGTTTCAGCGGGAATGGCGTCGGTTTTTTCAACTCTTAACAAAACGTCGCGCCCGACAATCATTCTGGCTAATTCTTTCGCCGTCGTTTCGCTTGTTTTCACTTCTCCGACGACTTTGCCGTCGCGCATCACGGTCACGTCGTCGGAAATGGCGAGAACTTCCTCAAGTTTGTGCGTGATAATGACAATCGTTTTTCCCTGTTCGCGCATCCGGCGCAAAATACTGAAAAAATCTTCGGTTTCCTGCGGCGTTAAAACGGCGGTCGGCTCGTCGAGAATCAAAAGCTGAGCGTTTCGATAAAGCGCCTTGAGAAGCTCGACGCGCTGCTGAGCTCCGACCGACAATTCTTCGACCGTCGCCCGGGGATTAACGCCGAGACGCAATTCATTGGAAAGAGCGAGAATATCTTTATTCGCCTTTTCCAGATCTAGATTAGCCGCGCCGCCGGTTTCCGCGCCTAAAATAATATTTTCGGCAACCGTCATCGTATCAACGAGCATAAAATGCTGGTGAACCATACCGATTCCAAGAGCGATTGCATCGTGCGGGTTACGAATGTTGGCGGGCTGTCCGTCAACTAAAATTTCGCCGCCGTCAGGCGTGTAAAAACCGTAAGCGATGCGCATAATCGTAGATTTGCCCGCGCCGTTTTCACCGACAATCGCGTGAATCGTGCCTTTTTCGATTTTTATCGAAACGCCGTCGTTGGCAACTACATCGCCGAACGTTTTTGTTATATTTTTCAGTTCAAGCATTTTTGATTACCTATTTTGTCAAAATCTTTTTCTTCCACCAATTTACAGTTTTTTCAACAGTTAAAATGTGAATTTGTTTATCATCAAAAATAAAAGTAAAGTTTTGCGGCAGAGTTCCATCGCTAATAATTTCGGGAAATTCCCGCAAACCGTCGAGAAGAGACATATTTTCTCTGACGTAGCTCCAGGGATAGCCTTTTGTATCCTTGTAAGGCGGAGCTAGCGGCTGACGTTTGGAAATGTCTTTTCCCGGTTCAAAATGCAAGACAATCGGAATTTTCGTTTCCAGGCTATAGACTTCAGCAAGTTCCTTTATCGAAACAATTCGTCCGACTCGCTGACGGTCCGGAAGAAACATAATTCTTCGACCCAATTTATGATTTTTTCAAGGTATCTACAAACAAAATTTACTATTTCGCCATCGCATCGGTAACTTTTATTTCACCTACGACGATTTTTTCTTTGGCTTGATTTACTTTTTGCAAAATCTCTTCGGAAATTAAATTTTTATTATTCTCGTCCATCGCGTATGCAACGCCGTCTTTGTCGAGACCGAATACGTGAAAACCGCCGCTGAATTTCCCTTCTCTAACTTCTTTCACAACGTCGTAAACGGCGTTATCTACGCGTTTGACCATCGAAGTCAAAACGAAGCCGGGTTTGACGCCGTTTTGATTCGAGTCTACGCCGATCACAAACTTTTTCGCTTCGCCGTTTTCGTCTTTTCCGAACTGTTCAACCGCGTCGAACGCGCCGAGACCGGAATTTCCCGCCGCCGTAAAAATAACGTCGGCGCCGCTTTGAATCTGGTTTAATGCCAATTCCTTGCCTTTTCCGGGATTATTCCATGCCGCATCGGTTACGCCGACATAGTTGTCAATGACGCGGATGTTCGGGTTGACCGCTTTTGCGCCTTCTTCGTAACCGGTTTCAAATTTATGTATAAGCGGGATGTCCATTCCGCCGACAAAGCCTAGAACGCCGGTTTTCGATTTTTCCGCGGCGATCATTCCAACTAAATAAGAACCTTCGTGTTCGCGAAAAACCAGCGATGCGACGTTGGATTTCGGCGTTTTACCGTCTTTTTCAAAAATCACGCCGTCGACGATGGCGAACTTTATATTCGGGTAATCATCAGCGACTTTTTGCATAATCGGACCTTGGGCGAACCCCACGCCGATAATCAAATCGAAATTCTTTTCGGCAAAAGCGCGCATTGCCGGTTCAATCGAAGTCGGGTTTCCCGGCTCGACATCGTAGAGACAAATTTTCAAATCCTTTTCAGCTCGCCTCACGCCTTCCCAGGCTGCGGCGTTAAATGAGCGGTCATTTTTTCCGCCGATGTCGAAAACAATGCCGACTTTCGTTTGACAGCCGTTTTTCGCCGCTTCGGTTTGATTGCCGCACGAAGCGACAAGCAATGAAGCAATTACAATTAAAACAAAAATGATTACAGCCTTCATATCTTTATTTCAGCGCAAAAACGCTTCAAAAATCGAGCCGCGAATAACACAATTTACACAAACCTGTTATTTCCTTTTCTTATTCGTGCTATTCGTATAATTCGCAGCCAACTTGGCTTTGTTTTTCCACGCATTTTCGCGGCTATTTTATTATTTCTTTAACGAGTTCCGTTTGCGGCGGTTTTTCCCCGCTTATTTTATACGCATTTCGCAATTTTTCGCTAATTAGATGCGTCTGCCTTTCATTGCGGCTGTATAAAACGCCGAGCGCTTCGCCTTTGTTAATCGAATCGCCGATTTTCATTTCGCAAACGTAGCCGACTGCCGGATCAATGGCGTCTTCGGCTTTTATCCTGCCGCCGCCGATCAAACCTACTGCTTCGCCGATTGAGCTCGCGTCAATTTCCGAAATGTAACCGGAACTTTCGGCTACAATTTCGCTTTTAATTACATTCGCATCGAGCAACATTTCGGGGTCGTCGCAAACATGCGCGCACCCGCCCTGCAATTCGATGTTCTGCCGAAAGCTTTCCAGCGCCGAACCATCCGACAATTTTTCTAAAACTTTGCTTCTGGCTGAATCAATATGACTGTTTTCAATTCCCGATAAATACAACATTCGCGCGGCAAGCTCGACGGATAACTCGGCGGTTTCCTTTTCAATCGAACTTTCCGCTTCGCCGCGCAGAATCTTGATACATTCGTAAACTTCGAGCGCGTTTCCAACGTATTTGCCGAGCGGCTGATTCATATCCGAAATCACGGCTTCGGTTTTTACACCGAAATTGTTTCCGGTCGCAATGAGGGCTTCGGCGAGACGAACGGCATCGTCGCGCTTTTTCATAAACGCGCCCGAACCGGTTTTTACGTCCAAAACGAGCGCGTCCAAACCTTCCGCCAATTTTTTCGACATAATCGAAGCGACGATAAAAGGAATAAAAGGAACGGTCGCCGTCGCGTCGCGTAGCGCGTAAATTTTTTTATCGGCGGGCGCGATTTCCGCCGTTTGTCCGGTCATCGCAAAACCGCATCGCTCGATGACTTTTCTGAACTCCGAAGTCGAAAGATTGACGTTGTAGCCTTCGATTGATTCGAGTTTGTCGAGCGTTCCGCCGGTATGACCTAAACCGCGACCCGAGATCATTGGAACGGCAACGCCGCACGCGGCAGCCAGCGGAGCGATTATCAGCGAAGTCTTGTCGCCGACGCCGCCGGTCGAATGCTTGTCGGCTTTCGGCTTTTCGATGTCGGAAAAATCGAGCGTTTCACCGGATTTGAGCATCGCTTCGGTCAAGGCGTTCTGCTCGTCGGAATCCAAACCGTTTATATAACAAGCCATTATCAAAGCAGACGTTTGATAATCAGCCCAGTCGCCGCCGCATACGCCTTCAACGAAAGCGTTTATCTCGATTGCGGACAATTTTTTTTCGTCGCGTTTTATGCTGATTATTTCTTGCGGAGTCACTCGGATAACTTTAACAAACTTTTGCTTTTCCGACATATTTTTTTGAAAAATTTCGTAAAAAAACATTTCCTTTTTTCCGGCGGATGCGCGATAATAGATTTTGCTATGAGAAGTAAAACCATTTTATCAATCGCCGCATTTATCATCGCATTTGTTCTCTCGACCGCCTTTGCAAGCTTGTTCATCACTAAAAGCGAACCGTTTTCGAGCGTAGTCGTAACGCCCGGTTATTACGGTAAGAAAACGAGTTGTTTCAAAAACCGAGGAAACTTTGTTGCCGGTAAAATTGAAACAATCATTAAACAGGACGTAAGCAACGGAGGCGAGCGCGATAGAAAACTTTATCGAATCAGCGAAGGTTATCGCCCTTCATATTCGAGTCCTTCATTTCCTGAATATGTCGAAGCCGTTTCCGAATACGTCGACAGTTCGGAAAGTTTATCGCACGAAAATACGCCGCGAGATTTTCAGACAGCCTGGCTCAAACATATGAAGGCTTGGCGCGATTATTCAAATTTTCTCGATAAAATGAAAAGCTCTTCAGCGCGAGCGCACTTCAGCCCCGGCGAAATTCACGAATTGGAAGCCGGATATAGCGCCGATATAAACAGTACCTGGTACGAAGTCTTGAGCATCGGCAACTCTTACGGCGCTGACGTTTATTAATCTTATCTTGAATCAAACCGGAAAAAGCTCAATGAAACAGCGTTAAATCGCGATTTCATTGAGCTTTTTTGTTTTGTTGTATCAAAACAACCGCTTCGGCTTTTATCGCTTCGAGTTTTCCGACCGCGTCAACTTTCTCGCCGGTTTTCGCCTTAATCGAAACACAATCAACATCAACTTCCAGACTTTCGGCTAAATTACCCCGCATTTTGTCAATAAACGGACGCAGCTTCGGCTTTTCAAGGCTGATCACCGCGTCAACATTAACGATTGAAAAACCTTTATTCTTCATTAAATTTATCGTGTGACGCAGAAATGTAAAACTGTTGGCGCCGCGCCAGCGCTCGTCTTTGTCGGAAAAATGCGAACCGATGTCGCCGAGCGCGAGCGCGCCTAAAATCGCGTCCGTCACGGCGTGAGCTAAAGCGTCGGCGTCCGAATGCCCGACGGCGCCGAGTTCGGATTCGATTGCGACGCCGCCCAAAACGAGCGGCAAGCCTTCTTCTAAACGATGAATGTCATTTCCGAAACCGATTCTGAACATTTGAAGGTAAAACTCGGAAAAACCCGAAGAAATTTTTGAATAAAGTTAAATTAAAAATCAGCAATCATTTCAATCAGCTCGTAAACTTCTCAATTCATTTAAAGACCGAAACTAATCTAAATTGCGGCAAAGTTTTAATATTTCAGATTAAAACTCGATTCAGGGCGTCCGAGCAAAATTTCGGCTACGGCGAAATCCTCGGGCGTTGTTATTTTAATATTTCTTGAGCTGCCGTCCACAAAAGCAATCGAAAAGCCCGCTTTTTCGACCAAGTAACACTCGTCGGTCGCCGAAGCGTCAAAGTTTTCCGGCGCAAAGGCTTTTTGCAAAATTTCAAATTTAAAGCATTGCGGCGTTAAAGCCCGTCGCAATTTTGACCGTTCGATTGTGCCGACAATCGCGCCGCCGAAAACTTCCTTTATCGTGTCGGTGACTTTTGCCGTCAAACAAGCCGCGCCGGTTTCGCTCGCTTTTTCGATTGTTCGCTCGATTTCTTCGACGGAAACGAGCGGTCGCGCGCCGTCGTGAATGGCGACAACATTGGTATTTTCCGCATCAACCGCTCTTAATCCATTTTGAACTGACGCGGCGCGCGTGCTTCCGCCGGCAACGATTTTTATACTCTTCTTTGAATTGTATTTTTCAATTTTTTTCTGAAAACCTTCGATTTCAAGGCTCGATAAAACAAGAATTATTTCATCAATCGCCGCGCAGTTTTCAAATCTTTCAAGAGTGTGTATAATAACCGCCCTCCCGCAAATTTCGAGAAACTGTTTCGGCACGTTCGCACCGAATCTTGTTCCCTTTCCGGCGGCGACGATGATAGCTGAGTTCATAAAAGGATTTTCTAATTGGTACTTATTCAGACGATCCCGGGTTGAATATCTAAAACAATTTTAGCATTGTTCCGGCTACTTGAAGAGCTGCCTTTTACATGCTTTAGGCTAATTTCGGGTAACGTGCAACTTTCGTTTAATTAAAATTTGCCGAACTGTGCATTATTCTCGGTTTACGCCGGCGAACATTTGTCGAATACAAATTTAATTATTCCGTAAAAACTCGAAACTCTTTTATTTCAACGATTACGAAATAGTCAAAAAAATTTCAAATTTACAAAATTTTTATGAAATGTTTTGAGAAAAATTACCACTTATAAATGAAAACACTTTTTGACTTATACAAGTTCACCCAAAATACAGGAGAAAATAAAATGAAAAAATTAACTTTTATTCTTGCCGCAATAGCGATTTGCTTTGGAATCACATCTAATATTTCTGCTCAATACGTCACCGCCGAGTTTTTGAATTCAAGCGCCGACGGTACGCTTAATAAAGTAAGAATGGATAAGCCGGGCGTCCCGTATTCACATAATGTAGACGGAGTTACCGCTCAATTTTATCCCGGTGGTTCGCGTGACCTCGTTATCGCTCTAAACAGCTCGAAAGCCAAGAGAACCACTATTTATGATTTTACCGCAGTTTCCGATTACACAAACGTTCCCGGGTGGATTTACAGTACCCCGGTTCAAACGTTCAAACCGTTTATAAATGTTCTCGAGGCATATCGGGCGAAAGAAAACTGCGCGGCGATTAACGGCGTTTATAACTGTGACTTTAAGACCCGAATGAATAACGGTTATTTATCGGCAAGCGGCGATAACGCTTCGTATGCTCTTCTGTGGAATCCGGAAGCGAGAACCGACAGAAAGGTTAATTCTCCCGAGCAAACATCATTTGTAAATGTCAACTATTATAAGGGAACGGATGGCAAAGAAGTCTTTACTATAACGCCATTGCCGAACTGCGCCACTCGGGAAAATAATTTTACCTGCGGCGAAACCGATGTAAAACGAGTTATCGCCGGTTTGGAAAAAACAAGCGGCAAAACAGTCAGCAGCGCCGGACAATATATAATGCCGTTCACTTTAGTAGTTCGTCCGAAATAAATAGCGTCATTGTCAAATAGAATTAAGACGGAGCTTGATTCAAATAGTTTTGAAAAACCGTCTTAATTCTATTCCAATAATCCTCACACAAGACAATTAAAAAATAACTCTTCTAGACAGCTTTACTGCTTTGAAGCTTTGTAGCGTTGATTAAATAAGAATCAGAGGTTTTTATTTTCGGAGTCAGTTATGAAAAAGATTGTTTCCATTTCGCTCAAACAAAAACTTAAAAATAGATTATATCAATATTCAAGTTCGCTCGACTTACAAATTTTGTTTTTGAGCCTGATGTTTATAGCCCTGTTTCAAATACAGGCATCAGCGCTCGATGAAAGTCCGAATGAATTAAACCTCAATCAAAATACTGAAACTCAGGTTTTAGAACAGGATATACGTGAACTTAAACCGGGTGAAATAATTGAACGACGTGCCAAGGCGAATGAAATACACGGCTACCAGATAACTTTAGAAGCTGGAACGTCTGTGGAAATAACATTTGGGAAACGTGACATATCTCCACAATTTACCGCTATAGTTCCAGATGGAACTGATTACACAGTTCCCGGAAATAAAATACCCGCCGGAAAGGAACTTTCTCGCGTAATTGCCGGCGCAGGCGAATTTTTGGTAGAGCCGATGGTAGTAGTCGCCGAAAAAACCGGCAATTACATTATAACTGCTCGTTTTCTAACATCGGGGACTTATTCAATAAACTGCAGTATGCCTCGCGTTACTACCGAAACGGATAGGAAATACGCTAAAGCCGGGAAACTTTTTGCAGAAATTCGGCAATCAATTGAAGCGGATGAGCCAATGTGGAAGTTACGCGATAAGTTCGAAGAAAGAGCCGCAATTTATCGCGCTCTTGATGATACAAAATCTTTCGCTTTAAGTCTTAACGATGTGGGACGAGCTTACTCGTCTATCGCTGATTGGGGAAAGGCTGTCAAATACTACAAAGAGGCTTTGCAGTTATTTCGGTCGTTAAAAAGTACCGACAACATAATGGACAATTTATGGCTTGTCGGTCGCGCTTCACACGAAATAGGCGACTATCAAGCGGGGATTGACAGCTACAATGAAATTTTGTCTTTTAGCCGCTCGCAAGCCAATAAAAATGCGGAAAGCAGTACGCTTCATCAATTAGGAGTTGTATATCACCTTATCGCTGATGAACAAAAAGCACGAGAGTTTTATGAACAATCGCTGGCAGTTAGAAGATCAATGACTCCTCCAACTATAGCGTCAATGAACGGTGAAGGAGTTACGCTAACGAATATCGGCAATCTTTACAGAGGTGTCGGCGGCGGAGAGATACCTATTGATTCATTTCCTCCCAGGACGACCAGCGACCGGCAAAAAGCGCTCGAATATTACCAGCAAGCTCTCGAAGTCGCCAGGAGAACCAGAAAACTATTTCCCAATGCCTCGACATTAGAGCCGTTTAATCTTCAACAAATCGGAAATACCTACAAGGAACTCGGTAATTACGCCGAAGCGATAAATTACCTGAGTCAATCTCTCGAACTTTATAAAAGCGGAAACCGCAAATCGGGACAAACCAATGTTCTCGTAAGCATCGGAAATCTTTACATCGTTAAAGGCGAATACAAAAAGGGCTTTGAATATTTTGAGCAAGCGGTGGCTCTGTTGAGAGCCGGGTCTTATCCGGTCAATCAAATCGGGTATTTGAACAACATTGCCAAAGATTATTACCGCGCCGGTGAAACTCAAAAAGCATTGGAATTGTATAATGAGGCGCTCGAGCTCAGTCGTGCAAAAGGGCAACAGGATAATCTGTCTGTATCGCTGTTTGAAATAGCGCGTATAGAAAGGGATATAGGAAATTTCAATAATGCGCGAAACAAAATTGAGGAAGTCATCCAAACTGTCGAATCATTGCGTGCCAAAATCACGTCGCAGGACGTTCGCACGACCTATTTTGCCACTAACAAAAGGTATTATGATTTTTATATAGATTTACTGATGCAGGCACATAAATCGCAGCCGGAGAAAGATTTCGATCTGCTTGCGCTGCAAACGAGCGAAAAATCAAGATCGCGCAGCCTGCTTGATTTACTCGTTCAATCGAAAATAGACATCAAGCAAGGCGTTGATCCGCTGCTTATCGAGCGCGAACAGCGAGTCAGAACGCGGCTCGCCGAAAAAGCCAACCAACAAAGCCGTTTATTGTTCGGGAAACACACAAAGGAAGAAGCCGAAAAGATAAGCAAGGAAGTTTCTGACCTGACAGCTCAATACGAAGACGTTCAAGCCCAGATCAGAAGTAAAAGTCCTCGATACGCGGCATTAACTCAAGCCTCATCTCTTGACGCCAAACAGATCCGACAGCTTTTAGACCCGGGAACAATCTTGCTGGAATACTCATTGGGCGAAAAGAAAAGTTATTTATGGACTGTCTCAACAGATTCGATAAAGAGCTTTGATTTGCCTGACAGAGAAGAAATAGAAACTCAGGCTCGAAAAGTTTATGAGCTTTTAACAGCTCGCAATCAAAATCCGGAAAACGAAACCGACGCGCAAAAAAGTTTACGCATCAAAACGGCTGAAACGGAATACTCAAAAACCGGCGAGAAATTAAGCCGGATGCTGCTCGGTCCGGCAATTTCCGAGATTGGAAAAAAACGCCTGGTAATTGTGCCTGACGGCGCTTTGAATTACCTGCCTTTTTCCGCCCTGCCGAATTTAACTTATACCTCCGCTCAGCCTGCGACGAAAAGCGAATCTCCGACGCGCTCCTGGCAACCGCTGGGAGTAAATCATGAAATTATAACTCTTCCGTCTGCTTCAGTGCTGGCGCTTCTGCGCGACGAGGCTGAAAAACGCACGACGGCACAGAAGATGCTGGCTGTTTATGCCGATCCTGTATTTAGCCAAAAAGACGTTCGGTTGAGTTCATCATTCGTTTCCGCAGCGAAACAGAAAGCGCAAGCAAATAAAAAACCCTTCAACCGATTGCCGTTCGACAAGCAAGAATTAACTGCAAATAATAAATCGACAAATCAGTCATTCAATCGCGACTTTGAACGCGCGATCAGCGATTTGGGTTTGGCTTCCGAAACGGCGACGGAGATTCCGAGACTCGCGTTTTCGAGACGCGAAGCCGACTCGATTTACAATGTTTCCTCAAAGAATCTAAGCTTAAAAGCAGTAGATTTCAAAGCAAATAAAGCCGATTTTATCAATTCTAATGTTGATCAGTACCGGGTTCTGCATATCGCCACGCACGGTTTGCTGAACAGCCAGCATCCGGAATTATCCGGCATAGTTCTTTCTCTTGTTAACGAAAGCGGTCAGAATATAGACGGCTTTCTGCGGCTGCAGGACATTTACAATCTGAAACTTTCCGCTGACCTTGTGGTTTTGAGTGCCTGCAATACAGCCCTCGGCAGAGACGTTAAAGGCGAAGGATTGATTGGACTGACGCGAGGGTTTATGTATGCCGGAGCGCCCCGAGTGGTCGCAAGCCTTTGGAAAGTTGACGACGCCGCGACAGCCGAGTTGATGAGTATTTTTTATAGAAAAATGCTGACGGAAAATCTGCGCCCGGCTGCCGCACTGCGGGCAGCACAAACGGAAATGATGAAGCAGACGCGCTGGAAATCTCCGTATTACTGGGCGCCGTTCATCATTCAGGGCGAATGGAAATAAAACATGTATTTCACAAATATTTCATTTAGATTCAATGCACAAATTTTTGATTTAGATTGTATTCGATACTAACTTTAACAGCCGGGAAAATTTGAGTGAAACAGTGGACGCTTTCACAATCTTCATTCGATCAATTTCTAGCGAATCTTGACACAGACGAGAATCGCGCCGGGCAAAAGTACGAGGCGCTGCGAAAGCGTCTGGTTAAGTTTTTCGAGTGGCGAGCCTGCTCATCGGCAGAAGATTTGGCGGACGAAACAATTGACCGAGTCGTCAGAAAAATTGATCTCGGCGAAAAAATTGAAGATTACGTCAGTTACAGTTACCGAGTAGCGAAATTTCTATATCTGGAAAATCTAAAAAAACAAGCCAAACAGCAGATCGTCGTCACCGAGATGCCGTTCAAGACGGAATATAATCCCGACGAAGATAATCCTCAATTAAACTGTCTGGAAACTTGTCTCGCCGGGCTTTCCGAAAACAACAGAACAATGATTCTTCAATATTACCGCGACGATAAACAAGCGAAGATTGATTACCGGAAAAAATTAGCCGAAACGTTCGGACTTTCTCCGAACGCTTTAAGAATCAAAACCGCCCGCGTCAGAGCTAAACTCGAAGAATGCGTGTTTAAATGTTTAAAAAGCAATGAGAATTAGATGGAATTTATTTGTCGGATGAAATATATCAACGTTTTTTGCCACTTATAAGCGGAGGAATTAATTGAATGAAAACAGAGCAGGATGAATTTGCCGTAAACTTTCTTCTCGGAAAACTATCCGACGAAGAACAGACGAGAATTGAAGCAGATTTCTTCAACAGCAATCCGGCTTTTGAAAACATCCTTATCGCCGAAAACGAATTGATAGACGCTTATGTGACCGGCAACCTTTCGCCCGATGACCGCACCAGATTTGAAAACCGATTATTGCTCAATCCGCAGCAAAAACAGAGAGTAGAGTTCGCCAAAACGCTGATCGAATACTCTTCTGATTTTCCTTTATCAGCAAAAGTCGCGAGTTCTTCAATTGATAAACCCACATTCCTAACCTCAATCTCACGATTTTTTTCCGCTAAACCGGTGCTTTCATTTTCTTTTGCCGTTTTCGCTTTAGTTTTATCGGCGGGCGGTTTATGGTGGGCGGCAAATAATAATTTCTCGGATTTTCCTCGAACCGATGAGTTAGCGAAAACGCACACGCCTGAAAAAACTGAAATTCAAGAAACGCTTTCAGAAACAAAAGACGAAAATCGAAGTTCTGAAAATATAACGAATACTAAAATTGAAACTGTAAAAGAAAATAAACCAGTTTCACCAAAGTCGCCGAAAACAAACAAAAATCAGATTCCTTCCGAAAATGCAATTTCTTCGAAAGCGCCAGATACCAATCCGAAAAAATCGGCGCCAATCATTTCGACGATAATTTTATCTTTCGGCGCGGCGACGCGCGGAGCAAGCGAAAAAGCTATGCCGGTCAACATTCCCGCAAAGACGAATTTGGTTAATCTGCAATTGAAGTTCGACGAAGGCGATTTTCGTTCTTTTTTCGCCGTTCTTGAAACCGTCGAGGGACAGCAAATTTGGAGCGGAAAAGCCCTCAAATCAAACGAAAATTCGGCGATTGTTACCGTTCCTTCGCGGCTTCTAAAAAAAGGAGATTACATAATCACGCTGAAAGGATTGAAAGGAGACGGTTTTTACGAAACGGTAGCTGACTATTCTTTTAATGTTGAACGTCGCTGACGGTTATGTTTGGTTAACTAACAGCTAATATCTCGTTTAGCTCCGCACGAAAACGGCGGATGATCTTTAAACCTCGAACGAATTGCGTAAAGATAAGGCTTCCCGTTCAATAAATCCAACGAATTACCGCTGTTTATTAACCGGTTCACATTTAATAAATTAATGTTTTTTTACGAAGATATATTTGAAACTGTCACGGAAATGACAATAAAGCAGTTTTGTTTAGGGAGAGGACTTTTGTTTAATTTCCGCCGAATTTTGAATTTTTTTCTTGTCGCTCTTTTCGATTTTTTTCTCGAATCAACAATCTAAGCTTTTCTTCCTTCGCTTCCTGTTCTTTTTGCCAGGCGTTAATTTGTTCAAAACTGCGCGCAGCTTCTTCGTATACATCCCGTAATTTTTTGGTTTCCAACATTTTTTTCTCCTTTTTCTTCTTACCCTAATAAAAGAACGTTTTGCAGCGCTCTTTTGGTACTCAATTTTTAGATGTAAAAAGTCTTTTTTGAGATACCCCTAATGTCATCTAAATGACATAAGAGAAGAAATCCAACCGCCGTTTCTTTCAATTCTTCGATTCTGATTAACTTCAAAAATTCTTACTTTGCAAAAATTCTTTTGGTACTTAATAAATTAAGGAAAAATAAGAATTCGGAAGGAGGAAAATGCTTGACTTTCTTTCACTTCTAACTTATTTTTTATCAATAGTTCCATTATTTCGGTTACGAAACAACATTAACAAAATTGAGGCGTTTTAACAGAACAAAAATAAATTATTAACTTAGGTATGAACACATCAGGAATTATCGTTTCTTCGATTTTAGCGTCAATAGTTCTTTTTTTAGGTTTTCTCGTCATCAAAAAATTAAGACAATTAAATGAGAAAACGCGGGCTTGTCCGCATTGTCGGGAAACAATCGAAACAAAAAACGTAACGTGCAATTTCTGCAGCCGAAAAGTAGTGTTTGAATACGGCGTTTAGAAGTGAAAAAACAAAAGCGGAAAGTTTGTTGCTTTTATAGATTGAAGTAAGTAGATTACTAATTTCGGTGAACCATCTTACTCAAGTTCTTCGATAATCGTATTTTGACGCAATTCGCGGGTCGCCTTGCGAAATCCGGTTGATCGTGAGTCGTGAATGTTTAATTGATTTTCATTGCTTGTATCGCCGTTTTCCGCCGCCTCTTCCCAAAGCCGACCGAAAATCATTTTTCCGGCGGTCGTCTGTAAAACGCTTGTCACGGCGATGTCGGCTGTTTTTCCGATAAGTCTTCGCGCGTGGTCGATGACGACCATCGTTCCATCATCGAGATACGCCACGCCCTGATTGTATTCCTTGCCTTCCTTCAAAACGAAAACGCGCATCGCTTCGCCGGGCAGCACCACGGGTTTTAACGCGTTGGCGAGTTCGTTAATATTCAAAACGCTGACGCCGCGCAATTGCGAAACTTTGTTCAAGTTGAAATCGTTGGTGACGATTACGGCTTCGAGTTGTTTTCCGAGTTCTATGAGCTTTAAATCAACTTCCTTAACCGCCGGGAAATCGGTTTCGACAATTTGAATATCAATTTTCGAGTTGTTGCGAAGGCGCTGCAGCATATCGAGCCCGCGCCGCCCGCGCTGTCGTTTCGACGAGTCCGGTGAATCGGCGACTTGCTGCAACTCGGTCAAGATAAATTGCGGAATTATCAAAGTTCCGCCCAAAAAACCCGTTTCGGCGACATCCGCGATTCGCCCGTCAATAATCACGCTCGTGTCCAGAATTTTATAATCGCGTTTGATCGGGTTTTTATCGCTGAAAATTCCGCCGAGAACCGACAAATCAATGAATTCACCTTTCGCCGCGCCGACCATCAAACCGATATAACCCATAAAAAACGCGAGCGAAATCGTCAAAAAAGTCTGCATTCCGGCGGGAACGGCGGCTTCTTTTTGAATCGAAATCAAAACGCCGATTAAAAAAGCCCCGACAATTCCCAAAATAGAACCGACCGCTGCGCCGATTAATGTTTTTAAGCTGGCAACACGCGCGCGCATTTCAAACCCGATAATGCTGAGAGCGATCAAAGCGCCGAGCAATGCCGAACAGACGCGCTGCGCCTCGCGCGACCAGCCGGACAGATAGCTTGTGTCACCGAGCGGAATAAGCAAAAATCCGAGCATTGCAAGAAGCAGGATAAATGCGATTCTGACTATGAGAATATCGAGTTTCATTGCCTAAATATTAACACGAAATTAATTTTACCGATAACGTAAATTTTATATCTCTATAAATTTTTAACAACTACTGAATTTTTAATATTTGACCGTTCAAGGCGATTGCTTCCGAAGAAAGCAGGTAAACTATCGTTCGCGCCGCGTCGTCTTCGGATACGCCTGTTTTCGGTCGAAAAAGTTCGGCGTCGAGTTCGTTTTCACGCGACGCTTGTTTTTCACTTACCGCGACGGCGTTGACCCTGAATTTTTGCGGCAAAGCCGCTGCGAGAGATTTCGTCAATCCGATTAAAGCGTTTTGCGAAGCGGCAAATAAAACATTCTGCTCGCTTTCGGGCGTATCAACAGCCGAAGCGACGTTGACAATTTTCGGTTTCGGGCGCGGTTTCATCAAGCGAATCGCTTCCTGCGTGACGAAAAAAGCGGCTTTTGTATTAACGTCGAATGTTTTCGCGAAAACATCTTCCGTTACTTGTTCAAACGACGAATCGGCGCGAAATTTCAAACAGTTGACGAGCAAATCGAGCCGCCCGAACATATTTTCGACCGCGCCGACCAATCGCTTTGCACCTTCGATTGTCGAAACGTCAGCTTCGATTGCGGCGGCAAGCGTTCCGAGATTTTGCAGTTCGGCTAAAGCGCTTTGATTCGATTCGGAAATCTGCGAAAAGCCGACGGTAACGTAACAGCCCTGCAAAGCGAGCTGCAAAGCGACGGCGCGACCGATTGGACTATCACCGTCGGTAATCAGCGCGACTTTTTCGGCGAAAGCGTGAATTGATTGAGCGGGCATAAACTCAGTAGATAGTGAACAGCAGTCAATAGTATAATAATCTGATAATTTCAATAAAAATCGGATTATATCTACTGAATACTATCTACTATCTAATACCCAAATGGCAAAAACTCCAAGCACAATTTACGTCTGCCAGAATTGCGGCGGACAACAGCGCAAATGGCACGGCAGATGTCCCGATTGCGGCGAATATAACTCCCTCGTCGAAGAGAGATTTCGCCCGACGCCGCAACCTGCCGGAAAAGTTTCCGCCGCGAGCGCCGCGCGTCTGACTTCCGGTTCTTTTCGCGTAACCTCGCCGATTTCTTACAACGACATCGAATCGCAGGACGATGCGCGAACTTCGAGCGGAATCGCGGAATTCGACCGCGTTTTGGGCGGCGGAATCGTTGCCGGTTCCTTGGTTTTAATCGGCGGCGCGCCGGGCATCGGCAAATCAACTCTCGTCATTCAGGTCGCTGACAAACTCAGCCTGAACAACACGAAAATCCTCTACGTTTCCGGCGAAGAATCCGAACGGCAAATCAAAATGCGCGGCGAGCGGCTCGGCATCAACGCCGAAAATCTTTATCTTTTGCCCGAAACAAATCTCGAAAACATTCTGGCGGAAACTGAGAGATTACAACCCGATGCTGTAATTGTTGATTCTATCCAAACGGTATTCAGCGAAAAAATCGAATCCGCGCCCGGAAGCGTTTCGCAGGTGCGCGAAGTCGCCGGAGCGTTGATGATTTTCGCCAAACAAACCGGAACGCCTGTTTTCCTGATCGGTCACGTCACAAAAGAAGGCTCGATTGCCGGACCGAAAGCGCTCGAACACATCGTTGACACGGTTTTGTATTTTGAAGGCGACCGTCATCACAATCACCGCATCATCCGCGCGACGAAAAACCGTTTTGGCGCGGCAAACGAAATCGGGATTTTTGAAATGACGAACGAAGGTTTATCCCCGGTCGGAAATCCTTCGGAAGTTTTTTTGCAGGAACGACCCGAAGGAGCCAGCGGTTCGGTCGTCACGGTTTGTATGGAAGGCACACGCCCGATGCTCGTCGAAATTCAGGCTCTTGTTTCGGGAACGAAATTCGGCACCGGTCGCCGAATGGCGCAGGGTTTTGATTACAACCGAACATCGCTTTTAATCGCCGTTCTGGAAAAACGGCTCGGATTTCAACTGGCGAGCGACGACGTTTTCATCAATGTCGCCGGAGGATTAGAAATAGACGAACCCGCCGCAGATTTAGGCGTCATCGCGGCAATCGCTTCGAGTTTCCGCAATCTGCAAATCGCTCCCGACACGGCGGTTTTCGGCGAAGTCGGCTTAACCGGTGAAGTGCGCGGCGTTTTGCAGGCACAAGTTCGCGCGAGAGAAGCGCAAACGCTCGGCTTTAAAAAATTAATTCTGCCGCTGTCGAACAAAACCGGCTTAGAAAAATTGCTGGGGATTAGAGTTATTGGAGTACGGAATCTGGAAGAAGCGCTGGATGAATTATTTCAATAAAAATATGATTGAGCTTTTCACCTTCTCAAATCTCATTTTTGGAATTGGATTAATTATATTAATTATTGCTAATTGTTTATTTCTTTTGAGTATTAAATTTCCGGTCTGGGGAGGCGTCGCCTTTTTTTACTTTATCTTACAGTTCTAAACTTAGCAGGATTTCCTCTTGTCCCTATTCTTTATATCATTCTTATTTATTTCGGGTTTATTAGTAGCGGAAAAAGTAGGGTAAAAGAATGGGGCTTCTATATAGGATTACTGCTGATGAACATTATATTTGTTCTTCAATGGTTACTCTGGAGAAACCTTTTAAAGTCTACTTTTGGGATTTAGTGATTACGTCGGGTTTTCCATCGAGAATTTTCTGTCGCAATTTCTTAAACTTACTCATTCTTTCGGAAGATTAACACTTCCTGAAGGTAATTTCTGTAATTTGCCAAATTTAAAAATCGAGCAAAAATAGAGCTTGCAATGGTTTTAACCCAACTTTAACCATAAAATTAATCCCTTCAACAATTTTACAAAGCATTAAAGAATAAGTTTCAATAAACTTATGAGTTTTTTGGGCTGGATGGCTTTGAGCGGCGCGCTGCTCCTTTTTATGGCTTTGTTGTCGGCTTATTTGCGCCGTCTGCCGGTCACGACCTCATCAATTTATTTAGCTATCGGTTTGGCGGTCAGTCCGATCGGATTCAATCTGATAGGCGTTGATATCATTGAATCAAAAGTTTTATTTGAACATCTCACTGAAATAGCCGTTATCATTTCGCTTTTCGTCGGCGGTTTGAAATTGCGCCTGCCTTTTAAAGATCCGGCTTGGGCGGCGTCGTTTCGTCTCGCCGGACCGGTTATGATCGCTTCAATCGCCGGAGTCGCTGTTTTCGCGCATTTTATATTCGGTTTGGATTGGGCGGTTTCGATTTTGCTCGGCGCAATTCTCGCACCGACCGATCCCGTTCTAGCCAGCAGCGTTGCCGTCAGCGATTCGGCTGACCACGACCGGATGCGTTACGGTCTTTCGGGCGAAGCCGGATTCAATGACGGCGCGGCATTTCCGTTCGTTATTTTCGGTCTTTTGTGGATGGAAAACGACGGTCTGGGTAGCTGGGTCGGCGGTTGGGCGCTGCATCGTTTGATCTGGGCGGTTCCGGTCGGTTTATTGCTCGGTTACTTTTTGGGAAAAGGCGTCGGTTACCTGGCGATTTGGCTTCGCAGTCGGCATCGTGACACTGATGCACCAAATGATTTTTTGGCTTTAGCTTTAATTGCGCTATCATATTTCGCTGCCGAAACAGTCGGCGCCTGGGGATTTTTGGCGGCTTTCGCCGCCGGCGTCGGGTTTCGCCGAGCTGAAACGGGAACAGTCAAAAAAAATCCCGTACACGAAAGTAATAACGAACGAAATGAAACAGGCGAGATAAATTCAGACGAACATCCGCCCGCTGAAGATTTAGTTAGCGCAAACGTAACGGAAGAGGAATTAAAAAATCCGTCAAAAGCCGCCGGTCACGTCGTTTCGGAAATCATTTCGTTCGGCGACACGGCTGAAAGATTGCTCGAAATGCTTCTGGTCGTGCTTGTCGGAATTTGTCTCGCAACTTATTGGGATTGGCGTGCGGTTCCTCTGGCGCTAGCATTTTTCTTTGTAATTCGACCGCTGGCGACACAAATTTTTCTGCTCGGAACGCCGACCGGAAAAGTGCAGCGCCTTTTGCTCGGCTGGTTCGGTATACGCGGCATCGGAAGTTTGTATTATTTGAGTTACGCGCTGAATCACGGTTTCAGCAAAAACGCGGTCGAGGCAGTGAGCCTTACGCTTTCGACTGTGGCTTTGAGCATTTTGATTCACGGCATTTCCACGCAGCCGATTCTCGATCTTTATGAACGAATAATTTCCCAAGAAGAAGGTAAACCAAGTATAAGAAGTGTGTCTGGAAATTCTGAAAACGAATAAAAGAAAAATTTGGTCAATGAAGCATTACAAACAGAAGTAAAAATTTCCGCGTTAAAATTAATTTTTGACTGATGAAATAAGTTTTAACTATACAAAAGTTTAAATGAACAAGACATTTTCCGAATCGCTGCTGAAAAAAGCATTTTCAAAGCTCGAAAAATCAGATTCTTCAGCAATTGCCGCCTCGACTGAAAGAAGCCCGGTTCACGTCGTTTACGGCGGCGCACATCTTTTCAAATTCGACACGCCGCAAAAGCTCGGAAAAATTGCCTTGAAGACCTTAGACACTTACGGGCCGAACTTCACTGAATTCGCGCGGGCAATGTGGCTCAGGGGAGCTGACACGCTGCCGCAATACGAACAGGCGATTCAAAATCTTGAATTTCAATTCGCCGAAAACGAAGCGAAAGCGAAAGCTGAGAACTACAACGCGTGGTTTGCGCGCAAGATTTACGAGCGCGTCATTCAAAAACTCGAACGCGAACCAATCGAGGATTATCGGATTGATTTTGAAGATGGCTACGGCTTTCGTTCAAATGAAGAAGAAGATTCGCACGCTGTATCTGCATCGGACGAGCTTGCCAAAGCTCTTCACGAAAACACGATAACGCCTTTTTGCGGCTTTCGCATCAAATCTCTGCAAACGGAAACCAGGCGCCGCGCTGTTCGGACTTTAGATTTGTTCCTGACGAATCTTCTGGAAAAAACCGGCGGAAAACTGCCCGAAAATTTCGTCGTGACGCTGCCGAAAATCGTTCGGCGCGAAGAAGTTGAAGTTTTAGACGAACTGCTTACGAAATTTGAAAAGCAAAGCGATTTGAAAAACGGCGCGATTGAAATCGAAATTATGATCGAAACGCCGCAGGCAATCGTTAATAAAAAAGGCGAAATCGCTTTGCGAAGTTTAGTCGAGGCGGGAAACGGTCGCGTCAATTCCGCTCATTTCGGCGCTTATGATTACACGGCGAGCTACGGAATTTCCGGCGTTCATCAACATTTGCAGCATGAAGCATGCGTCTTCGCGCGCCAAATGATGCAGATTTCGCTCGCGCCGCTCGACGTTCGCCTTTCCGATTCCGTTACGACCGAAATGCCCGTTCCGGTTCATAAAGGCGAAAATCTCACGCTTAATGAATTGAAAGAAAATACGCGAATCCTACACCGCGCGTGGCGCAAACATTTCAACAACGTAACTTATTCATTAATCAACGGCTTTTATCAAAGCTGGGATTTGCATCCGGCGCAGATAGTCGCGCGTTACGCCGCCGTTTATTCGTTTTTCCTCGAGTCTCAGGACATTCAAGCAGAAAGATTGAAAGGATTTATCGGGAAAGCGACGCAGGCGATGACAACCGGCAACACTTTCGACGACGCGGCTTCGGCGCAAGGTCTTCTGAACTTTTTTATGCGCGGACTAAACTGCGGAGCGATAACAGAAGAAGAAATTATAAAAAAAACGGGACTTGAGGCAAATGAATTAAAATCAGCCTCATTCGTAAAAATTATGGAAAATATGAAAGGTAAGAAGTGAAAGGCAAAACCAGTTTAGCGGTCAAATTGATGCGGACACAAAACAGAACATTTTTAAGAAAGTACGTGATGAGCGAGTGCATCTAGTGATTTATTAACTTTTTATTTCAACGGTTGCTGCAACCAGCCATTAATCGCGGAAATCGCTGCACTGTTAATTATAGTAGTTATAATTATTGCGCCAACCGTAAAGAAAACTCCCTCTTTCAAGATTTCACTTATAAGCAAACATAAAAGACAGATGATCAAACCGAATCCGGTGACCAAACCAACACTTTGAAGAAAATTTAATCTCCAAATTACATTTGCAGTAGTTAATAAAATACCTGTCACAATCCCGAAAGGAACGGCATAAAAAGCGGTAAACAAAGCAACCCAGAACCAAGAAAAACCATAACCAATAAAGCTTCCGCTCTTTGGTAACAGTTTATCCTCCAATAAACAAGCAATGACACAACAAATGCTCGTAACAATTACACCGCTAAGAACACCGGCGAGCAAGGTTGTCAGATTTCCTGTTTTAACACAAAAGTAAATGCACAAACTTAAGATAAGTAGAAAGGTAAGCAGAAAATACATATTGTTTTAGATTAGAGAGTTTGTTATTTATGAAGTTTATCCATCATTAATATGGAAGCTAGCTTTGTATTCTGTGCGTTAATTTTTTAATGCACCTCTTTGTTTTAGGTGTTTATCTATCGTTTCTTGCCTGAGGCTCGTCGCTTGACATAATTCTTTCGAGCAGTTCGTTTTCTTCGCGGCGGCGGTCTGTAAGGCGAGGAACAGTGTTTTCGGTAAATCGCTGGGGCTGCGAAAACGGGTCAATTTGCAGTGGAAGACCTTCCTGCGCGAGCCGGTCGGAAATAATTCGGGCGATTAATTCCTGCTCGAAGCGCGTAATATCAATGAATTTTATGCCGATTCCGTTATTTTCAAAACGGTAAAGCGCTTTACACCGAAGCGGCAGCCAGTTCTTATTCTGCATCTGAATTTCGAGGCGAAATTCGTCGCCGGTGAAAACATTTTCGTCCCATTCGGCGAGACATCCGCCGATGCTGATTTGATGCAGCAGCGTTTCCTGCTTTTCACCGAATTTCGAGAAGCGAACGGCGGGAATATCGAGCGAGAATCTGATATGTTGTCGTTGGTAATCTGACATCGAGTTTTTTCGGAAGGACGAACGATTTTCCGGCAAACCGCTTTAACATATTCATATTACCGACTTTCGCTGTTATAACGCAACAAGTTTTTATGAAATTAAGAGTCTTCTACACAGTCTACTTTTCGGCGCTAGCGGCAGAATGTTTCGCCAATTTAACCGCTAATCTCGCTTTGCAATTCGTTACGAAGCCGTCGCTGATGTTGATTTTGCTCGTCTATTTCGCCGTAAAAAGCCGCAATTTGATCGGCTTAAAATTTTTAACCGTCGGCGGGTTGGCTTTTTCCTGGTTCGGAGACATTATTTTGCTGCTCGATAAAATACATAAAAATCTGTTTATATTCGGGCTTCTTGCTTTTCTAATCGCGCACCTTTTCTATATTTTTTATTTTTTGCGGATAAGAAAATATAATCAAAACAAAAATTCGTTAAAACCGATTGCAATAATCGCTGTTACAGCTTATTTGACTGTATTTTACGCTTTGCTTTTCCCGCATTTGGGAAACTTAAAAATTCCGGTTTTCATTTACGGCGCAATTATTTCGTTAATGCTTCTGGCGAGTTTTCACGCTTTCGATTTCGCCAAACAAAATTTCGGAGCAACCTGCGTTTCCGGTGCCGTTCTTTTCGTCGCTTCTGACTCGCTTCTGGCAATAAATCGTTTCGTCGCGCCGTTCGCTTTCGCGTCGGTTTTTATAATGCTGACTTACGGAATCGGGCAATTTTTGATTACGGAAGGAAGTTTGCGAAATTTGCGGGAAATCCCCAAAATATCAAACCCAAAGATATAAAAATCAAAAAAGCCGCTGAAGACTTGCAGATTGAAAAGTAAAAATAATATTACCTTTCAAAATCGCGCCTTCTGCGGCTTTTTCTTTTTATCTTTCGCGCTTTGCAGCGGCTATTTAAACAAATTAATTATTCGCGGCTTCCGATTTCGTGCAGTGCGTATTGAAAGCGTCAATTAAAGCCTGCGCGATCATCATCGGATGACGACCTTCGAGGTCGCGGCGTTCAAACATTTGAACGACTTTGCCGTTTTTCAAAAGTCCGATTGCCGGCGAAGACGGCTGGTATCCTTCGAAATAATCACGCGCCGTTTCGGTCGCGTCAATATCGGCACCGGCAAAAACCGTAATCGCTTTGTCCGGTTTCGCTTCTGAATTTTGCAAAGCCATCGCAATTCCCGGTCGAACGCCGCCTGCGGCGCACCCGCAAACCGAATTAACGACGACCATAACGGTTCCTTCCGTATTTTCCACCGCGTCTTTGACCGCTTCAGTTGTTTTTGTTTCTTCAATTCCGATTTGCGCTAATTCTTGACGCATTCCGTGAATCATTATTTCTGGATATGGCATAAATTTTTCCTTTTTTTGTTGCTTTAGATTTCGGGCTTCAAGTTTAAAACTACTGAAACTTGACCTTTTTTTCAAGTATTGGATGCAAATGATGTTTCGTCAAGTTTACAGCTAAACTTTCAGTACAAAACTTTCTGTTATTTTTATATAAAAATCGAAATTCTGAATTTTTCAAGGTTCAATTTTAACTTTTATCCCGGTCGGAAGAGCATCGAAAAGCTCTTTAATATCTTCGTTTGCGAGCGCTACGCAGCCCTGTGTCCAATCGTTTAGCGCGCCGCCGCCGTGAATGTAAATTTCGCCGCCGAGCTTCGTGTTTTGCAGCGGCGTTTTCTTTTCGTTTATTGCTTTAACAATAGCGTCGCGTTCTTTTTTTGAGATCAGCTTTTCGCGTAAGCCGCGTTCGGCATCTTCAACCGAAGGATAGCTGACGCCCAAAGACAGATAAAAACGGCTTTTTGCGTTTTTCGTGAAAATATAAAACTCGCCTTCCGGTGTTTTGCCGTCGCCTTTAATTTCTTTATCGCCGACGGGCGTAAAACCGAGCCCGATATTGTAAGTTTTGATTAACTTTTTGCCGTCGTGAAGTTCGAGTTTACGCTGTTTTTTCTTAACAATAATATGCGGATTTTCCAGATGCGGCAGCGATTCGTTTTGTTTTTCCTGCATCGAATCAAATATTTTTTCGGCTGTCGGAATAATGGTTCTGCCTTTCGATTGCGCCGTTATCAAGTAAATCGCTCCGAGAATAAAGGCGCCGCCGATTGAAATTAAAACAACCTTTTTCACTTACGTTACTCCGCTTTTCTGTTTTCGCCTTTTTATATCTACGATTCGCACATCGTCGCCATCGCCTTTTATATCTACACAAAAAACGTTTTCTGGAAAGGAAAAGTTTCGTAAACGCTCAGCCCATTCTATAATTACAACCGCTGTTTCATCTTCGACTATTTCGTTTAACCCGACGGCGAAAGCCGCGTCGGAACTTTCATCTATGCGCCACAAATCAATGTGATAAACGTCGAATTTTTCCGTTTTGTACAAATTTACGAGCGTAAAACTCGGACTTGTAACCTCATCAACATCATAGTCGAGCGCATATAAAATGCCTTTTGTGAGAAGCGTTTTTCCCGCGCCGAGCCCGCCCGAAAGCAAAATCATCTCGCCGCCGCGCAGATCTCCGCCGATTTTTTCACCCAAATCGAACGTATCTTCCGCCGCCCCGCAAACATAATTTCCTTCAAACATAAAAAATAACGGTCACCGTGCGAAAATCCGTTTGATTAACATTGCGCGCGTTCTACTTCCTGAAATGCCTCCATTAAACACTCGCGCACATCGGTCGCGAGCATCGAGCGTTTGCCGTATTTTTTTTCGGCGATGTCTGCCGCAAGTCCGCCGAGGTACATAGCTGTAACGACCGTATCGAAAAAGTTAACTTTCATTTGCGCCGCTTGAGCGAGGAATCCCACAATTATGCCGATGAGCGTGTCGCCGTTTCCCGCTTTTCCCAAACCGGAATTCCCTGTCGGATTTATAATGACTCGACCGTCGGGCGCGGCAATCAAACTGCGCTCGCCTTTCATCACCAAAATAACGTTGTGTTTTTCGACAAAATCGCGCGCCGCTTTTACGCGATCTTTTATCGCTTCTTTGTCCTTTGTGCCGAGCAGTTTCAAAAATTCGCCTTCGTGCGGCGTTAAAATCAAAGGAAATTCGTCAGAGCCCTGCAAATCAAACGGCGCAAGCGAATTTAAAGCGTCTGCGTCAATGACGACGGGAGTTTTCCTTCGTTCAACGAATTCGCGCGCAAATTGCCGCGTGCTTTCTTCCGACGAAGACATTCCGCTGCCAACGGCAACGGCATCAATTTTTCCCTCGATAAATTCCAGAATTTCATCAACCGCTTCGCGCGCAATCGCGCCGTTCGGAGTTTCCGCGACGCTTCGGGTCATCACTTCCGGCAACATTCTCGATGCAATCGCATTGTGAACCGACTCCGGCGCGGCGACGGTCGCTAAACCCACACCGGAAATAATTGCCGCGTTTCCCGACAGAATCGCCGCGCCCGCATAATTTTTCGCGCCGCCGACAACCAGCGCGTGACCGCGTTTGTTTTTGTAGGATGCTGATAAAAACTTGGTTTTCGTCAGCCATTCGTGCGCGTCTTTTTTTTCAAAAACAAAGGTTTGCGATGGCGAATTGTTTATAAGCTCGCACGGCGAACCTATGTTGGCTATGAGTAATTCGCCGTTGTAATTGCACGCCGGCGGAAGTACGTTGGCAATTTTCGGCGCCGTAAAGGTAACCGTTAAATGAGAGCAAGGAGTGACGCAACATTTATCGGCTTTGTCCGCGTCTAAACCGGATGGAATGTCCAGCGAAACGACAAGCGTTTCCTGGTCAACGTTCTCGACGTTAAAAGCAAAAATGAAAGCGACGACTTGTTCGTAAATTTCGTCAAGAGGTCGCGTCAAACCCGTGCCGAAAAGAGCGTCAACTAAAACGTGCGGGTCTTCGGTGTGAAAATTCAAGCTGTCGTATTCGAGCCATTCATCGAGAGTGTTTATTTCTTCAAAAGTTAAATCCGACTGATCGAGTTCAAAGCCTTCTTTATCGGAAATGTTTCGCAGAATCTCGAAATTCGTTCTGGCGTCGCCGGTTGTTTCTTCAACATTTCCGATGAGGCAAACTTCAACGTCGGCGCCTTGCGTCCACAAAACTCGCGCCAGAGCCGCGCCGTCGCCGCCGTTATTGCCTTTGCCGCAAAGAACCAAAACCGATTTATCAACCATCGAGCCGCCGAGCCTTTCCGTAATCGCCCGCGCCGCGGCGTGAGCGGCGTTTTCCATTAAAAGAATTGACGGAATGCCGTATTTTTCCGTTGTAAGGTGGTCAATTTCCCGCATTTCTTCGACTGTTAAGACTTTTTGCATATTTCAACAATTTGCCACAAACGCGGAACATTTGCCACAAACAAACACGAAAATCCGCGAAAGAAAATTTTTGTGAAACAAGTTTATTTTAAAACCGATTTTGTTTTTTTCGCGTTGTTTCGTGTTTTTCGCGTTAGTCTGCAGTTGAAAACAAAAAAAAGCCGCGTCTCGCAAACGCGGCTGCTTATTCAGCGAAGAATGGAGATTGTGAATGAACTTAGGACAGAGTTTTGATATGCCAATTTGCCTACCAATGCGCTTGACCACCTTTTTATCTTCCGTTACTTATTACAAAGTATTATTCGGTTTTGCTTTCCAAAAATTGCGAAATTTATTTCAACAATTATTCGTTCGTGGACAACAGCCGAAAAATATTTACTGTTTTTGATTTCTAACCTCTGCGTGATAATTATCATTTTCCCGTTTTTACCTGATCATCGAACGGCTATTTGAATCTTAAACGGCGTATTTTCCGATTCGATTGTGCTGACGACGATTTTATAATCGCCGTTTTTTTGCAACGCGCCGCTCCAGCCCGAATCATAACCTTCGCCTTCTTCGTCGCCCATCGGATGCGTGCCGTCCGGCGCGACGATATAAAAAACCACGTCGTTATTTTTTCCGCCGTCAATGACTTTGATCGTCATCGTTTGTCCGGCTCTTGCGCCGAGCACATATGTTTTTCTTCCGCCGCCGGAAATCTTTCCGTTGACAATCGCCGACGACGCGCCCGGCTTGAATCGAACTCGCTCTTCTCCATTCGCTTGATCGGTCGCAGGCGCGGCTTGCGGTACGTCGTCAATCATTTCATTGTAATCGAGTTTATCGCTCGTTTTAACGTAAGTTCCTTCAGCCGAGGCTTTTCCACCGAAACCGCATTCAAAATCGGTTCCTTTTTGTTTAACGGTAATTTTATTCCCGGAAAATTTGAGCGTGATACGGCAATCGGGGAAATCTGCCGGGACGAGAACCGCCGTATCGCCTTCGAGCGTAACTTCGCCGCCCGTTCCGCCGGAATTTGCCATCCATTCACCGTCAACTTTGTACTCATAGTTGGCGGCGATACTTATTCGATAACGATTTTTGCCTAAATCCTCGACGCCGATAGCGTTATTGTAATTACCGCTTTTATAACGATAAGTTCCGGTAGTCGGTTTTTGAGGCGAGGAAACGTTCGTTTCGCCGCGCTCGACGCGGCTGTCGCCGTTAGAATTTCCCTCTGCGGCGGTTTCGTTCGCTGCCGAACCGGTTTGATTGTTGCCGCCGGAGATTTTGAAGCTGCAACCCAATACATTTAAGACGAAAATCGCTGAAATCAAGAAAACAGTTATTTTGTGCGACATTTTTTCTTCTCCTTTTTATTTAATAACTTAACGGAATTTTATTTGATTTTTGCCGTTGAAATCTTCGATTGCTCTCGTCGCATAATTTGTCGGGAGCAAATTTTTTGCGCTTGTCTCTTCGCAGATTCATTTCCGCCAGGCTACATAATGCTTAAACAGGCATCTAAAATATTATATTTCCGAACGGCTTTTTAGTTGATTTTTTTCTGCATTAAAAACTCATTCCTTCAATTAGTCAAAAATTTTCGATCTTTACTCCTTATAAAGCGATAACGAGAAAACAAAACGCTCAAAATGTTTTATGTAATTGATTCACATAAATGATTTTTTACTTTTTACAGGGATGTTGGTTTCATTTAATGACTTTACAAATGATTATTAATGCCGAAAAGAATCGAAGGTATGTTCGTATGTTCAATGCATTACATAACGGACATCTCCATTTCAAAAAAATTCTTCTAATGATTCGAGTGCTTTCACAGCCTCCTCCTGTTTTGCATTACCGCTGAGTAATATGCGGTAATGCTTTTTTTTGCTCTGCTCAATCTTTACGAAGCATTCGCGCCAAAAGACGGATAATTAAACCGAGAGCTTTTTACCCGGCAACAAAAAGAAGCAGTAAAAGCGTGAGGAGTTACAACCGAATAACAATCACTGTCGTCGGTAAGTTTGCCCGTTAAAGTATATTGTCCCTACGGATCAGCAGAAATCGCCTTTATTACATACATACGCTTCCGTCCGCTTTCGCTGTTATATAATGCAAAGTAGATGTACCGTTTACCGCCGCGAAGTTGCAGTTCGGGCGACCAATTTTCGATATATTCCGGCGAGTCCCGCAGCAGGTATGCTGTTTGCTATCAATCCGGTGAGAAATCGGGTGGTTTTTTAATAAAGACTACGCGCAAAAAAAGTTTTCGATTCCGGGTTACACGCAGATTTCTCTTAATTTACCGAAATATTCTTATTACGCATAATATTGGAACCGAATTCGCTCGAAAAGAATAATGGGAAAATCTACCGAACTTATTACAGTCAAACGCTCAAAAACCGGGCTCGGCTTATTTGCCTGCCAGCCGATTCTCAAAGGAATGAGAATTATCCAATACACGGGCGAACTCGTGTCGAATGCCGATGAAAAGAAACTTACCGGAAAGTATCTGATCAGCCTTAACGAAAAACACACGATTGACGGCAGAACGAGAGACAATCTAGCCCGTTATGTAAATCACTCGTGCAAACCGAACGCTTACGCCGAAGTTATAGATGATGAAATTTGGATTGTCGCCAAAAGAAGAATCAAACAAGACGAAGAAATAACCTTTGATTACGGAAAAAGCTACTTTGAAAAATTCATCAAACCGAAAGGTTGTAAATGCGTTAAATGTAATCCGTGAACACTTTATTTCCTAAGCATTACAATTATGCGCTTTGCAAATTGCGCTTAAACTTTGGACGCTGCAGTTAATCACCGAAGCGAATTTTCTCGAAACGCTCATTTAAATCGAAAAAATCGAAAAAGTCCCGGAACCTCAACTTTTTTTGTTGACATTCATTAACGTATTAAAGTATAAAAATCTCGGCATAGAATTTTATGTTCGATAGATTACAAAACTATGCCGTTCCACCCGTAAACCCGACAAAAATCTTTTAAAGCTTAAAACGAATAAGGCGTTTCATTTAAACAAAATGAAAAAAGCCGAACAACGAAAATTGGAATTAATTATATTTTAATTGTTTCTACTAACCGATTGTTATCGTTTGTAAAAATACCAGCAAATAAAGGAAGAAAAAAAATGCTCCAAACCAACAGATTTACGAACGCTGCTCGAAGTTTAAATCAAATCAACGCCTGGCAAAAAGAGCTCGAAGAAAAGGAAAATAAGCAAAGAATGTTGATATTGGAAAAAAAACGCAAAGAACAAGAATTAAAAAAAATAAAACCCTGACAGCGACAATCTTTTTATTCGGTTCTGCGTAAAATCCCAAAGAAGGTTCGGAAACATCTTTGCTGAGCTTGCAAAAAGGTCTGAAAATCGGTTTTTCGGACATTCTCGTCGGCTGATGCGATATTCACTATCGTATGATAACCAAGCTGTCTTAAAAATAATAAATCAGCCGACCCAAACTCGCTTTTCAACTACTTTTGATTAAAGATTTTCTATCTGTTTTTTGAAGCTGTCGAAGGCATTTTCCGTCTCGACAGTCATCATGTAGTACAAATCGAGCGAATCAATCTGCTCGAATTTTTCTTTATTATTATCAAAACGAGATACTGATTTTTCCTTTTTCTCTTCGATTAGAGAGTATATTTCTTCTTTTGAAACGATTCCTTTCTTAATTAATAATTCGATAATACCGGTGATAAGCTGCGCGTTAACATTGATTTGCGCGTTCGATGCGTCTATTGACAAAGCGTGTTCAATGCTTCTAATTAATGATTTTTGTCCTGCGTTTCTTGCTTCCATTACTTCCTCCGCTTAATAAAAAACTATATTTTTGCTTTTCGAAATCCTTTTATACAGGAATTAACTTTACCGTTATGCTTTGGTAATAAAGTCTGGTCATACCTTCAAAACCCGAATCGGTGCCGACCACAAGCCACAATTCTCCGTTTGCACTAGCCGACACATTTGACGTGTGCTGATGCGAACGCTGAATTATGGCGAACGGGTAAAGTGGAGATGCTTGGCTACAGGGAATGCCGTTAGCTATATTCCCGGCAACCGATGCCGCCGTCCCGCCTTGCGATTGGTTTCCCTTGTCAACGTTCAAACGCAAATAACCGTTTGACTGCAAAACCGCTAGCGGTTCAATCGGGCTGGCTCCGACCTTTAAAGCGACCGATTCGCCCGGCGCGCCGCCGATTCCGCCGCATCCGCTCGCCGCATTCGAAGCGAGCGTAACGATGAATTCAATTTTGTAAGTTTGATTAGCCGAAATTCCGTCTTCTGCCGTTAAACGGCGCTTCAGAAACATAAATATATCATCCGAGCGATTATGTGCCTGAATATAAAATGCCCGTTTCGGCACTCTCGTCAATTTTCGCGGCACAAAACGCACGCCGGCAAATAATTCGTACAAAGTTCCGTCCGAATCCGTATTCGGCGGATAATCGGCAAATGCCGCCGTCCAACCGGACGCGCCCCGATGAAAGTCGTATTTTAGCTCGATGGTTTGAGCAAAGACCGCCGTTTCGGTTGTTGTAAAACCGATAATGAAAAATACAATTGTGAGAAACAATTTTTTCATTTTGTTTATATTGTTCATTGTAATTCGTTTTTATCTTCACCGGTGGTTTTAATCATCAAACAAACAACAAAAATCAACGGGTTTCGAATTCGATCAAAAGAGCGTTTTAGAGATAAACTATTATAAGCATTTTATTCGTTAAAAAAGAATAGATGTCCAGATAAAATAACTCATTAAAAAGATAAGAAAAATGATGAACAATAACGAGGCGATCACGACCGATTCGGGTTTGACTTATATTATTACGAAAAAAGGCGACGGCGCGCGGGTTAAAGCGGGCGATGAAGTTATGGTTAATTACACGGGGCTTCTAACCAACGGGCAGAAATTTGACAGCTCGCTTGACCGGCGCGAGCCGTTCTCGTTTACGGTCGGCGCCGGAATGGTTATCAAAGGTTGGGACGAAGGCTTGCAGAAACTCAGTGTCGGCGATCACGCGGCTCTTATTATACCTTCTACAATCGGCTACGGCTCGCGCGGCGCGGGCGGCGTGATTCCGCCGGATGCGACGCTGATTATTATCATCGAAGTTTTGGGCGTGAATTAATTCGCTGAAAATCTTTGAGTTTACCGTCAAAGGTCATATTCGCGGTTATGAATGCGGATTGGTCAATCTTTGTCTCAGCCAGTTCATTTCCGTTTTCAGCGCGCGAATGCCTCCGCCGAGAATCAACTTCACCGGCGCATTATCGCTGAACGCGGCGGCAATGCCGTAAAGCGTTCGGACGCTTATCTGCGGCTCGTTCGAGACGGCAAAAACCGGTTCCCATTTTTCCGGTCGTAATTTTGCCTTAAATGCGTCAAGACCGTCGAAGTTATAAAACCGCTGCCCGTGTTTTCGCATCCACGCGAGCAGGACGCGAAGCCAGAACGGGTTGCGGAAAGATTCTATGCGCGCCCTCTGCGAAAGCGGCGAAAGCCCGAGCGTCGCGTAATCGAAATTTTCGGTGGCGAGCGTTTTCATCGCCGCGTCAATCATTAACTCGACCGTTCCGTTGGGTGCTCCGGGTCGGTGCGGAAACTGCTCGAACAGCCAGCCGTTACGCTGCGCGACAGGCGAAAGAACGACGAAGCCAATCGGTTCGCCGTTTAGCTCGGCGACGAAAATGCGCCGGTCGAACAGCCTCGTTAAAGTGTTCGGCTCGACCAGAAACGCGAGCGGCGGCAAACCCTTCGTCGCGAGCCATTCGCCGAGGCATTGTTTCAGCGCCGGGTGGTCGTGCGCTTTTTCGTTAGACCATTCTTTAATGATTACGCCTTTGTTGCGCGCGCGGTTCAACTGCGCCCGTAAAGATTTATGCTTCGTCGTAACCGCCGCCCAATTCTTCGGCTGCCAGACGGGCTGCGCGCCGAGGAGGATTTTCGAGTAATTCGGTGACCGCGCGTACATTGATTCGAGCCTCGCCTCGGCGCAGAAGTAGCAGACGCCTTCGTTCTCGCGCGCGGCGTCCGCTTCGAATTCGGCGGCGATTTCCGGCAAACGCTCTTTCGCGCAGATCGGAGCGCCCGCCACAATGCGTCTTTTGTTGCTCGCGACAAAACCGACGACCGCGTCGCCGGCTTTTGAAAACCAGCGGCTGATGCCCAGATTGATAATTTGATAAGAAGTCGAATTCCAGCCTTGTTCGAGCACGATTCGGCGAGCGCGGGCGACCGTCGAAGATTGTTCCAGCGCTCGTTTGTAAAAATCCGGCAGTAAAGTGGCGTTTGGAATATTCATTAATCTTTTTGCCCGCGCTTGCGTTTCAAGTTTACTCGAATAATTTCTGCTTTTAAATGATTTAATTCCGGCGAATTTTTCCCGCCGGTTGGTTCGCGAAAGTAAAAAAAGCATAATTGAAATTAATGGCGATTTATTGTCAAAAATGCGGGCGGCAATACGACGTTACTTTGTTCGAGTATGGGCGAACAATAAATTGCGCGTGCGGCGAGCGCGTCGGATTCGAGCACAAAATAACTTTGCAGAAAAATGAAGAGATAAAATTTTTTGCCGATGTGAACGTCGCGCGACTCGTGCGCCGACTGCGCGCGGTTGGGATTGATACGGTTTGGGAAGACGCGATTTCCGATGAAGATTTGGTTCGACGGGCGATCAGGGAAAATCGTTATGTTTTGACGCTCGACAAAAAACTGAAAAAAGAATGGCGCGCAAATAATATTTTGCTGCTCGAAAGCGAAAAACCTTTGGAACAGTTTGCGCAGATCGTCGAACATTTCAATTTGAAACTGCCCGCAAAACTTTTCGTGCGCTGTTTGGTTTGCAACACCGTTTTGAGGAATGCGAGCGCTGATGAAATTGAAACTAATGTTCCGCCGCGCGTGCGTGAAACTCAAAATGCGTTTTACTGCTGCCCGAACTGTCAAAAAATATATTGGGAAGGCACGCATACGCAAAGAATGCGAGCCGTCATTGAAGATATTTACAAAAGCCGAAACGGGTAAAAGCGAAAATTTGTCGAAAAGCGGCAGTTGGCTGCTAATGAAGAATTTGCTAATTTGAATTCAGTTTATGAATATTCTTTCACTCGAAAATATCAGCAAAAACTACGGCATCAAACCGCTTTTTGAAAACGTATCAATTGGATTGGAAGACGGCGACAAAATCGGAATTATCGGCGCGAACGGCTCGGGCAAGACGACGCTTTTGCGCGTTATCGCCGGACGCGAAGAACCGGACGAGGGAAAGGTCGTGCGCGCTCAGGGAAAAACGCTCGCTTACCTGCCGCAAAATCCGCAGATAAACGAAGAAGCGACCGTTCTCGAAACGATTTTTGCCGCGTCGGGCGGCATGATGAAGATGCTGGGCGATTATGAAACCGCATGTCACGATCTGGCAATTCAAGGCGGAACGGACGCAAAGCTGCTGGAAAAAGTTGATAAATTGCAGCACGAGCTGGAAACAAACGGCGGCTGGGAAATCGAAACAAACGCGCGAATCGTGCTCGACAAGCTTGGCATATACGACACGACCGCGAAAATGAAAACGCTTTCCGGCGGGCAGCGTAAACGCGTCGCGCTCGCGCACGAACTCATCACGAAACCCGACATTTTAATTCTCGACGAACCGACGAATCATCTCGACGCCGATACGATTGAATGGCTCGAAGATTATTTGAAAAGATACGCGGGCGCGCTTTTGCTCGTCACGCACGACCGGTATTTTCTCGACCGCGTGACGAATCGGATTTTTGAAATTGATCGCGGAACGGTGCAAAGTTTCAACGGAAATTACGCTTATTATTTAGAGAAAAAGGAAGAACAGGAAACGCTTCGCGCGGTCGAAGGTCACAAGCGCGAAATGCTTATAAAAAAAGAGCTTGCCTGGCTGCGAACCGGGGCGAAGGCGCGAACGCGCAAATCAAAGGCGCGCATTGACGCGGCTTATGATTTAATGGCGCAGCCGAAGGAAAAAGCGAAAGCCGAGATTGACATTGCAATCGGTTCAAAGCGTCTCGGTTCAAAAATCATCGAGCTGAACAATGTTTCAAAGTCGTACGGCGGGCGAAAACTGATTGACGATTTTACATATCTTTTGAAGCGGGACGACCGCATCGGAATTATCGGCGCAAACGGCTCAGGCAAAACGACGCTTCTGGAAATTATTACAAATCGAATCGAGCCGGACGGCGGCGAAATCGAAATCGGGCAGACGGTTCACATCGGTTATTATGACCAGGAAAGCCGTGCTTTGAGCGACGAACAGCGCGTAATTGATTACATCCGCGAAGCGGCGGAATACGTCACGACCGTTGACGGGCGGCAAATTACGGCTTCGCAAATGCTGGAAAAATTTCTTTTTCCGCCTACGGCGCAGTATTCGATTATCGGAAATCTTTCGGGCGGCGAGCGCCGCAGGCTTTACCTTTTACGAATTTTAATGAGTTCGCCGAATGTTTTGCTGCTCGACGAACCGACGAACGATCTCGATATTCCGACTTTGATCGCGCTCGAAGAATATCTTGACGACTTTGCGGGCGCGTTGATCGTCGTCAGTCACGACCGTTATTTTCTCGACCGAACCGTCGAAAATCTCTTTAAATTTGAAGGCGGCGCAATTCGCGGTTTTCCGGGCGATTATTCGACTTATCTGAAAATTACGCAGCGTGAAGAGGCGGAAAATAAGGAAACGGAAAAAATATCTGAGGCGCGTTCGGTAGTTAAACCGGAAAGCGGCGAAGCAAAGCAAAACGGCAAATCCGAATCGAAAAAGCTTTCTTTCAAAGAAAAACGCGAGCTGGAAGAACTTGAATTCAGAATCCCTGAAATCGAAAAAAGGCTTGCTGAAATCGAAAACGATTTGAACCGTTTTGCGACCGATTCTTATAAAGTCAACGAACTTTTCAGCGAACAGCAAAATTTACAGCCGCAGCTCGAACAAGCCATCGAACGCTGGGCGGAACTGGCTGAAAGATCGGATTTATAAAAATTCGCTTGTCACCATTTATAAGAATTTACATCGTATCCGACGAGTCAAAACAGCTTCCCGATCTCTCTATTTGTCAGCGGCGCACTTCCCTTTAATTATTAACAACAAATTATTTATCTTTGTGGCACCTGGATTGCAGTATCTGTAAATTACACACAGTTGTTTTTTAAGTTTTTCAAACGCTTGTTTATCTCCTGAAAAAAGCGAGACATACAAGAGTGTCGAAAAACGTTGGTTTATAAAATTTAGAAATTAAGGACGAAAAAGGGGTAAAAAAAAATGAAGAGACTATTTTTTCTATTTACGGTATTGATTGCTTCGGTATTTGTATTAAATGGGTTCGTTGTCGAAGCAACAAAAGCAGACACTTTTATGATGCGCGCGGCGCAGTCGGATATGCTGGAAATTATGTCGAGCCAAGCGGCGCTGCAAAAATCATCGAGCGAAGAAGTTCGTCGGTTTGCGCAAATGATGATTGACGATCACACGCGTACCAGCGAAGAACTGAAAACTTTAGCGGCAGCCAAAAACATCACTCTTCCGACCGAAATGAGCGGCAAACAAAGAGCGATGGTGGATAAATTAAACCGCGCGTCGGCAGGAATGGAATTTGACCGTGAGTATATGAAAATGCAGGTCAAAGCGCACGAAGACGCCGTGAAGCTTTTCCAAAAACAGGCGAATGATAACGACGCCGAAGACGCCGAGGCGCGAGCGTTTGCGGCGAAAACTCTACCGGCGCTGCAAGGTCATCTGACAATGGCGCGAACGATGTACAACGGAATGAGAAACAATCGCGGCAACAATGGAATGTCAGGCGGCAACAGAAGCGGCGATATGAATATGAATTCGGGCGGTAATATGAATTCAAATATGAATATGAATTCAAATATGAACCATAATATGAATAATATGAATATGAATTCAAACCGCAATATGAACTCCAACCGCAATAACAATTCCAATCGAAACAACAATCGAAATACAAACTCGGGAAATACGAATTCAAATATGAATATGAATTCAAACAGGTAATATTTATGGCTTGTTCAGTGAAAAACATTGGATAAAAAAAGGCGATTGCGGCAAAAATTCAATTTCTTACCGAAATTATAATTCTGTCGAAATCGCCTAAATTTTTTCACCTTCGGAGATGCTTATGCGAATAAGAATAAATCTGTTTTTTTTAACGGCTTTTCTGGCGGTTTCATTATTCGGCTAAACGAGTATAACAAAGTTTTCAGTGAGAGATGCGCGAGACGAACGCTTGCGTTAAAACAGAGTGATTTTGAAAATGCGCTTCAAAGCGGCGCGAAATTTCACGTTAAAATAAAATTAAGGAGAACAGAAAATGGCACAATGCGAAGTCTGCGGAAACGATTATTATTTGGCTTTTGAAGTGATTACGGCGGGAAATCGTCACGTTTTTGATTGCTTCGAGTGCGCGATTCACCGACTCGCGCCGATTTGCGCAAATTGCGGCTGTAAAGTTATCGGTCACGGCGTGGAAGCTAACGCCAATTATTTCTGCTGCGCGCATTGTGCCAGACAAAAAGGCGTCGAAGGCGTGGACGATCACGTTTGGGGAAAGGAAAAAGAAACAGCGGAAAAATACGACAGCCTGTAAAGGTTTTCGCTAATAATTACTAAGAATTAAATAGCTAATAATTACTAAGAATTAAATATATGAAAAAACTAATTTCGAGACAGACTCACGCAGTGATCGATTACGGCTACGCGGCACTCGTTTCCGGTTCGCCGGAAATGATGGGCTTCAAAGACGAAGAAACGGCAACGGCGTTGTGCCGCGCCGTCGGCGGCGCTGTTTTAGCGTCGAGTTTGATGACGCAATATGAGCTCGGTTTGCTGCGCGTTCTTCCGTTCAAAACGCATCTGGCGTTAGACGTTGCCGCCGGTTTGTTTACGCTCGGCGCGCCGTGGCTGTTCGGGTTTTCGCACAATCGCGCTGCGCGCAACACATTTGTAGCTGCCGGCGCGATTAGCGTCGCTGCCGGACTTCTCACCGAACCGAGAGAAATGAGAGAGATAAGTTAAATTTTTATGCGATTGTAAACCGGTGAATATAATTATTTAGATATTAGAATTTTGCAGAATTTTGCACTTATTCATTGCAAAATTGCGATAATAAAACGAGGTGATTTGATAAATTCCGTTTTGTTTTTATTTCGTGATTTTCACATAGTTACTGTTAAAACAGCGAAACGGAAATTCAAATCAAAAGGTTTGCGAGCGATGAGGATTTAACTAAAATCTTCGGTCACAAACTTTTTTACCATAACGAGGGAGGATATAAAATGCAGTTAAAAAATATTTCAGAGCAAACGATTGTTATTACGGGCGCGACGAGCGGCATCGGTTTGACTACGGCGCGAATGGCGGCGAGACAAGGCGCTCGTCTCGTCTTAATCGCCAGAAACGAAGACGCTTTGCGAGAACTGACAAATGAAATAAACGCTCAGGGCGGCGAGCGAGCGATTTATGCGGTCGCGGACGTTGCCGACGAAGCGGCTTTGCGGAAAGCCGCTGATCGGGCGATTGCGCATTTCGGCGGTTTCGACACCTGGGTAAACAACGCGGGAGGTTCTGTTTACGGACGCATCACGGACGTTCCGACAACGGATTTCCGCCGCCTTTTCGATACGAACGTTTGGGGCGTCGTTAATGGCTCTAAAATCGCCGTCGATCATTTAAGAAACAAAAGCGGCGCGCTCATCAACATCGGCAGCGAAGTTTCCGACGCCGCCGTTCCGCTTCAAGGAATGTATTCCGCCTCGAAACACGCCGTAAAAGGATTTACCGACGCGCTCAGAATAGAAGTCGAAGCCGACGGATTGCCGATTTCCGTGACTTTGATTAAACCGACGGCGATTCACACGCCGTTCCCTGAAAACGCGAAGAATTATCTGCCGTATGAACCGCAATTGCCGCCGCCGGTCTACGCGCCCGAGCTCGTCGCGGAAGCGATTTTGCACTGCGCTCAAACGCCTGTCCGCGATTTCTTCGTCGGCGGAATGGGCAAGGCACACTCTTCGCTGGCGATAAACGCGCCGCGCCTTTATGAAAAAATGAACGAAGCGATGATTGATTCGTTTCAAAATTCCGGCGAACCGGTGCACTCTAATCGCCCAGATGGTTTATATAAAACGAATTCAAATTTACGCGAACGCGGCGAACGTGAGCGTTTTGTCAAGGAAACGAGCATTTACCAAAAGGCTGAAATGCACCCGATTTTATTCGGCGCGCTGGCTGTCGGCGCCGGTCTGGGAATCGCCGCCCTGCTTTCAACACGCAAATCGAGAGCGAACAATAACAGAAGTTATTTCACGGAAAACGTGCTCAATCCTTCGGAAATCCGCGAAAAAATGGAAGTCGTCGGCTCTGACGGAGCGCACGTCGGAACGATTGACCGCGTTGAGCGCGGCGAAATAAAATTAACGCGCAAAGATTCGCCGGACGGCAAACATCATCTGATTCCGATCAGCTTTATCGAATCTGTATCGGGCAATAAAGTCGTGCTCGATCAAACCGCTGAAGAAGCGCGACAAATGTGGGCTACCGTCCAGAGCAAGCCGCAGGGAAACCGAGACGATGAACGCGGTGATTTGCGCGGTTTGTCGGCGAGCGTTTAAGGTTTCTTTAAATGAAAGAGAATGCGAACAACCGTTATTTTGCGGTATTCAACATTTCTCTTTCTTTTTTCCTTAGCCGGAAGAAAGATTATTAGAAATTAATTTCGTTCAGCCGTTGCAATAAAAGAGCAGGATGGTTTGTAAATACAAGTAAAAAACATAAACGGAGGAAAGTTATGAGCGCATCGAACACAAAAATTGACAAACGCGAAGACGTTAACCCGGAAGAAGGCGAACGCAAATACGGCGATGTAGAATTCGCCGACCAGACCAATAAAAAATACCCGATTGACACGCCGGAACACGTCAGAGCCGCGTGGAATTACATAAATCACAAAGACAACGCCGCAAAATATGACGGGGATGAAGTGGAGCAGATAAAAAGCCGTATAAAACGCGCGGCTAAAAAATACGATATTGAAATTAACGAGGATTAATCAGTAATCCGGGAAAATAAAAAAGAGAACAATAATAAACAAATTGTTGTTCTCTTTTTGCCAATCAATTTTCGTTTTCCAGCAGTTCCTTCGCCTTTAACAAATTTTGCCGGTGTTCCTCGGAAACTTGCGGATATTGCAGATTCATTGATAACAATTTTTTGATAATAATTTCGGAAACAGCCACGCGCGTAAACCATTTTTTGTCAGCGGGAATTACATACCAGGGCGCTTTTTCAGTCGAGGTCGCCGCGATGGCTTCTTCGTAAGCGAGCATATAATCATCCCAGAAAGCGCGCTCTTTAGCGTCGGAGGCGGAAAACTTCCAGTTCTTTTCCGGCGTTTCAATACGAGCTAAAAATCGGTTCTTTTGTTCTTCTTTGGAAACATTCAGAAAAAACTTCAAAATGTGAACGTCGTTTTCCGCCAAGTAAGTTTCGTAACAGCGAATCTGCTCGAAACGCTTTTTCCAAATATTTTTGTCATTTTTCAATTCTTCACTGAGCGGCTGGCTCTGCAAAATTTCAGGATGAACGCGCACGATCAAAACTTCTTCGTAATATGAACGATTAAAAATGCCGATTCGCCCACGCTCCGGCGTGTTTTTCGCGCATCGCCACAAAAAATCGTGGTCAAGTTCTTCCGCCGACGGCTGTTTGAATGAATAAACCTGAACTCCCTGCGGGTTTAAGCCAGACATAACGTGCTTGATCGCTCCGTCTTTGCCCGCGGCATCCATCGCCTGAAAAATTATAAGCAAAGCCTTTTTGTTAGCGGCGTAAAAAACGTCCTGCAATTCGGCGAGCCGTTTGACGTTTTTCGTTAAATCCTCTTTTGCCTGTTTCTTATCAACGTAATCACCGGAAAAGTCTGTGCTTTGATCCCTCAAGTTGAACTTTTCATCTTCGGAAACCTTAAATTGGTCGTAATCCATATTTTTTTTCAAATTAATCTAAATGTTTTTAAAGATTGATTTTAACAGATATCGCGCTTGCATTTATATCTTCCGTATTAAAGTTTTTATTTCTATTTCACTGCAAAAATAAAAGGCATTCCGTTACTGAAATGCCTTTCAATCGCAATTGTTTTATTTGCTTTACGCCGTCGCCGGATTGTTTCCGGTGATCGGAGGAAGAATCGGTTTTTTGAAACGATTCAGCGAGCCTTCTTCATCGGCTTTCTGCGGAGTTCCGCCGCCGCTGGTGTTTGTCTCAACAGTTTCTTCGTCAAGCGGAAGCCCGGCAAGAATGCGGCGAATCTGTACGCCGTCGAGCGTTTCGCGCTTGATTAATTCTTCGGAAAGACGAACCATCGCGTCGCTGTTTTCGGTAATAATGCTGCGAGCTTTTTCGTATTGTTCGGCGATGATTTTCTTGACTTCATTATCAATTTTTATCGCCGTATCTTCCGAATAATCGCGGTGCTGCGAAATTTCGCGTCCCAAAAAGATTTGCTCTTCTTTTTTACCGAACGTGAGCGGTCCGAGCTGGCTCATACCGTATTCGCACACCATCGAGCGGGCAAATTCCGTCGCTCGCTCAATATCGTTCGATGCTCCGGTCGTCACCTGATCTGCGCCGAAATAAAGCTCTTCGGCAATACGCCCACCCATCAAAATCGCAATCTGGCTGAGCAAATATTCTTTCGTATAACTGTGGCGGTCTGCCTCGGGCAACTGCATCGTCACACCGAGCGCCATTCCGCGCGGAATAATCGAAACTTTGTGCACCGGATCAGCCGACGGAACTTTCAGACCGACAAGCGTGTGACCTGCTTCGTGATACGCGGTCAGTTTCTTTTCCGCATCCGAAAGCACCATGCTCTTACGCTCAGCGCCCATCAAAACTTTGTCTTTGGCGATTTCGAAATCGCTCATCGTAACGACTTTTTTGTTGAAACGAGCCGCGTTAAGCGCCGCTTCGTTGACGATGTTCGCCAAATCCGCGCCGGTAAATCCCGGAGTTCCGCGAGCGATTACATTGACATCAACGTTTTCGTCGAGCGGAATTTTGCGCGTATGAACTTTCAAAATAGCGTCGCGTCCTTTTACGTCAGGTCGTCCGACCATTACGCGGCGATCAAAACGTCCAGGGCGAAGAAGCGCCGGGTCGAGAACGTCCGGTCTGTTCGTCGAAGCGATCAAAATAACTCCGTCGTTCGATTCGAAACCGTCCATTTCGACGAGCAGCTGGTTCAAAGTCTGCTCGCGCTCATCGTGCCCGCCGCCTAAACCTGCGCCTCTGTGTCGTCCCACCGCGTCAATTTCGTCAATGAAAATGATACACGGAGCATTCTTTTTGCCCTGCTCGAACAAATCACGAACGCGCGAAGCGCCGACGCCGACGAACATTTCAACGAAATCCGAACCGGAGATTGAGAAAAACGGAACGTTCGCTTCGCCGGCAACAGCTTTTGCGAGAAGCGTTTTACCGGTTCCCGGAGGTCCGACCATCAAAACACCTTTCGGAATTTTTCCGCCGAGCTTTTGAAATTTTTGCGGGTCTTTCAAGAATTCGATGATTTCTTCCAGTTCTTCTTTAGCTTCTTCAACGCCGGCAACGTCTTTGAACGTTACGCGTTTTTGCTGATTGTTCAGCAATTTGGCGCGAGATTTACCGAAGCTTAAAGCTTTGTTACCGCCTGCCTGCATTTGCCGGAGCGTAAACGCTAGGAAACCGATGAGCAGCAAAAACGGCAGAGCATTAATCAATAAAATCCAGCCCCAGCCGCTCGAAACCGGCTCTTCATTATATTTTATCGGAGCGCTTGAATTATTCCGGTTGTAATCTTTAATAACGCCGAGCAGCGATTCGCGGGTCGGGTCGCTGCCGAGATTGGCGAAAAACTTGTTTCCGGCGCCGTCCGTCAGCTCTACCTGCGACTGTTTGAAAGAAGCTTCTTTAATGTCTTTATTTTCGATTCTTGTGACTACCTGGTCGAGACTTAATTCCTGCGGATTCTTCGCCTGCTTGGTCTGCAAAAACCAGACAAACAAAAGCGCGCTGGAGATAATCATCAACCACAATAAAACTTGCTTTGCTTTAGAACTCAATTTATAGCCTCCAAAATAACTTTCATCAAAAAGATTAGTACGTTCCTTTGATGAAGTTTTCAATTCTCACGTTGTTCTCAATACTGCCCGCTGTCGCCCTCGGCAAGCGCCAACATTTGATTTTAGTTTGCAAACGTTTAATTTACAACCTCTAATTTTTTAAAAGACAGCTTTCCGTCTTTTTTTATAATCTTTTCGCCGTTCGGCAATTCAACAAATTTCCCGCTCTTGCGGCTGAGCATCAAACCCTCTACCGCTTCGATATGTTTCAAATCCAGCCCGCGCAAATCGCCGCGACTGCCTTCGAGCCAACTGCGTAAAGCGCGGTAAAGCAATGCCTTCGGCAGATTTTTCAATGTTTTTACTTCGAGATTTCTTTTAGTACCGTCGGAAAATTCAACGCCTTTTTCAGCTTCAAATTTGCGCCGTTCCATTTCTAAAAATTCGTTTTCCAGACGCAAAACTTTCGCCGTTTCACTCAACGTTTCGATAATTTTCGGATTGAATTCTTCGAGCATCGGCAGCAAAATCTTGCGCACTCGCACGCGGCTGTAAATCAAATTCTCGTTCATCGCGTCGTTTCGGTATTCGATTTCGTTCCGGCGGCAAAAATTTTCCGTATCAATTCGCCTCGCCCAATTCAGCAAAGGACGAACGAGTTGGATTTTGGATTTTGGATTTTGGATTTTGGACTGGTCGTTGTCAGATTCGAGATTAAAGTCGTTAAATTCATTAAAGTTGTTAGATTCAAGATGAAAAACATCAACCTTTTCAGTCTTTTCTCCTTTTCGTCTCCCCGTCTCCGCGTCTTCCCGTCTCCGCGTCTCTTTTTCCAGCGGTCGAATCGCACTCATTCCGCTCAAGCCCTGCAAACCGCTTCCGCGCAGCAAATTTATCAGAAAAGTTTCGGCTTGGTCGTTCAACGTATGCGCCGTCAAAACTCCGTAAGCATGAACGTTTTCAGCCGTTTGCCTTAAAAATTCGTAGCGCGCAATTCGCGCATTTTGTTCGAGATTTCCTTTGTAAGCGACGTTTCCCTTGCCGACCGCGAGTTCAAAATTGAATCGGCTCGTTAAAGAAACGACTAATTGCGAGTCTTTTTCACTTTCCGCGCCCCGTAAATTGTGGTTAAAGTGCGCGACGACAAACCGAAGATTCAATTTTTTTCTCTCACGCAATTCATCGAGAGCCAATAAAAGACTGACCGAGTCCGCGCCGCCCGAAATTGCCGCGACGAAGGTCTCATTTTCAAAAGGCAAATTTAATTTTCGCCATTCGGTCAATAAATTTCGGATAAACGCGTGCATTTTCGATTAACTTTCGGCGGGAAAAGCCGCGCCTTTTCTCAACAAAATCGAACAGCGCGAGCTGCAAACCAATTTCCCGCGATTATTAAAAATTTCAATATTCCAAACGCTGATCGTTCTTCCGCTGTACAACGGTTTGGCTTCGATACTGATTTTTCCGCGGCTGACGGCGCGCAAATGATTGGCGTTTATCTCGATTCCGACGGGCGTGTATTTCGTCAAATCCGTGCTGACGACAGCACCGACCGACGCCGCTGTTTCGCATAAAAACAAAGAAACGCCGCCGTTCATAATGCCGACGTATTGATGCACTTTCGGCGTCACTTCCATTGATAAAACAACTCTGTCCTTTTCCGCCGATTCGATTTTAACGCCGAGAAACTGCAGCAACTCGTTTTGCTCCGTGCGTTCGAGCAGTTCGTTTATGTTCATTGATTATTTTACTGTCCGCAAAGACGGGAAAGCGTCAGTTGCGAATTGGGCGAATAACACAGGTAAAAACTGGTTAAGAAAATAAACAAAGTAAGAAATTGAAATTTACAGCGATTCGTAAATGAATTTTTATTATTATTTTCCATTTCTGTTATTCGTACAGTTCGCGGCTAATCTTCCTCTCTTTCAATCTCGCTTTTCGCCGCTTCAAGAGCTTCGTAAACTCTTTCCGGCGCAGTTCCGCCGATCTGGTTTTTGCTCGCTAAAACTTGTTCCAAATCGAGAGCCTCGTAAACGTCTCTGTTGATTTCGCCGGAAAATTCGCGAAAATCTTCAAGACTTAAATCTTGTAATTCTTTATTTTTTGAAATCGCGTAAAGCACAATTCGCCCGACGGCGTCGTGCGCCGTGCGAAATGGCACGCCTTTGTGAACGAGATAATCGGCTAAATCCGTCGCGTTTAAGTAACCTTCTGTCGCGGCGCGGCGCGTTTTTGCTTCGTTTACGCGCAAATTGGCGAGCACAATCGCGGCGACGCGCAGACAGATTTTTACCGTGTCGGCAGTATCGAAAACAGCTTCTTTATCTTCCTGCAAATCCTTATTATAAGCGAGCGGCAAACCTTTTAACGTCGTGAGAAGCGCGGTTTGATGCCCGAAAACTCTTCCGGCTTTTCCGCGAATCAATTCGAGCGCGTCCGGGTTTTTCTTTTGCGGCATCAGAGAAGAACCGGTCGAAACGGCATCGGAAAGCTCGACGAATTGAAACTCGCTCGAAGCGTAAAGAATCAAATCTTCCGCCATACGCGACAAATGAGCCATTACGAGCGAGCACGCGCCGACGAATTCGACGCAAAAATCACGGTCGGAAACGGCATCGAGACTGTTCGCCGAAACGCCTTCAAATTCTAACTCGCGCGCCACTGCTTCACGGTCAATCTCGAAACCTGTTCCGGCAAGCGCCGCCGAACCGAGCGGCAGAACGTTCGTTCTGCGCCAGACTTCATCCAATCTTTCTCTGTCGCGCGCGAGCATTTCGTAATAAGCCAGACACCAATGCGCCCAGAGAATCGGCTGCGCGCGCTGCAAATGCGTGTAGCCGGGCAAAACGGCTTCTTTTTGTTTTTCGGCGACGGTAACCAGAGCTTTTTGCAGATGGCGAACGATTTGCGAAATATTTGTTATTTCTTCGCGCAGCCAAAGGCGAAAAGCGGTGGCGACCTGATCGTTGCGGCTTCTGCCGGTGTGCAGTTTTTTTCCGGTTTCGCCGATTAATTGAACGAGCTTCGATTCGATAAACGAATGAACGTCTTCGGAAGTTGTATCGTTAAAATAATTGCGGTCGAAATCGGCGCGCTTGAGCAGCGTCGAAAGACCGTGCTTTATCTTTTCGGCTTCGAGCCGGGTTAAAACTCCCGCCTGAAATAAACCTTCGGCGTGGGCGATGCTCGCGCGAACATCCGCATAAAAAAGGCGCTTATCGAAACCGAACGAATTATTGAATTCGGCGAACACCGCATCGGCTTTGCCGGTAAAACGCCCGCCCCAAAGATTTTTCGCTTCCGTCATTGTCTTTCATTTATAACTCAAATCCCGCGTATAACTCAAAATCCGCGCGAAGGCTAAAATGGCGCGGCGCGTTGATTTTGAATGACCGGTTTTACCGGGCGGGTAAAAACTATCTAAATCGTCGGCAATCTTTATCCCGAATTTATCTTTTACTACGTACCGAACAGTTCGATTCCGAAGAGTTCGAGCAATTGACCGCCGAGCATTACGATTACGGCGACGGTAATCATTAAAAAAGTTCCCCAGCCGAGAACATTATAAATTTTTGAATTAACGAGATCACCCATTAAATTTCGGTCGTTCACGAGAAGCAAAATAAACACGAGAATAATCGGCAGAAGCACGCCGTTGAGAACCTGAATCCCGACCAATAAAGGAAAAATCGGCACATTCGGAATCAAAGCGATTCCCGCGCCGATAACGATCAAAGCGGTAAAAATGCTGAAAAATGTTCTTCCGCGCCGGAAATCTAAATTGACGCCTTTTGGAATCCCGAACGCTTCGCTGACCGCGTAAGAAGTCGCCAGCGGCAAAACCGCGCCAGCCAAAAGCGACGCGCCCAAAAGTCCGACGGCGAACATTACGGTTGCTGAGCTTCCGACGACCGGCTCCAATGCTTTGGCGGCATCGGCAGCGGATTCGATTTTGTTTTGACCGACGACGTAAAGCGTCGCGGCGGTCGCGATAATCATCGAAATTGACATCAAATTCGAGAAAAGCGAGCCGAAATAAGCGTCTATTCGTTCGGGTCCGTAATGATGCCGCGCCGCGCCGCGTTCGACGATCGAGCTTTGCTGAAAAATTTGAATGTAAGGCGTAATTGTCGTTCCGAGCACGCCGACCAGCAAAAAAATGTATGCGGAATCAGGTTTTATAGTCGGAATAAAAGCTCCGCGCGCGACCGCGCCCCAGTCCGGTTTTCCCATAAAAGCCGCTATCGGATAAGCGAAAAAAACCAGCGTCATCAAAAGAAAAATTTTCTCAACTCTGGCGTAAGAGCCGTAAATCACTAAATACCAGAGCAGTACTGCACAGACCGGAACAGAAATGTAGCGGCTAACGCCCAAAAGTTCCGAAGCGGCGCCGATACCGACGAATTCGCTCAAAGTGACGCCGCCGTTGGCGATGATCACGACTCCGACGATAAATAAAGTCCAGCCGATGCCGAATCTCTCGCGTATCAGAGCGAGAAGTCCGCGCCCGGTCGCCGCCCCCAAACGAGCGCACATCTCCTGCACGACGGCGAAGGAAACTGTGAGCACGAGCATCACCCAAATCAAATCGTAACCGAATTCCGCACCGGCGGAGCTGTACGTCGCGATTCCGCCCGCATCATTTCCGGCGGAAGTCGCGATTAGTCCCGGTCCTAAAATTAGCAGCCATCGCCATAAGCCTTTCGGTTGACGCTTCAACCCGCGCAACTTGATGCTTCGCCCGTGAATGTTGATTCGCAATCCGGCGGGTAATCGGCGCGGCGCGGTCGGCAAGCCCGCGGTTACGGAATCAATCGGTTCGAGTCCCTGTGGGATTTGCTCATCGTTCATGAAAAGATTCTCAAGGCTTCCGCGCTCGTTGTCGGAGCAATCTGCATAATCGCCGCGTCAATCGTCACGGCGCCGACCAGTTCCTTGTTTAATCCAACGACGGGCATTGCGGGCAACTGGCTGTCAACGACGCGGTATGCCGCTTCGTTCACATCGTCAATCGAACGAAGCGTCGTAATATAAGGATCCATAATATCTTCTAATTTACATTCATCATCTTCATTGAATAAACTCCTCAAAGAAATTACTCCTGTCAATACCCGTTTTTCGTCGTCTTTTATTATGTAAATCAGATAAATAAAGTCGGTCTGACTAAAGCGCTCGCGCATACGTCTTCGCGCTTCGGCGACCGTAAAATGACCGGGCAGGTAAACAATATCGTTAGTCATTATTCCGCCGACGGTATCTTCGGGATAGCGAAGCAGTTCGATGATTCGTTCGCTTTGTTTTTGCGGCAGTCGTTCCAAATATTTGCTCATCATATCGGTTTGCAGCAAACCGACTAAATCCGCCGCCGCGTCGGGCGCCATCAGTGTGAGAAGGCGCAGCGCCTGCTCCGTTTCGAGTTCTTCAAAAACCTGCAAACGGCGGGCAATCGGCATTACTTCGAGTGTTTTTACGGCTTTGAAATCGGGCAGAAGCGTTATTAATTCGGCGCTGTGCAGATAAGGAAGATAATTGATTAATTGAGCGATTTCTCCGGGCGGCATACGCGTTATTCGTAAATGATAGCCTGCGCCGTTTCGCACCGCTTCTGGAGTTCCGCGCAAAAATTCGACGTATTTCCAATCGTAAATTCCGCCGCTTTCGCTTACTCGATTATAAAAACCGAAGCTGATGCGACGCAGAATGGCGCTGATGGTATTATCGGCGGCTCGAAGCTGCAATCCGCCGTCGGTTTGTTCGAGCATTAAATCATTGGCTCTGATTGAGCGCCGATTTTCCAGATCGAGCAGCAAAGCGTCGAGAATTTCGCGTTTGAGCAAAACATATTTATTCTCAGAGCGAACGGTGACTTCCTCGGCTTGTTCAAGGTCGAAAACTTGAATTTTCCCGTTTTTCCAATCCACGAATTCGACCGTTTCCCAGGGCAGCTTCGTAAGTTTTCCGTTTTTTTTGTAGAAAATATTCGTAACCGGCGGATAGTCGCTGTCGAGAAGCTCAACAGACAAATCGGCGAATTCCGCGCGCGCTCCTTTTTTATCCGCAATTTCAAAACGAAAAAGTTTCGAAAACATTATCGTCACATTATTTTTCATTTATTAATTTATTAAAAGGAAACGCGCATTATAAAAACGTGTTCATAACGCGTCGTATTTTTGCGGAAATTTTGTCTGCAATTTTCGTGCTTCGCCTCTTCCGATTTTTACAAACCACAACAAAAAGTTTTATCGTAAAATTGTTTTTCAAATGCCGTTGTAAAAATTATTTTCTTATTTTTCTTATTAGTCAAACGTTTTATTTGCGGCAATTGATTTTAGGCGTTTGCAGTATTGTATTGAAGCGACTGCTGTGTAAAATATCTTTTATGAATCCAGAAACCGACAACGAAACTTTAAGCGCGGAAACGCGGCAGCAATTGAAAGATTTGAGCAAGTCGTTTTTGCGTCTGCACAAAATACTGCTCGAAGCGGAAAAAGAGGAATACGAGAAAGTAAACGGGAAAATCGGCTCGCCGAATCGTTATCTCGCGCTCGTGCTCGACGACCCGCATTTCGCGTGGCTGCGCCGAATGTCGTCGCTGATCGCCTTGATTGATGAAGCTACGTCAATTCGTCGTCCGGCGAGCGAAATCACCGCCGGAACGTTGCTCAGCGAAGCGAAAGCTCTTTTGACGTTCAGCGATACTGACGAAAATTTCAATTATAAGTTTCAAACAGCTTTGCAAAGAAATTCCGACGCATCGCTGACTCTCAATGATACTTTGAGCATTTTGCGAAATGTCTAAAAACATTTTTGTGTCAACACAAAGGTTCGCTTTGCAATAAAAATTGCGAAGTATTAACTGAAACAGTTTTCTTTATTCAGTCTTTTTATTCGATTTTCTGATGAGTCCGAAGGAAAATGCAGTCATTCGTTTGGCAACGATTGAAGACGCCGAAAATTTAGCGCGCATCGGGCGAAAAAGCTTTTATGACGCGTTCGCCGAGCATCCGGCAAATCATCCCGACGATATGAAAATCTATATGGACGAAGCGTTCGCGCCGGAAACGATTGCCGAAGATTTACGAGAAACCGACACCGTTTACTTTATCGCCGAAATTGAAAACAATGCGGTCGGTTACGCCAAATTAAAGATTAATTCGCGCGAAAATTGCATCGCGCCGAGCGAAAAACCGATTGAGCTTTGCCGTCTTTACTCGCTCAGCGAATATATCGGCAAAGGAATCGGAAGAGCGTTAATGTCAAAGTGTCTGGAATTTGCCGAAGAAAACGGAAACGACGTTTTCTGGCTCGGCGTTTGGGAATACAATTTTCGAGCGCAGAAATTCTACGAAAAATTCGGCTTTGAAAAATGCGGCGAGCACGTTTTTCAATTGGGAACCGACCCGCAGACAGATTGGGTTTTGCAGAAAAGGATTTAGCCGCGAACGAGTACGAAAGAACACGAAAAAAGAAAGACCAATTTAGAAATGGTTACCATTTACAGTTGATTTTTACAGTTGATTTTCTTTATTCAATTTTCTCTCGTATATTCTTATTTAATTTTCTTTCGTGTATTTTTGTGTTTGTTCGCGGCTAATTTCTAAATTCTCGCCGCGCGAATAATATCGGCGAAAACGCCTGCCGCCGTCACGTCTGCGCCCGCGCCCGCGCCTTTGACGACGAGCGGAAAATCCGAGTAACGATTCGTATAAAATAAAACCGCGTTGTCTTTGCCGGAAAGATTGGCGAAATTGTGCGCCCGGTCAATGCTTTGCAGACCGACCGAGGCTTTTCCGTCGTCGAACGAAGCGATGTATTTCAGCGATAAACCTTTGTTTTTCGCCGCTTCTAGCAAATCTCTGAAATAATCTTCGTGTTTTTCCATTTCCGAATAAAAATCTTCGACGCTTCCCAGCAAACACGATTCGGGCAGAAAGCCTTTGTTTTCCACGTCCGACATTTCGAGCCGGTGCCCGGCTTCGCGCGCTAAAATCAAAATCTTTCGCGCCACGTCCGTTCCGCTTAAATCCAGCCGCGGGTCGGGTTCGGTGTAGCCTTCCGACTGTGCTTGCCGCACGACCGAAGAAAACGAGCGCGAGCCGTCGTAATTGTTAAAAACGAAATTCAAAGTTCCCGATAAAACCGCTTCGATGCGATTGATTCGGTCGCCGCTTCTCGTCAAATCGTTTAGCGTGTTGATAACCGGAAGCCCCGCGCCGACGTTTGTCTCAAACAAAAAATTAGCGTTGTATTCGCGCGCCAAATCTTTTAATTTTCGATAATTTTCGTATTCCGATGACGCCGCGATTTTGTTGCAGGCGATCACCGAAACCGCTTTTTGCAGTAAAAGCGGGTAAACTTCAATGACTTCGGCGTTCGCCGTCACGTCAACGAAAATCGAATTACGCAGATTTTTTTCGACAATCAATTCGGCAATCTTCCGGCTCGGCTCGGCGTCTTCGTTTCCGTAGTTTGAAATTTGCGCGGCGTAATCGTCCGATTCGATTCCGTCTTCGTCGAATAAAACCTTTTTGCTGTTAGCCAGACCGACGATTCGAACATTAAGCCGCAAATTTTCCCGTAAAAATTCGCTTTGCTGCCGAAGCTGGGCGAGCAATTTTTTCCCCACCGTTCCGACACCGACGATGTAAACGTTTATCTGTTTGCTGCCGTCCGAGAAAAATTCCTCATGCAGCGTGTTGACGGCTTTTCGCACGTCTTTCGATTCGATAATCGCCGAAATGTTTCTTTCCGAAGAGCCTTGCGCGATGGCTCGAATATTGACGCCGTTATGACCGAGCGTGGCGAACATTTTCCCCGAAACGCCGGTGTGATTGCGCATATTGTCGCCGACCAAAGCGAGGATCGAATGATTGTTTTCGGCGCGCAAAGGCTCGATTTTTCCGACGCTTATTTCGTATTCAAATTCGCGATCAACGGTTTCCTTGGCGAGCGCGCTGAATTTTTCTTCGATTGCGACGCAAATCGAATGTTCGGAGGAACTTTGCGTAATCAAAATAACGTTGATGTTCGCTCGCGAAAGCGCGTCAAAAAGACGTTTAGAAAATCCAGGAACGCCAACCATTCCGCTTCCTTCAAGGCTTAAAACCGAGATTTTATCAATGCTCGTAATGCCGCGAATAATTTCGTTTCCGTCTTCTGCTTCGGCTTCAACCAACGTGCCGAAATCTTCGGGTGCGAAGGTATTTTTCACCCAGACCGGAATTTTTTTCGTCATTACGGGCTGAATTGTCGGCGGATAAATCACTTTCGCGCCGAAATGCGAAAGCTCCATCGCTTCGCGGTAAGTTATTCGCGGAATACGCCTGATATTTCGGACGATTCGCGGATCGGCGGTCATCATACCGGAAACGTCCGTCCAAATTTCCAGAACTTCCGCGTCCACAGCCGCCGCTAAAATCGCCGCCGTATAATCCGAGCCGCCGCGTCCTAAAGTCGTTGTGTTGCCTTCCGCATTTGCGGCGATAAATCCCTGCAAAATGTGAAGTTTCGCGTTTGAACCGCAAAAATAATCTTTGATTCGAGAATTCGTTTGTTTGAATTCAACCGAAGCGAATCCGTAATTGGAATCGGTTGCAATCAATTCGCGGCTGTCTTTCCAGACGTTTTCGATTCCGTTCGAGTCAATCACGGCGGAAACGATGACAGTCGAAAGAATCTCGCCGAAACTGACGATGCGGTCAAGAGTTCGCGGCGAAAGCTCGCGCAAAAGATAAACGCCCTCGCAAATGTTTGTCAGTTCATTTATTCGCTCTTTTACGAATTCTGCTACATCGTTTTGCGCACTCGAAGGAAGGAGATTCTGAACGACTTCTAAATGAGTTTCCGCAATTTCCTTGATTTTTCCGCGAAAGTTTTCGTCGCCCTTTTCGGCTAGTTTTCCCGTTTCGATTAATTTATCCGTTGTGCCCTGCATCGCCGACAAAACGACGATGCAGGAATTTTTTTCAACTTCCCTGCCGACAATTTCAACAACTTTCTTAATATTTTCGGCATTTCCGACGGACGAGCCGCCAAACTTCAAAACTTTCATATTTTACTCGTTAAAATTTCTCTTAAATCTGCGTAATTCGCCGTTATTTCAATGCTTTGTTTCGGACGCGAAAGCAAATCTTTGACGCTTTCCGGCACTGCGCCGAATGTGCCGATAATCTGATCAACCGAATCGAATTTTACAGGATGCGCGGTTTCCAAAAAGAATCCTTTTTCATTCGGATTAGCTCGTAAATATTCCGATAACGCGTAAAAACCCACCGCGCCGTGCGGGTCGAGAATATATCCGTACTTTTCATAAACTTCGCGCATCGTTTCCCTCGTAATTTCATCGGAAACGCTGATTGCTTCAAGCTTTTCCTTTAAATTTAAATAATTGTTCTCGAAAATCTCTAAAATTCGCACGAAATTCGACGGATTACCCACGTCCATCGCATTTGAAAGCGTCACTACCGAAGATTTCGCCGAATATTTCCCGCTTTGCAGATATTGCGGAACGACATCGTTAGCGTTGCAGGCTGCAATGAATTTTTTCGCAGGCAGACCGGAAACTTGCGCCAGAATTCCCGCGCAGACGTTGCCGAAATTTCCGCTCGGAACACAAATAATCGGCGAGGAATCTCTGTTCCATTGCTGGAAAGCGTAAAAATAATAAAATTGCTGCGGTAGCCAGCGCGCGACGTTTATCGAATTTGCGGACGTAAGAAAAACTTTTCGCTTTAACTCTTCGTCTGCAAGCGCGGTTTTTGCCAGAATCTGGCAATCGTCGAAAACGCCGTCAACCTCCAAAGCCGTGATATTTTTTCCGAGCGTTGTAAGCTGTAATTCCTGAACTCTGGAAACTTTCCCTTTCGGATACAGAATCACGACATTAACGCCTTCGACGTTGTAAAACCCGTTCGCCACAGCGCCGCCCGTGTCGCCCGAAGTCGCTACTATGACGATTGTTTTTTCCGGTTTTTCCTTTGAAAAATAACGCAGGCAGCGGCTCATAAATCGTGCGCCGACATCTTTGAAAGCGAGTGTCGCGCCGTGAAAAAGCTCGAGCGCGAAAATTTTATCGGTTACGCGGACGAGCGGAAAATCGAAATTGACGGTTTCGGCGCAGATATTGAAAAGCGTTTCATCGGGAATCGTGCCGCCGACAAACGGTTTTATCACCTCGAAAGCAATTTCCTCTTTCGATTTTGTTTGAAATTCACGCCAGAAATCATCGGAAAGAACGGGAATTTTTTCCGGGAAATATAAACCTTTATCGTCCGGCTGACCGTTCAGAGTCGCTTCGCGGAAAGAAACGCGAGCCGACATTCGATTCGTGCTAAAGTATTGCATTTGTTGAGAATTTAAGAATAAAACGTTTTATTAAAGTAGCTTATTACCGTTTTTGATTTTATTAGTTTAATATATAAAAAATTGAGTTTCGCGTTTACGTTTGTAAATTCAAAGGGAATATCATAAATACGAATTTATTTTTTTGCCAATTCCTTAAGCCGAATTATGAATGAAGTCCGAGTTTTAGCGCCCGCGACCGTTGCAAACGTCGTCTGCGGATTCGATTGTCTGGGTTTTGCTTTAGCTGAACCGAACGACGAAATGATCGTTCGTTTAGCGGAAGAAAAAACGGTTCGCATCATCAACCGCGACCATTACGACTTGCCGGTTGAACCGAAAAAAAACGTCGCGGGCGCGGCGCTTCTCTCTATGCTCGAAAAACTCGACGCCGATTTCGGGTTTGAAGTCGAGATAACGAAGCACATCAAACCGGGAAGCGGAATTGGGTCAAGCGCGGCGAGCGCGGGCGGCGCGGTTGTTGCCGCAAATGCACTTTTGAACGATAAATTCTCACCGCTCGAACTCGTTGATTTGGCGATGGACGGCGAAAAAATAGCTTCCGGCGAACGGCACGCCGACAACGTCGCTCCGTGCATTTACGGCGGATTCACGCTCGTGCGTTCATTGAATCCGCTCGATGTCGTCACGCTCGAATTCCCTCCGCTGTTCGTCACGGTCATTCACCCGCAAATCGAAATCAAAACGTCCGAAGCGCGCGAAATGCTGCCCAAAGAAGTCCCGCTCAAATCCGCGATTCGTCAATGGAGCAATCTCGGCGCGCTCGTTGCCGCTTTATCGAAAGGCGATTACGAACTTATCGCTCGATCGCTCGAAGATTTTTTGATCGAGCCGGTCAGAAAAACTTTGATTCCGAAATTCGACGAAGTGAAAGCTCAATCGAAATTAGCCGGAGCGCTTGGCGGCGGCATTTCCGGTTCGGGTCCTTCGATTTTTATGTTGAGCGAAACCGAAGAATCGGCGCGAAAAGTCGAAAACGCGATGAGCGAAATTTACCGCGAAACTTCGATTGAATTTTACACGTATGTTTCCGGGATAAACACCGGCGGCGTTAAATTCATTGATTAAAGTTTCTGCGGCATTATTTGAACGAACAAAACAAATTCGAGTATTATTCCAGAATATGAAAACTTTGTACCCAGAAATCGAGCCGTTTGATTCGGGAATGCTCAAGGTCTCCGACATTCACGAAATTTACTACGAGCGAGCCGGAAACCCCGACGGCATTCCGGTTGTTTTTCTGCACGGCGGACCGGGCGGCGGTTTGATTCCGATGTACCGGCAGTTTTTCGACCCGAAAACTTATCACGTCGTTTTATTCGACCAGCGCGGCTCGGGCAAATCAACACCGCACGCCGAACTGCGGGAAAATACGACGTGGGATTTGATAAATGACATCGAAGCGCTGCGCGAGAAATTCGGCATCGAAAAATGGTACGTTTTCGGCGGTTCGTGGGGAAGCACTTTGAGCCTGGCTTACGCCGAAACTCATCCCGACAGAGTTTTAGGATTGATTTTGCGCGGCATTTTCCTGACGCGCCGCAAAGAGCTTTTGTGGTTTTATCAGTACGGCGCGAGCGAAATTTTCCCCGATTTCTGGGAACGTTATCGCGACGAAATACCGCCGGAAGAGCGCGGCGATTTTATGACGGCTTATTACAATCGTCTGACGAGCGACGACGAGCGGACGCGGCTTTCGGCTGCCCGCGCGTGGAGCGTCTGGGAAGGCTCGACATCGAAACTTTACCCTGACAAAGATTTGATGAATCACTGGGAAGGCGAGCACGAAGCGTTATCGTTAGCGCGAATCGAATGTCATTATTTCATGAACAATTCGTTTTTTCCGTCAGAAAATTTCCTGCTCGAAAACGTTGATAAAATTCGCCACATTCCGACCGTCATCGTTCAGGGTCGTTACGATGTCGTCTGCCCGATGACAAGCGCGTGGGATTTGCACCGCGCGTTTCCCGAAGCCGAATTCGTCGTCGTGTCCGACGCTGGTCATTCCGTGAGCGAAAAAGGAATTACTTCAGCGCTCGTTGACGCGATGGACAAATTTAAGGAAAAAGGTAAAAGGTAGAAAGCAAAAGTCGCCTTTTTTGATGGAAACATTAAAAAAATAGCGTTATGATAAACGAATTGACGCGCCAACTTTATGAAATTTTAATGCGTCAAAAGTGATGGAATAAATATATGAATTTTGGAACTACGGAAATACTTTTAATCGTCGCGGTTTTATTTTTGCTTTTCGGCGCAACTCGTTTGCCGCAATTAGCGAAATCCCTGGGACAATCGCGCAAAGCGTTCAAGGAAGGAATGCGCGAAGCCGAAGAAGAGGACCGCGTCGAAGAAGAAAAGCGACGACAAATCGCTTCAAATCAAAACGCGCCGCAAATTAACTCGATGAGCGACGAAGATTTAATGGCGGAAATGCGCCGCCGCGTCGAAGCGAAACAAGGAAATTAAGTGAAAATTCATCTGCGAAAATAAAATCCAGCCACGAATTGCACTGATTTTCACGAATAGAAAATTTATTGTCAAACTTTCTTTTTTCGTGTTTATTCGTGCAATTCGTGGCTAAATTTTTCACTTTCCGCTTTTCGCATCAATCGCGTTTGTTTTTTCACCAATTAGCAAAGTCGCTTTCACAGAAAAGCAAAATGACAATGAGCCGTCCTCGGCGTCTACGAGCTGCGCGAGTTTTATATTTACCTTTTCCTTTTCTTTTTCCGTTAAAAATCCGAACCACGCTGGAAACAGAAAATCCGCGACGAGCGGCGAGTTGATAAATTCCGTGCCGTCCTTGAAGTCGAAAGTTTCGTTTTTCGTTACTGTTTCAATATTTGTCAGCCCTAATTTCTCTGCCGTTTCCTTCACGTCTTCGATTGTCGGAATTTCGGAAATTAAATTTTCCACCGAAACGCCTTTTTCCGCCAGATCAATTTCCACCAGCGTTTCCCACAAAAATGAAAAAATCTCGCCGAAACTTCCTTTAGTCGGCAGAAAAACGGCGACCTGATTTTTTGAAAGCTGCACGATTGCCGCGAAAAAATCGTTGAAACTCGCCGGTTTGACAAGGCTCGCATCGGCTAAAACGGCATCGAAAGTCTCCTTCGGCAGTTTATCGGAAAAGCTCACGTCGGCTCTCACGGCGTCGGCTTTCGCCTGTGCTATTTTTAATGTTTCTTCATTTTCGAAAAGCCCGAAAACTTCTTTTTTCTCGTCCAATTTTTCTCTTAAAACCAGCGCGTGCGTTCCGGTTCCGGCATTGACGTAAAGAATTTTTTGCTCGTCGGAAAATCGGAAGTTTTTGTCGAAAAGTTCGGCAAACCGGTTCGTCCAGTCGTTTTCAAGATAAAGATCGCGCAGAAAGGCGAGTTCTTTTTGTGTTTTACTCATACTTTTATTGTAATTTGTTGACAGAAAATCTCAAATCACTCAAAGACTGAATCAAACTAAATAATTGCGCGTTGTGAGTTGTTTATATCAGCAATTTAAGATTTACTATTTACAATAAATATCTATGGCAAAACACATTCGAGAGTTGTTTGATTTGACGGGGAAAACCGCAATCGTTACGGGCGGTTCGCGCGGCATCGGCAAGGAGATGGCGGAAGGATTGGCGGAAGCCGGAGCGAATTTGATGCTTTGCGCGCGTCGCGCCGAATGGCTCGATGAAACCGTTGAAGAGTTTCGAGCGAATAATTTCAATGTCGAAGGAAAACTTTGCGATGTGTCGAAAGCCGAAGACGTTCAAGCTGTCGTAGACGAAACCGTCGAAAAATTCGGAAAAGTTGATATTTTAATAAACAATGCCGGAATTTCCTGGGGCGCGATGCCCGAAGAAATGCCGCTCGAAAGGTGGAAACAAGTTTTAGACGTAAACCTAACCGGCTGTTTCTTGATGGCGCAGGCGGTCGGGCGCGAGATGTTAAATCGTAGAAGTGGTTCGATTATCAACATCGCTTCTATATCGGGAATTACTTCTTCGGCGAACGGACCTTTTTACGCCGGCTACGTCGCCAGCAAAGCCGGACTTATCGGTTTAACCCGCGAGCTGGCGGCGAGTTGGGGACGGCGCGGAATCCGCGTCAACGCCATCGCGCCCGGATTTTTTCACTCGCGCCTCGCCGATGCGGTAATTGACATCTACGAGCGCTCGATTCAGGAAAACAACGTGATTCCGCGCATCGGCGAAGAAGGCGAATTAAAAGGCGCCGCTGTTTTTCTCGCGTCCGATGCGTCGAGCTACATAACCGGGCAAACGATAATTGTAGACGGCGGTATGACGGTTTGATTTCAGTTTGGAGCTTACTGAAAATGGAAATAACACCTGAACTTACTACATTAACGGTTCTGTTTTTCGGCTTTTTATTCGGCTTAAAACACGCTGTCGAAGCTGATCATTTAGCGGCTGTAACGACAATTGTATCCGAGCGCAAAAGTCTTTTCAGCGCGTCTATAATCGGCGGGCTTTGGGGAATCGGACACACGATTTCGCTTTTTGTCGTCGGCGCTTTGGTAATTTTTCTGAAGCTTCAAATTTCGGAAACGGTCGAAGCAAGGCTTGAAGCAATCGTCGGCGGAATGTTGGTCTTGCTCGGAGCAAACGCGCTTTATAAACTCGTTACCGCCAAAGAAATTCACGCGCATGTGCACGAACACGGAAGTCGCGCGCATACGCATTTTCATCTGCACAAAGACGAAAAGGAAAAATCGCACCATCGTTTCAGCCCGCGTTCGGTGGTTATCGGAATGGTTCACGGCTTGGCGGGAAGCGCGGGTTTAATGATTCTGGGCGTTTCAGCTATTCCTTCGCCAACGGTGGCAATGTTTTTTATATTGATTTTCGGAATTGGCTCAATTGTCGGAATGATGATAATGAGTCTTTTAATTGGCTTACCGTTCCATTTTACGGCAACCAATTTCCTCTTTCTTAACAAAACTATTCGTCTTTGCGCTGGAATTTTTAGTCTTGGTTTGGGAAGTTTTATAATTTACGAAAAACTCTTACAAAGTTAAAGAGCGAAAACCATAAATAAAAGATTTGCGGGAAATCTTCTCAATTTTAAATTCTTCTATTTTATTTTACAAATTCAAATTCGCCGAATTTTTCGGGAACGTGGAAACTCGGTTTCTTCGTTTCGGTCGGCGACCAGGCGAGATAGCCGCGCGATTCGCCCGCGCCGACGCAGCGAAAAAGATTTCCCAGCCAAACATCGCCCGCTTTCGGCGCTTTTCCAAATGCCTTCCAGGGAATTTTTATCGCCATCGTAACTTTGTTTTTTTCGATGCATGCGGCTGACTGCATTCCCGATTTGTAATCCCACTCGGTTCCGCGCTTATCCGGCATTTGATAAATTCCTAAATCAATCCATTCGCCGTTCGGCGCGATTTCAAATTCATAATACCTGCGCGGCTCGTTTGCGTTAGGCGCGAGAAAAATCTCGCAAACGTCCCTGTCCCAAAGCCCGAGAGTTTTCGTTTTTAGATTCGGCACATCCGAAACGATTAAAGGTTCATTTTGATTAGCTTCAAAACGAATGTAAAGCGCACTGTCCGACCATAAAAGATTCGTCTTGAAGTGTCTGCCGGCTGGCGCATTCTCGCCCGACCAGTATTTATCAATCATGATTGTTTCAGACTTTTTCCAAAATTTATGGTCAAGTTCTTTGACTGAAAAATCATCTTCAATGTATGCGATTTTAGTTTCTCTCATCATTTTGGATGGGCTTCTAACTATGAAGACAAAGCTAAAAAGCAATTATCAAAAATAAGAAAAATTGGCGCTTCTCAAATTGAATGAATAAACGCCAACTTTAAATAATTTATAATATTAAAGCGATGAAATTATTTCTTTGTATTCCAAACTGTTTTGAACGCCATTTTCGCCAGCTTCCAGGTTCTGTCCAGATCAATTTTGCCATCTTTATCGCGTCCTAAAAGTTTATCAGTCAGAAGCTTGCGCAAATCTTTGCCTTCGCGTTTGAACATAAATTCTTTGGCGTAAGGCTTTGCTGTTTCAAAGAAGTTGAATTCCGGGTCGGTGATTATCCCTATGCCTTCGAGCGTCATCAAGGCGCGCATAATGTATGTGAAATTCGACGGCAGGCGAAACGGGTAATCATACATTACGTCTGCCAAATCATAAGTTAATTCTTTGAAATTAACGTCTTTGAGTTTCAAATCAAGATGCAGTTTGAACATTTTGACGACGACTTCTTTAATTTTTGTTTCGTCGGCACCGGGCTTTAGGAAATTTAAATCAATCAAATCCTGCGCAATTTCCTCCGCGTCCTTGGCGACGACGTGGAAAAACGCGTCAATCATTTTCGACTGCAGCTGCGGCGTGATGCGTCCGACCATTCCGAAATCGAAAAACGCCAATCTTCCGTCCGGCATCACCAGAAGATTGCCCGGATGCGGGTCGGCGTGAAAAAATCCGTCTTCTAAAAGCTGTTTCAGATATGTGCGAATTAGCAGACGATTGACCTTTTCCGGCGAGATGCCGCGAGCGCGAAGTTTATCGAGTTCGACGACTTTATCGCCGTGAATGAACTCCATCGTTATAACCTTTTCGGTCGTCGCGTTCCAGTGTATTTTCGGAACGTGAACGTTCGTCCATTCTTTAAAGTTTTCGGTAAAGCGTTCGGCGTTGCGACCTTCCGCCGAATAATCCATTTCCTCGTGAATCGTCTCATCAAATTCGCGAAGCATTCCCGCCCAATCCGCGTTTTCGTTCAAACTCGGAAAACGCTCGGCGAATTTGGCGACTTTGCGCAAAATCTCAATATCGCCTTTAATTGTGGCAACTAAGTTTGGGCGCTGAACTTTAACGGCGACTTCTTCGCCCGTGAAAAGTTTCGCGCGGTAAACTTGTCCGAGAGATGCGGCGGCAATCGGCTCGACGTCGAATTCTTCGTAAACTTCCGAGATTTTACGTCCTAATTCTTTTTCGATTCGGGCGAACGCGATTTCATTCGAAAACGATGGAACCTGGTCTTGCAATTCGCCCAGAGCTTTGACGAACGGAAGCGGCAAAAGATCGGCACGCGTTCCGAGCGATTGACCGATTTTGATAAAAGTCGGACCGAGTTCGATTAGATTTTCTTTGAGCCAAACGGCTTGTTTTTCTTGATTTAGTTCCTTGTTTTCTTCGTTTCCAACGAAAAACCAGCGCAGAAGCAGAACGAAATCGTGAAAAAACGCGAAATTCGTTTGCCGAACCTTTTCGCCTAAAATCGCGAGCCACGACAATTTTCGGGCGATTTCCATTCGGGCTTCGGCTTGTTTGAGATGCTGCCGGTGATGAACATCGTATTGGTCGAGATACAAATACAGCGAAAGCATTCCGATAACGCGCGAGACGTGAAAAAGGCGCAGATAACCGCGAAAACCTTCGTAATTTCGCTCGACTTCGGTTTCTCGTTCAATCAGCAGTTTTTCTTCGGAGATTAACTGTTCATTGGAAATCTGTTTTGAAATCGGCAGATTTTTCGTCGGCAAAAGCGCGTGACTGCCATTTGCTACATTGCCGTTCGCGCCGTTTTCGACAATCAGCGCATTGGTTTTCTCTTCTTTTAACGCTACCCCGTTTATGTTCTCGCTCATCAATAAATCCTTTTCGCAAAACTCTAAAGCATATTTAGAATCGCAAAACCCGGTTCAGTTTGCAAAATATTTCACAAAGCAGCCGGTTCAAACGATGTCCAAAGAATTCTTAACGCCGAGTCTTTTGAAATAGTTCAAAGCGGTTTTCGTATCGTTTTTGATTTGCGTTTTCAGCTCATCAATGCCGCTGAATTTTTTTTCGTCGCGGATTCGGTGCAGAAAACGAACGCGCAGAACGTCGCCGTAAAGATCGCCGTCGAAATCGAAAACGTAAGATTCAATCGAAGGTTCTTTGTCGCCCGTAAAAGTCGGGCGCACGCCGACGTTTGTGATGCTGCGCCGCCAACGGTTATTTATCAAAGTCGCCGTCGCGTAAACGCCAAATTTCGGAATTACGCGGTTGATCGGCTTCAAATTCGCCGTCGGAAAACCGATTGTTCGCCCGCGTTTGTCGCCGTGAATGATTTGACCTTCGACGCCGTATGGTCGCCCGAGCATTCTTCGGGCTAAATTTACCTGCCCGTCGGCTAAAAGCTGCCGAATTCTGGAAGAAGAAATTCTCTGCCCGCGCATACAAACTTCCGGCACTTCGTCGGCGTAAAACCCGAGTTCCTCGCTCATTTTCTTCAAAAGCGTGATATTTCCGCCGCGATTTTTGCCGAATGCGAAGCCTTTGCCGAGATAAACTTCGCGCGCCTGAAGTCGTTCGTGAACGATGTCGCGCAGAAAAACTTCCGCGTCCTGACCCGCAAAATTTTTATCGAAACGGATGACAATCGCTTGCCTGATTCCCAGAACTTCAAAATTCGCCAATCGCTGATCGAGAGTTTGCAGCAGCGGCGGCGCGTTTTCGGGATACAAAACCGCGCGCGGATGCGGATCGAAAGTTATCGCGGTCGGAACGGCGTTTACCGCTTTCGCGCGGTTTACAACCGTTTCCATAATTCTTTGATGACCGAGATGCAACCCGTCAAAAACGCCGAGCGTTAAAACCGTTCCGCGCAAAATTCCGGCATTGTCAGTTCCGTGAAAGATTTTCATTTCAAGTAAAGTTTCATTCCCAAATGCGAGCCTTTAAAGCCCAAATTTTCATAGAAACGATGAGCGTCTTTTCTTCCCGCGTTCGTCGTCAGCTGTACTGAAACGCAGTTTTCACTTTTCGCGCGTTCAATCGCCCATTTCATCAATTCTTTGCCGATTCCCCGCCCGCGATGTTTCGCGTCAACTCTGACTGACTCAACCGTCGCGCGTTTTCCGCCCTGAAAGCTGATTGAAGGCGTAAACGTAATTTGCAAAGTTCCGACAATTTCCCCATCTTTTTCCGCGACAATCAATTCATTATTTTCATCATTTTGGATTTCCTCAAACGCTTTCGTGTAACTTTCCGGCAAAGGATTTTCGTATTTCTCGCGTGTTCCGCCGAGAAAATCATCGGCGAGCATTCTGACAATTTCCGGCAAATCTTCGCGCATCGCTATGCGGAATTTAATTTCCATACTATTCAACAACTAATTCATCATAAGCAAACTTTACATTGTCGGGCAGCAACTTCGAATCGCGCTTATACAAAACATCGTGATTCAGATGCGTCAGAAAAGCTCGCTTCGGTTTTAGTTTTTCGATATATTCGAGGGCTTCGTATAAACCTAAATGCGTCGCGTGCGGCTTGATTCGCACGCAGTCCAAAACTAAAACTTCAAGATCGCGCAAGCCGTCCATTGATTCTTCCGAAATGAAATTCAAATCCGTAGCGTAAGCGAAATCGTTGAAGCGGTAAGCGATGACCGGAAGCTTGCCGTGAATGACTTCGAGCGGCGTGATTTCCAAGCCTTTTCCAATACAAAATGGCGCTCCTTTAACGATTGTGTGCGGAATCAGTTGGGGGAGTCCGCCGCCGAAATGCGTCGGCTGAAAAATGTATTGATAAATGCGGCGCAAATCTTTCCACGCTCCTTCGTCGGCGAAAATGCCCATCGCGCCGTAGCGAAAATTCAGCGGTCGAATGTCGTCGAGTCCGAAGACGTGATCAACGTGGCAATGCGTGATTAAAACGGCATCAAGATAACCTATTTTCGCCCGCAAAGCCTGCTGACGAAAATCTATCGAGGTATCAACCAAAATTTTTTTGTCGGCGTGTTCAATCAAAATCGAAACCCGCAAACGCTTGTCTCGCGGATCGTCCGAAAGACAAGTTTCACAGTTACAGGCAATCGAAGGAACGCCGGTTGATGTGCCTGTGCCGAGAAAAGTTAATTTCATAAGTTTATTGAGTTCGTTGAGTTCGTTGAGTTCATCGAGAAAAAGAATTTCTTCTAACTCAATGAACTCAACGAACTCAACGAACTCTATGAACTATTTCTTGCCGAGAATGTCGTTTGCCGAAAACTTCTGTGCGGCTTGCTGTTTGAGTTTTTCTTCGGTCGCGCGGACGAGATGAACGTACTGCATCCGCAAATCGCCCAAAAGTCCTTCGAGCAGACGTGCTTCCTGCGGGTGTAGGTTTCCTTTTGTTTTTTCCCGAAGCATTCCCAAAACGTCGAGCCAATATTTTCCCGTTTCCAGATCAACGGTTCTTTGTCCCGTCGAGGGATGCGGCATCGCTCCGAGACTTGCCGCGGCATTTGTCGCAAGCGTCGAAAGAAAATTAACGAAACTTGCCGGATCATCGGAACCGGGAATTTCCGATTCGTCAAAATCTGCTGCCTCCTGACTCTCAGAAAGATTTGCCGAATCGGATTCCGGCGTTGATACTTCGCTTGGGGCTTGAGTTTGCGGCTGAGCTTGTTTTACCTCGTTTTTCGGTTTTTCCGGCTCGGTCTCGACGCCTTCGCGGATGCTTCCGTCCAAATTAAATTTGCGCCGGTCGGTAACTTTTATTTCGGGTTGTTCTTCTTCTCTTTCTATCATTGTTTTTTCCGTAAAGTTTTCTAAATTGATGTTTTGATAGTAGCATTTTGCCAAAAAAAATTTCAAAATTGAGAAAAGGGTCTTTGGTTTTCGGGTTTTGGTTTTGTTTTGGATGATTTCTCAAAGATATTTCATAAAACAAAAATTTACAGTAAAAGCAAGATTAAAAATAAAGAGTAAAAGATTAAAAACCAAAGACCGAAAACCAGAATATTTATGTCGAAAAATTTTGATGAGCTTGTGAATGTTATGGCGCGTTTGCGCGCGCCGGGCGGATGCCCGTGGGACGCCGAGCAAACTTACGCGAGCCTTGCGCAGTATCTTTTGGAAGAATGTTACGAAACTTTTGACGCGATTCAGGAAGCCGATCAGACCGGCGATACGCGAAATTTGCGCGAGGAGCTCGGCGACGTGCTTCTTCAGGTCGTTTTTCATTCGACAATCGCGGCGGAAAAAGGCGATTTTACGATTGACGAAGTTGTCCAGGGCGTCACCGAAAAATTGATTTTGCGCCATCCCCACGTTTTTGGAGACAAGGATTTAAAAACGGCTGACGACGTTTTAAACAATTGGGACGAGCTTAAAAAAGCACAGCAAAAGGCGTCGGGAAAGGCTGAAAAAGAAAAAACCTCGATTTTGGAAGACGTTCCGGTTCATTTTCCCGCGCTTTTAGAAGGTCAGAAATTGACGAAGAAAGCGGCGAAAGTGAAATTTGACTGGGAAAATACCGATCAAGTTTTCAACAAATTAACCGAAGAAACAAATGAGCTGAAAGAAGCTATCAGCCGAAAAGAAAGCGATGAAAATATCGAAGAAGAAATCGGCGATTTGCTTTTTGTCGTTGTAAATCTGGCGCGCAAACTCGATGTTGATGCGGAAACGGCATTAAAAAGAACTAACAGAAAGTTTCGACAGCGTTTCAAATACATCGAAGAAAATTTGAAAACCAACGGGAAAACTCTCGAAGACTCAAATTTGCAGGAAATGGACGCGCTTTGGAACGAGGCGAAAAGTTCATCCGCTAAGTGATCCGCAGTAACAGACAGTAAAATTAACTTTATCGAGAAATTTATTGAGTTTTAATATTTCTTTGTAAGTTTTTTTGTCTTATTTTCTGTTTTATAAATGCACATTCGAGAAAAACAATTTAACCTCGCCGAAGTTCGCCGCCGATATCCGCTTTTGGTCGAAAATCTCGCCTGTTTGCCGAACCGCGAAATGTGGCTGAAAAGAATCTGGGAAATCGAAGAGCGGTGGAATATCTTTCGGGAAAATCCGAATGACGCCAGTGAAGTCGTTTTTTTCGATACCGAGCCTAAAGAATCAATCATCGAGGACGAGTTTGAAATCATTTATGCCGGCGGAACTCTCGGGCTTCTGCACGCCGCCGTAATGGCGAGAAAATTCGGGCGCAAAGTGCTGGTTTTTGACGCTCACACCGTCGGCAAAACGCATCGCGATTGGAATATTTCCGACGAAGAATTGCGGGAATTTGTTGCAGCTGAACTTTTCACGCCGGAGGAAATAGAAAAAGCGGTAGCGAATCGCTACAAAACCGGTTTCGTCAAATTTTACGATGGAAATTCTCGCATAAAAACGCCGCCGCTTTTTATGAACAATGTTTTGGACGTGGCGATAGAAGCCGACAAACTGCTCGAAATCGCCGCTAAAAAACTAAAAAAAACCGAATCGAAAATCATCAACAATTTGCGTTTCGTTCGCGCTTTTGTCCAAAAGGACAAAGTTATAATCGAATGCGAAGATGCCGTGACAGGCAAAAAAAGGTTATTCTCCGCAAAGTTATTCGTTGACGCCACCGGAACGAATTCGGTCGTCTCGCGCCAGATAAATGCCGGAAAATCAATCACGCATGTCTGCCCGACGGTCGGAACGGTTGCGAGAGGATTTAAGCGCGGAGATTCCGCGAAGGAAGTTGATTTCGGCGTCGGCGAAATTCTGGTTTCGACCGAAGATGCGTCCGACCATCGCCAGTTAATATGGGAAGGCTTCGCCGGAAATCCGTCGAAGGACGAATATACGACTTATCTTTTTTTCTATGATTCAATCGAATCGAAAGCCGATAAATCCCTGTTTCGTCTTTTCGAAGAATATTTTGAAAAACTTCCCGATTACAAAACGAAAAACGGAGCGTGGCGCGTCGTCAAACCGGTTTTCGGCTATATCCCGAGCGTGCATCATCACGGCTGGAATAATGTAAAAAAAACGGCGATTGACAGAGTTTTACTGATCGGCGACGCCGCCGGGTTATCCAGTCCGCTGACTTTCTGCGGCTTCGGCTCTCACGTTAGAAATTTGCGAAAGCTGACCGATTTAACTGAAATTTCATTAAATGAAAATCAGCTGACCGAGAACTTTTTAGCGAAAATAAATTCTTACGAACCGCGTGTCGCGCAGATGTCGAGCCTCGCCGAGTTTATGCGCCCGATGCCGAACAGCAAGTCTTCGGTCGTCAACGAAACGATGAACGCTGTAATGGCTGCTTTGAGAAGTTCCGACGCGGAAATCAGTCGTGAAATGTTTCAAGACAGAATTTCGTTCGCTTCGTTCCGGCGCGTTCTGCTCAAAACAGCGCGCATTCACCCGAAAGTATTCAAGTTGATGTTTGAGCATCTCGGTTTAAAGGGAGCATTCTGGTGGATTTCCAATATCGCCGAAGCCGCTGTGCACGAAAGAAAATCTCCGCGCAAATAATTCTCCGACAAAACCTGTCTTTAATTCATACACTTATTTTATTAAAATTTTACTAATAATTTACTGTTTTTCATAAATCGCTGAAAATCATTGATTTATTTCCCTGTGGCACAATGCTTGCGACTACTTTTGTCATAGTGTTTTACGCTCAAATTGATTTATATCAAGGAGTAAAAGTATGAAAAGCAAAAATATTTTAAAACTTAGCGGCAGCTTGCTTTTAACGGCTGCATTCTCGACATTTGCAATAGCACAAGATACAACTCAAAAAACAACGACGACAACTACGACGACGAGAACCGATGTCGTTAAAAACGCCGACGGTTCGTATACAGTGATCGAATATCCGGTCGGCAGAGAAGTAACGGTTGAATTGACTCCTTCGATGTCAGGCGCGAAAGGCTCGGCACGCGTTATGCGATCAACCGAAGGAACAAAAGTTTTTGTGGACTTGAATAACATAACCGGCGACGCGAAAAGTTTTTACGCTTACGCCGTTGATCCGTCGGGAGTTCCGACGCTTTTGGGTCCCGTAATGGTAGAGAACGGTTTGGCGAAAGGTGAGTTTACGACGCCGATGAATCAATTTATGATCGTTCTTTCGCCGAGCGAAGGTTTAACCGCGATTGACACAACAACTCCGGTCATTTTCCGCAGCGCAGTGCCGCAAGGCTTCGCTGTTGTAGCGAACAGACCGACGACCGGTATGTCGGACGAAAAACAAGTTGCCGGCGCGGCGCCGGTATCTTCGACATACGAAGTTCCGCTTCTCGGAGTCAGCGGTTTTGAAAAAGGAGAAACCGAAATTCGAGTGAATTTTTCGGGAGAACTGCAAGGATTAAAAGGAAAGGCGTATCTCGATAACAGAAGACAAGGCGTAACGAAAATCAAAATGCGTTTCGACGATATGAAAATGGCTCCGAAAGAAAAACGCTTTGTTTTATGGGCTGTTTCGCCGGATAAGCAATATACGAAAATCGGTCAGGTAATCAACACCGGAAAACGCCAGGAATCAGAAATCCGCGGCGAAACAGCGCTTGCCGATTTCGGTCTTTTCGTAACGGTTGAAGACGCCGACGTTCTGCAGCCGACCGGAACGGCTTACGCTCCGTTCGGACGCTCTTAATTTGAAGCTTTAGTTTTTAGCTTCTTTGATAATAACGGCAAGTCTTCCAATAACGGGCTTGCCGTTGTTTTACTCGAAATTCAACGAATCGGGCAATAAATAAACAGGCGGAATATTTAATAATAAACAACAGATAAACATATGGCGGACCCTAGATTAAAAGACAAAGTTGCAATCGTAACCGGCGGCGCAGCCGGCATCGGTGAAGCGATATCGCACAAGTTCGCTTCCGAAGGCGCGAGCGTTATTGTTTGCGGATTGCCCGACGATCCGGTCAGAGAAGTCGTTGACGCGATAAACGAGCACGGCGGAAAGGCAGTCGGATTCATCGGCGACATTTCCGATGAACAGGAAGCCGAGAAATGCGTCAAAACGGCAATTGACGAGTTCGGCAAGCTCGACATTTTAATAAATAACGCCGGTTTTCTTGACGGAATGGAAGAAACGCAGGATTTTCCGATTGAAGCGTTCGACCGAATGTTCAAATGGAATGTTCGTTCGGCTTTTCTGATGACAAAGTTTGCGCTTCCTTTTCTTCAAAAAACAAAGGGAAACATCGTCAGCGCTGGTTCCGAAGCGGGATTTAACGGCATCGCTAACTTTACGCCGTACGGGGCTACAAAAGCGGCTTTGCATTCTTTTATGAAAGGCGTCGCGGTCGAGCAGGCAAAATACGGCGTTCGCGCAAACTGCGTTTGTCCGGGTCCGATTGATACGGCGTGGACGCACAGCTCGATGGGTCCGATGGACAAAAAGACTGAGAAAATGACGCTCTCGGCAACTCCTCTGGGAAGACGCGGAACACCGGAAGAAGTCGCTAATGTTTACGCTTTTATAGCTTCGGACGAAGCCAGCTACGTCACCGGAGCCACATGGTTAGTTGACGGCGGCATTACGCCGGCGCACGGAAACATCGGCGATATGGCAACTGATTCGACCGAACCGAAAGACAAATTGGATTTAGACAATCAATATGAAGGTTTGACTGATAAGCCTTTAACAGCAAATGTGTAACAGGAAAAAAGAGATCTGAAGTTTTGAACTTCGGATTTCTTGTAAATTTTACTAAATAAAATAATCGAGGAAGGGGTACATTATGGTAGACGATAAAAATAAAGACACGCAAAATACGACATCAACAGGTAACTCAGGCGGAGGAAGCAACATAACGGGAAGCGGTTTGAGCGGCGCCAGCCAAACGACGAGCGGCAGTTCTTCCGGTTCAGGCAGTTCAACAGGTTCGTCCGGTCAAACAGGATCAATCGGTATTGACACCGAAACGGTTAAAGATACGGCGAGAGGCTTGATTGATCAAGCGAAAAGCACAGCCGGTCAAGCCTACGGAGTGGCTGCCGAAAAAGCGACGACGAAAATCGAGGAAAAGAAAACCGATTTAGCGAGCGGTTTAACGACCGTCGCCGATACGATTCGGCAAGTCAGCTCGACTCTTAAAGAAACAGACGAGCAGACGGGAGTTACCGATACCGCTGCGAAATATACTGACAGTTTAGCGCAGCAGGTCGAGCAAATTTCCAGATATTTCGAGCGTAATGATGTACGCGCTATGGTTAGCGACGTTGAAAAATTCGCGCGCCGAAATCCGGCTGTTTTTATCGGCGGCGCTTTCGCCGTCGGTCTACTGGCGGCAAGATTTTTGAAAAGCTCAGGCTCGAATCAAGGCTCGCGGCGCAGAATTCCGGGTCCCGATAATTCCGGTCATTTATTGAAAGCGCGAAACGATTCTACCGAATCCGGTTATCGCGGCACTTCGGTTAATACGAATAAAGTAAACACGAATAAAATTTCCGATTCGAGCGCCGGAAGTACAAGCAAATCGAGCTCAACCGGCTCCGGATCTTCTACCGGATCAACTTCCGGAACGGCAAATTCGAGCCCGGCGGCAACTGATTACAGCTCGACTTCGAGCGATTTCGGAACAGGCTCGTCCGGCTCGGCATCGGGCACAACCGGTAATAAATCTACTTCAACGGGCGGAAATACGCCGACGAATCCGTCGTAAAACGGAAAACAGGAGGATTAAGCAATGGCACAACAACAAGTTGTAAAGGAAGATCGCAGCCTCGGTGAATTGTTTTCCGAACTAGCCAGCGAAACCGGCACTTTGGTGCGTCAGGAAGTCGCTCTGGCACAGACAGAGCTGACGCAAAAAGCCACCAAAGTCGGGAAAAATGTCGGCTATCTCGTTGCTGGCGGCGCGGTAGCGTACACGGCTTTGCTGGTCATTCTGGCGGCGGTAGTGATCGGTTTGGCTCAGATCATATCGAGCATAACCAATTGGCAATACATCACGTCGGCTTGGATTGCGGCAGCAATTGTCGGTTTAATTGTCGGAATCGTCGCCTACACGCTGATTACAAGCGCGCTAGCCAAACTCAAAAACACGGATTTGGCGCCGCGCGAAACGGTTGAAACTATCAAGGAGGATGCGCAATGGCTGAAAAATCAAGTGAGTTAAGAGATATCAATGAACCGGATGCAGTTTCGACCACAGCGGGAGCTTCGCAGGACACTTATCTGGCACCGCGCTCTGATGATTACGCGCTGACGGATAACGATGCGAGCGGCAGTGTCGCCGATACCGACGACGCGACGGACGATACCGAGCAAATCCGCGAGCAAATCGAAGAAACTCGCAGCAATATGAGCGAAACGATTGATGCGATTCAGGAAAAACTTAGTATTTCAAACATTTCCGAACAAGTTAAAGAACAGGTTTCGGAGCATATTTCAAGCGCGCTGGAAACGGCGAAAGAATCCGTCTACAGCGCGACTATAGGAAAGGTGGGGAACTTTATGGAAACAATATCAAAAACAAATGCAGGCAAAGTAGCGCGGGACAATCCTTTACCGGTTGTATTGATCGGTTTGGGAATCGGGCTTTTAGCTTATCAAAATGCTTACGGAAGCAGACGGCGAACTTATCGTTACGATGAATATAACGAAAATGATAATGATCGGCAGATTTATCGTGGGCGTTCGGGTTCCGACGCTTCAACGCTGAGATCCGCGCAAGGCAGAATCGGCGATGCGGCGAGCAGTGCCTACGACAGCGTGAGCGGGGCGGCGAGCGGCGCCGTTAACAGCGTGACGGATGTTGCCGGATCAGCTTACGATGGCGTTTCTAACGCAGCGGGCAGCGCTTATTCGGGCGTAACCAATGCGGCATCGAGCGCTTATTCAGGCGTGACGAGCGCGGCGAGCACCGCTTATGAAAAAGTCGGAGATTTAGGTTCGCAGGCGCGCGAGCAGTATGATTATTATATTGACGAAAATCCGCTGGCGGTCGGTGCGGTAGCTTTAGCAATCGGCGCAGCCGTCGGGCTGTCTATTCCTTCGACCAGAGTCGAATCGCAATTGCTCGGCGAAACGCGCGACAATCTGCTTGCCAGAGCGCAGGACGCTGCCGGCGATTTGGTCGAAAGAGTCAAGGAAGTCGCGGGCGAAGCTCAAAAAACGCTGACAGAAGAAGTTAAAAACGCAGCCGGAGAAGTACAAAAAACGGTAACTGACCAGGCGAAAGCGCAGGGATTAACCGGCGGAGGCGAAAGTTCCACCGGAGCAAATACCGGAACAAGTCCGGGACTCAAACCGAATCCTATTCCGGGAACCAATCCGAACAAGTAAACCGTAAAAATAAAAACATAAAAAAGCGCAAAGTTCATAATTTCTTTGCGCTTTTTTATGTTTTTTATATCCGGTTATTTGCTCAACCGATCTTCTCAACGCCGTTCATATACGGCAGCAAAATTTCCGGTATTGAAATCGAGCCGTCTTCCTGCTGATAATTTTCCAGAATGGCAATCCAGGTTCGACCGACGGCAAGACCGGAACCATTTAAGGTGTGAACGAATTCGGGCTTCGCGCCGCCCGCACGACGAAATCGCAGATTCATTCTCCGCGCCTGAAAGTCTCCGCAATTCGAGCAGCTCGAAATTTCGCGGTAAGTTTTCTGGCTTGGAAGCCAAACTTCTATGTCGTAAGTTTTCGTCGCGCCGAATCCCATATCGCCGGTTGAAAGAACGACCGTTCGATACGGCAAGCCGAGAAGCTGCAAAATTCTTTCGGCGTTTTGCGTCAATTTCTCGTGCTCGTCGGCGGAATTTTCCGGCAAAGCGAGTTTGACGAGCTCGACTTTTTCAAACTGATGCTGGCGGATAAGCCCGCGCGTGTCGCGCCCGTAGCTTCCGGCTTCCGAACGAAAACAGGGCGTGTAAGCCGTGTAATATTTCGGCAAATCTTTCGCATCCAAAATTTCTTCCGAATGATAATTTGTCACCGGAACTTCAGCGGTCGGAATCAAAGCGAATTCCCTTTCGTCTTTGATGTGAAACAATTCTTCTTCGAACTTCGGCAATTGATTCGTGCCGAAAAGCGCTTTTCGATTAACCAGAAAGGGCGGCAGAGTTTCCGTATAGCCGTGCTCGGTCGTGTGAACGTCGAGCATAAAATTAATAAGAGCGCGTTCCAATCTCGCGCCCGCTCCGTTCAAAATCGCAAATCTCGAACCGGCGATTTTCGTCGCTCGCTCCAAATCCAGAATTCCGAGACGCTCGCCTAAATCAACGTGATCGAGCGGCTCGAAATCGAACTCGCGCGGCTCGCTCCAGCGGCGGATTTCAACATTAGCCGATTCGTCCGCGCCGACGGGAACGTCGTCAGCCGGAATGTTCGGCAAAGCGGCGAGCAGCTCGCGCATCGCGTTTTCGGCTTCGTCGCGCCGCCGTTCCAGCTCGCTTTGTTTATCCTTCAAACCGGAGATTTCCGCTTTTTTCGTTTCGGCTTCGTCGCGTTTTCCCGCCTGCATCAAAGCGCCTATTTCCTTGCTCGACGAATTGCGAAGCTGATTGACTTTATCGGCTTCGCCGATGATGCGGCGGCGCTCGGCATCGAGCGCGGCAAACTTTTCCAGACTTTCAACCGGAAAATTCCGATTCTGCAAAGCGGCTCTCACCGCGTCTAAATTTTCTCTGACGTAATTAAGGTCTAACATAAATTAGTAGATGTTAAACACCGGACGGTAGACAGTAAGATGTTGTCTATTATCCGCAGTTTACTTCTTTCTTAACATTTCAATCGTTTTTTCAATTCTTCTCGAGCGCGTATCTTCTTTTTTCGCCTCGTTTATTGCGCTGACGTATTCTTTTTGATGCGTATAACTCATTTTTGAAAAAGCTTCCTGCAAATCGGCTTTGCGAAGGCTTTCGGCAAAATCTTCGGGAATCGTAACAATGCGATTCTGCGTATCTTTTTCCATTGTTACGACGATAGTTTCGCCGGCTTGTATTCCGGCGGCATCCCGCAGTATTTTCGGAACCGCCATCATAAATCTTCCGCTCATCCGCCTTACGGTGCTGCGATATTCGACGTTGTTTATCCAAACTCTCACCGGAACACGCTTCGCGCCGAAAACTTTCTCAACGTCGAAAGGAATATAAATCCCGGTCGCTTCGGAATTATCGTGCTTTTCCAGTTGAGTTTCAAAGATTTGTTTATCAGGCATTTTTTCTCTAAAATTTCAATTTATACTGATTAACCGCAAACCGGTTCGTTTTTATAAATGAGCAATTAAAATTAACAATTTCAAAAATTTAACAAAAATCATTATGACACACAAAATTCGCAAAGCAGTTTTCCCCGCCGCCGGACTCGGAACGCGTTTTCTTCCGGCGACTAAATCAATGCCGAAAGAAATGCTGCCATTGGTTGATAAACCGCTGATTCAATACGGCGTCGAAGAAGCCGTGGCATCAGGCATCGAATCAATTTTAATCATCACCGGGCGCGACAAAGCGGCGATTGAAAATCATTTCGACATTTCGTTCGAGCTCGAGCAGGTTCTCAAAGAACGCGGCAAAAACGAAGCATTCGAACAGGTTCGCGCTTTGTCGGAAATCGCGCAAATCGTTTACACCCGTCAAAAACAGGCGCTCGGACTCGGACACGCCATTTATCAGGCGAAAGAGTTCGTCGGCGACGAGCCGTTTGCTGTGATGCTGCCCGACGACATTATGGATTCAGAACCACCGGCGATGAAGCAATTGATTGACGTTTACGAAAAATATCAAGCGCCCGTTCTGGCGACGATGCAAATCGAGGGCGAAACGATTTCGCGTTTCGGAGTGATTGATGCTGAAGAAGTCGAGCCGAACGTTTATAAAATCAAAGATGTCGTCGAAAAACCGAAATACGAAGACGCTCCTTCGGATATGGCGGTCATCGGGCGCTATGTTTTCACGCCGGAACTTTTCGACGCGCTGGAAAAAACCGAGCCGGGCGCGGGCGGCGAAATTCAAGTCGCCGACGGTTTGCGGACTTTGCTGAAAAAAGGACGACCTTATTACGCCGTCAAACTCGAAGGAACGCGTCACGACGCGGGCGACAAGCTCGGTTTTTTAATTGCGACGGTAGAATTCGCCTTGAAACGCGAAGATTTGGGCGCTCAGTTTCGTGAATATCTGAAAACGCTTAACCTATCTGCCGATTCTGCTAAAAAGTAAAAAAGGCTGACGAAAAACGGATAATGGATATTTGCGAATTTGACACTAATTATCCATTGTCCGTTACTCGTTTTCTTGTTTTTAAGCCCAACCCAATCTGCAAAAAAATCATTAAAAAAACGCCGGCAAGTAAAATCAACATTCCGATACGCAGGTTCCCGTAACGACTAGATAAAAACCCGATCAACCAGGTCGTAGAAACCGCACCGAGAGTTCCGCTGATAAAAAGCGGTGTGGCTCGCCGCGATGCCGTTTCACCGAAGAATTTTGTAAAGCGCGAGAGATTAGTCGGAAAGACCGACGATGTTCCGAACCCGGCAATTGCCGCGCCGACGCCTAAAATCCGGATGTTTTCCGCCGAAAGCAGAACGCAGATTCCGAGAAGCATATATAATAAATTCATAAAAAGCATTTTATTTTCCGATAGATAACGTAGAAAAAACGGCGCTAAACCCCGACCGGCAACGAAAAACAAAAAATATATGAATATCGGCGGAAACCATTCGAGATTCGCAGCCGGTTCGAGCCTTGCCGTATAAGTCTTTAACCAACCGTTAAATCCGCCTTCAATACCGACATGAATAAAATTAAATGCGGCAATTGTCCAAGCGATTGGATTTGACCAAATAGGCGAATCGAAATTCTGTGAATTTTTTTCGGTCGAAACGGGTTGGCGTTCAATTCCTCTCGGCGTCACAGCGATTGCCGCACCGGTTGCGAGAAGGGCGCACACGAGAATTACGGTTGGAAGCAATATATTCGTTCCGCTCGCTAAGACATCAACGAAAGGCTGGCTCGAAATCGCGCCTATTCCCCAAAAAAAATTCAAAATATTGAGCGCCGACGTTCGGCGTGCAGAGTCAAGCTCGAGCGTCAGCATATTCATTGACGGAATCGTCATACCGATTCCGAAACCGTTTACGAGAAATCCAATGATGCAAACGCTCAAAGAATCGAAATTTAATAAGGCGATACCGCTCGCCATCAAAAAACAGCCGAGCGAGGAAGCGAAAATAAATTTATTGCGCCGCCCGAAGCTGTTCGACAAAAGAGTTCCGAGCAGCGAGCCGGAAAATTGAGCGATAAAAAAATTTCCGGCTTGCCGATCATCGAGCGAAAGCCGCACAGTAAGAATCGGCAGAACTTGCCCGATGTAAACGGCAGTGATGCCTGAAAGCAAGAATCCGAAATGAAGCAGTATTTTCAAAATACGAACGGAACTTGTTTTCGGCGACATAGATTAAGATATTTTGCAGAATGTTTCGGGAAAAGAAAAACTTTGGTACACAGAAAAAGAATTCAAGAACACGAACGCATCGAGCCTGCCAAAGCTCTGCGCCTTTTCTGAAACAAGAGATAAATTATTTTATACTTATTTTCTCATTACTCGGATTTATTGATTTCGCAAATTTTCCAAAGGTTTTATGCGGCTGGCGCGAAATGCGGGGTAAACCGTCGCCAGCAAACACACGATAAAAGCTATAAAAACAACTAATAAAATATTTTCCGCATTCGTATGAAACGGTATGTAGCTCAGCGAATAAACTTCAGCCGAAATACTCACGACTCTAAAGTAATTTCCCGAAAAGCACAGTAATAATCCCAAACCAACGCCAAGGAAAATCCCGGAAAAAGCTAAAAACAAGCCTTCAAGTAAAAAAATCATTATTAAATTCCCTGTACTCGCGCCGCAGGTTCTTAAAATGGCGATGTCTAAACGTCTCTCGTTAACTAACAAAGCGAGCGTCGTCGTGATATTCAAAGCGGCGATAAAAATTATCAGCCCGATTACGGCGAGCACGGCTTTTCTTTCCAGACTCAAAGCCGCGAAAAGCGGGCGATTCGCTTCCTGCCAATCAATCACGCGGTAATTTTCGCCGAGCAATTCTCTGATTTTACCGGCTTCCGCATCCGATTTATAAATATCTTTTACCGAAACATTCAAACTTGTCGGCACGAAATCTCGCTGTCCGCGCAAACGGGCGTAATTTTGCGGTTCGATATAAATCCAGGTCGAATCGTATTCGTAAAGCCCTGTGCGAAAAACATCTTTAATGCGAACGGGCGTGTTTTTTGTTGTGTCGTCGTTTTTGATTGTAATTATTTCCGCTTCGTCGCCCGGCTTTAAGTTGGATTTTTTCGCCAGTTCCGCGCCGATTGAAATCATCTTTAAATCGTAATTCCAAATTTCGCCTGCGATTTGATTCTCTTTTTCCGATTCGGGCTTTTCCGTTCGCAAAATCGCGTAATCGGTTCCTCCCGCGCCGATTAAAACCGCGCTTTCATAAGCCGTCGGAACGATTTTCGTAATATTTTCGTTTTCATACAGTTTTGCTTTTATTTCGAGCCAGCTTCGCATTTCCGTTCCGTCAGCCGAAGAAATCGAAATGTGCGCCGTATTCGCCAGAATTTTATCGCGCATTTCGTCGCTGAATCCGCGCGCCAGAGCCTGCGCGATTATCAAACTCGCTACGCCCGCCGCGATTCCGACTACGGCGACGAATGCCGTAAATCGCGCGAGACTTTTTCGTCGCGCTCGAAAATATTTGTAAGCGAGCTTCAATTCAAACGGCATTGAAAAACAGTTTCCCGCAAAGGCGTAAAGAACGCAAAGAAGTATGCATCACGCCGAATTCAAGCAAATTAATGTCCGACTTTGTTTTCACAACGCATTATTTGTTCGCCAAAAGTTCGGGTTTTCGCTAAAATCTATCTTTTTACAAAGATATTTGGGCAAAAATCCGAAATCTAAAAATCTGAAACCCGAAATAGAAATGCCTTTAGCCACGATTGAAGAAGCTGCCGAAGACGTAAAAAACGGCAAAATGATAATTATCGTTGACGACGAAGACCGCGAAAACGAAGGCGATCTCGTCTGCGCGGCGGAAAAAGTGACGCCGGAAATCATCAATTTTATGATTACGCACGCGCGCGGTTTGATTTGTCTGCCGCTGACCGAAGAGCGCTGCGACGAATTGAACCTGCCGCCGCAAACGGCTGAAAACACTTCGAGTATGGGAACGGCTTTCACTGTTTCAATCGAAGCGCGTGAGGGCGTGACGACCGGCATTTCCGCCGCCGACCGCGCGAAAACGATTTTGACCGCCGTTGATCCCGCAACCAAACCGCACGATTTGGCGCGTCCCGGACATATCTTTCCGCTGCGGGCGAAACGCGGCGGCGTTTTGGTGCGCGTCGGGCAAACCGAAGCGAGCATTGACATCGCGCGCATCGCCGGGCTGAATCCTTCAGCCGTGATTTGCGAGATTATGAACGACGACGGCACGATGGCGCGACTTCCCCAATTGGAAGTTTTCGCCGAAAAGCACGATTTGAAAATAATTTCCGTCGCCGATCTGGTTCGTTATCGCATTCACAAGGAAATGCTCGTCAAAAAAATCGTCGAATGCGATCTGCCGACCGATTTCGGCGATTTCCGCGCTTCGGTTTACGAAAACGTCGTCAACGGCGAAACGCACATCGCAATGACGATGGGCGATTTTTCCCGGACAACGGAACCGGTTTTGGTGCGCGTCCAAACCGAGAACATAACCTTTGCAATGTTCGGCTCGCGCCTCGGCGAAGCGTCGCAGGCAATGCGCTCCTCGATAAAAAAGATAGCCGAAGCGGGCAAAGGAGTGATACTCTATCTACGTCAGCGCGAGCACAATCTGGATTTGATTCATCAACTACAAACTTACGCGCTGATGCAGGAAAAAAATTTGGATTTTCAAACGGCTCGCCAGATGACCGGCTACGGCAAATTTCGAGATTACGGCATCGGGGCGCAGATTTTGAAGGATCTGGGCGTGCGGAAAATTCGGCTTTTGTCGAATCATCCGCCGCGCGTCAACGCGCTCGAAGCGTTCGATTTGGAAATCATCGAAACGGTCGGCGTATAATTTTTACGAAACTCGTAAAAATTAAAAAGGCTGCGTAATTTAACAGCTTGAATCTTATAGCTCTTCCCGGTGCAATAAAGATGTCAGAAGAAAACAACGAAAACCCGGTTTCCGAAGATTTCGATCCGCAGGAAGCCGAACAGGACGAAACCCCTAAATCGTCAGGCGGAGGTTTCTTCACGCGCCGCAATGCCGTTATCGCTTTCGGAATAACGGCGGTTCTGGCGGTTTTGCTCGTGCTTTTAGTAACGGTTTCTTACCGCTACGGCGTTTTCGACAATTACATCAAAGCGCAGTTCGTCGCAAAAATGGCGGACATCGGCATCGTTTTCGACGCGGACGTTTTTCGCGTGACAATCACCCCGTTACAGCTCGAACTGAAAAATGCAACCTTCACGGATAAAAAAACCGGCGAAAAACTATTTTTTGTCCGCGAAGCGAATCTGGGATTAACTGTACAGGATTTATACGCGTGGCAGCTTTCGCGCGACATTTCGATAGATACGACCGAGATAAACGGGGCGGAAGTGTGGGTAAAATTCGACGAAAACGGCAATTCCAATTTCTCTAATCTGAATCTTGTTACGGACGAAGCCGGTTCGCGCGTCAACTTTAAATACGACTCGGTTAAATTCAACCTGAACGATGCTGTGATTCATTTCGCCGACGTGCAGCATAATCTTTCCGGCAACGCGAGAAACGTTTCGCTGCTTCTCGAACCTACGAATGATGCCGTGCCGGACGAGCAAAAACGCTACAAATTCAATTTCAATTCAACTGAATCGAACTTTGTTTACGACGGAAGCGAAGTCGAACCGATTGACATCCGCGCCGTCGGAATCGCTGATCCGGAAGGCGCTGAAATCAGCGAATTAAAACTTACTTCTCCAATCGGGGAAACGAGTCTAAGCGGAACGCTCACCGATTGGGAAGAACTTCGATACGACTTAAAAGTTGATTCGACGGTTGATTTGACGCAGACCTCAACGATTTTTCCGCTCGGTACGACTTTGCGCGGCGTCGGTAATTTTAACGGAACCGTAACGGGCGTCGGCGAGAATTACAAAGTCGAAGGCGAGATAAAATCCGACGCGCTTTCGGCTGACAATATTTATTTGAAAGGCGTTAACGTCGCTGCCACGGTTGCAGGCACGAATTCGATGTACGAAGCGAACGGCAAAGCTATTGCCGAACTGCTCACTTTTGAAGATTTCCGCATCGAATTTCCACAGCTTATCGGCAACGTGCGCGGTTCTGGAACCGACTTTAAATGGGTCGGAGAATTGCAGGCGATTTCAGCGAAAACTCCTGCCGGGACGCTCGGCGGGCTTTTCATTTCCGATGCAGTAGCTGAATACAAGGACGAGCAGTTCGAAGCGACTCTCGGAGACATCCGAACGCGCGAATTTTCTTCGGAAGACGTCGACGTTCAAAATTTACAGGCGCGTAACGTCCGGCTCAGCTCAAACGGCGACGTAACGAACATTTCCGTTCCGAACGTGCGTGCCGATTCGGCCAGAAACGAAGATTTTCGCCTTCATGGCGTTAACGCGGGCGGCGTGAAAATTACGAATCGCCCGACGGGAACGGACATCAGCGCTGACAATTTACAGGCGCGGTCGGTCGAAACCGACGATGCTCGAATCAGAAATTTATCAGCGAACAACTTCGGCGTTAAAACCGGCAACAGCGCGACGAATCTTACCGCCGGTCAGTTTCGCGCTGATCAAGTGGAAACCGACGATGCTCGAATTAGAAATTTGTCGGCTAATAACGTTGGCGTTAAAACAAACAACGGCACGACAAACCTGACTGCCGGACAATTTCGCGCCGATCAGGTTGACGCGAGCGGCGCAAGAATTGCCGGTGTAAATGCGACCGACGTAACTTTGCGCAACGCCGGAAATGAAACCATCGTTTTCTCGAACAATCTGAAGGTCGCAAAAGTCGAAACCAACGCAGCCGTTCTGGGAAGTTTGAACGTCGCAGGAGTTCGCCTGACCGTTCGGCAGGGCACGATTGAAGGAACTTCCGGCGATATAAACGCCGGAGACGTTGCTTTATTAAAAAACGCGAATTTGCCCGAAGGCGGAAAGCTGCAAAACGTGAGAATTAACAAACCCGTTTTCGTAGTCGAACCGTCGGGACGGTATCGGGCGAGCGCGGATATGAGCATCGGCGGCGGTGTTTTGGGAAGCGTCACGCTCGGCGCGGCGCGGGCGAGCGTGAACGTCAGCAACAGTCAGATTGCCTTAAACAATCTTTCGGCTAATGTGATGGAAGGCACGATAAACGGCGATGCGACGATTGCGCTTAATAATCGAAATCGCTCGAACGTTAACGCCAATTTCTCGAATTTAGATATAGGAAAACTGCTCGCTCTGCAAGGCGGACGCGTCATTCCGATAGAAGGCGAAACGACCGGTCAAGTCAACTTATCGTTCAACGGAACAAATTTCAAAACGGCGAGCGGCAATCTGACCGCCGACATCACGGCGAACGCCGGAACCGCCGAACGCGGCACCGTTCCGGTCTCCGGCAGAGTCGAACTTTCAGCGAACAACGGGCTTTTCAATGTCGAAACCGCCCGGCTGCAAACCAGCGAAACGCAGCTCAACGCGACCGGACGATTCGATTTGAGCGGCGACAATTCAAATCTCAATATCGCGCTCGTTTCGGCGAACGCCGCCGAAGTCGAACGTCTTGTGAGAGTTTTGAATCTTTCGCCCGAACTCGAGCAACAGCTCGATTCATCGCAAGTCGAGCTTGCCGGAAATTTGAATTTTAACGGGAATTTAACCGGTAATCTGTCCGACCCTTCAATCGAAGGGCGTGCCTCACTCGAAACGCTTCGCGTTCGCGGACAGGAACTCGGATCGCTTTCTTCCGACGTTTCGGTAACGCCCGGCGGAATCGAACTGAGAAACGGGTTGTTGAAAGAACGCGACGGCGGAACGCTCGCCTTCAACGTCAACGCTCCGAACGGCGGCACAAACAATACTTCGGTTCAGGCGACGCTCGACCGCGTTAATATCGGCAACATTCTCGCCGCTCTGCCGTATGAGTTGCCCGCAACGTTCCGCAATTTGCGGGCGGACACTTCCGGCACGATAAATTTGAGCGGTTTGCCGAACGAGATGCGCGGCGAAGCGAATATAAAAGCGAGCGGAGGCTCGATTGACGGACAAACTTTCGATAATCTCGAAGCGCGCGCGACGTTTGCGGGAAATCAAGTCAACGTCGAAAAATTCGAAGCGCAGTTCGACGACGGATTCGTTCGCGCCGACGGAACATACAATACGGAAACTTCGGCGGTAAACTTAAACATCACCGGAAAGGATGTGAAAATCGAGCGTCTGCGCCCGTTTATTCCGAACAATGCGGCTTTGCCGAACATCAAGGGCGAAGTTGATTTGACGGCGCAGGTTACAGGTCAAGCCGATCAGCCCTCGACTTATAACGTGAATTTCAGCGGCGTCGGGCGCGACGTTACATTGGACGACCGCGCTTTGGGACAAATCGAATTCAGCGGAAAAACGGAAAATCAGCAATTGAATACGACGATCAGAACGACGATAAACGGGCAGCAGCAGGAAATCGCGGCGAATGTTAATTTCGCCGACGAAAATCTGCCGTTCAGAGCGGAAACGGTTTTTCAGAATACCGATCTCGCGCCGTATATTAATCTGGTTCGTCCGTCCGGAAACGTGCCGATAACCGGGCGCGCGACCGGCAGAGTTGTTCTCGAAGGCAATTTGCGCGGCGTAAATGAAAAAGGCGAGCGCGAATTTTCGACCGCAGGCTTACGCGGCTCGGCGGAATTTAGCCAGCTCGCTCTGCAAATTGAAGAGACGCCGCTGGTCGCTACCGAGCCGGTTTCCGTTCGCTTTACGCCGAACGAAGTCATCGTCGAAAACGCCAAATTCGCCGGCGGCGGCACCAACGTCGTTGTTGCCGGCACCTACGCCCTAAACGATAAGGGAACTACGAATCTGGCGGTTGACGGCGCGGTGAACTTACGCGTTCTGAATGCGCTCTCGGAAAATGCCTTTTTCGCCGGGATCGCCAACGTCGAGGTGCGGCTGACCGGAACCGGCGCGAATCCGCGTTTAATCGGTTCGGCAGAAGTCGACAACGCATCGGTCGCGGTTTTCGTCGGCAACGAGAGATTGACTTTGCAGCGAGTTGACGGGCGAATTTTGTTTACGACGAATCAAGCGCAGATTCAGGAATTAACCGGATTTTTAGGCGGCGGCAAAATTACCGCTTCCGGGGGCGCACTGCTCAACGGCTTGGAATTGGAAGCCTTTAGAATCAATCTGACCGGAAATAATATCACAGCACCGCTGCCGCCTGATTTCATTACGACCGGCGATGCCAGTGTGGAAGTTACCGGAAGGCGCATAGACAATAGATTAACAACTATCGTTGCGGGAGCGATTACGGCTAAACGCAGTCTTTACACAGAAGATATTGATCTGGCTGACATTATCGGCTCGCGCGGCGGAGGCTCGATCACGCAGAGCGATAGCAGCGGAGGCGATTCGATTTTAGGCGATACGCGGCTGGATTTGAGAATCGTCGGGCGCGATGCGCTGGTCGTGCGCAACAATCTGGCGGATTTAACCGCTTCGATTGATTTGCGCGTCACTGGCGACATTGACGAGCCGCAAATTGCGGGAAGAATCGCCGCCAACAGCGGAACGATTACTTTCCGCGATAACCGTTACGAAATCCAGCGCGGCATTCTGGAATTTCCGCCGGGCAGCACCGGCATCGAACCGTATGTCAATTTGCAGGCTGAAACCGAAATTCGCGGTTATCAAGTCGTTGTCAGCTTGACCGGCGATTTAGCCAATACCGAAACGCTGAACGCCAGCGTTCGCTCGAATCCCGCATTGCCGCAGGCTGATGTCGTTTCGTTGATTACGACCGGAAACTTGTCGAACACAGGGGACGGTATCCCGACGCTGGCGCAATCGGGCATCAACACGGCGGCGGAGGTTTTGACCGACGCGCTGATCAATAACCGCGCGCGCAAAGCGACCGACCGGCTTTTCGGGTTGAACGTTTTTGAAATTGATCCGATTATTTCTGGGCAAAGACTCGGCGCGTCCGCGCGTTTGACTGTCGGCAGACAGATTAACAGAAATCTTCTGGTTACTTATTCGACGAATCTTTCACAAGACCAGAATCAGGTTCTCGCTCTCGAATACCGCGTTTCCAACCGTCTGTCGTTTGTCGCGCAGTATGAACAGCGCTCTTTGAGCAACGTGACGCAGAGAAATAATAATTTTAGTTTTGAAATTCGCTTGAGAAAGAGATTTTAAGGATAAAACAAATTGAATTACAGAGGCATAGAAACACAAGGGTCAGGTCAAAAAAACAGTTCAGCGAAAATTTCGGAGAAACACATGTTTTTCTCGCCGTTTTCGCGGTTTTGTGCTGTTTTCCGCCGCGTGAATTTTGCGCCGAGCCTGTATTTCTGTGCTTTGATTTTATTTTCCTGTCTTACGGTTTCGGCGCAAAACAAATACGACGACCGCCGCGTTCAAAACGTTTCCATTGTTTTTGAAGGCGCCGACCGCAGTACTTCGTCCGCCGCCGAATTTGAAGCGATTGCCCGAACCGCGCTCGGCGCGACGTATTCAGCCGTGCGCGTGCGCGACGCGCTCGAAGCTCTCTACCGTACTGAAGATATCGTTTCGGCAAGAGTCGAAGCGACCGAAGCCGGAGAAAACGGCGTTAATCTGCGATTCGTCGTTAAGCGAAAAACCCGCGCCGGCAGAGTCTCGTTCCAAATCGGCAATACAATCGGCGAAGCGGTGACCGAAGCTCAATTGCTTCTTCGCGCCAATCTGCTCGATCAAGGCACTGCCGTAACAGAACAGACGCTGCGCAACAATGCCGATTTGATTTTGGAATATTTGCGCGAACGCGGCTTTTTTAATGCAGAGGTTACTTACACGCAGCAACCGCTGCGAGTTGAAACAGAAGTTGCCGTTACCTTTAACGTAACGCCGAACGCACAGGCGAAAATCGAAAGTTTTAATATTAATATTGACGGTTTTAACGGGTCAAAGGTATTAGGTGACTTGAAGCTCAAACCCGGCGAATTGTATTCGCGCGAGCGTCTGAACAACGACGTTGAAAAAATCCGCGAAGCTCTGCGCAAAGAAAATCTTCTCGCGCCGGAACTCGATGAACCGCGCGTTGTTTACGATGCGGAAAAAAATACGATAAACATCACCGTCGCCGGAAAAGCCGGTCCGAAGGTAAATATTTTGGTCGAGCCGGAACGCGCCGAGATCGGAAACAAAACTCAAACCCGGCTTCTGCCCGTCAAACGCGAAGGTTCGGTTGATTTCGCCGCGATAATCGAAGGCGAAAGGCGTTTGGAAAATTATTATCAGGAACAGGGATATTTCTTTGCCGACGTAACGGCGGTTTGTTCGGTCACGCCGCCGTTTACCGAAGAAGAAGCGGTCGTTACAAATAACGACACGGAAACTTTATGTTCGGCTCTCGGCGGCGCGGAATTAGCGAATAAAACCGTTGACATTAAATATAACGTTGATCTGAACCGAAAGCTGAAATTGGTTGATATTCGGCTCGAAGGCACGAATCAATTAACCATTGAAGACGTGCAAACCGTCCTTGAATCGAAAGAAGCCAACGCGCTCGGTTTTATTCCGCTTTTCGGTTACGGGCGCGGTTATACGAGCGCCACAATTCTTCGACGCGATCAAACGACGATTGCCTCACTGATGCGCGAACTCGGCTATCGAAACGCCCAAGTTTCCGCCCGGCAAGGCGTTTCGCCGAACGGCGAAGATTTAATTATTACGTTTGTCGTCGAAGAAGGCTTGCCGACGCGGATCAGCGATGTCGAGATCGAAGGCAGCAGCCAATTTAGCGACGATGTTTTAAAAGCCCAGCTTCCAGATTTAGTTCGCAAGAATCTTTCACGCGCACGAGTCCGAAACGGCGTACGGCGTCTTTCGGAGTTTTACTCGAAGGAAGGCTTTTACGACGCAAAAATAAGTTACGCAATCGTCGAATTGACCGAACCCGCAAACGCGCAGGAAGAATTAGTAAAGATCGTTTATAAAATCGACAATGAAGGCAAAAAGGTTTTCATAAGCCGCATTTTTACCAACGGCAATGATATGACGAAGCGCAAAGCGATTCTCGACACCATTGCTCTGCGCCCGAATACGGTTTTGCGGGCGACCGATATCTTCCGCAGCGAGCAGAATCTTTACGCGACCAGCGCTTTTGAACGCGTCGAGATAAAAATAGAACCGGCGGGTATGCGCCCCGACGGAAGCCGTCTGGTTGATGTCATCGTTAACGTCGAAGAACAGCAGCCGCGTCTTTTAACCTATGGCGGCGGTTTTTCGACCGACGGCGGACCTTTCGGGTTTTCCGATATTCGCCATTTCAATTTATTCGGGAATCTGATGCAGGGCGGCGCAAGATTTCGAGCAGGCAGACTGCAGCAGCTCGCTCAGATTGATTTTATCAACCCGCGCTTTTTGAATGACGGCAGAACCAACGACGGATACACTCGTTATTCGCCTTTAACTTTCAGCGCGCAGTATCAGCGCGATTCGACAGTCACGCGTTTTTTCCGTTCGACATTCGATAGAGGAACGTCCGGTATCGTTCAGCGAGTTGATGAAGAAGGCAATCCGATTGACGAATTCGGCGCGAAAACCGGCGACCCGACTATTAATCGCTTTACTTTGCTGGCGGAAACAAGCCGAACCATTAATCAGAAAAGTCGCAGTATTTTATTTTTGCGTTACCGCTATGAAGACGTTCGTTTATATAACATCGAAAGTCTTTTAATCAAGGAATTGCTGCTGCCGGATGCCAGAATTCGCACGTCGGGGTTCGGCGCGACCATTGTGCGCGACACGCGTCAGAATTGTTCGGTGAGATACACGCTGCTCGATATAATCGCGCGAGGCGACGCGGGCGAACCGTGTCGCTACAATGCGACCGATCCGACGCGCGGACACTATTTAACGGCGGAATATAACGTTTCGGTTCCCTTTCTCGGCGCCAACATCGGCTTTCAAAAATTTCAGGGTTCTTTCAATTATTACCGCACCTTTTCGCAATTGAAAAACACGACTTTTGCCGGTCGCGCGGTTCTCGGATTGGCAAATGTTTTCTCGAAACGCGAGCGATTTTCTTCGACGCAGTTTCCCGATTTGGAGGGAATTCTCCCGATCAGTGAGCGATTTTTCGCCGGCGGTTCGACGACGCTGAGAGGCTTTGAATTCGAATCAGCCGGACCACGCGTTGTGGTCGTGCCGCAGGGCATTTTCAGAGACCGCGAAGGAAATCCGAAGTTTTTAGATCCGTTCACGATTCCGTTCGGCGGAAACGGACTCGCCATCGTCAATCTGGAAGCGAGAATTCCGCTGACGAATAACATTCGAGCCGTGCCTTTTTACGACGGCGGCAACGTGTTCCGCCGCGTCGGTGACATTTTCAATCCGCCCGACGTTCCGCCCGACGATGTTTTCCGGCAAAATCTGCGCGCGCTTTGGAGCCACACGGTCGGTTTAGGTCTTCGTCTCAAAACTCCGATTGGCGGTGAAATCGGCGTGGATTACGGCTATCTGCTCAATCCGCCCCGCTTTTTGATTCCGCAGGTAAACGCTCCGAATGCGATATACCAAATCCGCCAGGGTCAGATTCACTTTAGATTCTCGCAAGCGTTTTAAAGTAAGGATAAGGGATAAAGGATAAACAAAACCATTTTTATCCTTTATCCCTTATCCTTTTTCTTCTGTTTAGTTTATCGCTGATGAAACAATGTGACTTTCGTCGAGTTCGACGACAAACCCCTCTTCGTAAATTTCCGGTACGAGGCTGCCCGACGTTTGATATGAAGCGGTTTGCTGCTGACCGGCTTTTTGTTGATTGGCGGGCGTTTCGATAATGGCTTGAACGACAATGCTGTTCCTTTTCAAATCCTTCTGCCGATTTCGCTTTCGGGCGGCTTTTACCGCATACATGGCTTTGTCGGCGGCGATTACTACTTGATCGAAATTATCGCCGTTTTGCGGGTAACTCGCCGCTCCGAGGCTTACGCCGACGCACGCGAATTCATTTTCACCGACCGGTAATTTGAATCCGGTAACGGCTTTCTCGATTCTTTCGCATAACTCGTTTACGGCTTTTTTGTCGGCTTCGGAAATGATTGCAACGAATTCATCACCGGCGTATCGCGCTAAAAAGTCGTATTCGCGGAGCTGCGCGCTCATCGCTTCGGCGACTCCCTTGAGAAGCAAATCGCCGACTTTGTGCCCGTATGTGTCGTTTACCGCCTTGAAGCCGTCAAGATCGAGCATTAAAACTTGAAAACTGTTTCCCGAACGGCTCGTTCGCGCCGCTTCTTTTTCAAAATGCATCTGCAGGCTTCGCGCGTTCGGCAGTCCGGTCATCGGGTCGGTCAAAGCGCGCGTTTCCGTTTCGGTAAGCTGAATTGATTTCGTGATAGCGTCAGCCGCAATGCGCGTTACGGTTTCCAGCAAACGCAGATGCTCTTCTTGATAACCGAGCAGCTCGCACGAATAAAGCGAGATCGCGCCGATTAATTTTTCTTCGGAAATCAGCGGCAGCGAAGCCATCGCCGTGTATTCGTGCACAAAATCGTATTGCGAAGCCGGAAAGTCGAGTTTCGGGTTGATGTTCTGCACAGATTGCCTTTTTTCCAAAACATAACCGGTCGCGCCTTCACCGACTTTTATGCGTTTGTTCTTTAACTCCTGGTGATTTTTGCCCTCGGTGTAAGCGACTTTGGCTGATTCTCCGGTTTCATCGAGAAGATAAATCGCACAGGTATCAAAAGGAACGAAATCGCAGATCTTTTCGGTGAAAAGAACGAGCGTTTCCTGCAGATTCAAAGACGAACTAAACTCTCTCGCCAGTTCATAAAGCGTAAACACTTCGCGATTTGCGCGTTTGATTTGCTCGACGTAACTGTGCTCGCCGCGTATGTCGGAAACAAACTGGTTTTCCGGTTTTTCTTCTCTTTCACAAGTGTAAGAAAAGCCCTGTTCTTCGACTTCGGCTTCAAACCGGCGCAAATTTCTGAGAAAAATATCGACGATTTGCGGGTCGAACTGTTTGCCCGCGCCGCTCAGCAATATTCGTCTTGATTCGTCGCGGGCGAGCGCTCCGCGATATGGACGCGCGCCGCGCAGAGTGTCGTAAGCGTCGGCAACCGCTAAAATTCGCGCGGTCAAAGGAATTTCATTTCCCTGTAAACCTTCCGGGTAACCGGTTCCGTCCCACATTTCATGATGATATTTAACGGTCGGAACGACCGGACAGGTAAAACCGACTTTTTCAAGAATCGCCGCACCGATTGGCGCGTGAACCTTTGTTTTCTCCATTTCCGCCGGAGTCAATCGTCCGGGTTTATTCAAAATATGGTCGGGAACGGCGAGTTTGCCGATGTCGTGCAGCAAAGCGCCCGTACGCAGCGCGTCTATCTCTTCTTCCGAAAGACCCAAGGTTTTCCCGATTCCGATTGCATAAATTTGCGCCCGTCGGACGTGCCCGATGCCGACCTGATCTCGAGCGTCTATTGCCGTCGCGAGAGCTTCGACCGTCGCCAGATGAATGCGGCTGGCATCAGTAATTTCTTTTGTTTTCTGCTCCAGAATACGATTATGAAAACAGTAAGCCAAATATCCCGCAGCCCCGACCGGCATAAGAACCAGTCCGAAGGCGATGCCGAAATAGGCGAAAACGCAGTGCAGCAAAACGGCGGCAACCGTCAGCGCAAAGTGTTCCGCAACATTCCAACCGGCAATTCTCCTTAAAATCTCAGAAATAGAATAATTTTTCTGAAAACTAAGGTGAGCCGACATAAACAGGGAATTTATAACGAAATGCGTCATTGCCATCAAACAAACGGCAATGATGAATTGAACGGCTCCGACCGGATTCGCTCCGACAAATGCTCCCGTAAATCCAATTGTATTTTCTAAAAACAGGTAAAAGACAATCGCTGCGGCTAATGTCGCCGAAACGTTTGAAAATAGCTGAAAAATTTTCGGCTCAAGATTTTTCTCTTTCTTATTTATTTTTGCCAGTGCCGCGCAAAACGAAATCAAGACTCCGCCAGGGATACCGAGCCAGATAATTCCCCAGAAAACGATTAACTGATTGAATGAAATTCGCGCCTGCGTGCCCGGAATATTGATTGTTTGGCGACTCAATAAAACAGATATAAAAAGCGAAAAGCCGAGTACGACCAATTGAGAAACAGAATATGAAAACGCTCCGAAAACGGCGTATACAAGCGCGAAAACGCTGGCGCAGAGCATCGCGCACCATAAAATTTTCATTTGTCCGTTGTATTCGGAAAGACTGTGCTTTTTCATCTCGGTCTTCAAGAAAATTGAATTTCAGGTAAATAATCTTCGGATTCGCTTATGTTTATATCGAAAATTGATAAAATGGCAAGATTTTCGTTAATTGATTTCGCCTTTTTCGTTTTACCGGCGCCTTCGGGACGACGGCGATAAAAAATAAAACAAACTACGTGCCAGAAATTTTTTGTACCAAGTGTGTGTTTTTACAGTCAATAAGCGAAACACTGAATTTTTTGAAATGAATTTCGTTCAAAATGACGAATCAAAATGACATAATGCAGGTCAAAATGAACTAGGACATTTTTAAGGCAACAAAAAAGCGTATTGCGGGTTTCAAACAAAAAGCAAGTTTTACGTTGAAAGTTAAGATTTGTAAAAAAGGCTGCTGCGGAAGAATTTGAATTTCGCACGAAACAAATCCTGATTATTAACTCTAAAACACTTTGCCGGTAAATATCAACATATTTTTCAAACACAGTTTGAAATAAAAATTGATTAATTTCGATTTTTACTTGAAAGCCTTGCCGAAAAAGTGTCTTTTATTTTCGTTTTTTCTTATAATTTTCTCGTATTTATCGTATGTCTTTTCGCCATCCGATTTATTAAATTTGCGCTGTTATGAAAATTCTTTTTTCGCTCTGTTTTGCGATGCTTTCGACATTTATCGCATTGTGTCTTACGTCGCCGGTTTTCGCTCAAAATTCCGACGATGTAATTCGCGTTGACACCGAGCTCGCGGCGTTCGAGGTAACCGTTACCGACAAAGACGGCAGACCGGTGCGCGGGCTGAAAGCGGAGGATTTTCGCGTTTTTGAAGACGGAGAAGAACGAAAAATTGATTTTTTTGAACCGATAAAAAAGCAAAACGATACGCGCCCGCTTTCCATTGTTTTCGCGCTCGACGTTTCGGGAAGCATGACGGCTGAAGAACTCGAAAGACTGCGCGCGGCACTGCGAACTTTCGTGCAGAATTTAGCCGATTACCAATCGTATTTCGCGATAATGACCTTCGGAATGGATGTCAAGATTTTGCAGTCCTTTACAAATCGCCCGGACAAGCTCGAAAAAACTTTCAGCAAACTGATGAAGGATCAGCAAGGACTTTCGACGCACGCTTATGACGCGGTTGACGACGCGATCAGGCTTCTGCAGAAAAAATCTCCGACAAGCGTGAAAAATCAACTGCCTAAGCGAGCCATCGTTTTAATCACCGACGGTTTTCCGGTCGGTGATGTCGTTTCGCCGAAAACCGTCATCGAGCGCGCGAACAATGCGGAAACGAGCGTTTATTCGGTGATTTTGCCATCGTTTTCCCGGTTGCAAGGCAACAAAAAACCTTTGATGACTCCACTCGAAGCCAGTGGCTTGACGGAAAAAACGGGCGGCAAAAATTTTTATGCCACCCGCAATAATTACGAACCGCTGTTCAAGGCTTTAGCCGAAGAAATAACGGCTTCTTATGTTCTGGCTTTTTACCCGAGCGAGCAAAACCAGCGCGACGGAAAATTTCACCAGGTCAAAATCGAAGCTTCCGGCGATTACACGATCAAACAAAACCGCTCGGGCTACAAAATAAAAAAATAAAAAAGTGAAAAATGAGAAATAATCAGCAGCGACAAAATTTAACTTAATTATTTTTCACTTTTCACTTCCCACTTTTTATTTCGGATTCAAGTTTTTAATATTCGTCGTCGTCATCCAGACTGTCGTCGAAATCGTCGTTTTCCTCGTAAAGGTCAACTTCGAGCGGGTCGAGTCCGACGACTTCCAAATCCGAGCCGCATTCCTCGCAGGTTACGATATCTCCTTGTTCGGATTCGGCATCTACATAAACGTCTTCACTGCATTCCGGGCAAACTGTTGTCGGCATTTTTTCTATCTTCTCCGTATAATTTATAAAATTTATGGCATTTCGCTTAAAACAAAAGCGAAAAATATGTATGCTGTCAATTCAGCTTTATAAAGAAATTTCAGCAGGATTTATCATCCCGCTTTTTCTTAAAAGTTTATTGATAAAATTTTCAATTGGCAATTTTCAAAATGCAATTTCCCTTTAAATTAATTGATAACAAAGATTACGACGCGGTAGGTTTCGGCACGAATGCCGTTGATTATTTGATTCAGGTTCCCGAGTATCCGGCTTACAATTCAAAAATCGAGCTCGACAATTACGTGCAGCTTGCTGGCGGTGAAATCGCCTCGACGATGGTCGGTTTGCGCCGTTTAGGTATGAAAACCGCTTACGTCGGACGTTTCGGCGCTGACGCAGCGGGCGAATTCGGATTGCGGACATTAATCGCCGAAAACGTCAATGTTGAGTACGCAGAGCGCATCGAAAAAGCGCAGACGCAAATCGCGTTTATCATTATTGACCGGCGAACCGGCGAGCGAACCGTCATCTGGAAACGCGACGAAAAATTATCGTACGCGCCCGAAGAAGCGCCGGTTGAAATGGCGCGGCGAACGAAAATCTTTCACGCGACGCCGCACGACGCCGCCGCCTGCGCGCGAATGGCTAAAGAAGCGAGAGAAAGCGGCGCGATTGTTTCGCTCGATGTTGACAATATTTTTGAAGGACTGACGAAAATGCTGCCGCTCGTTGATATTTTCATTTCATCCGCCGAATTTCCCGAAAAACTAACCGGAATCAGCGACCGAAAAACCGCTTTGCACGAGATAAAATCGCGGTTCGGCTGTCCGATTGCAGGGATGACTCTGGGCGAAAAAGGCTCGCTCGTTTTGTGCGAAAATCAGTTTATCGAAACCGAAGGATTCGGTGTTCCCGGCGGTTGCAAAGATACGACCGGCGCCGGCGACGCTTTTCGCGTCGGTTTTCTGTACGGATTATTAAAAGGCGAGTCGGTCGAAGCTGCGGCGGCGATGGCAAACGCCGTCGCCGCGCTTAAATGCCGCGCCGTCGGCGCTCGAACTGCACTGCCGGACGAAAATGAGATAAGAGAATTAATGCAAAATTAATACTCATAAAAGGCGCAAAAATGCGCCCAAAATAAGAAATAGAAAACAGATTAGCGCGGATACAAAACCGATTTGCAAAGATATTTCTTTAAAGTAAATCCGTGCAAATCCGCGCTTTTCCGTGTCAATCTGTTTTCTGTTTCTTACTCTATTTTTCTACTTTTTTTGAGCCTTTTGTGCCTTTTGCGGCTATTTCGCTTTTTTATTCTAAAAAATGTCGTCGGTGTTTATTTCATTTAATTTCGGCGAAACGGGAGCAAGATGTTCGTTGAAAAAAGCGAGGACTTTAGACCAGGCGTCTTTTGCCGCCGATGCGTCATAAACTTCCGGGCGCGTATTATTGAAAAACGCGTGATCGGCTTCGTATTTGACCGACTGAACCGGCAAAACATTTTCTTTGGCGATTTTTTCAAGCTCGCCGACTTTCTCGGGGTTAATCCATTTATCCTTCGTTCCCGAAATAAACAGAACCGGACCTTTTAAATTTTTCAGCGTCGCTTCGTCGGGAATATCGCCGTAAAACGGCGCTGCCGCGCTCAAGTTTTCGAGATGACAAATCGCCTGCAAAGCGTAGGTTCCGCCCATACAAAAACCTGTAATGCCGAATCTTTCGATTCCGTATTTTTCCTGCGCGGCTTTGATCGCTTTATCAATCATTTCCAATCCGTCTTCGAGCCGGAGTTCGCCCATCATTTTTCCGGCTTCTTCCGGGTTTGTCGCCAGTTTTCCTCGATATAAATCGGGCGCGACGGCGATAAAGCCTTCTTCGACGTAACGGTTCGTAATATCCTTGATATGATCGTTCAATCCCCACCATTCCTGTATGACGATGACGGCTTTGGTTTGATCGTTCACATCGTCGGGCATTGCGACGTAAGCTGTGGTCGCGCCGCCCGCCGTATCAAAATTAAGCGTTTCTGTTTTCATAAATTCGGTATAATCCTCCGGGAAATTTGTTTTTACTGATTATAAACAAATTTCAGCTTGCCGGGTAAAACCTCGATTTTATTTTCTTTTCACTTCGATAAGCGGCGAATTTTTCGTTTCGCTTGTGGCGTAAATCGAATTTCCGTCGGCGCCGTAACAAACCGCTTCGCCTTGCTGACGTTCTCCGAGCGGGATAACGACCGGTTTGCTTCGCCAAATTTCATCGAATTTTTTAGCGTTTTCAGGCAGCGCGATTTCGTAAGCGTTGAAATAATCGCAGATAACGACACGTTTGCCGTCGGGCGAAATATCGCCGCCGGTCAAAAATCCGTTCGGCACCGCCGGAACGGTAAAATCGCCGATCATCTCGAGCGTGTTTGTTTTTTCCGTCGAAAAACTTGACGGCAAACGGTAAACGCCCGCCGCTCCGCTGATTCTTTTAGTTAAAATATAAACATCTCCGGTTTGCGGATGAACGAGCAAAGTTTCGGCGTCGTGTCGAAAATCAGGATAATTTATTTTGATTGCTTCAGCGATTTCGGTCGTTCGTGGATTTTTTTTGTTCGATGACGCATCTGTTCCGGCAACAGTCGGCTCTTTGACGCGGTAAACAATGAATTCGCCGCGTCCGCGAACATTGTTTCCGATGTCGCCGAGATATAAAAAGCATTCGCCGTTCGCATCTTTGAACGTCGCGATGTCCTCCCAGTCTTCGTTTTTAGCGCCCGCGACTCTCCACGTTCCGAGATGCTCGCCTTTCGCGTTAAAAGCATAGATATGATTCGGATTGCCCGAATCGTTGTGCGTCCAAAATGCGTTTTCGTTGCAGCGCGAAGCGACGATGCCGCTGCTTTCGGTAATTTCGCCGGATTGCAATTTGCCGATCACCTTCGGTTCGGCGTAATCGGATTTTATTTTTTCCTTTCCGTCAGCCGTATTTTTCTTTTCAACCGACGCGACCGAAGAACAACCGGCGAAAAACAAAGAAAGCACCGACAAAGATATGACAAAAGTCAAAAATTTAGTTATAGTTTTTTGCGACATACACCACCGGAAATTATAACGCAGACGCGCATTTTTACGTTCAAAACTTTTTCGCGATTTAATCGTAAATAAATTACAGGTTACCTTAGATGATTGTCGGAACTGAATGGTTAATCGAAGCATTTGAATGCGAAGCGGAAGTTTTGCGCGATGTCGGCGCGCTGAAAACGGTTTTTTCGCAAATCATCACCGATTTAGGTTTAAAGATTGTCGGCGAACCGAACTGGCATAAATTCGGCGGCGAAGGCGGCATTACCGGTTTGGTTATGCTGACCGAATCGCATCTCGCCTGCCATACTTATCCCGAATACAAAACCGCGACTTTCAATCTTTATTGCTGCCGAACTCGCCCGGAGTGGAGATGGAGAGCGAATTTAACGAAAATGCTCGGCGCGAAAAAAGTAAAAATCACGAAAATCGAACGCGGCGAAAAACTGCGGACATTTAATTCGAAATCCAAAACCCAAAACCCAAAATCAAAAGTTGCCGGGGGTGAAGTTTGAGCGTTCTGCAAGCAAATTGCCCGTCGTGCGGCGCACCGATTGAATTTCAAAACGGCTCAACTATCGTTTTGGTTTGCCCGTTTTGCCGCTCGGCTGTCGCGCGAACCGACCGAAAGCTGGAAGATTTGGGAAAAGTGGCGGAAATCGCCGACTCCGAATCGCCGCTCAAATTGGGCTTAAAAGGAAGCTTTAAAGGTCATCGCTTTGAATTGACCGGACGCGCGCAATTACAGCACGAACTCGGCGGATTTTGGGACGAATGGTATGCGACGTTTTCCAACGGTTGGGTCGGCTGGCTCGCCGAAGCGCAGGGAAAATTTTATCTGACTTTTTACCAGCCGGTGCCACAGGGCGCGAATTTGCCGCCGTTTGAATCCTTGCAGGTCGGGCAAACAATCGAACAAATTCCGAACCGGACGCCATTGATGGTGACGGAAAAAGGCACGGCAACCGCGGTCGCCGCCGACGGAGAAATTCCGTACAAACTAACGCCGAATGAGCGCAGCGATTACGCCGATTTGTCCGGTAGAGACAACGCGTTCGCGACAATTGATTACAGTTTCAGTCCGCCGTGGGCGTTTGTCGGCGAACAGGTCTCGCTCGCCGACATCGGCTTGAGCGAAGCGAAATCCGGTCGACGTGAGCCCAGAAAAACTTCGGCTGCGGCGATGAGCTGCCCGAACTGCGGCGGCGCGCTTTCTTTAGCCGCGCCTGACAAAACGGAGCGCGTGACTTGCCCTTATTGCAGTTCCCTGCTCGACGTAAATCAAGGTAATTTGAAATATTTACACGCCTTGAAGCCTTCGCCTTCGCCGCACGAATTCGTTTTGCCAATTGGAGCCGAAGGCAATCTTCCCGGCGATGTAAAATATAAAATCATCGGTGCAATGGTCAGAAGCGTAACGATTGAAGGCGAACAGTATTTCTGGCACGAATATCTGCTTTACAATTCGCACGTCGGTTTTCGCTGGCTCGTTCATTCGGACAATCACTGGAATTACGTCGAACCGATCAATGCGGCGGAAGTTCAGTTAAACGAAGCATTCGGAAAGGCTACGGCGACACACAACGGCAAAACTTATAAAATTTTTCAAGATGCGCCAGCCGTCGTCGAATACGTGCAAGGCGAATTTTACTGGCGCGTGGAACAGGGCGAGCGAGTTCGCGCGATTGATTACGTTTCGCCGCCGCTGATGCTTTCGTGCGAGCAGTCGGCGAACGAAATCAACTGGTCGCTCGGCACGTATATGACAAACGCCGAAGTCGAAAAAGCGTTCGGCGTTTCCGGTTTGCCGAAACCTTTTTCCGTTGCGCCGAATCAGCCGTTTACCGGTTCGTTTTACTACACATACGGTTTGATTCCGCTTTTGCTTTTGTTTGTCGTCGCGATTTTTATGATTCCTTTCAGCGGTTTCGGCTCGACGCCCCTGCCGAACCAGCAAATCGTTATACCGCCGATGCAGAACCCGCAAGCGCCGCAAGCGATGTTCAGCCAGCCGTTTGAACTAAAAGGCAATCGCAATGTGCGAATCACGGCTTCGGCTCCGGTTAATAATTCGTTTGCGGATTTGGATATTGATCTGATAAACGAGCAAAACAACGAAGTCGAATCGGTAAATGTCCCGATTGAATATTATTCGGGCACAGACAGCGACGGCGCCTGGACGGAAGGCTCGCAGACGCAGGACGCCACGATGTCATCGCTTCCTGCAGGTAGATATACTCTGCGTGTCGAAGGAACGTGGCAAAACTGGCAGCAGCCGATGCCGGTAATGGTAAAAGTCGAGCAAAACGTTAACCGCGGCGTAAACTTTTTTTGCGCGCTGATAGTGTTGCTGATTGTTCCCGTTCTGGCTCTGTTTCGCAAAATAGCATTTGAATCGAGCCGCTGGAAAGACAGTATGTTCGGGTCGAGTTCATAAGTTTGTAGAGTTCATTGAGTTTGTAGAGTTCATTGAGTTTGTAGAGTTACAGGAATTTCTTTTTTCTTCTAACTCAACGAACTCAATAAATCCAATGAACTCAACGAACTAAAAAAGTCTTATGTTAAAAAAACTTTATCTGCTTTTCGGAATCGGAGTTTTGATTTTATATTCGATGTCTGCCTGGTACGGGTGGGAATTTGCCAATTCCGGCAGCCGTTCGAGATTTGGAATGCCGTTTATTTACGGCGGTTTTCGTGGAGGAAAATAGATGCTGAACACGCTCGCATTTGTCGTCAAACTTGATCAATTACTTGAAGTTGTTGTAACAACGCTGATTTTCGTTTTTATCGGCTTGCTTCTCTTCGCTCTGGCTTTCGGAATTTTAGGCAAAGCCACGCCTTTTTCGATTCGCAAAGAAATCGAAGAAGATCAAAACGTCGCGCTCGGAATCGTTATCGGTTCGATAATGCTCGGCATCGCGCTAATTATCGCCGCCGCGATTAACGGGTAAATTAAAAAGATTAAAAGGATAAAGGATAAGGGATAAAGTATAAAAAAACGCACTCGCTTATTTTGTCTTTTACCCTTCATCCTTTATCCCTTATCCTTTTACCATGCGCCGCATTCCACTTTTATTTTTAAATGTCATCGTTATCGCCACTTGCGGCTTGATTTACGAATTGCTCGCCGGAACGCTCGCCAGTTACGTTCTCGGCGATTCGGTGACGCAGTTTTCGCTTATCATCGGCATTTATCTTTTCGCGATGGGCGTCGGTTCCTGGGCGTCGGGTTTTCTGGATAAAAATCTCGCCAAACGCTTTCTCGAAGTCGAGCTTGCCGTCGCTGTCATCGGCGGATTTTCCGCGCCGCTTTTGTTTCTCACATTCGCCAGCGTTTCTTATTTCAATTTAATTCTTTATTCGATGGTTTTCGGCATCGGAATGCTCGTCGGGCTGGAAATTCCGCTTTTGATGCGGATTTTAAAGGACGAACTGGATTTCAAACAGCTTGTCGCGCGCGTGCTCGCTCTCGATTACGTCGGCGCTCTCGTCGCGTCGCTTTTATTTCCTATTTTTCTCGTTCCGCGTCTCGGGCTCAATCGAACTTCGCTTTTGTTCGGAATGTTAAACGCTTCGGTCGGGATTTGGGGAACGTGGCTGCTTGAAGATTTATTAAAAAAACGCGAAGCAAATATTTTAAGAATAAAAGGCTTTGTCATTATAACTTTACTGTTAATCGCTTTTATTAAAGCGGATACGCTAACGTCGCTCGCCGAAGACGGTCTTTTCACCGACAACATAATTTACGCGAAAAGTTCGCAATATCAACGCATCGTCGTGACAAAAGGCAAAACCGGCTATTCGCTTTTTCTCAACGGCAATCTGCAGTTTAATTCGTTCGACGAATATCGTTACCACGAAGCGCTCGTTCATCCGGCTTTTGCCGCATTCGGCGCGAATCCGAAGCGCGTTTTAATCTTGGGCGGCGGTGACGGTTTGGCACTGCGCGAAATTTTGAAATATCCTTCGGTCGAAAACGTCACGCTCGTTGACCTCGACCCGATGATGACCGGTCTTTCGCACAATCTTCCGGTTTTAGCCGAATTAAACAAACATTCTTTTGAAGACAAGCGCGTTTCCGTCATCAACGCCGACGCTTTCGTCTGGCTCGACAATAATCAAATAGAACCTTTTGACATTGCAATCGTTGATTTTCCCGACCCGAACAATTTCGCGCTCGGCAAACTTTACACGACGCGCTTTTATAATCTTTTAAAAACAAAATTAAAGCCGGATTCGTCAATCGTCATACAAACGACTTCGCCGCTAATGGCGCGCCGCTCGTACTGGTGCATCATCAAAACGCTCGAAACCGCCGGATTTTACGTAAAACCGTTTCAAACAACGGTTCCGAGCTTCGGGATTTGGGGTTACGCGCTCGCCAAGCTTCAGCCGTTCGAAGCGCCGACGAAACTGCCCGAAAACATTGAGTTAAAATTTTTGAACAACAAGTCCTTCGCTTCGATGTTCGAGTTTGCATCCGACACATCTTTGCCGAACGAAGAAATCGAAATCAACCGTCTCGATAATCAGGCATTAGTCCGTTACTACGAAACAGAGTGGCGGAAATTTGAGTAAAAATAACAACTCAAACCTCAATGCTTGACAGTTTTAATATAAAATCGCAGAATCTAATTTAAATTTCGTGGTGAGTTAATGCGACTTGCGACCACGTTAAATAAACTGCTAAACAGCCATTTAGACAAAATATTTTGAGAGGTCTCGCTGTTTGGCGAGATTTTTATTTTTGGTCTTCAGTTTTCGATCTTTGGTTTTGGCTATTTGCTGAAAAATCGAACTTTAAAGGTATTACAAATAATTAAGTTCAAAGACCGAACACCAAAGACCAAAGACCAATCTTTATGAAAAACTTTCGAGAAATTCTTGACGACGACAGCGTTTACGTTTTTGACGGCGCTGTTGGAACGCGGTTTTACGACAAAGGCGTTTACATTAATCGTTCTTACGACGAGCTGAATCTGACGCAGCCCGATCTCGTACGCGAAGTTCATACCGAATATGTAAAAGCCGGCGCCGATATCATCGAAACCAACACTTTCGGCGCGACGCGTCATAAACTTCAGCAGTACGGACTGGAAAATAAATTAAAGGAAATAAACGTCGCCGCCTCGCATCTGGCGAGAGAAGCGGCAGGCGAAAACGTTTTCGTCGCGGGCGCGGTCGGTCCTTTGGATTTGCGCATCGAACCGTATGGTCCGACCTCGTTCGACGAAGCGAAAGAAATGTTTGCCGAGCAGGTCGCGGCGCTTTTGGAAGGCGGCGTTGATTTGTTTATTCTCGAAACTTTTTCTGATTTATCCGAAATAAAGCAGGCGATAAAAGCCGTGAAAGAATTGTGCGATTTGCCGATTGTGGCGCAGATGACGATTCAAACCGACGGCAAAACCATTTTCGGCGCGACGCCCGAAGTTCTCACGCAAAGACTCGAAGAATACGGCGCGGACGTCGTCGGCTTGAATTGCGCCGTCGGTCCGACGCATATTTTGAGCGCGCTCGAAAAAATGCGCGAAGTAACGGCGAGAAAACTTTCCGCGCAGCCGAACGCCGGTCTTCCGCGCGAATTGCAGGGACGGCAGTTTTATATGTGCTCGCCGGAATATATGTCGAAGTTCGCCAAACGTTTTATAAAAGCGGGCGCGAAATTCGTCGGCGGTTGCTGCGGCACGACGCCGAAACATATTAAATTAATTTCCGACGCCGTTCGCGCCATCAGCCCCCGTCAATCAAAAGCAGCGCCGAAAACAACGATTCCCGCGAGAGTCATTGAATTGAAACCGGCTGACGTGCAGGTTATTCCCGCCGAACAACGCTCAAATTGGGCGCGAAAAATCGCTCGCGGCGAATTCGTCACGTCGGTCGAAGTTCTGCCGCCGAAAGGCTGCGACGCTTCCAAAACGCTCGAATCAATCAAACTTTTGAAAACTGCCGGAGTTGATGCTGTAAACATTCCCGACGGACCGCGCGCGCAAACTCGTATGAGCGCGCAGGCGACCGCCGTTTTGGTCGAGCGCGAAATCGGAATCGAAGCCGTTCTGCATTACTGCTGCCGCGACCGAAATCTTTTGGGAATGATGTCGGATTTGCTCGGCGCGGCGGCTCTGGGCTTGCATAATTTACTGATTATAACGGGCGACCCGCCGAAAATGGGACCATACCCGGACGCGACCGCCGTTTTCGATATTGATTCAATCGGATTGACGAATATGGTCAATAAATTGAATCACGGGCTCGATCTCGGCAACAATCCCATTGGCTGCCCGACCTCTTTTTCCATCGGCGTCGGCGTAAATCCCGGCGCGATAAATCTCGAAGAAGAAATTCGCCGCTTTGAATGGAAGGTCGAAGCGGGCGCGGAGTATGCTATCACGCAGCCGGTTTACGACACGAGGCAGCTGCGCGATTTTCTGAAAAGAATCGAGCACGTTCGCATTCCGATCATCGCCGGCATTTTCCCGTTCGTTTCCAGCCGTAACGCCGAATTTATGCACAACGAAGTGCCCGGCGTCGTCGTTACGCAGGAAATTCTGGATAGAATGCGCCGGGCTTCTGATATTTCCAAAGAAGCGGCGCGCGATGAAGGCTTGCAGATCGCCCGCGAATCGCTAACGGAAGTCCGCGATTTGATTCAAGGTGTGCAGGTTTCGGCACCGTTCGGTAATGTGAAATATGCGCTTCGAGTTTTCGATGTTTTAGACGAATTCAAAACTAAAAACGTCGGAGCGGCTTGATTTTTAATATTTTTATATAAGTTTCGTCTTCGGAGCGTTCTTCGTTGACCGCGGCAAATGATAAGGTATATACGAAACAGTTATGACTGCCCCTAAACAAGCAAAATCAAGCGAAAGCAAAATCGCCGAAAAAGGTTCGATTAGAATCGAACGCGGCATTTATAAGGTTAATTATTCGTCCCACAAAGGCATCAGAGTTTATTTAAAGTTCAAAGACACGGAGTATCAAAAGGTTTTCAGTTTCGTGGGCGGCGAGCGAAAAACGCTTGCCAGAGCGCGCAGGTGGCGCAAGGAAAAACTCCGCGAAATCCAAAATTCGCCGGAATCGCAAAACCCGCTCAAACGGATACAGTCGAACAACCGCAGCGGCATCAGCGGAGTTCGGCGCGCGCGAACCGCTTGGAGCGCGACGTGGACTGAAAACGGCAGACAATTTCATCGCTCGTTCGCCATCACAAAATTCGGCGAAGACGAAGCATTCCGACTCGCCTGTCAAGCGCGCGCCGAAGCCGAAAAACGAATCTACGGCAAGGTTTTTCAAGAAGCGCTCAAAATCAAAAGCTAGTCGTCGAGAAAACGTGAAGCAATCCTTTTCCGCTTTTATCGCCGACAATGATTCGCGCATCCTTTTTCGCGGCTTTTGAATAGTTTTTATATTAATTTATCAGTAAATTTCTTCACTTTGTAGAAAAGATTAAATTATTGTCCGGCAAACGCCTTATTTAAAGAAAAAAGAACCGAAAAGTGAATTCTCGGTTCTTTGCGACTTTTTTTAATAATTTTCAATTATAAAATCACTTGCCTGAGCCCGCGGTTTGCGATTTCATAAATTTCTGTTTTTCTTCCGCCATCTGCGCGCCGAGTTTGTTAAGTTCGGCAGCGCCGAGAATTTTTTCAACATCCGGGAACATTTCGCCTTCTTCTTCCTGAACATGATGCGTGATGTCTTCCATCAACACTTTCAATTTCGGCTCGAACTTTTCACTGTCGTCTGTCAACGCCGAAAGCTCACGCAGAAACATTTTCGCTTGATGATGCTCTTCAATTCCTTCAAGCACAATGTCTTCAAGCTCCGATTCCTGCTTCAAACGCGGATAAAAAATCTTTTCTTCGATATGCGTGTGAACTTCGAGTTCCTGTTTGATTTGCTCAAAAAGCTCTTTGTGCTGATTTCCTTCGGTATCGGCTTTCACTTTTTGAAAAAGTCGGTCAACTTTATCGTGGTCATCCTTTAATAATTCTATTGCGTTCATACTTTCTCCTCGTTTCTGTTTTTTATTTACAGAATGTAATTGATACATTCATTTTCCGTAATCGTTCAAAACCGCAATCGTCGTGCCATTCACAGAAAGCGGAGTTTTTCTTTAATTTTTATAACCGTATTCGCTTCTTCATTGATTTCAGTTAGATTTTGATACACAAAAATCCGAGTAACATATAAACTCCCGACAAATATTTATATGTTACTCGGATTTTTTGTGTGAAATTTTATTCAACGGTTACAGACTTAGCTAAGTTTCGCGGCTGGTCAACATCGCAGCCGCGACGAACGGCGATGTAATAAGCCAGAAGCTGTAATGGAACAATCGAGAGAATCGGCGCGAGCAAATCCGATGTTTCAGGAATTTCGATGATGTGATCGGATACGCGCGAGCTCATTTCGTCGCCTTCAGTCAAAATCGAAACAACAATCCCGTCACGTGCCTTTACTTCCACAATATTTGAATGAGTTTTTTCATAACGAAGCTCGGATGCGGCGTTTCCCTCTTCGCGCGTATTGACGACGACGACCGGAAGTTTTTCGTCAATCAAAGCGTTCGGTCCGTGTTTCATTTCGCCAGCCGGATAACCCTCGGCGTGAATGTAGGAAATTTCTTTTAGTTTCAAAGCGCCTTCCAAGGCTATGGGAAAATTTATTCCGCGTCCGAGATAAAGAAAATCCTGCGAGCGGAAAAATTCTCTGGAAAGCTCTTCAATTGTATCGGCATCGCTCAAAAGATGTTCGATTTTCAAAGGCAGTTCGGCTAATTGCTGCGCGTGATGTTTAGCCTGCGCTTGATCCAATTTTCCCCGCAATTGTCCTAAATACAAAGCGAAAAGATAAAGCGCGATCATCTGCGACGTGAACGCTTTGGTCGAAGCCACGCCGATTTCCGGTCCGGCGTGCGTCAAAATCGTTCCGTCGGCTTCGCGATGAATCATCGAGCCTTGTACGTTGCACACGGCGAGAGTTTTGCAGCCGAATTTTTTCGCTTCGCGCATCGCGGCAATCGTGTCGGCAGTTTCGCCGGACTGCGAGATGACGATCAGCAATGTGTTTTCATCCAAAACCGGATTGCGGTAACGAAATTCCGAAGCGTAATCAACCTCGACAGGAACGCGCGCCAATTGCTCGATCATATATTTCCCGGCGATCCCGGCATGCCAGCTCGTTCCGCAGGCAACGACCGTAACGGAATTTATCTGTTTGAAATCATCTTCGGAAATGTTCATCTGTTCGAGATAAATTTTTCCCGAATCCAGAGAAACCCGACCGCGAACCGTATCACGGATGGCGCGCGGCTGCTCGTAAATTTCCTTGAGCATAAAATGCTTAAAGCCGCCTTTTTCCGCCATAATCGGATCCCAGGTGATGCGCTGCTGTTTCGGCTGAACCACGTTTCCGTCAAAATCCGTCACGCGAACGGAATCCTTCGTCAAAACCGCTATTTCTTTTTCGCCGAGATAAAAAACATCGCGCGTGTGCTGCAAAATCGGCGGAATGTCGGATGCAACGAAAAATTCGCCGTCGCCTAAACCGACGACGACCGGCGCGCCTTCGCGAACGGCGATAATCGTGTCCGGCTCGTCGGCGGAAATGATCGAAAGCGCGAAAATTCCGTGCAGTTTTTTAACCGTCGCGCGAACGGCTTCTTCAAACGAAGCGCCGGACTTTAAATTTTCTTCGACCAGGTGCGCGACGATTTCCGTATCGGTTTCGGTTTTGAATTCGTGACCTTTCGCCTTTAATTCTTCTTTTAATTTCAGGTAATTTTCGATAATTCCGTTGTGCACGACGACGATTTTGCCGCTGCAGTCGCGGTGCGGGTGCGCGTTTTCCTCGGTCGGACGACCGTGCGTCGCCCAGCGCGTGTGCCCGATGCCGTAATTTCCGTCGAGAGGGTTCAACCGAATGCACTCTTCCAAATTACGAAGCTTGCCTTCGGCGCGGCGCAGCGATAAATCTTGATGCTCATCAACGACGGCGATTCCAGCCGAATCGTAACCGCGATATTCCAACTTTCGCAAACCGTCAATAATCAGCGGCACGACCTGTTTATTTCCAACGTATCCAACAATTCCACACATATTTCTTTAAAGTTTAAGATTAAATTGAATGATAAATTTCGTGAACGACGATTAAGATTGATTCTTCATTCGTCACTTTATAAGCGACATCTTTTAATTCGTCAGTGTATTTTCCGATTGCGGCGCGGTTGCGGCGAAACTCGAACGGCGTGTCGGCGTAAAGCAGAAGGATTTTGTCTTCATCGGTTTTTCCGTCGTCAGAAAGATAAAGTCCTTTAATTTCCTTGATAACGGTGCAGCCGCCGAATGTTTCCAAAAACTCTTTTTCAAATGCTTCGCGCAGTTTCACGTAAGTTTTTTCTCGTTTATCGGGCAGGTAAATCTCAATTCTCGCTTTCGTTGATAGAGGCAATTATTTTCTCCTTTCTTTCAGTGAAGTCTTTCATTTTCTTCAAAGCTTCCGCAGCCGTTATCCCTTCAGATTTTTCCGAATCCTTTTCGGTTTTCTTTTTCGTCTGTTTCATAATTTTAAGTAGAATTTATTGAGTTCATTGAGGAAAAGAAACTTCCTTCAACTCAATGAACTCAACAAACCCAATGAACTCTGTGAACTCGAAGGCTTCCCGTTTGTTTGAATTTCGCTTTCTTAGCTTTCAGCCTTTTCTTTTCCCGGTTCATTCAAGTTTTTCTTTATTTTAGCCGGAACGCCGACGACGAGAGTGTCGGGCGGAACATCGTTTATTACCACCGCGCCCGCGCCCGTCACGGCGCCATCGCCGACTTTGACCGGCGCGACCAGCATCGTGTTGGAACTGATTTTTACGTTGTTGCCGATAATCGTCGGATTTTTATTTACGCCGTCGTAATTGCACGTAATCGTGCCGGCGCCGATATTGGTTTTTTCGCCGATTGTCGCGTCGCCGAGATAAGTCAGATGACTCGCCTTCGAGCCGCGCCCCAGGATTGTCTTTTTGAGTTCGACGAAATTTCCGACTTTCGATTTTTCTTCCATTTTCGCTTTGCCGCGCAGATGCGCGAACGGACCGACGATGCAGTTGTTGGAAATTTCCGAATCCGTGATCACGCAATTGTCGAGAATTTCGACGCTTTGACCGACGCTCGAATTCGTTATGCGCGTACCGGCGCGAATCGTGCAGCCGTCGCCGATTGTGCTCGCGCCTTCAATCGAAACGTTCGGATAAATAATCGTGTCGCGCCCAATCGAAGCGAGTTCGCTTATATATGCGCTTTTCGGATCAATAAAACTCACGCCGTAGTCGGTCATTAATTTTTTTATCGTGCGGTAGCGCATCGCTCTTTCGAGTTCGGCGAGCTGCACGCGGTTATTGATGCCCTCGATTTCGTGCGCGTCTTTGTGATGAAAGATAGCGATTGTTTCGCCCTCTTGACGCAAAAGACCCGGAACGTCAGTCAAATAATATTCGTTTTGCGCGTTGTTGTTTTTCACTCGCGCGAGCGCTGAAAAAAGCTTGCGCGTGTTGAAACAATAAATGCCGGTGTTTATTTCCTTTACGGCTTTTTCTTCGTCGGCGGCGTCTTTTTGTTCGATTATGCGCTCGAAAAAACCTTCATCGTCGCGAATGATGCGTCCGTAGCCGGTCGGATCATCGAGTTTTACGCTTAAAATCGTGCAGGCGGCGCCTTTCCCGCGATGATTGTGATGCTGCTGAACTAATGCGGCGAGAGTTTCGGCGCGAATCATCGGCACGTCGCCGGAAAGAACCAAAAGAGTAGAATCTTCATTTTCCAAATATTGGCTGGCTGAATTAACGGCGTGCCCGGTGCCGAGCTGTTCCTTTTGCCAGACAAATTCGCATCGTTCGGCTTCTAATTCCTCCAAAACAGCCGCTTTTACATCTTCGCCCTGATGCCCGATAACGATGTAAATCTTGCGCGGCGCAAGCGCCAACGCCGTGCGGCAAACGTGATTGACAAGCGGGCGCCCGTCAAGCCGGTGCAGAACTTTCGCCGTGTTAGAACGCATCCGGGTTCCCAAGCCTGCCGCTAAGATCAAAACATCGAGATTCGTTTGTCCGTTGGAGTGATTATCCATAAATCAGAAAATTTTAATGCAATTAAGAAACACAAAAGAATATAAAAAACAGAATGCGGATCAGTGAGATTCAAGCAGATTGACGCAGGCAAACCGTTTTATAAATTACAAAAAAGTCTGCGGCAATCTGCCGAACCATCACTTACTGCCTTTTGTTTCCTTATTAATATCCTTATTAATAAACATCAAACTAAAACTTTGCTTTCAGCCTGCAAATAACAAAGCAAAACTATCTGTGCAAGCTTTTCCGGATGATGACGCACTTTTTCGCCCTCATCCAACAGATTACCATAAATAATCTCCGTGCCTTCAACGCTTTCCGGCGAGACGGAACCGTGTATGCCGATTTGTTCGGCGCCCTCCGAAGCGTAACGCTCGGATTGAATTTTTGAAATCGGACGATTATTGACAAGCACGTAATCGAAATCAATCTCCGGCGCGTATTCGCGGACGATTTTCAAATGATGTTGAGCGGAATATCCGTCCGTCTCGCCGGGCTGCGTCATTAAATTGCAAATGAAAACTTTCATCGCGTCGGATTCGGCAATCGCCTGCGCGACGCCTTCGACCAGTATCGGCGGCAGCAAACTCGTAAAAAGCGAACCGGGTCCGATTGTAATGATGTCGGCGTCGTAAATCGCCGCTAAAGTTTCCGGCAGCGGCTGGCAGTTTTCCGGTTCGAGGTAAAGCCGTTTTATTGAATGTCCGACTTTCGAAACGTTGGTTTCGCCGCGAACAATCGTTCCGTCTTTGAGTTCGGCGGCGAGACGAACGTCAGCCACCGTCGCCGGATAAATATGACCTTTGCTCGCCAGAATTTCCGAAGAAAGCTTGATGGCTTCGGCGAAATCGCCGGTAATCTCCGAAAGGGCGGCGAGAAAAAGATTACCGAAGCTGTGACCGCCCAAGTGACCGTCGCCGCGAAAACGATGACGGAAAAGTTTCGACAGCAGAAGGGAATCTTCGGAAAGCGCGACCATACAGTTGCGAACGTCGCCCGGCGGAAGCATCTGCAATTCGTCGCGCAAACGACCTGAACTCCCTCCGTCGTCGGAAACCGCAACAATCGCAGAAAGGTTATCAATCCAGACCGGTTCAGTTTCAAATGCTTTAACGTATCTTTTCAAACCGGACAGAAGCGTCGAAAGTCCGTTTCCGCCGCCGATGGCGACGACGTTGAGACCTTTTGATTTTGGTGAAAACAGATGATTCTTCATTTATTTATCGCGATTTTAATACAGATATTTCCGCCTTTGAGATTGTTTTCAATCTATATATTATGAAAACGGATGATTTTTTAGATTATTTTTAATTCAGATTATTCTTTTACCGGAGCGCTTCCGATTAAAGTTTATCATTAAGTATTTTCACGGAGCAATAGATTCGCTTATAGCTTGTATAATAATGTATTACATTTGCGGCTGACTTTTATAAATTTCAAAAACGACTTGATGCCGACGCGGGCATTATGCTAGATTACAAGGTGCGGTTTGCCGCTAAAAACCCGCCGGACAAATTGCCGAAATAGTTCACAAACTTTTGTACTTACCGCGTAAGTTTTTAACCGAAAGAGTAAAAATTCGATGGCAGAAACGCCCTTTATAATAAACGAACCACAGTTTCAGAGGATTAAAAGCGTCCTTGCGCGTTTGTGCGTCGAATGCGCCGCCCGCGCGGTGTTTTTAGTTGACCGCGACGGACAACCCATCGCTTTTCACGGCAATATCGGCGATATGGATACGACGAGCTTTTCTTCGCTCGCCGCCGGCAACGTCGCCGCAACGACTTCGATGGCGCGGCTGATCGGCGAAGATGTTTTTCCGGCTGTCGTTCACGAAGGCGAACGCGAAAGCATTTATATCAGCGTCATCGGCAGAAGCCTTCTGGTCGTGGTTTTCGACGAACGCTCGACGCTCGGTTTAGTCAAACTCAGAACGAAAAGAGCCAGCCACGAAGTCGCTAAAATCCTGGAAGACGTTGCCCGCGATTCGCTGAATCATCATCTCGACCAAAATTCATTTTTCGCCGACATTACCGACGAAGATATTGACAGCCTGTTTAGTTAATTTTGAATTTTAGATTTTGGATTTTAGATTGAAGCGGATTTCTTTTTGTAAAAATTCGATTTTCAATAAATGTAAATCCAAAATCCAAAACCCAAAATCCAAAATAAAAATATGACTTTCATCAATTACGCGTCACGCGAAATTAATTGTAAAATTGTGTATTACGGTCCCGGATTATGCGGAAAAACAACTAATCTGCAGTATATCTACGATTCGACCGCGCCGCAGGCGAAAGGAAAACTGATTTCTCTGGCGACTGAAACCGACCGCACGCTTTTTTTCGACTTTATGCCGCTCGAACTCGGAACCGTTCGCGGCTTCAAAACGCGCTTTCATCTTTACACTGTTCCCGGACAGGTTTATTACGACGCTTCGCGCAAATTGATTTTGAAGGGCGTTGACGGAATAGTCTTCGTCGCCGATTCGCAGGAAGAACGAATGGACGCCAATATCGAATCGCTTTATAACCTCGAAGAAAATCTGCAAACGCAGGGTTATAATTTGATGGATTTACCATACGTTTTGCAGCTTAACAAACGCGATTTGCCGGGCGTTGTTCCGGCTGAGGAATTGATCGGCGAGCTTCAAAGAAAGAATGAACCTGTTTTTGAAGCTGTCGCAACCGACGGAACGGGAGTTTTCGATACGCTCAAGGCGGTCGCCAAACAGGTTTTGACCGAACTGAGAAAAACTTAGCAATTATAAAAAAACCGAAGTTTTTTAATGAGGGATTAGACTGAAAAGTTTAATCCTTTTTTGCTATTTTTGTATTTTATTACAACAGTCTTCCGTTTGATATTTTTCACACCTTGTAATTTTGGCAAATTCTGCTTTCACGCTAAATAAATATCTGTTCATTTTTGAAATAAAGAGTTATAATTACGGGCAAAATCAAATTTTGAAATCCAATTCGGCGAAAATCAATTAACGTTTTCCGACTTCTTTTCTCGAAAAAGAATTACAGCGGAAAACACGGCTTTTGTCATTAAAAAGGTTGTCCCTTTCGAGAGCTAAAACGATGAAAAAAATAAATATGAACGCTAGATTTTTCCAGACTGCGCTTTCACTGTTTTTGTTTTGCCTGGTCTGGTTTGTTCCCGTCGCCACCGGGCAAAACAGAAGCACGATTTCCGGCTTTGTTTTCGATCAGCAGCGACGCCCGGTCGGTCAGATTCATGTTGAATTGTTGAGCGACTTTAACAGCGTCCTCGCGCGAACCAAAACGGACGGATCGGGAAGATTTTCTTTTATCGGATTGCCTCAAGGCAGATTTTCAATAAAAGTTTTGTCGACCGGCACGGACTTTGAAGAACAAACTCAAAGCGTCGAAATATACGGCGTCAACGCCGTCGGCAGACCGACATCCGACAATGTGCAAAAAGACATTTATCTTCGATTGCGCCGAGAAAGCAGCGGATTAACGGGAGTAACAGGCACAACGTTCGCTCAGGAAATCCCCGAAGACGCCCGGAAATCTTACGAGCAGGCAGTCACCGCCATTGACGCCAACAAAATAGATGAAGGAATAAAAGGGCTGGAATACTCGCTCAAGGTATTTCCGACCTATTATTCTGCTTTAGAAAAATTAGGAAGCGTATACATAAGTCAGCAAAAGTTTGACAGCGCGCGCAACATCTTTAATCGAGCCGTCGCGGTCAACCAACGAAGTTTTTACGGCTGGTATGCGCTCAGTTATTCTAATTACGCGCTCAAACAAACGGAACCGGCAATCGAAGCGGGGCGAAAGGCTATCACGTTAAACGGAAATTCGGTGGAGGCTTATCTGATTTTGGGTCTCTCGCAACGATTAGCTAAACAATACACCGAGGCTGAAAAATCCTTAAAGCAAGCAAAAAAAATCGCTCAAGGCAAATCGCCTGACGTTCACTGGCATCTGGCGCTGCTTTACGCGCACAATCTCAAACAATATTCAAACGCCGCGAACGAACTAGAGCTTTATCTTGAAGCAAAACCGAACGGTGCTAATACGGAAAATATTAAAAAATTGATCAAACAGTTTCGTGAAAATCCGCCGACTTCAAATTGATGAAATCGAAAATTATTTATAAAGAAAAAAGGCTCGCCTGTAACAAGCGAGCCTTTTCTTACTAAATGAGTCTAATCTCAATTAGAAGATGAAACGGACACCGAATCGAACGTTGCGCGGACCTTGGAAACGATTAGGTAATCCATAGTCTGAACGAGTGCGATTCAAAATGGTCGGAGTTCCCTGAAGATAGGTGTTAATTCTACCTAACAGTTCACCTCTGTTATAAGCATTGATCAACCCTGGCTTATCGTAAGCTCCACAAGTTGCAGTACCTACTGCTTGACAGAATTGCGGCGCCAAGGCATTTGCTCCTGTCAAAGCTATCGAACCATTCGTAACAATATTTTGGACAGTTAGAACATTTTCTTCATCGAAAAGATTAAGAATGTTCAAATCTCCGACCAATGTGAAACGATTGTCGCGACCGAAGCGATAACGATGTGTAACGCCAAGGTCGGTTTGCGAGAACATTTCCGTTCTTCCCAAATCGTTACGTCCGGTAAAGATTGTCGTCGCTCCGCCGAATTGAATGTAAGTCGTTTGCGGCGTTCCCTGTTGGAATGTCTGGAAAGCAGAAATTTCAGTTGAGTTGGTTTTGCTTCCCTTCCAGTCGAAAATGTAAGCGCCGAAAGCATTTACAACATGCGGTCTGTCTGTCGGCAGCGGACCGTCATCGAATCCGCCTGAGGCTTTGTAGCCGATAAACGGAAGGTCGAAGTTGCGGTTGACGCCCGGGCTTGAACGAGCAAGACCGTTTAACGAAGAACCAGTTCCGCCTAATTCTTCCGTATTCGCCAAGCCTGAATAGTTACCGCGCAAGCGGCTGAAAGTGTAGTTTACATTGAAAAAGAAGTTGTTCGATAACCGTTTTTCAAGAACTAATTCCACCGCTTGGTATGAACGACGCGGCGTCGGGAACGGACCTTGATAACCGCCGGCTTCCAAGAACTCTTTGTGCAAGCCTTGTCCGGGGTTTCCGGTAATGAAGACTTCGCTGCCGCTTTCGTCAGCAACACCGGCGTCTTCGATTGCGTTGACTAATTTCTTATTGGTATAGCGTCCACGGAAAACAAAATTTTTGCCGAATCCGTGTTCGAAACCAAAAGTAAATTCTCTTTGCTGGTAAGGCTTTGTATTCGGATCAATTGCGCCCGAGTCCGCAGGATCCGCGCTGGGATCGTTGGAGGCAATGCGCAAATCAATCTGACATCGGCTCAAACCGCTGCCGATAAATCCGGTCGCCGGGCATGCCCCGCCGATTCTATCGTCGAAGTTGCCGACAATGGATTGGGTAGTGAAATTCGTATACGGACCGCTGTTAGGCAGGATGTCAAAGAAGTCAAGACGATAGAAATTACCGCCGAAAGAACCTTGAGCTAAATGGAATTTCAATCTATCAAAGAATTTTCCGTAGCTGCCGAAGATTTTGGTGTTGCCATTACCGAAAAGGTCATACGCAAAACCTAAACGCGGAGCGATTTTTTCGTCCCAACCGAAATTAAAAGACGCCGGGAACTGGTTAAACGAAGGAATGTCTTCTTTTTCAACACGAACTCCAAGATTTAAGGTTAGACGCTTAACCGGCTGCCATTTATCTTGAATATAGATTGCCTGGTTAAGATTGCTGCCCACGCCGCCGGTAAAGAATCGCTGAAGTACACCTGATCCGATAGCGCTTGGATTCGGCGTCGCCTGGCTGTTTTGCAGAGCTGTTCCGGCTAGGGTCTGGCACATGCTGTTGATTCTGTAATCGCCGTAACACAAAAAGACTGTTTGTTGGTAACCGGCTAAAAGATCATTGAAGATCGTCATATGCTGGTATCCGCCTTTTAATTCGTGGCGTCCTGCAGCGTTGAAAAGTACGGTCGCATCGCCTTCATAAGTTGTGCGAATTGAAACGTCTCTGACATTTTGCGTGGTATTCGGCGAAACAAATCCTTGTGTACAAGCACCAGGGAAGGCTTGTTGCGGTGTGCTGCCCGACGCGCAGCTATATGTATTTCCGGTCGGGACAAAGTAATTATCTCCGCGCTCGTTCAAGAAACCACGTGAGTAGCGGAAACTGGTTACAAGATTTTCCAGCGGAGTATAAACCGCTTGTGCGGTAATGTTATTTGAGTTATCGCGTCCGCCTTGTCTGCGTCGCAGTTCGCTGCCTCCGATTGATCCGATATTACCGCCGAAGTTTACCGCCGGATCGGATCCGCCGAAACTGAATGCGCCTGTGCCGCCGACGCCGCCGAGACCAAATTCCGGCGTGAACGGAAGAACGCCTTCGCGTATAACCGGGTTCCAAAGGTAGGTTCCGGTAAGACGAAGTTTGCTGAACGGTTGAGCGTCAAGCCGTCCGAAAGCGTACTGGTAAGTGCTTCTTCTGAAATATTGATCCGTCCCGGTAACCGTTCTGGTCGCCGCCGGTTCATTGGTAAAGAAAGTCGTATTTACCGTCTGTTCGATGATAGTCGGAGAATAGCTTCCGAAAAACCAAAGTCTGTCTTTGATAACCGGACCGCTAAAATTTGCTGTCGGAAAGAAATCTAACCGGTCGTGTTTCGGTAATCTGATGTATTCAGTCGGCTGTTTGAAGGCTGCGCCCGTTCCCGACGGGAAACGAAATAGCGACGGACGATTTTGTCCGTTCAATTTCGATGTAACGAACTGCATACCGAATTCGCCGCGAAAGTCGTTGTTTCCGCCTTTCGTCACGACGTTGATAACGCCGCCGGTAGCGCCGCCGAATTCGGCGTCGAACCCGCTCGATTTAACGTTAAGCTCTTGAATCAATTGGAAAGGAACCAAATTATTACGGTTGATACCGGCATCTTTATAATTTGTTACTTCCTGTCCGTCAATGATGAAAACGTTTTCCGCGTTGGTCGCGCCATCAATCGTGAATCCGCCGGCGACGGTATCCGGGCGCGTTCCCGGCGACGCTTTCAAAGCGCTCGTAAAGTCAACGCCTTTCGGCACTAATTCGAGTTTCTGCGCGCTGAGACTGGTTGACACTTCGTTGTCGGTCGTATCAATCGGCTGATCGGAAATACCGACATCAACCGTAGCTGTCGCTTGTCCGGCTGCCAGTTGAATGTCCAATTGCGTCGTTCTTCCGAGAACGACCTGAACATTCTCATATCTCGCTTCGCCAAATCCGCTCTGCGGTGCAGTCGTCACGACGTAGAGTCCCGGAGGAATCTGTAGCACACGGAAAAAACCTTGGCTATCAGTATTAATTGTGCGGTTAAAGCCCTTGCTTGTACCGGTAGTGGTCGTTCCGCTGGCGTCAGTCTTTCCTTGAAAACTACTGATCGTAACGGCAACGTTCGGTACGACGGCTCCCGCCGGGTCTCTAACAGTTCCTTCGATATTACCGGTCGTTTCCTGTCCGAGGGCAACCGCGCTCAAACATAAAACGAAAGATAATATCGTTACTATGAACTTAGAATTATTTATCATTTTCTTATCTCCTATAAATATTTTGCAAAGGTTGATAATTCGTTGATTATCAATGGATTAATGCGGTGGAGCGGTGTCGCCTTTATTAAAAAAACAAGTCCGATAAATTGATTTTCTGCGAGTGATTTCCGGTTAAAACCGAATATTCAATTTATTGGACAAATTCGACATCGCCCGTCGCTCTCGCAATACAAAAAGCGCAAAGGATGTTCCATATGCCCGTCCAACAACGGATTGGCGCCTGCAGTTATAAAAAAAAAAATTTTGTTTTTGAGAATTGAATAGAAATTGCCAATTTTGGAAAAGAAAGATGGTAAAAATTGGAAAATTTGGATTTTTAGAGATTTTGCAAAGCCGTAAGTCATTGAAAATGTACAATTAAATGGACACTTTGTTTTATACAAATACTTTCAATTTTCCGTCGAAAATTGAGAACTCAAAAATGGAATCGAACAGATAAGGTTGAATCGAAAAACAAAAATGAATTATTCAGTTTAATCGCGCGGAATTTAAGCGCGAGCACTTTAAATTTTGAGACGTTATTGATGAGTTTTAGCAGCAGCCTTTTTCAATTAAAGTCGTAACTGCTAAAATAGCGAGTGCGAAAATAAAAATAAAAGGTTATAAAGCAACAAAAGCGTTTTATTATAAATTTTGCTGTTATAACTTCGATTAATTCATAATAGAAAAATGCTGAATATTACCAAGCGTCAAAGCGAAAAAACAACGATTCTCGATTTGGAAGGCAATGTCATTTTAGGCGGCGGAAGCAGAAAGATGGGCGAAGAAGTTCGTCATTTGATCGAAAACGGCAAGTCGGACTTTTTGCTTAATTTCAGCCGCGTCAAATATATTGATTCGAGCGGCGTCGGCGAGCTGTTTTCGCTTCTCGAACTGGTCAGAAAAAACGAAGGAAATCTGAAGCTGTCGAATTTGCCGACGAAAGTTAAAGAAGTTCTGACGCTCAGCGGTTTTCTGCCGATGTTCGAGGTTTACGAAGACGAAACCGCCGCCATTCGGTCGGAATAGTTTTCGCAAAACAAAACCGACGAAAAATTAAAAAGCGAAATTGACGCACAAACCGCCGAAATTCGTTGCGCGACGTAAATCTTTAAGCGAAGATAAAACAAAAATTCAACAGGAGAATTTAAATGTATCGCTTAATAATTTACGCCGCTTTTGTTTTTTCAGTGCCCGCTTTCGTTTTCGGACAGAATGACATTGTTTCCACTCGCGAAATGGACAGAATAAACTGGATGGAATTTCGCGAAACCGTTCCCGCTAAAATTCAAACCGTTTTGCTTCCCGTCGGCACTCTGGAACCGCACGGCGTCATCAATAACGGCGCCGACAACACCGCGCCGACGGCGATGGCGAAAACTATCGCCCGCCGCACGAACGCGATGATCGCGCCGACGCTGCCTTACGGAATCACCGGTTCGATGGAAGCGTATCCCGGCGCGTTTCAAATTTCCGAATCGGTTTATCGCCCGTTCGTCAAACAAATTCTCGAAGGCTTAGCCAAAAACAACTTTAAAAATATAATTATTCTCAATGGTCACGGCGGCGGACAAACCGCCGTTTTGCAATCGGTTGCGGCAGAAGTCGCGGCGGAAAGAAAAGTGCGCACGCTCGTTATAAACTGGTGGTCTTTCGCTTCGGAGGAAACGAAAGCCGTTTTCGGCGAAGACGGCGGGCACGCCGGTTTGAATGAAACTGCTTTCATTCAGGCGATTGACCCGACGCTCGTTCACGCCGAAAGATATAAAGACGATCTGGCAACCGCTTATCCAGCCGCCGGAACCTGGTCTGCCGTTCCGTTCCCTTCTTCTATCGGTCTTTATCAAAAAGGTCAGGGCTATCCGAAGTTCGACCAGAAAAAAGCCGACGAATATTACAAAAAAGTAACCGACAAAGTGGCGAATCTTATAATCGAGATCGTCGGAAAATGGAACTACGCCGGGTTATAAAATTTTATAAACCATCGTAGAAAATTAAGTCAAAATATTCGCAAAATGTTTGAAACTAAATTTTCAGCCTTGTCGTTATTAGGTTTGACTAATTTACACATTCAGTCAAAATCAAATTATGCCAACTGTTGTTCAAACCATAGAAGTCAGGGAAGCTATTCTTGACGCCACTGATCGTCTGCTGTCGAATTACGGTTATAAAAAAATGACGATAGACGATCTGGCGCGCGAAGTCGGAATCGGGAAAGGAAGTGTTTATCTGCATTTTTCCAGCAAAGAAGAAATCGTTCTTTCGCACATTGACCGCATCGTCGAACGCGTAAAAAAACAATTAAGACTGATTGCGAAAGCTGAGGTTTCAACAGCCGAGCGTTTGCGCCAAATGCTTCTCAACCGGGTGCTTATGCGTTTCGACAGCGTTCAGCATTACACGCAGAATTTAAACGATTTGCTCGCAGATTTACGTCCGAATCTGCTTGTTCGCCGAAAACGGTATTTCACCGAAGAAGCGGAAATCTTTGCCGGAGTCATCGATCAAGGTCAGCAAAGCGGAGAACTTAGCGAAGGAAATTCGATGGAATTGGCGGAAATATTTTTACTTTCGAGCAATTCCCTTCTGCCTTTCAGTTTGTCTTCGCGCGAGCTCGGCAATCGCGACGAAATCGAAGAGAGAACGCTTCGCATAGCAAATTTACTGCTCAAAGGGTTAGAAAAAAAACAATAACGGACAGGAGAAATTTAATGAAAAACATCAGGCTTTTATTTATTTTTACGATTATGATTTTGGTATTTTCGGCGGCTGACGTTTTCGCTCAAGGCGGCGAGCAACCCGATATGACGATTGACGCCACGATTCGCGCGCAGACAATTGATAACCTTTTCAAAGATCTAAACGAATCTTACGTTTTCCCGGAAGTCGCTAAAAAAATGGAAAACGACGTTCGCGGTCGCGTCAAAAACGGCGAGTACGATCAATTAACGAGCGCCCGTGAGTTCGCTAAAAAATTAACCGACGATTTACGTTCTGTCAGCAAAGACAAACATCTCGGCGTTCGTTTTTCCAGCCGCGTTATTCCGGTGCGCGCCGCGCGCAGCGAGCCGACCGAAGCGGAAAAGGAAGAATACAAACGCGCTTTGCGTATGAACAATTACGGCTTCGTAAAAGTCGAAAATATGCGCGGGAATATCGGTTATATTGATTTTCGCGGTTTCACCGATGCCGAACTCGGCGCGGAAACCGTCGCGGCGGCAATGAATTTCGTGAACAATTCCGACGCTCTGATTTTCGATTTGCGTCAAAACGGCGGAGGTGAACCGGAAATGGTCGCGCTGATTTGCTCGTATCTTTTCGGCGACAAACCGGTTCACTTAAACGATCTTTACTGGCGCAAAGGCAATAAAACGGAAGAATACTGGACAAAGCCGAACGTTCTCGGCAAAAAATACGGCGACAAAGATGTTTACGTTTTAACGTCGAATCGAACGTTTTCCGGCGCGGAAGAATTTTCTTATAATTTGAAAAATTTGAAGCGAGCGACAATCGTCGGTGAAACAACCGGCGGCGGAGCTCATCCGGGCTCAGGCTTTCGGCTCGGCGAACATTTCGATGCCTTTATCCCGACCGGACGCGCCATCAGTCCGATCACGAAAACAAATTGGGAAGGAACAGGCGTCGAACCCGACGTAAAAGTTCCGCAGGAACTGGCTTTAAAGACCGCTTATCTTTTGGCTTTAAACAAGTCTTCGGAAAAAGCGAAAGAAGAAAACATAAAAAACGCTTTGAAACGAATAATTGATCAAACACAAAAAGAACTCGATGAAATGAAGGCGAAAAAGTAGTCAGGCATTATAATAACAATTAAGAGAAAGGCAACACCGGGAAATCAATCCGAGTTGTTGCCTTTTTTACTTCTTATTTTTTACTTTTCGCTTTTACTACCCTTTGACTATCGCTTCCAGTAATTCTTTATCTTCAAATCGAGCATCGGAAAAGCGCAATACTCGACTGTTCTTCCCGATTCACGAAGCTTTTCCACCATTTTTATCGCAGCGTCGGCGTTGCGCGTGTGAACGACAATCGTCGAAGCGCGTTGAAAATTTCGATTCTCATTAAGCCACTCGGCAATCGCGTAACCGGTCGTAGAAAAATCGTCGTGCTCATTCGATTCGTAATGATGAGGCAATAAATCGTGGTCGAGAAAAATCGCGTCGTAAGTGTTCTCGCTTAAAAAAACTTTTGCTTCCTCGACCGTTTCGGCTACGTCCAATTCGTCGCCTTCGAATCTTTTTCTGAACCAGCGGTGACGCCGACGGTCATCGTCGAGAAGGAAAACCGAGATTGGCGTTCGCTCGGATTTGAATTCGGCTAAACCTAATTTAATCAATATACTGCGAAAAATGCTCATAAATTGTAACAGTGCGCAAAACGAAAGTTTAATATAACACGAGCGCCGTTCGCAAAAGGCGGAAAAATTTCCAGTCGAATGTGAAATTTATGTTAAAGCTAAGTCCTGTATTTTCAAAAGCTTCACTTTTCAGCATTTTTTGCCGTTCGTAGAACCCCGATTTTTACTGGGCTATAAATCTTGAAATAATACTTGAAATCATTTTGAGTAGTGCTATAATCCAAATCACGGCTCCAGAATTACGCCGATAAGCCCACGGTTAGAACAAGGTTTTTACGGAAATCAACATTCAGAAATCGCCTAAATGCCACAAGAAAAATTAAAATTCCCGGCGCTATTTGCCGTCCCGAATTCGGGTCAGTCTGCGCCTGAGCGAGATTTCTACGAGCAACCGGAAGTCGCTGACGAGCCGGAAGTTTGTCCGAAATGCTACGGTTCGGGAATGGAAGTTGTGGCAGGAAAAGGCGCTAGAAAATGCGAATGCCGCAAGCAGAAATCGCAAACCAACCAGCTTGATAAAGTCAGAATTCCGAAACGCTATGCCGATTGTCATTTTCACAGTTATACGGCTTTTAATAAATCGCAAAATGAAGCGTTAAAATACGCTTTCCGTCTGACGAATGAATATCCGGCGGTTGAACGCGGGCTTCTTTTTATGGGAACTGTCGGCGTCGGCAAAACGCATCTGGCAGTTTCGATTTTGAAAGGTTTAAGCGAGCGCGGATTCGGCTGTCTTTTTTACGAATTCGGCGCGCTCTTGAAGGAAATTCAGGATTCTTACAATTCGCACACTCAAACATCCGAGCTAAAAGTTCTTTCACAGGTTTTCGACGCCGAAGTTCTCGTTTTAGACGAAATCGGGGCGTCGAAGCCGACCGAATGGGTGCGCGACACGATGGCGCACATTATCAACACGCGCTACAACGATAAAAAACTCACGATTTTCACGACAAATTATCTCGATGATAGACGAAATGAACGCGACGAATGTTTAGAAGACCGCATCGGCGTTCGGCTCCGTTCGAGACTCTTCGAAATGTGCAAAACCGTTCCGATGAACGGCGAAGATTTTCGCAGAACATTCGATAAAGTTTCCCAGATGAAGAAGAAATAGGGACGAGGGAAAAGGGATTGGGAATTAGGTTCTGTTGTTGAGGATTAATTTTTGGCAGTGAAGTAAAAGTAAGGCTAAGAAAAAATTATCCTCAGATGAACACCGGTAGACACGGATAAAATTCGATTTAATCATCTTCAATCATTCTTGTTCATCTGTAGACGAATAAAAAACATCACTTTCAATTCATTACCAAAAATTTTTATCTAATTACGTTTTCCTAATCCCTAATTCCTTTTCCCTCGTCCCTACTTATCTCTAATTGGCTTTCACCGTTTTCCCTGCCGGTTTCTGATTTGCAAAAACCCTATAGCCAAGCAAAATGGCTAAAACAATTCCGAACAAAACCGGATAAGTCAAGTCTGATTTCACAATCATCCAGAAATGAATCACGCCGAGAATCGCGATTAAATAAGTTAATTTGTGAAGTCGCGCCCAGTTTTTTCCGCCGATGCGTTTTATCATTCCGTTAGTCGAAGTGACAGCCAAAGGAATCAGCAAAAAAAACGCGAGCATTCCGACGGCGATAAACGGTCGCTGCCAGACATCGCCGACGATTGCCGAAAGGCTCAAACTTTTATCGAAAATGCTGTAAGTTACGAGATGCAGAAAACCGTAAAAAAAAGCGAAAAGACCGAGCATCCGGCGGAATTTTATTAAATTATTCCAACCGAATATTTTTCTGAGCGGCGTAATAGCTAAAGTTACCAATAAAAAAACAAGTGTCAAAACGCCGGTCGTTCGCAGAAAAAACTCAACCGGATTCGCGCCCAATCTACCATTCCAAGCGTCAAACGTGAGAAATCCGAGCGGAATCAAAGAGTTGATGAAAATTAAAATTTTGTTGAATTTTACGTCGGTCATTTTTGCTTTTTTGTCTTTAGTTTTTGGTTTTTAGAAAATCGAAACCAAAAACCGTTTTTTTCTTTAAAAATACTTCTTTAAGTCCATCCCTTCATACAAATGAGCGACCTCGTCGGCGTAACCGTTAAACATCAAAGTTTTGCGTGTTCCGAGTTCGCCGATGCGGCGTTCGCTCGCCTGCGACCAGCGAGGGTGCGCGACGTTCGGATTGACGTTCGAGTAAAACCCGTATTCATCAGACGCGGCAATATTCCAGGTCGTCGGCGGTTCGGAATCGGTCAAGCTAATTTTCACGATTGATTTTATGCTTTTGAAACCGTATTTCCACGGAACGACTAGACGAATCGGCGCGCCGTTTTGATTGGGCATCTGTTTTCCGTAAAGACCTGTCGCCAGAATCGTCAGCGGATGAAAGGCTTCGTCGAGCCGCAAACCTTCGACATACGGCAATTCGATTCCCGCCGCAAAAGACGACTGCATCGAATTTCTTCCTTCGGGCAATTTAACCTGCGGATTTTCAGGATTCGCGCCGCCGTAAAACGTCTGAAACGCGACATATTTCGCCGTTTCCAAAGGCTCGACCGCTTCGAGAATTTTTTTTAGCGGAAAACCGACCCAAGGAATAACCATTGACCAGCCTTCGACGCAGCGAAAACGGTAAATCCGCTCTTCCTGCTCGTACTTCAGAAGCTCTTCAATATCGAAAACCTTCGCCTTTTGCACGAGTCCTCCGACTTCAATCGTCCATGGGCGCGTGATGAAGTTTTCCGCTTTTCGAGCGACTGCGGTTTTGCTGGTCGAAAATTCGTAATAATTGTTGTAATTGGTGATTTCCTCGAAAGAATTTAATTTTTCTTCGACTTTGTAGTTTGACGGCTGTTTGATATCTGTAATCTGAGCGGTTTCAATCTCTTTCGCCGGCGGCGGATTAAAAAAACGATAAACGCCGGCGGTGGCGAGCGTCGTTCCCGCAAGCAGTCCGGCGCGCATAAAGCTGCGGCGATTTAAATAAACGTTTTCCGGCGTAATTTCGCTGGATTTGATTTCTTCAGACATACAATTTGTTATTCGTTTTCAGGCTAAATACGGTTTCGCTAATTTTATTCGTTAATTTTAACCAAAAATTACAGTAAAAACCTAAAAATCCTTTTATTAGATGCAGTTTTGGTCTATGATGCCGTTGTCAATCCACTTTCACCTAACAAGGAGCACGTCTATGAAACTTTCGCATCTCGCGCTTTTGTTGTGTTTACTCGTATTTTCACACGCTTTTTCGCACGCTCAAACCGCTTCTCCCACCGAATCACAAACCGAAAAGGAAAAAGCTCAGAAAGAACTTGAAAAACGAGTTCTGGAAATGCTGAATCAAACGCTCGGCGAGGCGCCGACGCTGAAATTGCCGCAAAATCGCGCAATCGTTTACGCACTCGTCGGCGATTTAATATGGAAATTCGATGAAAAACGGGCGCGCGATCTTTTCCGCAACGCGGGCGGCGAAATTCTCGTCGCCAACGCCGAAGCCGAAAGAGAGAAAAAAGCCGATGACGAGCCATATTTCGCCGTTTTTGATCTCAGCGACATACGCAACGAAATTCTGCCGATAATCGCCAAACGCGATGCGGATCTAGCGCTCGAAATGTTAGTTCAGACGCGTTCCGCGAAGCTCGCCGCCGAGCTTGCAAAGGCGGCACAGCCGAACGCCAAACAAGACGGCAGCTTTATGAACTTCAATCCAGAACAAATTCGAGTGCGGCAGGAAATCGCGCTCGAACAGCGGTTCGCCGTACTCGCCGCCGAGCAAAACCCGGATAAAGCGATTAAATTGATAAAAGAAAGTCTGGCGAAAGGAATTTCGTGGAACGTTCTGCCGATGCTACAGAAAATTAATCAAAAGGACGAAAAAAAAGCGGCGGATTTGGGCGACGAAGTGGTTAAAAAAATAGTCGAAACCGACCTGACCAGAAAACGCGAAGATTTGAACGCAGCGGTTCAGCTTCTGCAATACGCGACTAATCCGAACGCGGCGAAAAGCTCTAAAGACAAACAATTTAAGTTCAGCGAAGCGCAACAGGCAGATCTTGCGGGAAAGCTGGTCAATACGTTTATGCAGCCCGGAAAATCGCTGGAAATAACGATGGCAATGACGCAGGTTATGCCGAGCCTGGAAAAACTCGTGCCGGAAAAAGCACAGCTTCTCAAACAAAAACAAACCGAAGCGACGAAAAATCTGCCGCCTGAACTAAAACGTTTGCAGCAACAGCAAAAACTCTGGAATCCGACTTCGACGCCCGAAGAAATCATCGGCGAGCTGCCGAAATTAAACGAAATGGAAAAAACTTCGGCGTATATGGCTCTGAGCAGCAAAATCGCGCAAATCGAAGACGAAGCGCGAGCGAAAAAATTGATCGAACAAATTCCCGACGAAAAAGCGCGAGAACGAGCCGCCGATCAATATGAAACAATGAAAATTACCCGTTCTGTGCGTGAAGGAAAACTCGACGAAGCGAAAAAACAGATCGGGAATTTGACGAAAAAGAGAACGCAGATTCAAAGGCTCGTTGCGCTGGCGACGGATTTTCATAAAAAAGGCGGAGAAAAGGATTTGGAAACAGCGGCGAATTTGATGAAGGATGCAAAAGCGCTGACAAACGAATTTCCCGAAGACGAGGACGAATTAGGCGATTTAATGGAAATCGTTAAAGGCTATGCCGTCGTAAACCCGGACGAGGCGTTTCGCATTTTCGAGCCGATTGTTGATCAAATCAATGATTTCGTGCAGGCTTCGGCTATTTTGAGCAAATATAACAAACGCAACCGCTCGTTCAAAAAAGGCGAGTTGTTGATGAAAACGGGCGGCTACCCGTCAGACGGAATACTTTTGTTTCGTTATATCAATCAAATCCAATTGCTCGGAAAAGCCGACTTGAACCGAATGAGCTTATTTGCCGATAAATTTCAGCGCAGCGACGCCCGGACAATCGTCAAACTTTTCGTCGCGCAGGGCTTTTTCAAAGATGACAAAAAAGGCGAATCAAACGAAGGAGCCGGCGGCGGAATGATTATTAATTTCGGTTTTTAATTTTAACTTTTAACATCAATTGTTAGTTTCGATTACCGATTCGTTCGGCGTAATATTTTAACGCAATGTTGCTGATATTGCGCCGAAACGTGAAAAACTTTTTACATTTTTACACTTCTCCCCCTAATGACCGCGCACTCGCCCTTACACCTTTTCCATTCGATTCATTTTGCAAATATTAAGCGTTCGTCGCTTGATAAAAATTGTTTAAAGAAAAACAACAAAGCACTTTTATTTTTTCATTCAAATCGGTATAATGTATTCGACAGACGCCTCATGTTTGTCGCCGCACGAGAAAACACACTCCACTCGCTTCAAAAAAACACAAAAATATCCCGGAGGCAATCAAGGTTTGAAACAGGAAAGATACCGTATTATCAATTGCATTGAAAAGAACGCCGGAGGCGCGCTTTACGAGGTTTACGACAATGTTCTGTCGAGAAACGGCGTGCTGAAAGAAATTCCGGTCAAACTAAAAAAAGTCGTTACCGCTTCGCAGCAGGAAGAACTCAAACTCGCATTTGCGAATAACGCAAAAATTTTAACCGAGATTAAACACGAATCGCTTTTGCAGGTTTACGATTATTTTTCTGGAATAGACCGAAATTATTTAGTGATGGAATCGGTCGGCGGTGATGATTTAGGAAAGTTGCTCGAAAAAAACGAAAAGTTTTCGCTTTCCGACATATTGGAATGGGCTGAACAACTTCTCGACGCGCTCACATATTTGCACAAACAATCCCCTTCGGTAATTCACCGCAATGTTAATCCGCAAAATATAAAATTAACTTCCGACGGCAAAATCAAACTTCTCGCTCTCGGGGTCGCTAAAAAGGGCGAGATAAAGGAAAACTCGACGTTGAAGAATCAACCGTTCGACTCCAAAACTTTAAATTATCTTCCGCTTGAACAAATCTTCAAAAATCTCGATTCGGCATCGCAAAAAGTCATCACGAAAAGTTACGACGAAAAATCGGAGATGATTTTGAAACTGCCCGCCGACGTTCGAAGCGATATTTACGCCGTCGGCGCAACTCTTTACCATTTGCTGACCGGAAAACCGCCGGTGGACTCGCTCGAACGCTCGATTGAGATTCTCGAAGGCAAACCCGATCCTCTTGCGCCCGCCAACAAACTAAATTCCGGCGTTCCGTTGGAAGTTTCCGATATTTTAATAAAGGCGATGGAGATCAAACGCGAAAATCGTTTTGATTCCGCGATTATAATGCGGCAGATTTTCCGAACCGCCGTCGCTCGTTTGAAAGAGCGCGACGCGAAAGAACAAAAGAACAAAGACGAAGAAGTCATTCTGGAATTTCCCGCCGAAACTGTTTTAGAAGAAAAAGAAAATTTAGTAGAAAAAGAAAAACTCGATCTCGAACAGGAAAGATTAAAAATCGAGGCGGAACAAAAGCGGCAAACCGAATTGATTAAACAACAACTGCGCGAATCGGAACTTCGCAGGCTGAGAGCCGAAAAGCGCGCTGAAGAAGCCGAAAAACTGCTCGCAGAGAAACAAAAGAAAGAGACAGTAAAAATCGAAGTTCCGGCAAACACACAAGCGCCCGCGCAAAAAGCAGATGACAAATCTAGCGAAGAAAAAAAGGCGATAAATCTAGATAAACCAAGCGTCAAAGCCGAAATTCCGGTTGAAACGCACAAAGATTTATTCGTGCAGCCGAAAAGAAACAATAAAGTTTGGAAACAAATTTCGGTCGCCGCGTTAATCATAATTCTGCTCGGCAGCGCGGCGTACGGAGTATGGCATTTTCAGATTTTGGAAAACGCTTTGCCCGATCAAATGACGCAAAATCAGATAACTAATCTGGTAGACAAAGTCGCAACCGACCCGATTGTCGAAGCGGCTCAGATACCTAATATCGAGCCGACCGCCGAACCGACCGCAAGCTCGCCAATCGAACCTGCGCCGGAAGTAAAAACTATAACAGAACCATCCGAACCGGTTTTTACGAAATTACCTATCGCTAAAACTACTTATAAAAACAAAGTTACGCCTGCGCCGGTTGCGCCGCGAATCGAAAAACCCGCTGCCCCGCAAACCAAACCCGTTTCGCCGGAGCCGAAACCAAAACCGAAAAAAGAAAAAACCGTAACCGTTGACGATTTGATCAGCGGCAATTAAATAATTCCTATACAAACTCTTCCGTCGGCAAACTCGAAAGCCTAAAGATTTTACGAAAACAAATTCATCGCGCATCAAGGAACAAACATATGAAAGTCATATTCGGTCAAACAATCAAAAAACCTGCGTTCGTTTGCGCACTTTTACTGTTTATGTCTTTTATATTTTCGTCTGCGATAATCGGGCAAACAGCTCAGCCGAGACAAATGCAGCTCAGTTTAGCCGATATTCTAATCGGGCTGCGCTCAAAGAAAGCGACTCTCGCGGAAAGAAACACGATCTTAGCGGAAGCAATCAAAAAACGAGGAATAACATTTTCGCTGACGCCCGAGATTGAAAAAGAGCTCGCCGGCACAGGCGCAAGCGCGGAACTAATCGAGGCAGCCCGGCAAAAAAGCCCGAGAATTACAGCAATTTCAGTCGCCGCTCCGACGCCTTCTCAAACGCCCGTTCCGTCGCCTGTCCCGACGCCCGCCGCAATGCCTTCTCCTTCGCCGACACCGCCTGTTCTTGATTTTGCTTTTTATCAAAAGCGAGCCGCCGCGCATCTTTCCGCCAAGCAGTTTGATTTAGCCGTCGTTGAATACAGTAAAGCCATCGAGTTGAACGCAAAGGATCCACAAACTTTTTTAAATCGCGGACTGGCTCTTATCAATCAGAAAAACTATGATCTTGCCGTTGCGGATTTCGATAAAGCGATTGAGCTTAATCCGAAAGAATCAATGACGTATTTTAATCGCGGAGATTTACACGAAAAGATGGGCAGCGTCGAAAAGGCTCTGAGCGATTATCAGAAAGCGTTTGAACTCGACGCGAACAATGAACCGGCAAAGGCTAATATGGAGCGTTTACAAGCCGAGATTTCTAAAAAACCGGCAAATGAACCTGATAAAGCTTCGATAAACGCTTCTGAAACATCCGCCGCAAAGCAAATACTCAACGTCGGCGCATTAAATAATCTCGCCGTTTATCTGGCAATTCCCGAATATACGACTATAGATCGGCAGAGAAACTTACAGGGATTGGTAACGGTTCAAATAACTCTCGATGAAGACGGAAAAGTAATATCCGTTAAAGCGATTTCCGGGCATCTTTCACTGCGTCCGGCGAGCGAAGCAGCTGCACTCAAATCAAGATTTAAGCCTGCATTCGTCGGCAATCAAGCTGTCAAAGCGACGGGTTTTATCAATTATAATTTTAAGGTAAATTAAAGTTTTGAAATAAACTCTGAAATTCTTAATACGCTCCGGCGACGATACTCGATTTTACACCGCCGGCTTCCTGCGCGATTTTTACACCGACTGACGCGCCAATTCGGGTTGCGCCGGCTTCAAACATCGCTCTGGCATCCTCGATTCCCTTTACTCCGCCCGACGCTTTTACGCCTAGAGACGAACCGACAGTTCGGCGCATCAGGCTAACGTCGTCGGCAGTCGCGCCGCCTTTGGCAAATCCCGTGGATGTTTTGACGAAATCGGCGCCGGCATTTTTCGATGCTAAACAGGCGCGAACTTTTTCCTCGTCAGTTAAAAGTGCCGTTTCGATGATTACCTTCAAAAGCACGCCGTTCTCGTGTGCTGCTTCGCGAACGGCTCGAATATCATCTTCGACCGCGCAGTCGTCGCCGGATTTCAACGCGCCGATATTAATCACCATATCTACTTCCCTCGCGCCGTTAAAAATCGCGCGCCGCGCTTCGTATGCTTTCACGTCCGGCAAAGTCGCGCCCAGCGGAAACCCGATAACCGTGCAGACCGGTACGCTTGAGCCGCGCAGAAATTCCGCCGCTTTTTTCACCCACGAAGGATTGACGCAAACCGACGCAAAGCCGAACTGAATCGCTTCGTTGCAAAGTTTTTTGATGTCGGATTCCGCCGCCTCGGGTTTCAAAAGCGTATGGTCAATCAGCGAAGCCCAATCGTGCGCGGTCGCGGTTTCGCCGAGAACGATTCCGATACGCGACGCGCCCGCGTCAACAATTCTTTCAACGTCTGCGCGGCAAAATGACGGGCAATAATCGTTTGCGCCGCCGTCAATTTTCGCCAAAACCAAATCGGTTATTTGCTCGACAAGTTTTTCGTAATTGCCGTTGTTCATAAATCGGTAGTTTAATGTCAAAATCGTAAAATCGTCAAAATTCTATTTTGAATACTGCTTTTGTATCGCATCAATCTTGCCGACGCGTTTTTTGTGACGTTCTTCGGTCAAATCAACCGAAAGCCACGCTTCGACGATTTCTTTTATTTCCTTGAAATTGTTTTGCCCGCTTCCTAATGTGAGCACATTTGCGCCGTTATGCTCGCGCGAATTTTTTGCCAAAGCAGCGTTATAACAAGCCGCCGCACGAACGCCCGGAACTTTATTTGCCGTCATCGCGCTGCCGATTCCCGCGCCGTCAATGATAATTCCGGCGTCAACCGTTTTATCCGAAACCGCTCTGGCAACCGCGTGCGCGAAATCAGGATAATCAACCGCGTCTGTCGAGTTCGTGCCGAAATCACGAACCTGCAAACCCAATTCAGTTAAAAAATCTTTTAACTGCTCTTTGAACTGAAAACCGCCGTGATCGGCGCCGACCGCAATTGATTGAACCTTTAAAGAACCGCGCCGCGATTGTTTGCGAACGATTTCGATTTGCTTTTCTCTGATAATATCCTGAGCGAGCGGCGTTAACTTTGCGTTTTCAGAAATGCGAACTTTCGCGCCCGCTTCCAACCCGCGTAAATCATCTTCGGTAATCAAGCTTTTCGCCGATTCGTCGCGGTCGTATTCCTTTTCAATTTTATCTTGCAGCGAATTAACAACCACGCGTTTCGGGTAAACTGGCGCCGGTTCTTTATTTTCTTCGCCTTCGACCGGAACATTCGCCAAAATCTGTTTGACCAGTTCACGGACGCGTTCGCGAGTTTCTTTATCTTCAGCCATAGATTTGATTGATTAAATTAAACTCTTTCAATAATATGTTGATAAGTCACAACCGGGCAAACTTATGCAAGAAAATGTTTTTGTTTGAGCAAAAACCCGCGAGTCGAATTTCTTTTTTTGAAACTTGAGATTGCAGTAAGCTTTTTTAACGAACAGGAGAAAATAGTGTCAGCGACAACAATTCAAAGAACAACCGAATTTACAAATCCGAACTTGGAAGTTTTATATACAGCGGAACAAATAAACAGCCGCGTCGCGGAACTCGGCGCCGAAATTACGCGCGATTATGCCGGAAAAGATTTAGTCGTCGTCGGGGTTCTAAAAGGCTCGGTTATTTTTCTGTCTGATTTGATTCGCAATATTGATTTGAATTTAACGATAGATTTTATGTCGGTTTCGAGCTATAAAGACGGAACCGTTTCGACCGGCGATGTTGAAATATTAAAGGATTTGACCAATCCGATTCGCGGAAAAGACGTGATTATTTGCGAAGATATTATTGATACCGGATTAACGCTGTTCCGCTTGATGGAGATTTTAGGCTCGCGCGGCGCGAATTCTTTGAAAATCGCCACGCTTTTAGACAAACCCGAACCGCGCATAAAAAAAGACTTGAAAATTGATTACTGCGGCTTTCAAATACCGAACAAATTCGTCGTCGGCTACGGACTCGATGCGGCGAATCGTTATCGAAATCTGCCGTTTATCGGCGTTGTCGTAAACCCGGAAATCGCCTAAATCCGCCGCCTTTTCAAAAACCTGCCGACCGAAATTGATTTTTCAAAATCAATTAAGTATAATTTCATCTTTTCGGCTAATGAGCGAAATTATCGCCGTGCGCGAAGGAGTGAATAACAAAAATGAGTTACGCAATTATCAGAACAGGCGGAAAACAATTTGCGGTTTCGGAAGGACAAACCTTACGCGTGCCGTCAATTGACAAAAAAGAAGGCGAAACGGTTGAAATCGAAACTTTGGTTTCGGGCGAAGGAGCGAATGCCAAGATCGGCGGAGCGACCATCAATGCGACCGTCATCGGGCACGGACGCGGCGAAAAAATCATCGTTTTCAAAAGAAAACGCCGCAAACAATACAAACGCAGACAAGGTCACCGTCAAGGTTACACGGAAATTAGAATTGATACGATTTAATTGGAGGAAAGAGGTCTTTGGTCTTTGGTCTTTGGTTTGAGTTTCTCTAAATCCAAAATCCAAAATCCAAAATCCAAAATCTAAATATGGCTCATAAGAAAGGTGTAGGTTCATCACGAAACGGGCGCGATTCGGCGGCGCAGCGGTTAGGACTCAAAAAATTCGGCGGCGAACACGTCCTAGGCGGAAACATTCTGGCGCGTCAACGCGGCACGAAATGGAAACCGGGCAAAAACGTCGGGAAAGGCAAAGACGACACGCTTTTTGCTTTGATCGAAGGTTTCGTGAAATTTGAAAATAAAGGACAAAAAGGCAAATTTATCAGCGTTTACGCCGAAGGCGCGACGGAATTAGAACCGAAAGCGGCATAGTAATTTGCAATTTTCATATTGCGATTTGCGATCTTTAACGACCGCAAATCGCAATAGTTTTTTAAACGTTCGCCAAAGTTCTTTGCGGCGAGCGTTTTTTTTGTTTTATTGCCGATTGTTTGACAATCCAAAATCCAAAATCCAAAATCTAAAATCTAAAGATGTTTATTGATCGAGCGAAAATCAAAGTGAAAGCGGGCGGCGGCGGAAACGGCGTGACGGCTTTCCGCCGCGAAAAATTCGTTCCGCGCGGCGGACCTTCTGGCGGCGATGGCGGCAAGGGCGGCGACGTTTGGATTGAATCGAGCGAAGGCTTGAACACGCTTTTGCATCTGCGTTACAACCCGGAGCACAAAGCCGAACGCGGAAGACACGGCGAAGGCTCAAACCGACACGGCAAAGACGGAGCCGATGTCATTGTTCAAGTGCCAGTCGGAACGCAGATTTTCGATGCCGAATCAGAAGAACTGGTTTTCGATTTCACTGAAAGCGGACAGAGATTTTTGGCGGCGAAAGGCGGCAAAGGCGGCTGGGGCAATCAGCATTTTGCGACGCCGACCAGACGCGCGCCGAAATTTCATTACACGGGCAGACCGGGCGAAGAAAAAGAATTGCAGTTAGAACTCAAACTGATTGCAGATGTCGGTCTGGTCGGATTTCCGAACGCCGGAAAATCAACTTTGATTTCGGTAATCTCCGCCGCTAAACCGAAAATCGCCGATTATCCGTTTACGACGCTCGAACCGAATCTCGGCGTCGTTGATCTGGGCGATTATCGAACGTTCGTCGTCGCGGATATTCCCGGTCTTATCGAAGGCGCTTCGGAAGGCGCGGGGCTGGGCGATAGATTTTTGCGCCACGTCGAACGCACGAAATTGATTCTTCATCTGGTTGACGTTTCCTCGATTTCCGGCAGAAATCCAGTCGAAGATTACGAAATCATCAATCGCGAACTGGCAAATTATAATCAGGACTTAGCTGAGCGCCCGCAGATTGTCGTCGCCACGAAAATTGACGCTTTGGATGAACCTGAAAGATTGGAAAATTTGCGCGAAAGAGCCGCACAAGACGGAAAAGATTTTCTGGAGATTTCTTCAGTTACCAATCAAGGAACGCAGGAATTGATCTTTACCGTTGCCCGAAAACTCGAGGAATTAAAAGCGGCGGAAACGGAAAATATTGATTTGAGTCAACAAACGGATGTTGAATGATTTGCTCAAAAATAAAATAGAATCCGGCGCGAGGCATTTTGCGGATTTGCCGGAAGTCGTGTTTTTCGATGAATTTTACGAGCACACCGAAAAGCTCGAAGGCGCTGAAATAAATGAATTTACGATGGACGGCGTAGTCGAGATGTGGCTCGAATTCGAGTTTCGCGGGCAAAACTTTTTCGTCGGCAACCAATTCGGCGATTACTGGTTTCTCGTGGAAAATCCCGAGTGTCCGGAGGAAATTCTGATTGAAGTCGCCAGTCATTACCGGGAACTTACCGAGCGATGAAACGAATTGCATTTTACGGCGGCTCATTCGATCCACTTCACTGCGGGCATTTAACGATAGCGCATAAATTGCTCGAAGTTTTTAAATTAAATGAATTCGTTTTTATTCCGGCATTTCACGCGCCGCACAAAATTAAAAATCCCGTTTCGCCGTTTCACCGTTTTGCGATGCTTGCGCTGGCGACAAACAATGAACCGAAAATCAGCGTTTCAAGAATCGAAGTCGAATCGCCCGAACGACCTTACACCGTCGAAACTTTAGCGAAATTAAAAAATCTTTTGCCTGGCGCCGAGATTTTTTTCGTAATGGGCGCAGATTCGTGGCAGGATATTACCACTTGGCGCGAGTGGGAAAAAGTTTTAACGGCAGTCAATATCATCGTCGTTACGCGTCCCGATTACGAAATCGGATTTTCTCACGTCACGGAAGAAATCAGAGAACGAATAGTAGATTTGAGGAACAATTACGAATTACCAATTACGAATTACGAATCGAATGAATTCGGGAAAAATTCAAAATCCAAAAACCAGAATTCGCGCATTTATATTTCCGATGCCGTTCAGATTGACGTTTCAGCGACGGAAATTCGGCGTAAAATTAAAGAAAATGTAGCTGATTGGCGCAAAGATGTGCCCGTAGAGGTTGCAAAATACATCGAAAAATACGAACTTTACATTTAACATTTATCACTCGGCGCGAATTCAACATAAAAAATAATTAAAAAGCGATTTGATAAACTTCAAATGATAAATGTTAAACGATAAATGAAAAGAAATTATGGAAGAATTACAAGAAAAAATATTGCACCGCGAAACCGCGACGGTAGAAGTCGAAAATAATAGAACGCCGTTTTCCGACTTGGACGAGGAAGTAAAACTCGCGCTTCACTGCGCGAGCGATAAAAAGGCTTCTCACATAGTCGTTATTGATTTACGTGAAATCGCCAGCTTTACGGAATTTTTCGTCGTGACGAGCGGAAACAATCAGCGGCAGGTTCAAGCGATTGCCGATGAAATCAACGAGCGTCTGAAAAAGGAATTGAACATCAAAACGGTTCGCACTGAAGGTTATACAGCCGGCGAATGGATTTTGCTCGATTACGGCGATTTTATCGTGCATATTTTCGAGAAAAACGCGCGCGAATTTTACGATCTGGAACGCCTCTGGCTCGACGCGAAAAGAGTTGATCTGCCGTCGGAACTTTAGTTTATGGCTCACATTGTTTTACTCGGAGATTCGATTTTTGACAACAAGGCTTACGTCGGCGGCGCGCCTGATGTCGTCGAACATCTGCGCACGATGATTCCCGAAAATTGGCAGGCGACGCTGCGCGCTGTTGACGGAAGCGTCGTTGAAAATGTCCCCGCTCAAATGCAGCGGAGCCCCGAAAATGCGACTCATTTCGTTATCAGTTCGGGCGGAAACAATGCCTTGATGCACACGGATATTTTGAATATGAGAGCGAATTCGGCGGCAGAGGTTTTCAATGTTTTAGCCGACCGGACGCGCGATTTTGAAAACAATTACCGCAAAATGCTCGAAACGGTTCTGAAACGCAATATTCCAACCGCCGTCTGCACGATTTATAATCCGAATTTTCCAGAAACGGCAGTTCAAAAAGTCGCCGTCGCCGCATTATGCGCTTTTAACGATGTCATCATCCGGCAGGCAATTTTAGCCGGAGTTCCATTTTTGGATTTACGTTTAATTTGTAACGAGAAAGATGATTACGCGAATCCGATTGAGCCTTCGAGCAAGGGCGGGCAAAAGATTGCCGCGAAAATTTTAGAAGTCGTCGAAAATCACGATTTCGCCGCGAGAAAAACCTGCGTTTATTTTTAGCTTATCTTTAAATGAAATTTCAATTCGTTTGGGTCGGAAAAACTAAAGATGCAAATTGGAAGGCGCTGCAGGAAGAATACTGCGAGCGCCTTTCGCACTTTGTAAAGTTTGAAATAACAGAGATTAAAGACGGCACGAAGGAAACCGAAAGCAAACGAATTCTGGAAAATGTGAATCAAAGTTCATTCGTCTGTTTGTTGGACGTGAAAGGCCGCTCGCTTTCTTCGCCGGATTTGGCAAAGGAAATCGAAAAATGGCAAAACCGCGCGTTAAAAGAAGTAACTTTTATTGTCGGCGGTGCCGAAGGCGTCGCATCCGGGGTTGTCGAAAGGGCGAACTTTAGTTTATCCTTGTCGTTTCTAACTTTTACGCACGATATGGCGCGTGTCATTCTGTTGGAACAGCTTTATCGGGCATTTACAATTATAAAAGGTTTTCCGTACCAAAAATGAGTGAACTGAACCTAGAACAAATCAAAGAAAGCTTGCTCGCCGAGCGCGAAGCATTGATAAACAAACTGAAAGGAAACGATCTTTCGGTTGACGACGCGGAAACTCCCGACCCGGTTGATTTAGCCGTCAGAAATTACTCAAAAAACGTAATGCTGGCGGTTTCTGAAAATGAAAGTCGGCAGCTTACATTGATTGACGAAGCACTGATGCGCATCGAAGACGAAGAATACGGTCCTTGCCAAAACTGCGAAAAACCGATAAATCCGAAGCGTCTCGCCGCAATTCCCTGGGCACGATATTGCCTCGATTGCCAGCAGCTTCTCGAACAAGGTCTTTTGGAAGAAGAGTAAAAAACAGGTGAGAATCGAGAAATCAGAGGTAAAAAGCAATTCAGATATAAATGTTAGAACTCAATTTTTATCTCTCACTTCTCACCAAATATTTCTCGCTTTGAACATTTATGTTCAATCAAGTGTTTAATTCTCTGCTCACGCTTGCCTATCCTCAAATCTGTCATCTTTGCGAAAACAGCGTCGAAAATTATTCGGACGGCGTTGCTTGCCGAACTTGCTGGGAGAAAACGCAAATATTTTCCGGCAAAGAAAATCTCTGCGAGAAATGCGGCGCTTATTTGAACGAAGCCGAAACAAAGGTCGCAACTTTTTGTCATCGCTGCGACGAACATTTTTACGACGCGGCACGCGCCGTCGGAGTTTACGAAAACGCACTCGCCGCTTCAATCGTTCATCTGAAACGCGAGCCTTTTGTTGCTAAAGAATTGCGCAGATTATTCCTTTCCGCTTTCTACAACTCACCTTTTGGCGACGCGGATTTGCTGATTCCCGTTCCGCTTTCAAAAATGAGACTTCTCGAACGCGGTTTTAATCAGGCAAGCGTTTTAGCGAACATTTTGAAAAAAGAAACAAAAATAAATGGTGACGATAAAAGTTTGACCCGTATAATTCACACGCCGATGCACCGCGCCGGAATGGACGAAAAAGCTCGGGAGACAACCGTCGTAAATGCTTTTGAGGTAAGCCGCAAGGAACTTATAAAAAATAAAACAATCTTGCTCGTTGACGATGTTTACACATCCGGCGCGACAGTTTCCAGTTGTGCCAAAGTCTTAAAAGAAAAGGGCGCGAGCAAGGTTTATGTTTTAACCATTGCTCGCGCCAGTTAGTTCAAAACGGCAGTCAATTCGTCATTTTCTTCGTTCGATTCTTATCCGTATGAAGAAAATGCATTACCGCTTTTTTTAAAACTACTGGGTAGTAACAAAACCCGGAACATAAGCACTGGGAACCGGCAGGTCGCCTGAAATACCGAAAGATTGTATCAATGTTCCCGAAGTTGATTTTTGCACAAACCATGTTCGGCTAGACGGTCTGAAAACGGCAGCGTCCATTTTGCCGTCGCCGTCATAATCGCCGGGCGAAGGCTCGTCGCCTGCTGCTCCAAACGGAAATGAATAGAAACTGCTGTTTTCGCTTCTTAAAACGAACCATTCACTCGTTGTCGGTCTAAAAAACGCGACATCTGCTTTACCGTCGCCGGTGTAATCTCCTGGCACAGGTCTGTCATAAGTGTTTATGGAACCGAATTGGTAAACAATCACTCCGGCACTACTTCTCTGAATCCACCATTCTCCTTTCGACGGACGATAAATAGCAATGTCAGATTTACCATCCCCGTCATAATCAGCCGTAACAGGATAATCACCTGAAATTCCGAATTGCTGAATCGTCGTGCCGCCCGAAGAGCGTGAAATGTACCACGTCTGATTAGCCGGACGGAATACCGCCGCGTCAGCCTTTCCGTCACCATCATAATCAGCCGGAGCAGGAATGTCGCCATTTGTTCCGAACGGAAATGCGTAAAATGAAGCGTCTTCGCTTCTCAGGATGAACCATTGTCCTGATGCAGGTCTAAAGAAAGCAATATCTGTTTTGCCATCACCGGTATAATCAGCCGGAACAATTCTGTCGTTCGAAGTGCCGAATTGAAAAGCACGATTTCCGCCGTCACTACTTCTCAGATACCACCATTCTCCAACTGATGAACGAAAGATTGATAGATCTGTTTTTCCGTCGCCGTCGAAATCGAACGGTGCTTTTGACTGCGGAGCGCCTTCACGCACGATTTTTTCAACTGTTCCGCCGAACAAATTAGTAATGTAAATTTCGCCGTCTTCATCTTCGCCGAACGAGGAAATCAAGCGGTCGGTATTAATCAGCAGATTTTGCTGATTATTGTTCCAAAGAAAAATTTCACCCGAGCAATAATCGCCGTAAACATAAGCGCCGTTTTGAAAAGTGCCGCGCGTGCCGCGATAGACATATCCGCCGGTCACGGCGCAGCGATCAGGATTACTCGCGGGTCGCGTTGCGTATTGAAAAACCGGAGGAATATGTCCGGCTGGTGGCGTGCAGTTCGCGTTTACGCCGGGCGTGCAAATATTTCCCTCCATTATGCGCCAGCCGTAATTGCCGCCGCGCGTAACCGTGTCAACTTCTTCAAAAGTGCCTTGTCCCACGTCGCCGACCCAGAGCTGATTTGTTCCGCCGCGGTCGAACGAAAACCGGTACGGGTTGCGAAATCCGAAAGCGAAAATTTCGTCGGCGCCCGGCGTCGCGCCGGCAAACGGGTTATCCGGGGGAATAAGGTAGTTTTGAGTTGATCCGGCAGGCACGTTGATGTTGACGCGAATAAATTTGCCGAGCAGCGAATCAATGTTTTGGGCGTTGTTATTCGGATCGTTGGCGCCGCCGCCGTCGCCGGTCGCGGCGTATAAATATCCGTCGGGTCCGAAAGCGATTGTGCCGCCGTTATGATTCGACGCGCCCGGATGCGGAATCGTGATAATAACTTTTTCGTTTGTGTCGGCAACATTCGGATTACCTGCCGAAGTTTGATATTCGGCGATTTGAATCGCGCCGTCGCCCGATCTCGTGTAATAAACGAAAAAGCGGCGATTTTGACTGTACTGTGGGTGAAAAGCCAGACCTAAAAGTCCGCGCTCGCCGCCGGTTGATATTTTCGACGAAATGTTTAGAAATTCGGTGGCGGTCGTCGCTCCCGACTGAGCGACTCTGATGATTCCGCCTTGCTCGACCACAAACAGGCGCTTTGAGCCGTCGCGGGCGCTGGTGACGAAAACCGGCTGGAACAAATCGGACAAAACTGGCTGTAAATTATAAGTGAGCGCCGTTTGTGCGTTTGCGCCCGTCGTTAAAACTAAAAAACTAAAAAAAAGAACGATTGAATGTACTGCTTTTTTCATTTATATCCCCTTAATAAGATTGTCATCGCGGCTGATTTCAGTCGGTCAGGCGCCGCAAAAGTAAATTACACCTTTTTTATAATGTTCGGTTTTAGCATAAAACCGTTGATAAAAATATGATTAGCTTAATCAAATTGTAACTACTTGCTTCGGGGGAAAGCAAGAACTTATTTCTCCGACAAAAATTGCCTGATCGAAACAGTCAAAACCTACAAGCGATAACGAATCTTTTTTCTTTTTAATTCGGCATCCTCATTTTCGTAATTCTGCAGCCGCATCGTCACATCCGCCGTCATCTGCAAATCCGATTGTTCACCGTTACAAAGATGAAAGTAACCGGCGGCGGCGATCATCGCGGCGTTATCGGTCGAGAGATGTTTTGACGGAAAATAAACCGGCGTTCCGGTTTTCGCGCCGAGCGATTCAGCCGCCGCGCGAAGCGCGCCGTTACAAGCGACGCCTCCGGCGACAATCAAAGTTTTCGGCTTGAGTTCGAGCGTTAGTTTTTCCATCGTGCCGATCAGAGATTTAACGACCGTCGCTTGAAAACTTGCCGCCAAATCTTTTATTTCCTGCGCCGGTTCTTCATTTTCGTCAACCGGTTCGACACCGCTCTCCCGAACGTAACGCGAAACAGCCGTTTTCAAACCGCTGAAGCTGAAGTCCGGTCGCCCGTCAGAAATCTTCGCAATCGGCAGTTTAATTTTTCCCGCGTCGCCTTCTTTTGCCAGTTTTTCGATTACCGGTCCGCCCGGATAACCGAGCCCGAGCATTTTCGCCACTTTATCAAACGCTTCTCCCGCCGCATCATCGCGCGTTCGCGAAACAACTTTATAGACGCCCGCTTCGGGAACGAAAAATAGATTCGTGTGCCCGCCGGAAACGATTAAAGCGAGCGCCGGATATTCAACCGGCGGATTTTCGAACGCTACGGAAAACAAATGTCCTTCGATATGATTAACTCCGATAAAAGGGACGCCGAGCGCGAACGCGAGCGCTTTCGCATAACAAACCCCGACGAGAAGCGAGCCGACGAGTCCCGGACCCTGAGTGACCGCGACGGCGTTTATATCACGAAATGAAACTTCCGCCTTTGCTAAAGCTTCTTTAACGATCGGTTCAATTTTCTCGAGATGCTCGCGCGAAGCTAGTTCCGGCACGACACCGCCGAAGGGTTTGTGCAGTTCGATCTGCGACGAGATAACCGACGATAAAATCCGGTTTCCGTTCTCAATGACCGCCGCCGCCGTTTCGTCGCAGGAACTTTCAATGCCTAAAACCAACATATTTAAAGTAAATATCTAAATGAAAATATTGAAACCGAAAAACAAACTGCGCATTAAAAATTCGCGTTTTCCCGACAAAACGGGAAAACGCGAATTTTAGAAATTTAAGAAATCCAATTTGAATTTTACTGACGTTTTTGTTCGATTTCCGCAGGCGATTTTATGTCTCCATTAGTCGCCGAACCTAAAAATCCGCCCAGAAACAAAATTGCCGCGATAATGACAAAAGCCGCTACGCTCAGTAAAGCCCAAACGACGCCGCGATAAGATTTCGCGGTGTCTTCGCGAACCGTTCTTTCTTCGCCGTCAACATTGATTACATCTTTCGCCATTCGTTTTTCTCCTATTAATCTTTATTACTAATTTATAATCTCTTCGTTTCAAAAGCAAAGACCGGAACAATGCTCGGCTTTTTCAACATTTTACACAACACATTGCGATGCTCGCGCTTTGCGGAAATATGTTTTTCCCTATTAATTCTCCGAAATACGGAACCATTGTTTTCTCTTGAAAATGGCTACGGGTTCGTTCTCGTGGCAGAATTGCTGTTACCCACGCCCGACTCAGCGCCGGTCGGATTTCTTAAAAAGCTGCTCAAAAGCAAAACAGCAATAATCAAAAACAATAAAGCAACCCCGCCGACGGCTATCGTCGTTCTAGAAAAAAAAGCCGGAGCTTCATTCAAAGATCTTTCGTTCGGCGTAGCGGTTCTGTCGCCGCTCGTGTTCATATCGTCTGCCATTGATTTCTCCTTTTTTCAAAGCAATTTCAGCGCAAAAGTTGTGCCACGTGAAAAACTGCACAAAACGAAGTTTTCATCATTTTTTTGTATCAGAATAAATCGAAACCGCGTATAACTCTGATACAAAACGATTAAATAAGCTTTTATTTTTTGTCTTCAGAAACCTGATTCAAAAAACTTTCTCCGTCTTTAAGAGCGAATCCGAAATTTTCCGCGACTGTCTGACCGATGTCGGCGAGGCTCGAACGCGTTCCGAGATCAACGCCGGAGTTCGCCGTTTTGCCGTAAACGAGAAGCGGTGCGTATTCTCGCGTGTGATCCGACCCGCGATAAGTCGGATCATTGCCATGATCGGCTGTGATGATAAACAAATCGTTTTCTTTTAACGAATCAATAATTTCGGGCAAACGAATGTCGAAATCTTCGAGCGCTTTCGCGTATCCTTCCGCATCGCGGCGATGTCCGTAAAGCATATCGAAATCCACTAAATTCGAGAATATCAAGCCTTTCGATTCAGCTTTCAGCGCTCGAATCGTCTGCTCGATTGATTGATTGTTATTTTTCGCCGTTAAATCTTCGGTCACGCCGAACGAATCGTAAATCGAAGCGATTTTGCCGATGCAGACGACATCCAAGCCTTTCTCCTGCAAAAGCGGCAGAAGATTTTCGCGCGGCGGCGCGACGGCGTAATCGTGACGGTTTTCCGTTCGTTTGAAATCATCGGCATTCGTGCCCAAAAAAGGACGGGCGATGACGCGTCCGACTTTGTCTTCGCCGTCGAGAATTTTTCTGGCAATTTCGCAGATTTCATAAAGTCTTTCGACGGGAATCACTTCTTCGTGCGCAGCGATTTGAAAAACCGAATCGGCGGAAGTGTAAACAATCGGTTTGCCGGTTTTTATGTGTTCTTCGCCAAATTGTCTGATGATTTCCGTGCCGCTCGCCGGAACGTTCGCCAGCACGCCCGGAACGTTCGCCGCACTGACGAATTCATTGATGATTCTTTCGGGAAAACCTTCGGGAAAAGTCGGAAACGCTTTTTCCAAAATGATTCCGGCTATTTCCCAATGCCCGGTCGTCGTATCCTTGCCGTTCGATTTAAGCGCGCACTTGCCGTAACAGCCAATCGGGCTTTCTGCCGCCGGAAAATTCTCCAAAGGTTTGATATTTCCCAAACCGAGCTTTTGCAGATTCGGCAGATTAACTTTTCGCGTTTTCAAAATATTGCCGAGCGTGTCCGCGCCCGCGTCGCCCCAACTCGCCGCATCGGGCATGGCGCCGATTCCGGCGCTGTCCAAAACCATTAAAACGATTCGATTGAATTTTGAGTCCATAAATCAATTTTAAGTTAAACAGTGAAAATGTAAAAAAGCGAAAAAGCGGATTGATACAACTCAAACGACTTTTTCACTTTTTAAATTTTTTAGCTTTTTAATTCGTTGGAGCCGTATAACCTTCGCGCGCGCGGACCTGTGCTCCGACGGGCACGCCTTTTAATTCGACTTTGATTTTTCTGTATGTTCCGTCGCGTTTTTCGTTTGAAGAATAATAGCCGAGACTGTATTTTGTGCCGATTTCGTCAGCCACGCTTTTGAAAGCGATTCTCGCTTCGTTCAAGTCGGCGACGGGAAAAACTTTTCCGCCGGAAACCTTCGCCAGATTCTGCATCTCCGCGTTCGCCAGCTCATACAAACTTTTACTGATGGCGAGACGCTCGAAATCTCCGAGCTGGCAAAACGCCGAAACTTTTTCGATATTCGCTTTGCGCTCAAAACGGCGATAATAACGCCGGATTTGCGCCTGCGAAAACCGAATCGCGCTTTCGCAGTCGCCGAGCAGATTTTCTTCAAAAAATTCGCGCGTATCAACCTGTATGAAATAACAGATGATTCCGGCTTTTTCGAGTTCTTCTTTGGCTTCGGCGAAATCCGCTAAACTCGTTGAATCTACGCCGTCGGTCAGGGCGACGAGCGCTCGTCTGCCGCGAAAGTTTTCCGCCGGTTTTTTATCGAAAACTTTTTCGACGACCTTCAAAAGACTGTCGTAATACGGCGTCCCGTTGCTGGTTTGAATTCGCTGAACGGCATTTTTCAATTGAACGCGGTCGCCGGTCAAGCCGGTCAAAATATCCGTAACGGCTGCTGTCTGACGATCTTTTTTTTCAGAGTTGAAAGCGATCACTGATACCTTGTCGCCCGGACGCAAGGAAGCGATGAAATTCGCGGCTGAACGCTGAATCAAACTTAAATCCGAGCGCGTCGAGCCCGAAGTATCGAGCAAAAGCGCAACCTCAAACGGCTCATTAGTCGTCGTAAAATCGGTTATTTCCTGCTTTTTATTGTCTTCGTAAACAATGAAGTTACTTTGCTTGAGGTTTAGCAGCGGCTTTCCTGTTTTATCCGTGACGACAATTGGAACGTCAACAACCTGTGTATCAATTCGCAAAATTTCTTCCGTTTCATCTTTTTTATTCTGCGCTGAAAAATTAACGGTAAAAATAAACGTAAAAATCAGCAACAAAAAAAACTTGTCGAATTGCATCTGTAAAACCTCGCTTTTTGTTTTTATTGATCGGTGGTTCTTCTAATAAGATTGTAGCAGAAAACGCCTTTCGATAAAGAATAATTTCTATTTTCACGCCTGATTTTGAAACATTCATTTAACAAACTTTTTGTTCACGCGCCTGATTTTTTGTGTTATATTGCAGAAATCAGTTAATTTGATTGCTAAATTATGCGCAGACATAAACACCCCGCTCTTTTATCCGTCGTCTGCAGCAAATAACGCATTTTCGTATTCAATAGGAGGAGTAATGAACAAAAAACTTGTTATAGGCATTTTGTCTATACTGGCGCTGTTTACAAGCGCATCTTTTATTAATCTCGTTTCGGCGGAAGATAATTCTGCTGCTTCAGCTTCGCAACTTTCAAACACAATTGTTATCAGTCAAGTTTACGGCGGCGGCGGATCAAACAACGCGGGACCCACCTATAAACCTGATTACGTAGAATTATTCAACAGATCAAATTCGCCGCAATCGCTTAATGGATCGGCATTGCAATACGGCTCTTCGACAGGACAGTTTGGAAGTTCTGCGACAAACATTTTCGCCCTGCCTGATGTAACTCTCCAGCCCGGGCAATACTTTCTCGTTCAATTAGGAACGGTTGGAACTGCCGGTGCCGATTTGCCCGTTACGCCAGATGCTGTAACAACCAATCTCAGTATGTCTGGCACTAGCGGTAAAGTAGCTTTAACAAACACAACGACCGCACTTGGTTGCGGCGCGACAGCCACTCCGTGCGCTCTGCCTGATCCGCGCATTATTGATTTGGTCGCTTACGGCGAAGCAAACAACGCCGAAGGCGGCGCGTCAGTCAATAACGGAACCGCACTGACTAACACGCAGGGCAGTGTTCGCAAAGGTAACGGATGTACAGAGACCGATAACAACAACAACGATTTTACAGTTGTTACGAATCCTATTCCGCGTAATAGAGCTTCTGCTCTAGCACCTTGTAGCGGAGGCGGCACGCCGACTCCGACGCCAACGGCGACCCCAACGCCGAGTGTAACACCGACGCCGACCGCGACGGCGACACCCAACGCCCCTGTTGATTTCAACGGCGACGGCAGAACCGATTATGTCGTTGTCAGAAACGTCGGCGGAACCGGCGGCGCGCCGGTTAATCAAGCTCGCTGGTTCTACAACATTAACGGCAGCAGCGCCGCAACCGTTGCTCTCGATTGGGGTCTAGCAAGCACTGACATATTTCTTTCGGAAGACTTCGACGGCGACAGAAAAGACGATATTACGGTTTGGCGACCGGGCGCTCCGGGCGTTGCCGCTTTTTATATCTTGAATAGCGCGACCAATACTGTGCGAATTGAGAGATTCGGACAAACAGACGATGACCCGACGGTTGTCGGTGACTATGACGGCGATGGCAAAGCTGACGTAGCTGTTTATCGTGAAGGCGCGAATGCAAACGCTCAAAGCATCTGGTTTTATCGTACAACACCGGGCGGACCGACCTTTTATATTCCGTGGGGATTGGGCGGCGATATTCCCGCTCCCGGCGATTACGACGGAGATAACAGAAATGATTTTGTCATTCAACGAGGCAATAATTTAGGGCAGGGTATCTTTTGGACTCGACTAGCAACGGGCACTGTTCTTCCCGTTCAGGTATTTGGACAACGAACTGATTTTATAGTCCCGGGTGATTACGATGGGGACCGGAAAACGGATTTAGCCGTCGCCCGAATCATTGAGAATACTACAACTCAATGGTTCTGGAAACGTAGCAGCGATGGAGTGTTTGTCGGACCAATTCCATTTGGGAACCCTAATGATTTAACAGTTCAAGGAGATTACGATGGAGACGGTCGAACCGATATAGCCGTCTGGAGAAGCAACGGGCAGTTTATCTGGAGAAGCACGACGAGCGGAGCGGTGATGTTCTTCGGATTGGGAGCGAGCGGAGATTTTCCGGTTGCTAATTTCAACACACACTAATTCGTTTAATTTGTGTAATGATTAATAAAAAGGCTGAGTTGAATTCAACTCAGCCTTTTTATTAAAAACTTTTATGAAACAATTATTTCCGCCCGCCTTAATAATCAGAATAGGACTTTATAAATTGAAAATCTAAACAGCGTGAGCAGCTGATTCTTCTATTTTCAGCCCGGCGTTTTTCCACGCCGCAGTTCCGCCGGAAACGTTATAAAGTTTTTTGAATCCGTTTTTTTCTAAAATGCTTGTTCCGGCGCTCGAACGATAGCCGCCCTGACAGATGACAAACGTCGGTTTATTCAAATCCAGCTTTCCGATTTCATTCGCTAAAACATTAAGCGGCAAATTCATCGTATGCGGTGCGCGACCGCTCGAAAACTCCGCTGAGCGGCGCACGTCTACAAATTGTAAATCGTTTGCTTTCGACAAAATTTCATTCATTCTCTCGACAGAAATTTGTTCGATTTTCGCTTTTTCACCTTTCCAATTCGAAAATAAAACAAACCCTCTGACGGTTTCGATGCCGACGCGGGCGAGACGCGTTACAGCTTCATCAATTTGTTCCCGCGAGTTGGCAACGATGACAACCGGCGTGCCGATTTCAATCAGAGTTCCTGCCCACGAAGCGAATTGTCCGCCCAAACCGATATTCAACGAATCAGGAAGATGCCCGGCGCCGTATTCATCGGCGGTTCTGACATCCAAAATTGTGCCTTTAAAGTTTTTAAATTCTTCTTCGGACATTTCCTTCGGTTTCGACAAATCATCAAGCGACACAGAACCTTTCAGATTTTGCGCCGCGCTTTTCGGAAAATAGGCGGGCACTTCCGGTTGATCGGCGGCGACAATTTTGACGAACTCTGCTTTCGACATCAGTTGCAAAGCGTAATTTTCGCGCCGCTGAACGCCGAGCGTTGACCAGGTTTCCTTCGACAGAGACTTCCCGCACAAAGAACCCGCTCCATGCGCCGGGTAAATTTCGGTTTCGTCGGGCAAATTCAAAATTTTATCGTGCAGACTGTCGTACAGCATCTCTGCCATTTGCTGAGACGAAAAACCTTTTGAACCGATTAAATCCGGGCGTCCGACATCGCCGATAAACAATGTGTCGCCGGTAAAAAGCTTTTTCGGCTCGGCGGGATTTTCCGCGTTTTCCGCCAGAATGCAAATGCCTTCGGGCGTGTGCCCGGGCGTTTCGTAGAAAGTTAAATTAACTTTTCCGATTGTGAGCGAATCGCCGTTTTTCACTTTTAAGGTCGGAAATTCCGTGTTCGCGCGTTGCCCGTAAACGATTTGAGCGCCGGTTTTTGCGGCAAGCTCGATGTGACCGCTGACGAAATCGGCGTGCGAATGCGTTTCGATAACGTATTTTATTTTTTGACCGTTCGTCGCGGCTTCCGTCAAATACTGCTCGACATCGCGCTGCGGATCAACTATCGCCGCTTCTTCGCCCGAGCCGATGTAATACGACGCGTGCGACAAACATCCGAGATAAAACTGTTTGAATTTCATTGCAGCCTCCGACTAAATAAAATAATAAAAGATTCGCGAAATGTTTTCGTTAATTGATTAATTGAATTGAAATATATTCAACCAATAATAACAAAAAAAGCGCTCGGGCGAAAAATTTTACCCGAGCGCTTTTAATATTTATTTTGAAAGAAATTTGAAAGAAAAAACTAAACGTATTTTTCAATTACTTTCGTAATCGCCTCGCGCGAAACGGCGCCGACAATTCGCTCCTGCTCCTGTCCGCCTTTGAACAAAATCAAGGTTGGAATGCCGCGAATACCGAAACGTTGCGGAACGTTCATATTTTCGTCAACGTTCATTTTGTAAATTTTAGCTCTGCCCTCAAAATCTTCCGCCGCCGCCTCGACCGATGGCGCGATCATTCTGCATGGTCCGCACCACTCCGCCCAAAAATCTACCAATACGGGCTGCTCCGAACTTAAAACATCGGTTTCAAAATTTGAATCCGTTACTGATTTAGCAAAATTTCCCATTTTTATCTCCTTTTATAAATATAATTTACGATTATAACTTACTGATTCAACGAACGGCAAAACGCGCCCGAATCAATTTAAGAACTCGCGTTCAAGCGGAACGATTTCCAGCTCCAGCTTCTCGGTTCTTCTGATAACAACGATTTTCTGTTTCGTCCCTACCTTTTCATCGCTCAAATGACGATGAAGTTCGTCAATGCCTTCGATTTTTTCACCGGCGAATTCTATTATCGTGTCGCCTTCGCGAAGTCCCGCACGACGCGCCGGGCTGTCGGCGTCCATCGAAACGACGAGCACGCCCGTTTCGTTCGGCAAATTATAATGCCTGACGATTTGCCGCAGAACCGGAACATTCTGCCCTGCTAATCCGATATAGCTGCGGCGGATTTTTCCGTCGCGAATCAGTCTTCCGGCAACAAACTTCGCAGTATCAACAGCAATCGCAAAACACAATCCTTGTGTTTGCAGTATCGTTGCCGTGTTTACGCCGATTACTTCTCCGCGCGAATCAACGAGCGGACCGCCGGAGTTTCCCGGATTGAGCGCGGCGTCCGTCTGTATCACGTCGTCAATCAAACGCCCGGAATTTCCGCGCAAACTTCTGCCCAGAGCCGAAACAACGCCAGCCGTCACCGTCGTCTGAAATCCGAGCGGATTGCCGATAGCGACCGCCAGTTGTCCGACCTTTAAACGACCGGAATAACCGAGTCGCGCAGAAATTATATTCGGTGCGTCAACTCTGATAACAGCCAAATCCGTATCGGGATCGTCGCCGACCAAAGCCGCACCGTAACGATTTCCGTTCTGCATAATCACGTTGATTTTGCTCGAGTTGTGAACGACGTGGCTGTTCGTCAAAATAAAACCGTCGGGCGTGAAAACAAATCCCGAACCGCTTCCCGCTTGATTCGGAACGTTTCTGCCTCGAACATTGCGATTTTTCGCTTCAACTTCGATTTTTACGACCGACGGGCTGACCTTCTCGCAAACATTTACGACCGTTCGCGAGTACGAATCAAAGATTTCGCTTTCGTCGAAATTCTCCTTGTAATTTTCAGCGATTGGAATTTCATAATCGCCTATATTAGTTGATGTAAATTCAATCTCACTGTTCATAATCAGAATTGTAACAAACTTTGTTACAGTTTGCAATCTTTTTTTTTATCATTTTCTGGCACGATTCGTGCAAAGAATAGGCTAGTGTTTAATCACTGAAACAAAATCATACATTGGAGTGTAATTTATGTCAGACAAAAAAGTTCAAGAACAAGCGGAAGAAAGCAACACTATCAAAGACCCGGAAAACTGGACGACCGGCGATGAGCCGATGACCGGTGCGCAGCGTTCGTATCTCTCAACTTTGAGCGAAGAAGCCAAAGAAGAATTTGATGAAAATCTCACGAAAGCCGAGGCTTCGATTCGCATTGATGAATTACAGAAAAAAACCGGACGCGGAGCATCTTAATTTATTTTTGTTAATAAACTATAAAAGGGACGGCTGAAAATTCGTCCCTTTTTTCTTTATTTGCCGCAAATTAAGCCGCTTGGGCTTTCTTCAATTTTGCGTCGAGACTGATCTCGGCTCCTGACAGTACTTGCGAAACCGGGCAGGTTTTCTTTGTTTCTTCGGCGATTCTTTGAAATTCGTCATCTGAAATGCCGTCAACTTCGGCAGTTGATTCCAAATCAATATTCGGTATGACAAAACCTTCGCCGCGTTTTTCGATTTTCACTTTTGCGGTCGTATGAATATTTTTCGGCTGATAACCAGCTCTGCCCAAATTTCCGCTCAAAGCCATGGTATAGCAGCCGGCATGCGCCGCCGCGATCAGTTCTTCTGGATTTGTCGCTTTCGTATCGTCGCCGAAACGCGATTGAAAAGAATACTCGCCTTCAAAAGCGCCGCTTCCAAGCTTCAAATTTCCTTTGCCGTCCATAATTCCGCCGTTCCAATCGGCTTCCGCTTTTCTTGTAAATGCCATAATTTCTCCTTTGTTCTCCTTATTTTTGTTATAAATTCAAGCCTTTTCGCTGACCATTTTCGCAAACGTCAACTGCAAAGGCTCTTCGGTAATATTTTTAATCGCTTCGCTAAATTTTACAAAATGCGTCGATTTTCCGTGTTCCTCAATCGCGGCACTGTTCGCCCAAGTTTCGTGCCATATGAAAACGCTCGGGTCGTCAATCGCTTGATGAAAATCATAATTCAAGCAGCCTGCTTCGGCGCGCGAAGGCTCGACAATCGCCAAAGCCGCCTGTTTTGCTTCTTCAATCGTATCGTTTTTAACCTTCAAACGCGCGATCAGTACGATTTTTTCATTACTATCCATAAAATCACTTATTAAATTATCCATTAACAGTTTTCATCATCGCTTCGGGATAGCGCAAACCGGCAGCCGCGTCTTTCGGGAAAACGTCTTCGATTGCGGCGAGTTCTTCCTGACTGAGAATAATTTCGGCGGATTCGGCGTTTTGCTCCAAATATTTGCGCCGTTTCGTTCCCGGGATCGGCACGATGTCGTTTCCCTGCGCCAAAACCCATGCGAGAGCCAGCTGCGAAGTCGTTACGCCTTTTTCTTTCGCGATTTCTTCTATTTTGCGAACGAGCTGTAAATTTTTGTCGAAGTTTTCGCCCTGAAATCGCGGGCTGTGGCGGCGATAATCGTCTTCCGCCAAATCTTCGAATTTCTTTATTTCGCCGGAAAGAAATCCGCGTCCCAAAGGAGAATACGGAACGAATCCGATGCCGAGCTCTCGGCACGTTGCCAGAACGTCGTTGTCCTCGACATCGCGCGTCCACAAAGAATATTCGCTCTGCAAAGCGGTTATCGGATGAACTACCGACGCGCGGCGAATCGTTTCCGCGCTTGCTTCGGACAAACCCAAATATCGAACTTTTCCTTCTTTGACCAATTCCGCCATCGCGCCGACCGTTTCTTCAATTGGCGTATTCGGGTCAACTCGGTGCTGGTAATAAAGGTCAATCGTTTCGATTCCGAGACGTTTCAAGCTGCCTTCGACCGCTTGTTTTACATATTCCGGCTTGCCATTGATTCCTCGCACGTTCGGATCGTTCGGGTCGCGGACAATAGCGAATTTAGTCGCAATGACGAATTGGTCGCGCTTGCCTTTGATGGCTCGACCGACGAGTTCTTCGTTCGTAAAAGGTCCGTACATATCAGCCGTATCGAGAAAGTTTATGCCTAGCTCCAGTGCACGGTGAATCGTAGCGATTGATTCGTCGTCATCACGTCCCGAATAAAAATCGGACATTCCCATACAGCCCAAACCGACGGCTGAAACTTCCAAATCACTTCCCAATTTTCGATATTTCATTGCAGTTTTTCTCCTTATTTGATCGGCAGTTATTTTTTATTATTCAGAATGTCTATTTTTGTTTATTGAGAAATCGTTAAAACGACTTTTCCCGTGGTTTTTCTGTCTTCGATAGCTTTATGCGCTTCAGCGGCTTTTTCGAGCGGAAATTCCTGAACCATAACCTGCAATTTGTTTCCGCTGACAAGGTTCATTAATTCTTCCGTGAATCTCGCAATGTTTTCGCGGCTTTCAAGATTTAAGTTGTAACCTTTGACGGTTTGCATTTTACCGAGCAGGCTCAAAGCGGAAATCTGAAAATCTTCGCCGCTCACCGCGCCGTAAACGATCATCGTGCCGCCCGCCGCCAGACACTCGAAATTTCTTCTGCCGATCTCGCCGCCGACCATCTCGATAATCAAATCCGCGCCTTTGCCTCCGGTCGCCTGCAGAACTTCCTGCGTCCAATCGTCTTCGGTGTAATTTATTCCGACATCCGCTCCTAAGTTTGCAATTTTTTCGAGTTTTTCAGCCGAACTAGCCGTTCCCAAAACCGTCGCGCCTTTGTGTTTCGCTATTTGAACGAGCAGACTGCCGACGCCGCCCGCAGCCGCGTGAATCAAAACCGTTTGTCCGGCTTTCAAATCGGCTAAAAGCCCGAGTGCGGTCAAACCTTGCACGAGAAGCGCTGTCGCTTCGCCGAAACTCATATTATCTGGTATCGGCACAAGCGTTTTCGCATCGGCTGACGCGTATTCGGCATAACCGCCGCTTCGATTCATCGCCAGAACGCGCTGACCGACGCGCCAGTTTTCAACTCCACTCCCGATTTGTTCAATCGTTCCGGCGACTTCAAAACCGGGCGTGAACGGAAGTGTCGGGCGGAAAAAATATTTTCCCTGCCGCAGCATTACGTCGGCGAAATTGATTCCCGCCGCCGCCGTTTTTATCAATACTTCGCCCGCGCCCGCCGCCGGTTTTTCGACTTCATCAACTCTCAAACCTTCCGCGCCGCCGAATTCGTGAATTCTGATCGCTTTCATGTCTTCTCCTTTTTACCTTGCGCTGCTGATTTCGCTGTTTTGCTTTGCCAAACGCCGGCGATGATTTCATAAGAACGGAGCCGTTTTTCGTGATCGTAAATCATCGCATTTATCATCAATTCGTCGGCGTTCGTCGCGTTCAACAATTTTTCGACGCCGCTTTTGATCATCTCCGCGCTTCCGATTATCGAGCCGCCGAGTTTCGATTCGACAGCCGCTTTTTCGTGCGGCGTCCAAATTTCGCCCATATTTTCTACCGGCGGCTGCAATTGTCCGGGCGTTCCGCGAATCAAACGCAGAAAAGATTGAAACTGCGAAGTCGCCAGCCGCCACGCTTCCTCATCGGTTTCGGCGGCGATCATATTTATTGCGAGCATCACACAAGGTTTTTCTAGCTTTTCCGAAGGCGTAAAGTTTTTCCGGTAAAGTTCGAGCGCGGGCAGAATGTACTCCGGCGAAAAATGTCCGGCAAAAGCGAAAGGCAGTCCTAACGTTCCGGCAAGCTGCGCGCTGAAACCGCTCGAACCGAGCAGCCAGATCGGTATATCGAGACCGGCGCCCGGAACAGCGCGAACTCTTTGATTCTCGACGGGTTCACGCAGAAAAAACCGCAATTCTTCGAGCTGTTCGGGAAAGTCATCGCCGCTGCTCGTCAAAGTTCTTCTCAACGCGCGGGCGGTTAATTGATCGCTTCCAGGAGCGCGTCCCAAACCTAAATCAATGCGATTAGGATAAAGAGATTCGAGCGTGCCGAATTGCTCGGCGATTACAAGCGGCGCGTGATTCGGAAGCATTATGCCGCCCGCGCCGACCCGAATTTTACTAGTTCCGCCCGCGACAAAACCGATCACCACAGAAGTCGCCGCGCTGGCAATTCCGGTCATATTATGGTGTTCGGCAAGCCAGAAACGCTTATAACCTAAATTTTCTACGTGCCGCGCCAGCGAAAGCGAATTATGCAAAGCATCAGCGACTGTCCCGCCCTGAACAATCGGCGATAAATCCAAAACCGATATTGGAATTTCTGAAAAACTGCTCATAAATCAAAAAATTGGTTTTAAGCCGAAGCGGCTGCGGGTTGATAGCTGCCCGGCTCGCTTTGAAAGCTGATCGCAAAGCGATTCCAGGCATTTATCGTAGTTACCACAAGAGTTAAATTGACGAGTTCTTCTTCGCTGAAATGCTGTCTCGTTCGCTCAAATAAATCATCGGGAACGTGTTTTTCCGAGATTAGCGTCAGATGTTCAGCCCATTCAAGAGCAGCACGTTCTCGTTCACTGTAAAACGGAGTTTCACGCCAAGCAGAAATGCAGTATAAACGCTGTTCGGTTTCGCCCGCCGCCCGCGCATCTTTCGAGTGCATATCCAGACAGTAAGCGCAGCCGTTTATCTGAGAAACGCGGAATTTAACGAGTTCCTGCAAGGATTTTTCAATTCCGCAATGCCTCAGATAAGCTTCAAGCCCGTACATTTTTTTCAATGCTTCGGGCGCCGCTTTCGCATAATCAATTCTTTGCATCGTTTTCTCCTTGTATTCGTATTCAGAACCCTAACCTTTCGCGCCTTTGACTTCCTGCGCGTTTTCAAATTCGATGGCTCGCCCGTATTGTTTCGGCACGTAATCAATTTTTTCGCCTAATTCTCGCGCCGCCCGAAAAACAAAATAAGGCTCGCGCAAAAACTGTCGCGCCAACAAAACGGCATCGGCTTCGCCTTTCTGTAAAATTTCTTCCGCTTGCTTCGGATCGGTAATCATTCCGACAGCCGCTGTTGCAATTCCGACCTTTTCACGAATTTCTTTTGCAAACGGCACTTGATAATTCGGAGCGACAGGGATTTTCGCGTTCGGCACATTTCCGCCGGTCGAAACGTCAATTAAATCAATTCCGATTTCTTTTAGTTTTTTGCAAAATTCGATTGACTGCTCCAAATCCCAGCCGTTTTCCGTCCAATCAGTCGCCGAGATTCGCACGAAAACAGGTAAGTTTTGCGGGATTATTTCGCGGACTTTCGCCGCGACTTCGAGCGGAAAACGCATACGATTTTCCAAACTTCCGCCGTATTCGTCGGTTCTTTCATTCGACAAAGGCGAAAGAAATTCGTGAAAAAGATAACCGTGCGCGGCGTGGATTTCGATTACCTCAAAACCGGCTTCGACGCTTCTTTTCGCCGCAGCGACAAAATCGTTCGTCGCTTTTTCGATATCATCTTTTGTCATTTCGCGCGGCGTCGGGTAATCGTTCGCGAATGCGATTGCACTCGGCGCAACCGTTTCCCATCCACCATATCCCTCGTCAACTATTTTGCCGCCGTTCCAGGGTTCTGCGGTCGAAGCCTTGCGCCCGGCGTGCGCGATTTGTATTCCGGCAACTGCGCCTTGCGATTTTATGAAAGCAACGATTCTTTTGTACGCTTCGGCTTGTTCGTCCGACCAAATTCCCGCGTCCGACGGCGAAATGCGACCTTCGGGCGAAACCGCCGTCGCTTCCTGAATAACTAATCCGGCGCCGCCGACCGCGCGGCTTCCGAGATGAACCAGATGCCAATCCGTCGGCATTCCGTCTTCGCTCGAATACTGACACATCGGTGAAACCCATATGCGGTTGCGAAACTCGATGTCGCGTAGTCTTAATTTTTCAAATAAATTGCTCATAACTTCCCTTCGTTCAATCATTTTTTCTTCGGAACTCCGTCGTCAGCATTCCCGCGAAACCCCAGTTTTCCGGCTCGATCTCGTCAATAACAATATGAATATGTTCGGGCTTTTTATTGAGAACATTTATCAAAATATTCGTAATGCCCTCGACAATCTGCTTCTTCTGTTCAACCGAAGTTCCGTCTTTCGTGATTTTTACGTTTACATACGGCATATTTTCGTATTTTTTTTATACTTATTTTTATTGCCGGCTCTTAAAACTAGGTCATACCGACCCAGCTTTCGTCAGCCGTTTCTCGCCACCGGTTGCGGATTTCTTCGTATTCATCTTCGGAGAAATTTCCTTCCGCGACATATCCGGCATTTTCCTGCCAGCGCGTCGGACGAGTCGTGCCGACGATTGCGGTGTCCACACCCGGGATTGTCAGCGTGAAACGAAGCGCCGCGGCGGTCGCCAGTTCGACGGATTTACTTGTAAAATCGAATTTTAATTTCTGAAGCCTGTCCCAGTATTCGTGATAATAAGAGTTTTCCGGTTTTTCTTTAAATCGCCAGACGGCGTTTGCAATCGGGCGTTTGGCTATAATGCCCAAATCTTTTTCGACCGCGAGCGGGATGTTTTCGTCAATCGGCGTTTGGTCGGCAATGCTAACGGAAGTTTGCAGTGAATCGAAAACATTTAAATCAATCGCTGTTTTTGCAGCGTCGTTGTCGCCCGAATAGCCGATGTAGCGCGTGTAGCCTTTTTCCTGCGCTCGCTGCAATCCTTCAATCGCGTCGCCGCGTCGCAATTCTTCGGACGAACAGCTATGAAGCTGAACTATATCAAGATAATCTGTTTTCAGATTTCGCAAGCTCGACTCAATCGTTTCGACGACTCCCTTTTTCGACCAGTCGTAACGGGTGAAACCGTCGAGCGCGCCGCATTTTGTGAACAAATAAAATTCCTTGCGCCGCTTTCCGACCGCTTCGCCGATCAATTTTTCGCTGGCGTTATAAGCGGCAGCCGTGTCAATCACGTTCAAACCCGCATCAATCGCCGCATTTAAAAGCTCGTTCACATCTTCCTGCGTAATGTCCTGACCGATTTCCGCGCCGCCGAAGCCGAGCACCGAAACTTCCATATCAGTTTTGCCGAATTTTCTCTTTTCCATTAATCCTTCCCCTTTTTGAATTATCTAAATTAATAAATTTCACATTCCGCTTTTTGCTCAATTGTCTCAATTATCAGGTTTTGCCGGAACAAAGCGGCAGCCGCGCTCAATCAATATTTTCAATCTAAAATTTAATGACGATTTTACCGAAATGCTCTCCGTTTTCCATACACCTGAGCGCGTCTTTTATTTCATCGAATTCGTAAACTTTATCAATTACGGGCTTCAAATGATGCTGACAGATCAAACGATTCATATCCTCGAACATCAAACGCGAACCGACAAAAATTCCCTGCATTCTGATTGATTTCATCAAAATCGGAACCGGGCTGATTTCACCTTTTCCGCCTGAAAGCGCGCCGATTACAGCGATGTGTCCGCCCATTTTTACCGCGTTCAGTGATTTTTGAACGGTTCCCGAACCGCCGACCTCCATAACGTGATCTACGCCGCGCTTACCGGTTAAATCAAGAACCACGGCGTCCCAATCTTCTCGTTTTTTATAATTGATTAAATCATCAGCGCCTAATTCTTTTGCCTGATTTAATTTCTCGTCGCTTGAGGAAGTTATAATCGTTCGCGCGCCGAAAGCGGCGGCAAATTGAAGAGAAAATATAGAAACGCCGCCCGTTCCTAACAATAAAACGGAATGATCCGGTTTCAAGCCGCCGGAAACCATCAGCGCGTGATGCGCCGTGACAGCCGCGCACGGCAGCGTCGCGGCTTCTTCATAAGAAAGATGATCGGGAATTTCGATTAAACCGTTTTCATCGAAAGCGCCGAATTCGCGCAGCACGCCGTCTAAATCGCCGCCGAGCGCCGTTCGAGCTTTTTTATATTCGATTGCGCCGTCAATCCAGCCCTGCATAAAAATCGGGCAAACCGGGTCGCCTTTTTTCCACTTCGTAACCGATTCGCCGATTTCGATGACTTCGCCCGCGCCGTCTGACAAAGGAATCAAAGGCGTTTTAAGTTTCGGATTGTACAACCCTTTGACCATCATCAAATCGCGGTAATTCAAAGATGCCGCGCGGAATTTCACCAAAACTTCATTTGCTTTCGGTTTCGGCTCCTCGCGCTCAGTTAATGTCAGGTTTTCAATGCCGAATTCGCGTATCTCGTAAACTTTCATAAATCACCTCAACCGATTCTCACGGATGTCATCGAAATCGCCGCTAAATCAATTGCGTTATTAAAAAATTCGACAGGTTCGTCTTCATTCTTCAGCGCCAAAGTATAAAGAAGCGGTAAAAAATGCTCCGCCGTCGGAACGGCTAAAGCGACATCTTTGCCGAGTGTTTCATATTTAATCAGTTTGTCGTGTTCGTTCGCCGAAATCAAATCTACAAATTTTTTGTTCGCCGACTCTGCCCATTCGTGCGTGCGCTCGCCATGAAAATTTATCAAACGCAGATTGTGAACCATATTTCCGCTGCCGATGATAAGAACGCCTTTTTCCCTTAGAAAAGCTAATTCTTTCGAGAGTTCGTAATGAAAAGCGGCGGGTTTCGTGTAATCCAAACTCATTTGTAAAACCGGCACATCCGCGTTCGGGTAAAGATGACGCAGAATCGTCCAGCTCCCGTGATCCAAGCCCCACGTTTCATCGAGTTCTATAAGTTTGTGCTTCAAATTTTCGGCTATGTCTTCGGCGATTTCAGGATTTCCCGACGCGTCGTATTTCGCCTCGAACAACTCTCGCGGAAAACCGCCGAAATCATAAATCACGCGCGGCTTAGGCATTACTGTAATTTTTGTTCCGCGCGTTTCCCAATGCGCCGAAATGACTAAAATCGCTTTCGGCTTCGGCACATTTTCAATCGTTTTCCGCCAGCCGCGCGTAAAATCGTTTTCTTCGATTCCATACATCGGATTTCCGTGTCCGATGAAAAGAACTGGCATTCGCCTGCCTGTTTCAGCTAAGTTTTGCAGATTCTTCAGTTCATTCATTATTTTCAAAGGCTACCCGCAGGAAATGCTAAAAACGCTAAAAAGAAGACAGGAAAATATTTTCAACATTTCTCGCATTTCCTGCGGATAAAACAATGACCTTCTGCTTCAGACGGTAATTTCTACGCTTTATCAACGCGCCGCCGCGCTGCGTTTCGTCCATTCGCCGAGCAGATTCTCAAATTCGGTTTGAATAGATTTCTCTTTATCCTGCAAGTACCAGCGCTGCATATTTTCCATCATCAAAGGCTTTTCCATACCTTGCTCTTTCATCTGGAAAAAATAATCCATCGCCGCTTTCGGGCGCGGTCCCCAGGTTCCGATTTCTTCTAAAGTTTCCTCATCGAGAGCGATTAACTTCGGAATTGAACGCGCATTGTACGTCAGATATTTGTCCATTAATTCCAGATTTTCGTCGCGTAAAACGTAGCGCGTCTCTATATTCGAGTTTTCCGCCGCGATTTTTTCGATAATCGGGATATTCTGCGCCGCGTCGCCGCACCAGCCTTCGGTAATTACCAGCCAGATCATTTTGCGTTCGACCGATTGCGCTTTTTCCTTGACCGAATCACTTAACTTAACCGTCTTTTCCAGCCGGTGCATTCTCTGGCGATTCAACTTTCCGTAGTTGAACATTGCTTCCGATTGATTTTCGCCGGTTGTTTTGCCGTCCAAAAGCAAATCGTCTATCAGCTTTATATACTCGGCGTAAGTCATTGATTTTTCGATATAGTTTTTCATAAAATTTATCGTTCTGTAACATTTATTGATACAATTTAACTGAAAAAAATTTACCCTTTGGATTGCACGACCATTCCGATTATGTCGCGCAAACTGTATTCGGCGAGTTTTTCTTCAATGGTTTTATCAATTTCTTTTTGAAGCCGGCACAAAATCGCCTCGATATTTTTCCCGACGGGACAATCCTGATTCGGCGTTTTCCGGTGCAAAGAAAAAATTTCGCCCGACGAAACGGCTTTATAAATTTCCGACAATTTTATATTTTCCGGCGCTTTTGCCAGAGAAGTTCCGCCGCTCGCGCCGACCTGCGAAACGACCAGCTTTGCTTCCTGCAAATTGCACAAAAGACGGCGAATGACGACCGGATTGGTATTCACGCTTTTCGCCAGGTAATCTGACTTCACGCGCTCATCACAGTTCTTTGCGAGCATCGTCAAAATATGAACTGCTATTGAAAATTGACTGTTTGCCGCCATAACTGTAACAAGTCTAGTTACAATTGAAATATTTGTCAAGCTCGTCGAAAGAAAAATAAATTTCAGACAATCCGTTTCGGTTCATTAGTATTTTCTTCCATTGAAGGCTTGTCGCTTTCGGGCGGTTCTTCAATCGGCGCGTTGCGCTGGCTGTCCGGCGGAACCGGAATTTCCACGTTTCCGCTATTGTTTTCGTTTTCCCGTTCAACATCAGAATCATTATCTGTAATCGGCGTATTAACGTCTGGATTTTGTGTATCCTGCATTTTTTATTCTCCCTGAATTTTTTTTATAAAAGCAAAACTCGTGCCTTTGAAAATTTGGGCGCGGAACAGCACAAATGCGAAAAATTATTTATAGGATATGTATCGAAACAACTCAAATTTTTGCAATAATGGCAATATAAATTTTTCAAAAACTAAATCATACAAAAAAGCCAGATTCGATCTTTCAAACCTGGCTTTTTGCTTTTTTTAGTTTATCTTTAAATAATTTATTTAGACGGAATTTTTATTTCGCGACCTGCCGGCAGAACCGAGTTCGGCAGCAGCCCGTTAAATTTAGCCACTTCCGTCGCATCCGCTCCCGCCCGCGCAGCAACCTTGGCAACAGTATCTCCGGCTTGCGCTTTTACAACTTTGACGTTGCTTGTTTGAGCCGCTGAAACCGGCGTTGTCGGACGAGAATAATTCGTCTTTTGAACGTTATTGCCGATTTGAGGAACAAACACTTTTCCTTTCGGAACAGCCATTCCGGGATTTGCCGCCATCAGTTGATCAACGCTGACGCCCGTACGGTTTGAAATCGTTTGCCAGGTTTCGCCTGCTGCCGAGTTAGCCAGATTGGAATTGTTGATTTTCGAAGCCGGCACTCTTCTGAACAAAGCCACGATGTCATTGGCTTTGCCCGGAGGAACGTTGACGATAAATGGTTCGGGCGGAGTAACATTCGAGCGCAGATGCGGATTTAAGTAACGTAAATACTGAACGCTCGTATCCGATGCCTGAGCCAGCAGATTTAAATTGGAAGAAGGCGGAACGCGAACCCGATCATACATCAGCGGCGGCGCGGGACGAACATGCCCAAAACCGTACGCTTGCGGATTATTCGCAATTAAAATCGTCGCCAGAATGTTCGGAACATAATTGCGCGTTTCCTGCGGCAGATAAGGATATGCCGCCCAGAAGTTGGCGACACCGGCGCGGCGAATCGCGCGATCTACGTTTCCTTCTCCGCAGTTGTAAGCGCCCATCGCCAATTCCCAGTTTCCGCCGTAGCGATTCGCCAGAAACTTCAAATAGCGAGCCGAGGCGCGCGTCGCTTCGTCGAAACTGTTTCTTTCATCAACATAAGCCGTGCGGCGAAGTCCGAAACGCGATCCGGTTCCGGGAATGAACTGCCACAAACCGCTCGCCGCCGCCCACGAAAGAGCCGTCGGTTTCCAGGCGCTTTCGACTTGACCGAGCCACGCGACGTTTTCCGGAACGCCTTCTTCACGGAAGATTCGGCGAGCCATTCGCATAAACATTCCCGAACGATACAGACCGGTTTCCATTGTCGAGCGTCCGCGTCCGCGATAGTAGTTGATGAACTGCTGAATCATCGGGTGAACTTGAAATGAAAAACCAAGCGATTTGTTGGCGACGGCGTATTGAATGTATTGATATTGCTGCTGAGCGACCGGATTTTCTTCGACTTGCTGTTCTTCCGGCGTCAATTCGAGTTTAGCGAGTTCGTCGAGCGGCGAAACTTCAAATTTCTGATCGTTGAAGCCGACTTGCGCGTCCGCGCTCGGTGTCGGAATGTTGTTTACAGCCGATGCAAGAATCGAACTTTCGGCTGTCGGCTTTGCCTGATTTGCCGGTTTAACGATTTTAGCGATGTCGTCGGCTAACTGATTTTCGATATTCCAGCCGCAGGTCGCAGCGAGACTGCGAATTTGCGGCAATTGGGCTTCGGACGGAAACTCAATGCGGTAAATTGTTTCGATTAACTGGCTGTAACAATTTTGAAGTTTTTGATTGGCGCGAACGTTGACGCCCGACATCAGGAAAACTTCGACCGATTTATTAAACTGGTCGCCGGTATCGGAACGGCGGTTGTCTTTCAAACTGAGCAAGCCCTGTTTGAAATAAATTCCCGCGTCTGTGCTGATTTTATTGATAACGGCTTCGGCTTGTTCGGCTTCCTGCGGCTTGGTGCCGTTTCTGCCGCTCGCGCTGGAGCTGGTAATTTGTGCCGTAGAAAAGGAATTGAAAATGAAAAATATAAATGCAGTTAAACTTAAAACCTTATAAATGGTTGTTTTCATTAAGTTCGTCTATACTCCTTACGTTGGATTTTTCGGGGTTAGGGCGAATTCGTAAAACGACCTAAATTCGGATGAACGTCAAAAACTTCTAACGCTCATTGTATTAAAAAGTTTCCTTTTTTGTGTCCGTTAATAATAAAGGAAAGCGTAATCTTTCTCAAAGTAACACACGAAAAAAGTTTCTGTCAATGATTGAACCGCCGATAAAATCTGGCTTTTATAATTTCGGTTGAGTAACTCGGAGACAATCGAGCCTTAACACTTAAACTTTTTTCGCCGTACGCGACTTTACGTTTTCACTTACCGCGACGCTTTCCCGAAGCGCTTCGGGAAAAACCTGCCGCACGTTCTCTACAAATATAAATGTCAAATCGTCCAGAACTTCCTGCGGTAAATCTTCTAAATCTCTTTTATTCGGTTCGGGAAGAATAACTTTTTTAACGTGTGCGCGTCTTGCTGCGAGAATCTTTTCTTTGACTCCTCCGATGGGCAACACGTTGCCTCTTAAAGTTATCTCGCCGGTCATCGCCACATCTTTTCGCACGGGTCTTCTTGCAAGCACGGAAACGATTGCCGTCGCCAGCGTAATCCCGGCGCTCGGACCATCTTTCGGAATCGCGCCTTCGGGCAAATGTATGTGAATATCAAAGTTTTCAAAATCTTCTTCGTTGATTCCCAATTCGGCGGCGCGCGCTTTTGCGTAAGAAAACGCAGCCTGAGCTGATTCCTGCATCACTTCGCCGAGTTGTCCGGTCAGTTGAAGTTTCCCTTTCCCTTTTGTTTTCAGGGCTTCGATGAATAAAATATCGCCGCCGACAGCCGTCCACGCAAGCCCTGTGACGATTCCGATTTCGTCTTTTTTCAAAGCCTGTTCGGGAAAAATTTTCGGCGCGCGTAAGAAATCTTTCAAATTTTGAGCGGTGACTTTCACAGGTTCGAAATGATCTTCGTCTTCAGCTTTTTTTCTAGCGACTTTGCGGCAGACTTTGCCGATTTCTCTTTCAAGATGGCGCAATCCGGCTTCCTGCGTGTATTCGCCGATAATTCTCGCCAGCGCTTTGCGGTCGAATTTTATATCTTCCTTGTCGAGACCGTTTTCCTCGACTTGTTTCGGCACGAGATGACGGCGCGCAATTTCGAGTTTTTCTTCCTCGGTGTAACCGGAAAGCGTTATAACTTCCATACGGTCGCGCAAAGCCGGCTGAATCGTGTCCAAAACATTGGCGGTCGTCATAAACATCACGTTCGACAAATCAAACGTAACGCCCAGATAATTATCCCGAAAGCTCGAATTTTGTTCCGGGTCTAAAACTTCGAGCAGCGCCGATGACGGATCGCCGCGAAAGTCAGCGCCGACTTTATCAATTTCATCCAGAACGATTAAAGGATTGTTCGTTCCCGCCTGTTGAATGCCTTGAATGATTCTGCCCGGCATCGCGCCGACATAAGTTCTTCGATGCCCGCGAATTTCGGCTTCATCGTGCAGACCGCCCAAAGATAAACGAACGAATTTTCGATTCAGCGCGCGCGCAATCGAGCGTCCGAGCGAAGTTTTTCCGACCCCGGGCGGTCCGACCAGACAAAGAATCGAACCTTTCGGTTTTTCTTTTAATTTGCGAACGGCGAGCGCTTCGACGATTCTTTCCTTGACTCTTTCCAAACCGAAATGATCTTCGTCGAGAATTTTTTCGGCTTTTTTCAAATTCAAATTATCTTTGGAAGACTTCGACCACGGCAAATCCGTCATTATGTCGAGCCAGTTACGCAGCGTTGCCGTTTCCGCCGTGTCCGGGTGCATTCGTTCGAGTTTTTTCAGTTGGCGAAGCGTTTCTTCCTCGGCGGCTTCGGGCATTTTCGATTTTAAAATCTTGTGACGATATTGTTCTATTTCCTCGAAAAGCTCGTTTCCTTCGCCGAGTTCCGATTGAATCGCTTTTAATTGCTGGCGCAAAAAATATTCTCGCTGCGAGCGGTCAATATCGGCGCGCGCCTGCGTATTAATTTCCTGCTGAACCGTCAAAACGTCAATTTCCTTGCTCAAAAGTTCGTTGACGCGCCGCAGACGCGGAACCGGATCAGAAATATCGAGAACGCTCTGCGCGTCTTCGACTTTCAACTCGAGGTTTGAAGCCGACAAATCAGCCAATCTTCCGGCGTCTTCCAGATTGGCGATAATCGCCAGAACTTCCGGCGAAATGTTTTTACCGAGCGAAGCGGCGCGTTCCATCGAACCGCGCACGTTGCGCACAAGGGCTTCGACTTCGAGAGAATTCTCCGGCGGAAGCGGTTCGGAAATCGGAGTGATCTGCGCTTTGACGTAATCGCCGCCGGCTTTGACCGAATCAACGCGGGCACGCGAAAGTCCCTGAATCAAGATGCGAATCCGTCCGTCGGGCAGCTTCAGCATGCGCATAATAACGGCGACCGTGCCGACTTTATAAAGATCGTCCTGCGAAGGCTCTTCTTTGTCCACGTCTTTTTGCGAAACGAGCATAATCATTCGATTCTGACTTAAAGCTTCGTCAACGGCTTTGATGGATTTGTCGCGCGAAACGAACAGCGGGACGATCATAAATGGGTAAATGACAATATCGCGGAGAGGTAAAACGGGCAGTTCCGAAGGAATCTGCATCATCGCATCAACGACTTCGGCATCTGTAACGTTTTCTGTAAAATCTTCAACTTTGCTCATACAGATTTATGTTAAGAAAAAAGACGCGAAAGTGGAAATGTAGAAATCAAGAAGCGCGAATAACCGGCGGATTTAAGTTTTATAAGTCGAGAATCGAAAACAGACAAAACAGAAAGGATTAGACAAACGCAGCCGAAAACTGCCGCTTGTACCTCGCGCAGAGATTTCGATTTTGGCGACGGCAATGAGTTAAAAGTCATTTCGGAAAATGAACGAATCGAAGCAAACATCAATCAACACAAACATCGCAAAGCATAAAATTTAATTTTGGGCGAGTAAAAATGCGCTAAATTTATTGTGTTCGGAAAATTGCCGCGCACCAGGTTCTTTCACCAAAAATCCTTATACTATTAATTGCCATCAAATTATAATTGACATCGAAACTGTATGTTGTATAATTTTTACATCTATTTAAAATCCCCTAATGTAAACTTTACAACATATTAGCAATCCGCACTTGCAGTCGCTGATATTTTTCCATTTTGAAACTAACTAAGACAGTAAGACCGAAAAAAAGTCAATGCGTACATTTACGGTCAAAAGTTATTATCGGTATTCGGAAGTTTTTTATCCGGCTTTCGGAAACGCATTAATCAATGCAAATTGAGAAGCATAAAAATTCGTACTTCATTGTTTTCAGAAGTCGAAAACAAATTAATGTTTTTTCTTTGAGCAAAGCAGCGAACGATTTTAGGATTTTAAGATACTAAACCGAAATTGCAATTTCGCCACTTAAACATCAAACCAATCAGAGAGTTTTATCTATGAGAAATATATTCCTATTCTTTATTGTCGCCGGTGTCTTTTGCTTATTGCCGATTGAATTCGCGGCGCAAATTTCCAATCCCGGCAAAAGCTCGCTCGAAGGTTTCGGCAAACCCGACGGGCAGGAAAAGCAGACTAAAAGCCGCGAGTTGCCGTTTAGCCGCGTGTACGAGTTTATCAAACCGGGCGCGAGCAAAATAACACGGTTGCCGAAGCTTACCGAAGCGGAAAAATCATCGCCCGCGGGCGAAAAAAAGCTGCAAGTCGGAAGAGTTCGTCAATTGAACAACGAAGTTTCCAGTTTTTCTCAGGGAGATTCTTTTGCCGTTGCTGACGGCAAAGTCTGGATCACCCAAATCACTTCCGAAGAGGCAGTTCAGACGCGAGTTCAATTTTCTAATATGAATCTGCCTGAAGGCGGGCGAGTTTTCGTTTATTCCGCAACGGATCCGAACGAGATTTACGGACCGTACAAAAAGACAGGAGAATCCGAAACCGGCGAATTCTGGACGCCGCCGGTGAAAGGCGACAGCATTGTAATCGAGTATTTCGCGCCGGACGAAAGTGCCGCGACCAAAGCGAAACTGCCGTTTCTGATTAACGAAATCAGTCATATTTATCGCGATCCGTTTTCTGATTACGAACAAAAAATGGGTCCGCCCGATTATCCTCAATGCGCGGTTAACGTGCCGGCGGAATGGAGCGAAGTGGCTAAATCCGTAGCTCATCTGCAATTCGTTTCCGGCGGTTCCGTTTATATTTGCACCGGAACTCTGCTTAACTCGACTATCGGCGACTTTGACCCGATTTTACTGACGGCGAATCATTGCATTTCCACCGCTGCGGAAGCGCAGTCGCTTCGAGCTTACTGGCTTTACAACAGCGGAGATTTTCCTACGACATCTACGCTGCGGACGGACGGCGCGACTTTGCTTAATACGGGAATAACGAGTGATTACACGCTGGTTAGAATGCGCGGAATAGTTCCTTTGCGGCAAGGCATTACTTATTCGGGCTGGGACGCCGCGACCACGGCGGTAAACACGCCGGTTGTCGGAATACATCACCCGAACGGTTCCTACAAACGCTTTTCATCCGGCGCGGTAACTCAGGTCGGAAATTTTATACGCGTTAGCTGGAGTTCGGGAATTACCGAAGGCGGATCTTCGGGTTCGGGAATTTGGAAGGGTTCCGGCACGAACGCTCGGCTCATCGGCACTCTGAACGGAGGCACAATCGGCTGCACAAATCCATCGGATAATTACGGCAGCTTCGCCGTAACTTATCAAGCTATTTCCTCGAATCTGCAAGGCGGACCAGATGACGAATTCGATGTCGGTAACGGCAACGACACGCGTGCAGCAGCCGTCGGCATCGGTCAGGGCGCTTATTCCAATCTGTCGGTTAAGTGGCAGGATTCGGACTGGTATGCAATAACGGTTCCGGCTGGCTACAAAGTAACGGCAACGACCGGATTCACTCATAATAACGGCGATATTGACTTGGAACTTTACAGAAGCGGCGAGACATCTCCGATTGTATCGTCGAACACGTCAACTAACAGCGAAACCGTAACGCACACGAACAATGCCGGTACGACGATTTATTATCTTAATGTCTTTCTATATAACGGCGCGAGAAATGATTACAACCTGAATATAGCGCTTGAACGAGTTTCGGCGGGCGTACGCTCTCCGTATGATTTCGACGGCGATAGCAAAACAGATTTATCAATCTTTCGTCCCACAGCCGGAGAATGGTGGTATTTGAGAAGTTCAGACGGTGGAAACCGCGCTTTACAATTCGGAACCGATTCCGACCGGCTCGTTCCGGCTGATTTCACTGGCGACGGGAAAACCGATATCGCTTTCTTTAGACCTTCGTCTGGACAATGGTTTGTTTTGAGAAGCGAAGACGCTTCATTTTACGCGTTTCCATTTGGAACTTCAGGAGATATTCCCGCACCGGCTGATTACGATGGAGACGGACGAGCGGATGCGGCAGTGTTCCGACCTTCTAATCAGACATGGTACATCTCGCGATCTTCGGGCGGAACGACTATTCAGCAGTTCGGACAAACAGGAGACGCTCCGGTTGTCGCTGATTACGACGGAGACAACAAAGCCGACATTGCTATTTATCGTCCGGCTTCGGGACAGTGGTGGATTCAAAGAAGCAGCCTCGGAACTATCGCTTATCAATTCGGAAACAACACGGACAAACCGGTGCAAGGCGATTATACCGGCGATGGAAAAGCTGACGTTGCTTTCTTTAGACCTTCGACAAATGAATGGTTCGTTTTGAGAAGCGAAAACAGCAGCTTTTATTCCTTCCCGTTCGGAGCCGCCGGAGATACGCCGTCGCCCGGCGATTACGACGGTGACGGACGTTTCGACGCGGCAGTTTTTCGTTCTTCAAATAACACATGGTTCGCGCAAAGATCTTCGTCGAACACTTTAATTCAAAACTTCGGAGTAACAGGCGACAAACCGGTTCCAAACGCTTTCGTGCCTTAAAATGTGACAAAGTCGGAATAAGGCGAAGGTTACTGTAAAAAAGGTGGAGAATTCAAAAAGCATTATTTTTTATGCTTTTTGAATTCTCCACCTTTTTATTGCGGGTATAATTGTTCTTTTACTAAAAAATCTATTTTCTGGATTTTTTCGGTTTTTTTTCAACCACTTTGTCGCGCGAGCGCACCAGATATTTAAGTTCGGTCATAAATTCGGAAACGTCTTCAAATTCCAGATAAACCGATGCGAAACGAACGTAAGCGACTTTATCGAGCTGTTTGAGGCGTTTCATAATAATCTTGCCGATTTCGCTCGTCAAAAGCTCGCGGTCGGGCGATTCCTGAACGGCTTTTTCCACTTCATCAACGATGGATTCGAGCTGCCCGGAAGAAATCGGTCGCTTTTCGCAGGCGCGCAGCAGTCCGGCTAAAATTTTATTGCGCTCGAATGTTTCGCGCTTGCCGTCTTTTTTGACGACCATATATGGAATTTCGTCAATTCGTTCGTACGAAGTAAAACGACGATTGCATTCGAGACATTCGCGGCGGCGGCGAATCGAATCGCCGTCCTTCGACTCGCGCGAATCAACGACTTTATCTTCTAAGAATCCGCAGAACGGGCATTTCATACGATTTTGGATTCGGGATTTTGAATTTTTGTCTGATTGCCGAAATTCAAATGTTTTTCGTCCCCGCTTTTGATTTTAACTTCGATTTCGGCGTTCGGAGATTCCGATTCTATTTCTTCGACGGCATTCTCGCTGGTCAAAAGATTTCTGAATCTCGAAATACTTATATCGCCGTGAAGAAAATAATACAACCCGAAAATAAGCGCGGGCGCGAAATAGACGAGGTGCATCGCAATCGAAACGGCTGCCGCCTGTTCGCGCTCGACATTCAAGAACAGCAAGCCGCCCGCCGTCGCCGCGTGAAAAGCGCCCGCCGCGCCGCCGGGCGTCGGCACAATCGAACCGATTGCCGCCCAGCCCATTATGAAAAGCGAATCGCCGAAACTTAGCGGCAAGTCGAACGCCAGCAAAACGAGCCACGTCGGAATGGCGATTGACAGCCACAAGGTAAACGTCCAGAAACTGACGAGAAAAATTTCTCTCCAACTTTTCAAGATTTGCAAAGAAGCCGACAACTGCCGCAAGAGGCTCAAAAATATTTGGCGAATTCGGCGCGGAATGAATTTTCGGTCGGTCGCGCGTTCGGCGAAAGCGATTACCCGATGAGAAATTCTCTGGTAAACGGTTAAAGCGACAAAACCGACAACAACGCCGATCAGCATTAAACTGCCGACGTATTCTATATATACGAATTCGGTTTCCCTGCCCGGCGGCGCGGAAAAAAACAATAAATTTATGGCGAAAAAGCAAATCAGCGCTGCCAGATCGAAAATTCTCTCGACGCCGAGCGTGACGAGCGCCGCCGACGGTCGAACGCGCGGGTCGCGCATCGGCAGCCACATCGGGCGAACGATTTCGCCCATTCTGCCGACTAAAAAAAGCGCCGCGAACCCGACGGTCGTCGTCGCGAAAAGCTCTCTCAGCGAAGATTTCGTAATCGGCTCGAGCAAAACCTGCCAGCGCAGAGCTCGCAAAAGATAACCCAGACAAATTATTAAAACCGCGCCGGTCAGATAAACAGGATTTGCCCGGCGCAGACTTTGACTGACTTCCTGCCAATCGAGATTTCGCCCGAAAAACCAGAAAATAAAAGCCGCGAACAAAAACAAAAGTATTAGTTTTAAGTATTTTCGCAAATTATTAACACCTATTTTGCAAATTTAAGAGTATCAAATGAAATATGTAGATTATTAAGAATACGCACACTATACTGTCGTATAGAATACGAGATAAAGACAAAAGATACAGTATTTTCTCGGAAAACTACAATGAACGCGAGCCATACCGCTCACATAAACGTCCAAAAAAGAAATCAATTATCCAAAATTTTTATTTCTTTTTTTGAAAGTTTATATTTTGACAGGCAAAACAAACTTTTCTACGGAACTTTTTATTTTCGGGTTTCGTAAAAAAGTTTTGACAAAGCGAGCTTTACGATTAAAGTCTTATACGAAACAAAGACGGAAGGCTTTTGGAGAAACAGGCGTTGGAAGCACTAAAAACGGTAACGGAAATTAACGGCGCGGATCTTGTGCGGCGCGCGCGCGCTGGCGACGGCGCGGCTTGGGAAGAAATTGTTACTAATTTCTCGCGGCGGATATTCAATCTCGCCTACCGTTTTACATCCAGCGCGGACGCGGCTGAAGATTTGACGCAGGAAGTCTTCATCCGCATTTACAAGACGCTCGACCAATACGACGCCAAACAGGGCGATCTGTCGAACTGGCTGATGCGGCTGGCACGAAATTTGATAATTGACGACTATCGCCATCGCCAGCGCAATCCGCAGAACACGATGGCTGATGATGTCGAAGACCACGCTTATCATCTGCATTCGGTCAATTCTTCGGCGCAGAAGGAAATGGAACGGCGCGAGTTAGCCGCGCAGGTGCAGGAAGGAATTGACAAACTGCCGTCGGATTTGCGAACGTGCGTGATTTTACGCGACATCGAGGAAATGAGCTATCAAGAAATAGTTGACGTTTTGCAGATACCCGAAGGAACCGTCAAATCGCGTATCAATCGCGGACGCATCGAGCTGGCAAAGATTCTGCGCCGAATGCGCGTCGTATCGGTTTGAAGAAGGATAAAAAAATGGCAATAAATATTATTGTTGATAAAGATTTTGAGAAAATTTGATTTAATCTAAGGGGTTTTGTTTTTTTATGGATTACAAGGACGAAAGAATTATAAATTGTTCGGAGTTCGAGGAGCTTTTAACTGATTATCTTGATAAAACTCTGGACAAGCAGACGCATAAAGCGGTTGCTGCACACGCTTTGCGTTGTCCTTTATGCCACTCGCTTTTGAATGAAGTTAAAGACGCACTTGAAGTTTGTCACGAGCTTGCCGTTCCGCGTCAGCCGTTAACGCGGCTTGAGGCAAGAATTTTAACTATGACAATGCCCGAAACGGCTATGTCGTGTTCCGAGTTTGAAGCGCATCTGACCGATTATTTAGACGGCTTTCTGCCCGCCGCGCTTTTCCACCGCTGGGAGCGTCACGCCGTTTTGTGCGAAAACTGCACGGATTTGCCCGGCGAAGTCGTTCGCTCAATCGCCGCCTGCTATACGTATAAAATGGAAGAATTGCCGGTTCCCGCCGGACTGCACGAAAAGATTCTGCAATCCACCATCGGCACGACCGAGGCGAAAGCCGTCAAAGCGAGCTGGACGGCGCAATTCGGCGAATGGATTCGCAGTTTGAGTTTACCGCTTCCGCAACTTGCGCCGGTCGCGATGATTTTGATGTTCGCGTTTTTAGTTTTCGGCGGAACGGCTTCGTCTGGAAGTTCTTTCGGCGCGATTTACCAGAAGAGTTTTGAGCTTGCGGGGCAAACTTATAAACAAGGCGCAAACATTGTTTTAGGCAACGGAAACGTGATCGAACAAAATTCCGGTGCAGGCGAACCGGTGCAGGGAATATACGTTAATCAAGAGGAAAACAAACAATGAATTGCGCTTATCACAGCCAGGCGGTGGCAGTCGTCAACTGCAACGGATGCGGAAAACCGCTGTGTCCGTCGTGCGATCACCGCGTAAAAGGTTTTCCTTTTTGTCAGGACTGCATCGTTCAGGGCGTGGATTTGCTGCGCCGGCAAAATCAATCGGCATATGTTCCTTTGGTGAAAAAGCAGACTTCTCCGATTATCGCGACGATTCTTTCATTGCTTTGTCCCGGATTAGGCGCGGCTTATAATAGTCAGACAGTGAAAGCAATCGTTTATTTCGCCGTTTTCGTCGGACTTTTTCAAATGTGGATTTTAACCGACGGAAGCGCGATTTTTCGCTGGGGTGTAATCGGAATGTGGCTTTTCGCCGCGCTCGACGCTTATCGAACGGCGCAGATGATTCGTTCGGGTTTAACGCCCGACGGAGCCGAAGACATTCTCGTTCGCAGATTTTCGGGCAACCCGAAACTTTGGGGAATCGTCCTAACCGTTCTCGGAGCGATGTTTTTTCTCAATTCGTTTTTTAACGTTCGGATTTTGATGCGCGGGATTTTGCCGGTTGCCCTCGTCGGATTAGGCGTTTATCTTTTGCGCGAGCAGGTCTTTAAATTTAAGCAAGCGAAGCTTTCGCAAGTTCATACGGAAAGTGGCGCTCCGGGTTTTGTCAGTGCTCCGCCGGAGCATCAATTCGTACGCGACGATTTTGATTCGCAATCAGAATATCGAACGCGCGCCCGTTCCTGGAAAAACAGGTAAGAAAAACAGAAAAGGTTTTTATTGTAGAACGGGTAAAATATTTGCTATTATAAATGCGGGATGGCTTTGATGTCACTTAATAAAGCTGTTCTGCGGTGGTTTCGAGAGTTTACAGAAGGAGTTTCAAGTTATGTCTTTATTTAAAGCCGCAGGAGTCGGAGGAATGATTTTAGTCATTCTGACTTTGATTATTACTTTATTAAAGCAAATCATCGCTTTTATCGCTTTTATTACCGGCGCGATTAAAATTTTAATCGTATTGGCGTTCGTCGTTTTAATCGTCAGCGTCGGACTGATGGTTCTTCGCAGTTTTAATCAGAAACGAAAAAATAAAAGCTAATTTCAGGCACTGAAAACCTTCTGTTTTTCGAACGAGCGGTTACGGTCACTTTCGGCGAGATTTGCCATTCGTGATCGCTTATGTTACTTTAGATACCCATATCCAAAATAAATACAATCTTTAACGAATTTTGGTCATAACCCCAAAGAGTTTTTTTGTTTTTATAGTTTTAATAAACAAATTAAAGAAACAAAAAACACTCAAATAAGGATTCGCGTTAGTCTGCTGTAAGAGCTAAGTCTTTCGTGATTCCGTGAAGTCGAAACGCTGGATTTTCGGCACGAAATCATAAAAAAGGAGCTATCAAAGCGTAATGCAAAAAAACGACAAGTTTTACACTTTTCTTTTATCGCATAAAACACAATCAAAACTTTATATTCGCCGTTTAGAAATTTCTAAAAAGATTCTGCACAGAAGCATCATCGGTTTAATATTAACAATCAGTTTTACAGTTTTAGGTTTTACAAATATTTATAAAAATAGTTCAATCGCTAAATCGGAAACAACCAATCCAACCGCATTAATTGCACAACAAATTTCACAAAATCCCAATAATTATTCCGCCGAATACAAATCAATCAATTATTCGGCTCCCGCGAAATCAGAAAATTTCACGATCAACTCGGGCGGTCCCATAACTTCGATTGATATGGATATGGACACCGAACCGGTCATCGAAGAATCCGAAATGGAAAACCGTATGCGCGTCATTCAAACGACGAGCAATCCCGCGTTTTTGCCGACAATTTGGGCGCATCTCGGTAAAATAAACAATGAGTATGGTTTTCGCCGCAACCCGTTCGGCGGACGAAGTTACGAATTCCACGCCGGAATGGACATTGACGGCAACAAAGGCGACAGCGTTCTCGCTCCGGCAAACGGAATTGTCACTAAAGCCGGCTGGCACGGCGGTTACGGCAATTTAATCGAAATTGATCACGGAAACGGTTTGACGACTCGGTACGGACACCTTTCGCAAGGCAACGTTCAGGTCGGCGACGCCGTTCAGCGCGGTCAACTCATCGGTCTGATCGGCTCGACGGGACGTTCGACCGGACCGCATCTTCATTACGAACTGCGTATGAACGACAAACCGATCAATCCGCGTCGTCTGCTGCCGTCGGAACCGTTTGAATTGAAAAAAATAAGCTAATTATCAAGCTGAAACATTCATCTAAAAAGCGAGCCCTTAAATTGGCTCGCTTTTTTTGTTTGTGAAATTTTCCGAACTTTAAGCTAAAATCTTTACATACATTTAAATGGATTAAGTACGATTTATTAGATTAATAACAAAGGAAATCGAAATATGCGCTTAAAACTCAACGTATTGACAACTTTTATTTTGACGTTGGCGATTCTGCTTTCGTCCGTTCCAGTCGCGTTTGCCGTTCCCGACGAAGGAATGTACACGCCCGACCAGATTGCCCGATTACCGCTGCGGCAAAAAGGATTAAAACTCAGACCGATTGATTTGTATAACCCGAACGGCGTTGATATTTCCGATGCTGTTATTCGACTAAGCATCGGTTGCACGGCTGAATTCGTTTCGCCGCAGGGCTTGATTTTAACGAACCATCACTGCGGCTTCGACGCGCTCGTTTCGGCTTCGACACCGCAAACCGATTACGTCGAACTCGGTTACAAAGCCAATTCGATGGCGAATGAACTGCCCGCCAAAGATTATTCGATATTTTTGACCGAACGCGTTGAAGACGTGACGGCGAAAATCAGACAAGGCACGGAAAATTTAACCGGCGACGCGCTCGCGCAAGCTATCAAACGAAACACCGAGGAATTGCAGAAACAGGAACAGGCGAAAGCGCCGAAAGGCTCGACGATTCGCATTCAATCCTTAAACAGCGGCTTTTACCATTATCTTTATCAAACGCAGCAAATTAAAGACGTTCGCGTCGTTTACGCCCCGCCGCGCAACATCGGCGTTTTCGGCGGCGACCCGGACAATTTTGAATGGACGCGTCACACCGGCGACTTTACTTTCCTGCGCGCATACGTCGCGCCCGACGGAACGGCTGCCGAATACTCGACCGCGAACGTTCCATATAAACCGAAAAAACATTTGACGATTAACATCGGCGGAGTCAAAGAAGGCGATTTCGTATTCGTAATGGGTTATCCGGGAACGACGACTCGTTACCGCGAAAGCCAATCAATTGATTTCGCGGAAAAAGTCAACTTCCCGTTTCTCGCTTCTTATTTGCAGGCGCGCAGCGACGCGCTTCGCAAAGTCGGCGAAACGAACGAAGAAAAGCGTATCAAATATCAGTCGGACATAGCCAATTTGGACAATTACCGTAAGGTTTACGAAGGCAGCAGCATCGCCGTCCGACGCGGCGACGCGGTTGCGAAAAAACGCGACGAAGAAGTGAAATTCGCGGCTTGGGTTGCGGCAAATCCGCAGCGGCAAGCGAAATACGGCGAAGTTCTTTCAAGCTTGCAGAGAGTTTCCGGCGAATATTATCCGACGGCGCAACGCGATGTTATTTTGCGCACCTTCCCGATTGCGGCGATGCCCGTTTTCCGACAAGTTCACGATGCGGTTTCGGCTGTCCAATCCGGCAAAAAGTTAAACGCCGAAGAAAGACAGAAGAAACTCGCGGAAATTCAGACCGCTTTTGCGACGCGAGAGCCGATCTTCGAACGCGAGATGATCAAATTTATGCTTCTGAAAATGGCTGAACTGCCCGCCGGTCAGAAATTTGCCGCTGTAGAAACGCTTTTCAGTCGTTTTCAGGGAAAAGAGCGACGCGCGGCGGAAGAAACTTTAGCCGAGGCGATTGCTGAAAGAAACAATTTCGATACGCCGGAAAAAGTCATCGCGCTTTACGATATGTCGCTCGAAGATTTGCAGAAAAAATACCCGAACGTCATTCCGTTTATGACCGCTTACGCTCAGGAGAGAAATGCAGTTTTAGGACGAACGAACCGGTTTAACGCGGGAATTGATCGTCTTCGATTGCTTTATCAGCAAGGAATGGCGGAAATGAACGGCACCACGCCTTATCCGGACGCTAACTCGACGCTGCGCTTCACATACGGCAACATCAAAGGCTACAGCCCGCGAGAAGCCGTTCGCTACACGCCGTTTACCACGATCAAGGGAATGATCGAAAAAGACACGGGCGTTAATCCGTTCGACGTCCCCGAAAAGCTGAAGCAATTGCAGCGAACGCGAGATTTCGGCAGATACGGCGAAGGCGATTCGGTAATCGTTAATTTTCTGGCATCAACCGACATCATCGGCGGAAATTCGGGAAGCCCTGTGTTGAATGCCAACGGCGAACAAGTCGGCTTGGTTTTCGACGGCAATTACGAAGGATTAGGAAATGATTTGTTTTACAGCGGCGATTACGGACGCACGATTGCCGTTGATATTCGCTATGTGCTTTTCGTCACGGAAAAATTCGGCAATGCCAAGTGGATTGTTGACGAAATGACGATTAAAGGCGCCGCAACGCCAGCAAGACGTATGGCAGCGGAATAAGACATTCAGCCGCGAAAAGACAGAAAAGACGCAAAAGAAGTAAGCCGCAGAGAACACAGAGAAATAATTTTGTTTTTAACTCCCTGTGTTCTCTGCGGCTTACTTCCTTTCCTTTTTGTGTTTTTTCGCGGCTATCTTTCTTTAATAAGCGAGCTTCACGTAATTCATCCCGCGCAGAATAACTTTCTGACGCCGCACGACTCGTTTGGGATTTTTCTTCGGGTTAAACACGTTCAAAGGCGACGGAATCATTGCCGAAAGATAAGCTGCTTCCTGCGGGGTGAGCGAAGACGCGCTTTTTTTGAAGTATGTTCGAGCTGCCGCTTCCGCGCCGTAAATGCCGTCGCCCCACTCGATAACATTTAAATAAAGCTCCATTATTCTTTTTTTCGACAGTTCCTTTTCGAGAAAATAAGTTATCGCCGCTTCGCGTCCTTTTCGCAGAAACGAGCGTTCTTCCGAAAGATAAAGATTTTTCGCCAACTGCTGAGTGATCGTCGAAGCTCCGCGTTTAAACGAAGGCATCGGCGGAATCCAGTCGTTCGGATCGTAATCGCCTTCAGCTTTCGCTTCCTTTTCGCCTTCTTTTTGCGCTTCCTGCCAAGCTTTTTCGATTGCTTCCCAATCGAAACCATTGTGCTCGAAAAAACGTGCGTCTTCGCCGGCTAAAACGGCGCGCTGCAAATGCGGCGAGATCTGTTCAATCGGCTGCCAGACCATATATTTGCGCGGTTCTTCGCCGTTTGCCCGCGCTTCCGCAATGCGATATTCAATCAGCGAAGAAGTCGTCGGATTTTCGTTACGAAGTTTAGAGATGTTCGGAAAGGTAAAAAACTCATACGCCGCCCAAACGACGATCGCACCGACGAAAATTGCGAATAAAACTTTTGTCCAATACCACATAACGATTTTAGATTGCCGATTTCGGATTTTGGATTTCCTTATACTTAACGCCAATCTTAAAGATTATGTTCCGAATCGCTCTTTAATCCAAAATCCGAAATCTAAAATCCAAAATCAGAAGGCTTTGCCGATCATATTGCCGACAATTTTCCCGGATGAAATCACGCCCGGCATTCCCGCGCCGGGATGCGTTCCGGCGCCGACGAAATAAAGATTCGGAATGTCTTCCGAACGATTGTGCGGTCTGAGATAAGCGGACTGCATCAAAGTCGGCTCGACACCGAACGCGTTTCCGAGATAGCTGTTAAGCGTATCTTGAAAATGCAGCGGATCAATGTATGTTTCGGTGACGATATGCTTTGAAAGCTCGGGCATATAATTCTCTTCGAGATACTTTATTATCGAGTCACGGTAAGGTTTCGCCTGTTTCGTCCAATCAATGTTTCCCTGCAAATGCGGCACGGGCGAAAGAACATACCACGAATCGCAGCCGTCGGGCGCGAGGCTCGCGTCGGTCGCGGTCGGGCGATGCAGATAAAGCGAGAAATCTTCGGCGAGCGTTTTCGTCTTGAAAATTTCATCGAGCAATCCTTTGTAGCGCTTGCCCATAATTATTTCGTGATGCGCCATATTTTCGTATTTCCTGTTCGTGCCGAAATAAATGACGAAGAGACTCATCGAATACGTCATTGATTTTACTTTTTTATCGGTGTATTTCCGGCGATGTTCGGGCGCGATCAAATTAAGATAAGTAAACGCGACATCGGCATTTGAAACGACCGCGTCGGCTTCAAAAAACTCGCCGGATTTTAATTTAACCCCATTTGCCCTGCCCTTTTTAACCTTGATTTCTTCGACTTCCTTTTCGAGCAAAACCTTTCCGCCGGTGTCCGTGAATAATTTTCCGAGACCTCTGACCAGCGCGCCGGTTCCGCCCATTGCGAACCAGACGCCGAATTTCTGCTCTAGTTCGTGAATCATCGCGTAAATCGAAGTCGCCGTAAACGGATTTCCGCCGATTAAAAGCGGGTGAAAGCTGAAAGCTTCGCGCAATTTTTCGTTCTTGAAATAACGCGAAGCAAAACGGTAAACCGAACGGTCGGAACGCAGTTTGACCATTTGCGGAACGACTTTCAGCATACTCGTAATCGAATCGAACGGCTGATCAATCAATTCAAAACCGACGCGGTAAATTTCGCCCAAATCTTTCGAAAACCTTTTGTAGGAGCCAACTTCTTCCGGCGCGATTTTCGCTATTTGCCCGATAAGATTTTCGCGGTCGTCGTTGTAATTAAAAACCGTGCCGTCCGACCAGCGGATATTATAAAAAGGATTTATCTTGACGAGTTCGACGTAATCGGCAGTCTTTTTTCCGGCAAGCTCATAAAGCTCATCAATCAGCCAGGGCGCTGTGATAATCGTTGGACCGCCGTCAAAAACAAACCCGTTTTGTTCGTATACATAAGCCCGCCCGCCGAGTTTGTCGCGCTTTTCCACAACTGTTACGTCGTGCCCTTGCGCCTGAAGGCGAATTGCCGCCGCTAACCCGCCGAATCCTGAACCAATAACCGTAATTTTCATAATTTTCGTCGGTAAAATTTAACTTTTGAAACAGTTTAATTTACAGATTAAAAACCGCATCGCTAAAAGACAAGCAAACGAAGTTTATTATTATTATTCGTTAACGGATTCAAACCGGATGTTCTTAAATTTAATACTACGATGACGAGAAAGGCTGCATTTGCGGTCAAGCGATGTTGTAAATAAGTTGGTATCGTGCAAAAGCGAGGTATTTTGATAAAGTAGTTTTATTGACGACACACGATTTTTCAAAACATATTACCGGCAAAATTTATTATAGAATATTGTTTTAGAGAATTCGTCGGTATAAATTCGCAGTAAAGTTTCTTTTATTATTATGCAGCCACAATCATCAAAATACGAAGCATCCACAACATTCGCCGCGGAAATGGACGCAATAGATCCGCTCAGAGGTTTCAGAGATAAATTTCATATTCCCGCCCAGCCAAACGGCGAAAAAGTTTTATATTTCACGGGCAATTCGCTCGGACTTCAACCAAAACAAACTCACAGCTATATTGAACAGGAATTAAAAGACTGGGAAACCTTCGGCGTCGAGGGACATTTTAATGCCAAAAATCCATGGATGCCTTATCACGAATTTTTGACCGAACAAATGGCAGCAATCATCGGAGCGAAACCGATTGAAACAGTCGTCATGAATTCACTGACTGTCAATCTTCATTTGTTGATGGTTTCGTTTTATCGCCCGACAAGCGAGCGTTACAAAATCATCATTGAAGCAGGCGCGTTTCCATCGGATCAATACGCCGTCGCCTCGCAGATAAAATTTCACGGTTACAATGTGAAAGACTCGCTGATTGAACTAAAACCGCGCGAAGGCGAAACGCTTTTGCGAACCGAAGACATCGAGCGAACAATTACGGAAAACGGCGATTCCGTTGCTTTAATTTTGCTCGGCGGCGTCAACTACTACACCGGACAAGCGTTTGATTTTCAAAGAATTACCGAAATTGGTCACAGAATCGGCGCTTTCGTCGGCTTTGATTTGGCGCACGCGGCGGGAAACATCGAATTGAAACTGCACGATTGGAACGCGGATTTTGCCGCGTGGTGTTCGTATAAATATCTCAACGGCGGACCCGGCGCAATTGCCGGCGCTTTTGTTCACGAGCGCCATGCCGAAAATTTCGATTTGCCGCGTTTTGCCGGTTGGTGGGGACACAAAAAAGAAACTCGTTTTTTGATGGGTTCGGAGTTTGTGCCGATGAAAGGAGCAGAAGGCTGGCAGCTTTCTAATCCGCCGATTTTTCAGCTTGCAGCATTAAAAGCTTCTCTAGATATTTTTGAAGAAGCTGGAATGAATGCCTTGATTGAAAAATCTAAAAAACTAACCGGATATTTGGAATTTTTACTCGGCGAAATCCGAGACGAAAGAATCTCGGTCATTACGCCCTCGAATCCGAACGAGCGCGGCTGTCAGCTTTCGATTCGCGTTAAGAACGCAGATAAAAAACTATTCAAAGCGATTTCAGAACGCGGAGTAATCGCTGATTGGCGCGAGCCCGACGTTATCAGAGTCGCACCCGTTCCGCTTTATAATTCGTTTGCGGATGTGTTTCAATTTACAGAGATTTTGAAAAATTGTTTGAAATAAAAATGTCGAAACAAAAAGTAATTATCATCGGCGCCGGTCTTTCGGGTTCGCTTTTAGCGATTTACCTTGCAAAACGAGGCATCGAGACGGAAGTTTACGAAGCGCGCGGTGATATGCGAAAAACGGAAGTCGCCGCCGGGCGTTCGATCAATCTCGCTTTGTCGGACAGAGGAATCGCGGCTTTGCGCGAGGTCGGAATGGACGAATATATGCTGCGCGAAGCCGTTCCGATGCGCGGGCGAATGATTCATTCGATTGACGGACAAACGAAACTGCTTCCGTACAGCGGGCGTCAGGGCGAGTACATCAACTCGATTTCCCGCTCCGGCTTGAACATCGCGCTCATAAACGAAGCGGAAAAATACGAAAATATTCGTTTTCATTTTAATCGGCGATGCGGCGGCATTGATTACGAAAACAGCGAAGTTACTTTTACAAACACAGAAAACGGAGAAACGAAAAATGTCGCAGCCGAAACCGTGATTGCCGCCGACGGCGCGGGTTCTGTAATCCGCAACGCAATGTTTCATAAAGTTCCGCGTTTTAATTACTCGCAAAGCTGGCTCGAACACGGTTACAAAGAGCTGCATATTCCGCCCGACGAAAACGGCGAGTTTCAGTTAGAAAAAAACGCTTTGCACATCTGGGCGCGCCGCGCTTTTATGATGATTGCGCTGCCGAACTACGACGGCAGTTTCACCTGCACGCTTTTTCTCGCGCACACGGGCGAAAACAGTTTCGACCGATTAGCGGACGCAAAATCGCTGCTCGAATTTTTTCAAACGAATTTCGCCGACGCAATGCCGCTGATGCCGACTTTAATCGAAGATTTTTTTACGAACCCGACCGGGAATCTCGGTACAATCAAATGTTTCCCGTGGAACATCGAAGGCAAAAGCCTTCTTCTCGGCGATTCGGCGCACGCGGTTGTGCCGTTTTACGGTCAGGGAATGAACGCTTCGTTTGAAGATTGCCGCGTCTTAAATGAATTAATTGAAACGCACGGCACCGATTGGAAAAAAGTTTTCGACGAATACGCAAAGCTGAGAAAGGAAAACACCGACGCGATTGCGGATTTGGCTGAAGAAAATTTTTACGAAATGCGCGACGCGGTCGCCGATCCGGTTTTTCAGCGAAAACGGGAGCTCGAAACACGGCTCGAACAAACTTTTCCCGATTATTTTTCCAAATATTCAATGGTCACTTTCCGCGAAGATTTGCCGTATTCCGCAGCGAAACGACGCGGCAACGCGCAGGACAAACTGCTGATGGAAATCTGCGCCGAGATTAACAGCGTCGGCGAAATTGATTTGAATGAAGTGATGGAAAAGGTGAAAACCGTTTGAAATCGCTTGCAATAAAACGGCGAATTCCAAAATGCTTTAATGAGAACGTCTTTTTAGTTGCGTTAAACGGCAATCAAAAGACTGAAAGACTTTTGAAAACAGCTAAATTGATTTAATTATTATGGATTTAGATTTGAAAAATAAAAGGGCGTTTGTTTGCGGCAGCACTCAAGGCATCGGGCGAGTGGCGGCGATTGAGCTTGCAAATTTAGGCGCGTCGGTTGTTTTGATTGCGAGAAACGAAGATTCGTTGAAACGGGTAAAAGACGAATTGAATGCGGCACAAAATCAGCGGCACGATTATATTGTCGCGGATTTTTCAAAGCCGGATGATCTGCAAAACAAAGTCGCTGCCTATCTCGAAAACGATTCGTCGCCTGTTCATATTTTAGTTAACAACACAGGCGGACCGCCTGGCGGTAAAGCGATTGATGCTGAATTAGAAGAATTCGTCGCCGCTTTTCGCAATCATTTATTGTGCAATCAGATTCTCGCGCGCGCTCTCGTTCCCGGAATGAAAACGGAAAAATACGGGCGAATTATCAACGTGATTTCTACTTCCGTCAAACAGCCGATTCCGAATCTCGGCGTTTCGAATACGATTCGCGGCGCGGTGGCAAGCTGGGCGAAAACGCTCGCGGGCGAGCTCGGTGAATTCGGAATCACAGTCAATAACGTTTTGCCGGGATTTACGAAAACGGCGCGTTTGCAGTCAATTATCGAAAACAAAGCGAACAAAGCCGGTGCTACAATCGAGCGTATAGAAGCTGAAATGCAAAGCGAAACTCCGGCGAAAAGATTTGCCGAAGCGTCCGAGGTGGCAAACGCGATTGCGTTTCTCGCCTCTCCGGCAGCCGCTTATATCAACGGGATAAATTTGCCGGTTGACGGCGGAAGAACGGGTTGCTTGTAAATCGAATTGTTGATCTAAACAACCGATTATTTGCAGCCGCAAATTACGCGTCTTCCTTTGCAAGTTAGTTAAGTTATTTTGTCGAATTTCAATGATTTTTTCCGTTCAAATAAACAACCGAACTTTCAAGATTGATGCAAACAATCCGATAAATATTTCGATTCCGCTCGATTTCGCCGGCGCGCAGCCGAACGCTTACGGCGTCGAAAGAGCGGCGGCAAAACCTTGTGAAGCCGGAAGTTTGATCGGCGATACGCGGCGCGGCGGAAGCTGTAATTTCCAGGAAATAACGTTTATTCCGCACTGCAACGGAACGCACACCGAATCAATCGGACACATCACGCACGAAAGAATTTCCGTTCACGATTCTTTAAGGGACGCATTTATTCCCACAACATTGATTTCAGTAAAACCGGAAAACGCTTTGAATTCGGGCGAAAGTTACTCAATAAATTTAAATAATGAAGATGAATTTATAACTGAAAAATCCCTTAAATATGCTTTGAAAAATGTTGATGAAAATTTTTTTCGCGGTTTGATCGTTCGCACTTTGCCGAACGAGGAAAGCAAAAAAACGCGCTCGTATGCGGAAAGCACGCCGCCTTTTTTTTCAACTGAAGCAATGCATTTTATTGTAGAGAAAGGCGTTGAACATCTTCTCGTTGATATGCCTTCGATTGACCGGACGTTCGATGAAGGAAAGCTGTCGAATCACCGCGCTTTTTGGAATGTTAAAAGCGGAAGTTTTGAATTGAACGAAACGAGCAAACCGAATAAAACAATTACCGAAATGATTTACGTGCTGAACGAAATCGCAGACGGCGCTTATCTTTTGAATCTGCAAATCGCTTCATTTGTATCCGACGCAAGCCCGAGCCGTCCGATTTTATTTAGAGTTTCTGAGTAACTTATAGAAACAAATATTATTTTGTCGCTTCTTCGAGCGCCGGTTTCAGTTCGGGAAACTTAAATTCAAACCCCACTTCTTCAAGTTTTTTCGGCACAACGCGTGTCGAATCAAGCAAAAGCGCGTCACCCATTTCGCCGAAAGCGAGATTTACGGCGAAGGCAGGCAGCGGCAAAATGGTCGGGCGGTGAAGCGTTTCGCCCAAAGCGTCGGTAAATTCTTCATTCGTAACAGGATTCGGCGCGACGAGATTTAACGCTCCGCGTACTTTTTCGTTTTCGAGCGCGAAATTTATCGCCCGCACTTCGTCCTCCAAAACTATCCAGCTCATCCACTGTTTGCCCGATCCGATTGTGCCGCCCAGACCGAACTTAAACGGCGTAATCATTTGCGCCAGCGCTCCACCGTCTTTGGTTAAAACGATTCCCGTGCGCAAAAGCACGACGCGCACCCCGTATTCTTCGGCTTTTACCGCTTCGGCTTCCCAGTTTTTTCCGACTTCAGCCAGAAATGTATCGCCAGTTGCGCTTTCTTCAGTCAGGATTTTATCAGCGCGGTCGCCGTAAATTCCCGTAGCCGAAGCCGAAATCAAAACTTTCGGTTTGTTTTCGAGTTTTGAAATCGTTTCGACGATATTGCGCGTGCCGAAAACGCGGCTGTCCATAATCTTTCGTTTTTTTTCGTCAGTCCAGCGCCCGCTAACGTTTTCACCTGCGAGATGAACGAACGCGTCAACCGTTTCGAGACGCGGTAAATCCTCGTCGTTAAAGCCCTTTTCCGTGTCCCATTGAATTTCGTTCGGCTTTGTAGGTTTTTTTCGCGTCGCTAAAAGCGTTTCGTAATTTTTTTCGGCAAATG
>DASVQY010000063.1:0-127215 GCA_036388895.1 Pyrinomonadaceae bacterium | reverse complement strand
TACGATCTTCCGCCGGAAGAACTCGCCAACGTTCCGTCTTTGCCGGGAACTCTTGACGAAGCTCTGACGGCGCTTGAAAACGATCACGAATTTTTGCTCAAAGGCGATGTCTTTACGACTTCGATGATCGAGCGCTGGATCAGCTACAAGCGGGAAAAGGAAATCACGCAGCTGCGTCTTCGCCCGCATCCTTTAGAATTTTCTATGTATTACGATATTTAATCGGCAGGTTGTGAAATTAAGTTAGAAAATGGTCAGCAATCGTTTATTTCGGCTGCTGACTTTTTGTTTTACCGCAAAATACAATGAGGGTTTTTGATGAAGATAGAACCGATTGTTTTAGAAGGAAAATTCGTTCGGCTCGAGCCTCTGAAAATGACGCATCTCGACGCGCTTTGCGCTGTCGGTTTTGAAGAATCAATCTGGCGCTGGACGATTGGAATGGTTGCAACAGACAGCGATATGCAAAATTATGTCGAAACGGCACTCGACGAGCAAAAACGCGGCGTTTCATTGCCGTTCGTCACGATTGACAAATTCTCTGATATTATTGTCGGCTCGACGCGTTTCGGAAATATTGACGCGAAAAACAGGCGAGTTGAAATCGGCTGGACGTGGATTAATCCGCGTTGGCAGCGAACGGCAATAAATACGGAAGCGAAATTTTTGATGCTCTCACACGCTTTTGAAACCTGGAAATGCATTCGCGTCGAACTGAAAACCGACGCTCTGAACGAAAAATCCAGAAATGCGATTCGGCGAATCGGGGCAAAAGAAGAAGGCATTTTGCGTCAGCATATGATTACGAATTCCGGTCGTTTTCGTGATACGGTTTATTTCAGTATTATTGATAAAGAATGGAAAGCAGTAAAAGAAAATCTTTTCGGCAAACTGAATAATTCTGCCGTTTCGACAAATGAAAAGCGAAAATAAAGAAAAAGCCGGAAGATTAATCGTCAAAATTCAAGATTTAGCAGGAATTTTATATGGAAAAGCTTAGTGTGATATGTCCGTGCTGCGAAGCGACATTAACGATTGACGCGCAAACCGGTGCAATTCTCGCTCACGAAGAAAAAGCGAAGAAACTCGGTTCGTTTGAAGATTTGAAAAGCAATCTCGACAAGCAGAAGGAACTGCGCGAACAGCTTTTCGCCCAGGAAATGTCATCAGTCAAAGACCGCGAGCGGCTTTTGGAGGAAAAATTTCAGGAAGCCTTAAAGCGCGCCGATACTGATAAAAACACGCCTTTTAAGAACCCGCTTGATTTGGAATAGGTGAAAAGCGAGAGGTAAAAACCGAGAAGTGATAAGTCTGACCTTAAAAACTTTATAATTATTAGTTCCAGTTTTTCATCTATCAATTAATAAAGTGAAGACAACCGCGATTTACTGTCAAAGCTGCCGCGCGGCGAACGATTCGAGCGAAACGCACTGCGAAAAATGCGGCGCGCGTCTTCTCCTGATCGTTTTTCCTCATTCATTACAGTACGATACTAATCATCCTCCGACCTATTACGAAGATCATTTGCTGGAACGGGTTACGCTTTTGGAACTGCGTTTGGCGCAGCTTTCGGAACGTCTCGAATCGGCTTACGATTTTTTGCAGCGCGGGCTGGACGCGTTTCAAAAAGACCGTTTGCTGCTTCAATCGTTTCTCGAAACAATCAAACTGCTAGATCCGGAATTTGCTCGAGTTTTGACCGAGAAGTCGCAGGAAAAATACGGCGAATTAAGAAATAAACAAAGCGCGGCGGGTAAAAGAAAAAGAATTTTAGATCAAATAAAAAAACACCATCAAAATCCGAACGCCGAACTTTTTACGCATCTGATCGAAGAAGGCGTCAGGTTGCTGACGGAAGGCGAGGAAAAACAAGCGTTTCAAATGCTCGAACGCGCTGCTTTGCTTTCGCCGAACAATGTTCCGTTATATTTATTAATCGCCGAAAATCTTTTTCGGGTTGATAAATACGCCGAAGCCGCTGTTTATCTCGAGAAAATTTTCGAGTTCGCTACGACGAACCCGAAATTACTAGTGTTGCTCGGCGCAATATCTGCGGATTTCGCGCAAACAGAAAAAGCGAGAAAACTTTTAAGCGTTTTAGCCGGAAGCGAAAAATATTCTCCCGTCGTGAACTACATCTGGGGAATGCTCGCCGCATACGAAGGAAACTGGTCGGAAGCCGTTGTCGCTTTCAAACAAGCGACAATAAAAAAGGAATCCGCCGAAGTTTTTTATTTAATCGGATGCGCTTTTTACGAACTGAAGCGCGAAAGCGAGGCGTCGAATTTTCTGCAAAAAGCGATTTCCGCCGATCCGGGATTTCAGGATGCGTTTCTTATGCAAAGTTTAATCTACAAATTGCAAAGCGGCGAATTCGAGGAAAAGAATGGCTCCGCCGCTATTTTTGAGCAAAACGAGGGCAGTGCGCAAAGTCTGGAACTTTTGCAGGAAAGAAAATTAAAAAAAACAAGCACCGCATTGCCGTTTGCGCACTTTAAAAAAGAAAACGCGCGAATTTTAACGGGCGGCTCGCTTCGTTTGACGAAATATATTCGCGAAATGATTCTGCAAGCGATTGAGTAGATTAATAAAAGACGTTAAATTAATAACTTAGAGATTGCCGATGAAATATTTAATTTTACTTTTATTTCTCGCCAGCGGATTTATAGCCGTTAAAGCCCAATCCATCAAACTGCCGCTTCAATGTAAAAAAATACTGGATAAAAAATTCCAGGGCTGGAAACTAGGTAAAACCCCAAAAGATGTCACCGACTACCACAAAACAAATAAATCGCCGTTCGAGCCGTATTTGGTCAAAGGCGATTGGAACGGCGACGGCAAAGTTGATTATGCTATTTTGATTGAACATCTAAAGAAAGCCAGGACAATTGCTTTTGTTCGGTCACAGAAAAAATATGAATATTATAGTCTTGAGGGCGGGGACTATATTCAGGTCTTTAAAAAAGGCGAAAAAGATTATGATTATACTTCGGATAAAGATTTTACATACCAAAACGATTCAATATTTGTCGGAGTCGGTGAATGCTGCGGAACTTCGTTTGTGTGGAGAAAAGGAAAATTTGTCGGCTTAATTACGAGCGATTGAAAAATGTTTGAAACTGCAAAAATAAACGAGAAACCAACAAAGCTGAAAAACTGTCTGATCGTCGCGCTCGATGTCGAAACAGCCCGCGAAGCGTACGAAATTATAGACGAAATCGGAGAAGAAACCGGCGCGTTTAAAATCGGTTTGCAACTTTTTACTTCGGCGGGCGCATCTTTTGTCCGTGACATAGTTGCGCGAGGACATAAAATCTTTCTCGATTTGAAATTTCACGATATACCGAACACGGTGGCGAAGGCGTCGGTCGAAGCGGCACGTTTAGGCGTTTGGATGTTTAATGTTCACGCGCTCGGCGGCGGCGAGATGATGCGGCGGACGGTCGAAACGGTCGAAGAAGTTTGCGACAAAGAAAATCTGCAAAAGCCTTTGATAATCGGCGTAACGGTTCTGACGAGCGCGAATCGCGAGACGCTGCGAGAAATCGGTATCGAATCTGAAATCAATCAGCAAGTTCTCAATCTAGCGAAACTTGCAGCGAAAAGCGGGCTCGACGGCGTTGTCGCTTCCGCTCGGGAAACGGAACTGATTCGTCGTTCGATTGGAAATCCAGTGTTTAAGATCGTAACTCCCGGGATTCGTCCACATTTTGCAACGAATGACGATCAGAAGCGTGTAACCACAGCTAAAGAAGCCGTCGCGAACGGTTCGGATTATCTGGTTGTGGGGCGACCCGTTTTGCAATCGAAAGATAAATTGAGAGCAGTGAAATCTATTTTAGCGGAAATCGAAAATTAATATTTCGTAACTTTTTAATGCAAAGGGAAAAAAATCAAATATCAAGCCTCATCAAAAACACGCAAAGCAAACGCTTTTTTACGATTTTTGTATTAGCAGCAGCATTTGTCGCGCTTTTTGTTTTCAGTTCGTCTTCCGCGCAGAATGTAACTGTTGTAACCGCTCCGGCTTCGATTTTTCGAGTCGGCGAACGTCTCACTTATAATATTTCGTTTGAAAAATTCAATAATGCCGGTTACGCCGAACTTTATGTGGTTTCCCGCGGAAAATTAGCGGAAAGAGATGCCATCGAGCTGCGTTCCAAAATCAAAACAAACGATATTGTCAGCGCGGCTTTCTATCTTCTCGATGAAACGCGCACGACTTATGCTTCGCCGGAAAAAGGGTTGCCGCTTTACACAAGAAAAACCGAAAATGTTTCGATTGTGCCGCGAGAAAACATAAGTAATTTTCTCGGCGTGCCGACCGTCAATCACGATCTTTTAACCTTGATTTATCAAGCGCGAAGCGCCGGAGGAATCGGTAATTTTTCGCTTCAGGAAAACGAAAAAATTTACAACGTCAGTTTGATACCGGCGGGCGGTGAAAGAATCAGAACCGATGCCGGAGAATACGATACGGTTTTTTCCAATGTGCAAAGCGAGTTTTTAACGGAAAGGGGTTTGATGGACCTAAAGGTAAATTTCAGCAATGACGAGCGAAAAATTCCGGTTGCTTTCCGCTTTAAAACCGTAAAAGGCGAGTTTCGCGTAATGCTGGCAGGCGTTCAGGTACTGGAAGCGGATGTTACGGAACCTACCCCGACGCCGATTCCGTTTCAGACGCCGCGCCCGGTTACCACGCCGACGCCGATTCCGACCCCGGCGGCGTATGCCGAAAATCAACCGCTTATAAAGGAATTGCCGTTTCAGTTAGGCGAAACTCTTAATTATCAAATTTCAAATGCCGGCATACCGGTCGGGAATATTCGTTTTGAAGTAAAAGAACGAAAGCTTTTTGCCGGACAGGACAGTTTATTGTTGAATGCTACGATAACGAGCTCATCTCCCGGCAACCCCGCTTTTATTTCGGGCGATGGTATAAAAGCGCACGTTAATCCAGATTCGATTGCGCCGCAGCAAATAGAATTAAAATTCACCGGAAATTTGAGCGCTTACAATCAAACGACCGTTTTCAACCAGAAAACCGGTTCCGCGATGTTAGGCGGCATCCAGCGTATTGAAATTCCGGTCGGCACGCACAGCCTTTTGTCGCTAATTTACGCGATTCGCTCGTTTAACCTGAAACCGAGCAAAGACCCGAAAAACCCTGTAAACGATACGCGCGTCGCCGTTTTCTGGGACAAGCAGCCTTACGTTTTTACTCTTCGACCATCCACCGCCGACCTTATAAATCTGCGCGGCGAAAAAGTTTCGGCGCAGCAAATCTCAATCAATACAGGTGATTCGAAACTCGATATGCTTTCTTTACGATTGTGGCTCAGCAACGACGAGAAACGCGTGCCGCTTCGCTTTTCCGTCGGGAATTATCAAGCCGATCTTATAACCGACATACCGCAACTTCGACCTTAAAAATTACAACGTTAGGGAATCATTTTCATAATTTCAATTAACTAAAAAGCGGCAGATGCCGCTTCACACATTTAAGAACGATTATTGTTTAATTGAAATTGAAAGTTAATTTCAATTGAATTAAACTTTAATCAGCCTGATAAAGAAATGAAAGCGATAAGAGGAAAAGAAAATTAAAGAGAGAACGACATTAGCAGATCTTTCAATCGGCGCTGAGGCGAAAGTCATCAGAGTCGCCGGAAAAACCGCTGTTACGCGGCGATTAATGGAAATGGGCGTCGTGCCGGGCGTTGCCGTAAAAGTCATCAAAACCGCGCCGTTCGGCGATCCGATTCAAATTCGAGTTCGCGGTTACAGTCTGGCAATGCGAAAAAGCGAAGCGGAAAACGTCGAAGTAAGCGAATGAAAACAGAAGTTCAAATTACAAAGTCCAAAAGCCGTGGTTCAAAGACTAGAGTCTCGGACCCGGGCACTTCACTTGAATCGGCAAATGATCAAAAAGATATTTTTGCGAAGCCTCTGATAATCGCATTGGCGGGCAACCCGAACGCCGGTAAAACCACGCTTTTCAATGTTTTGACCGGATTAAAACAAAAGGTGGCGAATTATCCGGGCGTTACCGTCGAACGCAAAGAAGGAGTTTGGCGATTAGGCGATACGCCGGCTCGCTTGATAGATTTGCCGGGACTTTACAGTCTCGACGTGACATCGCTCGACGAAAAAATAGCGAGCGATGTTTTGACGGGCAAAATGAACGGTTTGCCCAAGCCGGACGCAGTCGTCGCAGTCGTTGACGCGACAAATCTCGAAAGAAATCTTTATCTTGTGACGCAGCTTTTGGAATTTAAAATTCCCGTGGTCATCGCTTTGACGATGATGGATGCTGCCGAAAAGCAAAGTTTGGAAATTAACAGCCGGAAACTTTCCGAATTTTTACAAATTCCCGTCGTTCCGGTAATCGCGACGCAGAAACAGGGAATTCAGGAGTTATCCGAAGCCGTTCGACAAGTCGCATCAAAAAATCAAATTCCGCAGATGCCCTGGCTCGACGAGTATGACTTACCGGGTGCCGACGAAGACATTCATTTAAGTCTCTCCGAAGATGCGGCGTCGAACAAAAAAATTTTTGCGCGGTATAATTTCATATCGGATGTTTATCAGGAATCGGTTAAGCAAAAACAAACTTTAGAAAGAACCGTTTCGGATAAAATTGACAGCGTTTTAACACACAAATTTTTCGGTTTGCTGATTTTAATCGCCGTACTGCTGCTTGTTTTTCAGACTATTTTCTCTTGGGCGAGCTTGCCGATGGACTTGCTCGAACAAGGTTTCGGCGCGCTCGGAGAGTTTGTAAAAACAAGTCTGCCCGAAGGCATTCTGAACGATTTGCTGGTTGACGGAATAATCGCCGGCGTCGGCGGCGTTCTGGTTTTTCTGCCGCAGATTCTTTTGCTGTTTTTGTTTCTTTCGATCTTGGAAGACACCGGATATATGGCGCGAGCAGCTTTTTTGCTCGATAAATTGATGAGCCGCGTCGGGCTTCACGGAAAAGCTTTTCTGCCGCTGCTTTCGAGTTTCGCCTGCGCGATTCCGGGAATAATGGCGACGCGGACGATTGAAAATCCGAAAGACCGGCTGGCTACAATTTTGATTGCGCCATTTATGAGCTGTTCGGCGCGTCTGCCGGTTTACACGTTGATGATCGGCGCGTTTTTTACCGGGCAAACCGTTTTCGGGTTTTTGTCGGTCGGCGCGATTTTGATGCTGGCGATGTACGCTCTCGGAATAGTCGTTGCGATTATCGTCGCATTTATCTTGAAAAGAACTATTTTGAAATCGCCGCCTCCGCCTTTCGTAATGGAGCTTCCGCCGTATCGCTTGCCGAATTTGCGAACGGTTTTGCAAAATATGTTTACGCGCGCGGGTCTTTTTCTAAAGCGCGCCGGAACAGTGATTTTAGCGATTTCTATTGTTTTGTGGGCTTTAACATATTTTCCGAGAAACATTCAGCCGCCAGTTGCAAACAATCAGACGCAAAGCGAAGTCACAACAAACAGCGAACAGCAAACCGCGGAAAGCAATCAAATCAACGATGAATCCGTTCAATTACAAAACAGCTACGCGGGACGGCTCGGACATTTTATCGAACCGGTTATCGCTCCGCTCGGATTCGATTGGAAAATCGGAGTCGCGCTGATCGCGAGCTTTGCCGCGAGAGAAGTCCTCGTTTCGACTTTGAGCATTATTTATAACGTCGGAAAAGACGAAACGGAAGAGTCGGAAACGTTAATTTCGGCGATCCACGATGCTAAAAAAGACGACGGAACGCCGGTTTGGACGCCGCTGACGGCATTGACTTTGATGGTTTTCTTTGTTCTGGCGATACAATGTATGTCAACGGTCGCAGTCGTCAGGCGCGAAACGAATTCCTGGATGTGGACGCTGTTTATGGTCGGTTATATGACCGGACTGGCTTATTTTGCGGCTTTTATGACTTATAATATCGGAAAATTTTTCGGATTTTAAGATTTTTATGACAGTTGAAACAGCCGATCACATAAAACGCGGAAGAACGCTGGAATACCTGACAATCGGCTGGAATTTGATTGAAGCGCTGGTTTCAGTTATAGCGGGCGTGGTTGCGGGGAGCGCGTCATTGATCGGTTTCGGAATTGATTCTTTAATCGAAAGCGCATCAGCTTTCACTTTGTTGTGGCGTTTGCGCGAAGGTGAAAAAGGTCAGGAAAGAGAGAGAGCGGCGCTGAAACTCGTCGGTATCAGTTTTTTGATTCTTGCTGCTTACATCGTTTTCGAGGCGCTGGACTCTTTGATTTCAATCGAGTCTCCCGAAGTCAGCTATGCCGGAATTGCGATAGCCGCTTTGTCGTTGATTGTGATGCCGATTTTGGCGCGGGCAAAGCGCGGCGTCGCCGCTGATTTAAACAGCCGAGCGATGAAAGCCGATTCGCGGCAGACAGACATTTGCGCTTATCTCTCGCTGATTCTTTTAATCGGACTCGGACTTAACGCTTTGTTTGGCTGGTGGTGGGCAGATTCGGTTGCGGCATTGATTATGACGCCGATAATCGTCAAAGAAGGAATCGAGGCGCTGCGCGGTGAAACTTGCGGCGATTGCCATTGTTAAATTGAAGAGTTAAACCTATGGACATACAAACAATCATAGTTTCAGGCATTATTCTGGCGGCTTTGTTTTACGTCGGGATGATGAGCTGGGGTAAAATAAAATCTTTCTCGCCGAAAAACGCTTGCGGCGCCGATTGCGGTTGCGAATCTAGTTCAAGAACCTCAAAACTTCACTTGAAATTAAAAAACTAATCGTAAGTTGAATCAGAAGCAAACAATTTTAAGCGAAGGCGTGCGGGCGATGTTTTTTTCAACGCTCGCTTTTTCGCTGGCGAATGTGTTCGTCAAACAAGTCGGGCATCTTCCGGCAATGGAAATCGTGATGTTTCGCTGTTTGGTCGGCGTCGGTTTTTGCTTTTACGGTTTGCGGAAAGCAAATGCGGACTGGCGCGGCTCAAACAGAAAATCGCTGCTTTTGCGCGGGCTTTTCGGCACGACGGCGCTTTATTTCTTCTTCGTTACCGTTCAAAACATACCGCTCGCTTCGGCGATGACGATTCAATATTTATCGCCGATATTTACGACGATAATCGCGATTTTCCTTTTGAAAGAAAGCGTGAAACCTCTGCAATGGGTTTTCTACGCGATTGCTTTTTCCGGCGTGTTGTTTATTGAAAGATTCGATACGCGAGTTTCTTTGTTTTTTTTGATAACCGGCATCGTTTCGGCATTTTGTTCAGGCGTCGCATACAATCTCGTCCGCAGCTTGCGCGAACGTGAACATCCGTTGACCGTCGTTCTTCATTTTCAGCTTGTCGGATTAATCGTCGGTTTCTTTTTTACGGTTTTTGAGTGGAAATCTCCGGTCGGTTGGGATTGGATTTACCTTTTTCTCGTCGGCTTGTTTTCGCAGTTAGGACAAATCTTTCTCACCAAGGCGTTGCAGAAAGAAAAAGCCGCAAGCGTTGCCATCGTCAATTATTCCGGTTTAATTTACGCTTTGCTTTTCGGCTGGTTGATTTTCGGCGAAGCGCAGCAACTGGAATCTTTAGCCGGAATGTTTTTAGTGGTTTGCGGGGTAGTGCTCAGTATCGTATACAGCCGCCGGCTTAAAGATTTGGAAAAAATCGAGGCGACCGGCGGCTGAAGTGAAATTTAATTCAAATTTCGTTTGTTGAGGAAACCGCTGTCCAACGAATAAAATCTAAGTATGTATAAAGGAAAAATTTTAGCTTTGATTTTAGCGGGCGGCGTCGGCGGTCGTCTCGGATTGTTGACGGAAAAACGAGCGAAACCGGTTGTTCCGTTTGCCGGAAATTATCGTTTGATTGATTTTGCATTGAGCAATTGTCTGCACAGCAATCTGACACACGTTTGGGTCGTCGAACAATACGAGCTTCATTCGTTGAACGAACATCTCTCGAACGGGCGTCCATGGGATTTGGATAGAACTTACGGGGGTTTAATGGTTCTGCCGCCGTATCAAAAAAGGCAAAACAGCGCTGACAAGGGAGGATTTGCGCAGGGAAACGCGGACGCGATTCTCCGTCACAGAGATTTGATCGAGCAATTCGCGCCCGACATTTTGATTGTTCTCAGCGCCGATCACGTTTATAAATTCGATTATCGAGAAGCGATTGAGACTCATCTGGCGAAAAAAGCAACGGTAACGATGGTCACGACCCGGCTTCCAGAAGGCGAAACAGCATCGCGTTTCGGCGTTATCGAAGCCAACAAAAACGGGCGTATTACAAAATTCGATTACAAGCCGGACGAGCCGCAAAGCGATTTGATTACGACGGAAATTTTCGTTTATGACGCTAAGATTTTGCTCAAAACGCTGAAGGAGTTAAACGAAAAACAAGATTCGATTAAAGACTACGGTCACGAATTGATTCCTCATTTAGTCGAAGGCGGCGGAGCGTACGAGCATCGCTTTGACGGTTACTGGCTCGATGTCGGAACGGTTGAAAGTTACTGGCGTTCGCAAATGGAATTTCTCGACGGAAAGGATAATTTTATTTTCGACGATGAAAATTGGCAAATTCTCACTTTGTCCGAGCAACGGGCTCCGGCATTTATTCACAAAACCGCTGAAGTAACAAATAGCCTGATGGCAAACGGTACGCGAATTTACGGCAAGATTTCGCGTTCGATTTTGTCTGCCGGGGCGAGAGTGGAAAAAGACGCGGAAGTCGTTGATTCGATTCTTCTGCCGAAGGCTATCGTCGAAAAGGGAGTAAAAATAAAACGCGCAATCGTTGATGCCGATGTTCGCGTGACGCGCGAAAAAGCCGAAAAAATCGAAGAGGCGCGCGGAAAAGACAAAAATTCAATTATTTTAGTCGGAAAACGAAAAGTTCAAAACTCAAATGAAATTGAAAAATAGTGTGAAAACAGGAAATAGGAAATGAAGTTGGTAATTACTTTTTCGTTTTCAGCAGAAACACTGGAAAATAAACAAAAGCCGTGCAGGAAAAATTTAAAATTAAAGCCGTCGTAATAACCGTCAGCGATTCGAGAACCATCGAAAACGATTCATCGGGCGAAACTTTAATCGAACTGCTCAAAGAAATCGGCGCCGAAGTCGTTGAAAAAATAATCGTTTCCGATGATTTCGATAACTTGCGGCAAACGCTTTACGTGACGGCAGAACGCGAGGAAGTAAATTTAATTTTGACGACCGGCGGAACCGGATTTTCAGAACGCGATAATACGCCCGAAGCGACGCGCGCGGTCATCGAAAAAGAAGCGCCCGGAATTGCCGAAGCGATGCGTTACGAAACTTTGAAAAAAACTCGGCTGGCGATGCTTTCGCGCGGCATCTGCGGAATTCGCCGAAACACTTTAATAATAAATCTGCCCGGTTCGCCGAAAGCCGTGCGCGAATGCTTCGAGGTTATCAAACCGGTTCTGCCTCACGCCGTTAATCTAATTTTAGGAAATACAAAACACGATGAATAAAATTCACTCACTCAAAAATTTCACCGGGACATTATTTTTAATTTTTTCTTTTTGCGTAATTTGTTTCTCACAGACGGAAAAAGTCAAACTTTCGACCGAACAGGAACTACAGGAAGATTTAAAACTCGTTCCGTGTAAAAATGAAGAGCGTCTCGAAGCCGTAAAAAAGCTGTTTCAGCAAATGGGCGCGCCCGAAGAGGATTTAAAGATTGAAAAATTCAAATCGGTCGAAAACCTGATCGTCACCAAAAAAGGCAAAACCGACGAAATTATCGTTATAGGAGCGCATTACGATAAAGTCGGCGACGGCTGCGGCGCGATTGATAATTGGACTGGTATCGTGGTACTCGCCAATCTTTACCGAACATTAAAAAGTTTTACGACGGAAAAAACGTATGTTTTCGCCGCTTTCGGAAAAGAAGAAATAGGACTGGTCGGTTCGAACGCGATGGCGAAAGCCATACCGAAAGAAAAACGCGGCGGTTATTGTTCGATGGTAAATCTCGACAGTTTCGGTTTGACGTATCCTCAGGTTTTGGGCAATGCGTCGAATTTAAAGATGACGAAAATGGCAAAGGAATTGGCAACCGAATTGAAGCTGCCTTTTGCCGCAGCTTCACTTTCAGGAACAGCCGATACTGATTCAAGCTCTTTTATAAGAAATGATATTCCCGCCATCGCTTTTCACGGTTTGAGCGACAAATGGAAGAATTATCTGCATAACTCGAAAGACAAACTCGAAAACATCAATACGCAGAGCGTTTTTATCGGCTATCGCTATGTTTTGGGCTTTGTCGCGAAACTCGATGCGACGGAATGCGGATTTTTCAGAAAATGATGCGTTTTGTTGCTAATAGATTGAATTATTCGCCGCATTGAAAAGCGACCTTTCGCGTAATCGTCGAAGCGGTTTTTTGACCGGTTATTCGCGCGGTGATTTTCACCTCGGAGCACATCGGCGCGTCAATCCACATCGGAAAATAAAATTTGCCCTTTTCGTTCAGAATTCCCGACATAAAAATTTTTTTAGATTTTACTTTCGCGCCTTCCGTTACGGTTATTTCAACCTGACGTTTGGCTTCGTAGCTTTCGGGTTTGCCTGTGATTTCGACGGTGACGAAAAGCGCTTTGCTTAAATCATTAAAGAAACCTCGCTCATCGTTCAGCTTAATCTCATCTTCAAATTTTCCGGTGGTTTGTTCGTAAGGAACGATTTTCACGCTTGTGATTTTATAATCCGGCGCCGCTTGCGCTTTTGCCGCGACAGCGCCGAAACAGAGCATTAAAAATAAATAAACCGGGAATTTAATTGAGCTTTTCATTCGTAAATTTCTCCTTTCAATTGCCGAGGGAATTTCGTATAAAAGCTGCCACATCTGTTTTTAACTTTTGCAGTGATTTTTTTTCGATATACATCATATGACCGGCTTCGTAATAAGCGGCGGAAATGTTTTTTCGTAAAGTCGGATCGAGATTCATCGCTGAAATCGTGTATTCGGCGGCGAAATACGGAGTCGCCATATCGTAATAGCCCGAAGCAATAAAGACTTTCATATACGGATTTTTCGACATTGCCGATTTCAAGCTCATCGAAGTGTCGGCGTAGCCCTGGGCGACATTGTAATTCCACGGCGCGGTTATGCCGCCGCCTAAAATGTAATATTCGAGGTCGGATTTAAAGCTTAAATCCCGACGAACATAATCGTTAAATGCCGCCGTGTACGGCGGACGAATCGCCGTCATACTCGGATCGAATTCGGGATTGTCGCCCGCCGCGTCTTTATCTATTCCGGTAAAGCGGCTGTCGAGTCTGCCTGTCGTCCGGCGCTGGTTTCTCAGCAGCTCTTTATTAAACTCACCGAGTTCGACCCGAAAATTATTCTGCTCGATAAAGGTTTTGCTCAAACCGGTGTATAAACTGAATTTATCCAAAAGATTTTGTTTTTCGGAAGGCGAAATTCTGTCAATTTTCAAAAGCGCGGGCATATATTCGTTTGCTGCGAAGTTTTCCGCTTCCTGCAAAACCTGTCTGAGCGGTTTGTTTTGCAGTTCCGGCGCGAGACGTTTGTGATACCAGGCTGTCGCGGCGTAAGAAGGCAAAATCAAAACGAGCGGCAAATCGTTGTTTTCCGCAAAGCGGATCGTTTGAAAATTTAAAACGGTCGAAACGAGGGCGATGCCGTTGAGTGCGATTCCGCGTTCAAACAAGTGATTGGAAAGACCGGAAACGCGCGTCGTGCCGTAACTTTCGCCGACCAAAAACAAAGGCGAAGACCAGCGCTCGTAACGCCCCAAATACATTCTGATAAATTCGCCGACCGATTCGATGTCGCCGTTGACGCTGAAAAATTTACCGGCAAGTTCCGGTTTCGCCGCTCGCGAATATCCGGTTCCGACCGTATCAACGAAAACCAAATCAGTTTCCGTCAGCCACGTTGCTTCGTTGTCAACGAGTTCATAAGGCGGCGGCGGCATTAGTCCGTCATCGAGCATTTTTACGCGTTTCGGTCCCAGAGCGCCGAGATGCAGCCAGACCGAAGCCGAGCCGGGACCGCCGTTAAACGAAAACATCAAAGGTCGTTTCGCGGGCGGATTATCGAGCGTATAAGCCATAAAAAAGATGCGCGCTTCGGTTTCGCCCGTGCGTTCGTTTTTGATCGGCATAAAGCCGGTCGTAACGGTGTAATTCAACTGCCTTCCGTCAACCCGAATCGAATGCTTTGTAACGCTCGGCTGTTCTTCTTTCTGCTCGGCGGGCTTCTGCGTTTCAGCCGGTTTTGGAGAAGCGGTTGGGATTTGAAAAAGAAAGAAGAGCGATAAGAAAATATATGTGAACATATTAAAGTTTGAGTTTTTCGGCATTTCGCTCTTCGCTGCTAAATACAGCGACGAGCGAAAATCAATTCGATTTTACCTGACGACATCGCTGACGACGCGACCGTTTATCATTGTGCCGACGCAATGCGTTGTGTATTCAAACGGGTCTCCGTCATACATCGCTAAATCGGCGTCTTTGCCGTTTTCGATAGAACCGATGCGCGAAGCGAGTCCTAAAATCCGCGCCGCGTCAATCGTCACGCTCGCCAGCGCGTCGCGTTTGGAAAGACCGTTTGCGGCGGCAACGGCGGCTTCAAACAAAACGACGCGGGTTTTCGGAACGTAACCTTCGTAGCCGCTTTGCAAAGCGAAAGGAATATTCGCGGCTTTTAATTTAGACGCGGTTTCCATCGAAAGATTCTCGGTTTCGCCGCCTGCGCGATACATTGTCGGATGAAGAATGACAGGGAAGCCGGAAGCCTTTATTTCATCGAGAAGCAAGTGCGCTTCGGACGCGCCGTCGAGAATGATTTTTATATTAAATTCTTTCGCAATTCTCAGCGCCGTCATAATATCTTGAGCGCGATGCGCGGAAACCAGCAGGGGAATTTCGCGGCGAATTATTTTTTGCATCATATCCGAGCGCAAATCGCCGATCGGCAAAACCGAGCCTGGATTCTGATTATTGTTGCTTATATTATTCGGGTTTTGATTGCTCGGCACCGGCGGATTGTTCAGAGTAGAATTCGGATTGGAAACGTTCGGACTATTGTCTCTGTTGTTCGGCGACGCATTTGCGTTTGTCGCGTTTGTTGCGGTTTGAGTCGTTTTGGCGGTTTCGGCTTTGCGAACAGCTTCGTATGCTTTTAACAATTCGGCGCGAAGCATCGCGGCTTGCTTGGCGCGCGTTCCCGGCGATCTGCCGCCGCTGCCTAATGCGCTGTCGCCGAGCGTGACGACGATCATCGCCGTCGGAATAATCACCGCGTCTTCGACCGTTTTGCCGAAGGTTTTAACGATCATCGTTTGTCCCGAAATGAGCGCCGACGGCTGGTGTCCGGTGTGAACCGTCGTCACGCCGAATTGTCGAACCCATTCGACTAGTTTTTCTTCAGCATTGTATGCGTCAATCGCGCGCAGTTCGGGCTGCATCGGCGAACTCGTGTCCAGAGCCATCTGCTCGTGCGGCTGATTTAAATAACCGTTCAAGCCGATGACGCTCCGCGCGTCAATCAATCCGGGCGTAACGATTTTCGCCGAAACGACTCTATAATTTGCCGGGATTTTTATCTGCGCCGCCGTTCCGACCGCTTCGATTTTTCCGTTATTAACCAAAACGACGCCGTTCGTAATCGGTTCGCCCGCCATTGTCCAGACGGCTTCGCCTTTGACCGCAATTTGGGATAAAGAATAAACAGTGCAGAGAAATATAATTCCCGCGCAAACACAAAAACGCGAAAGTAAATTAATCATAAATTTGTAATTGTTTACAATGACTCGTTCGTAAATCGTAAATCGTAAATCGTAATTCATTATTTTTGCCCTCCGAAATCGTCGTCAAAGCAATCAATATGAATTTGGCGGTCACTCGAAGCGCCGAAGCCGCCGACGGCGATGAGGTGATCTTTCGGGTCGTTCCGGTCAAAAACCTTCGCGCCGTCAACCCATGTTTGCAAAACGAGCGTGTAAACACTCAAAGGATCGCCGGAAAGCACGATGAAATCAGCATCTTTGCCCGTTTCGAGCGAACCGATTCTCGAATCGAGTTCGAGCATTTTCGCGCCCGCCATGGTCATACCGTACAAAGCCTTTTCGCGCGACATTCCGGCGCGAACCGCTAATCCGGCAGAACGCAAAAACAAGCGGGAATCGGTAATATAATCGTCCGTGTGAAAACCGACGAGCGCGCCGGATTTTTCGAGCGCGGCGCCGTTCGTATAGCTGACATCCACGGTTTCGAGTTTTCCGCCCGGGCTGTCAATCATAATTATAGAAGCCGGCGCGTTCGCTTTGGCTATTTCATCGGCGACTTTCCATGCCTCGGAAACATGCTGCAACACGACTTTGAAGCCGAACTCTTTTTGAAGGCGCAAAACCGTCAAAATATCGTCGTGCCGATGAGTGTGGAAATGAACGGTGCGTTTTCCGTCTAAGGCTTCGACGAGAGCTTCCATAGCTAAATCGCGCGGCGGCAATTTGGATTTGTCATCGCCGGCTTTTCTGATTTTTTCGCGGTAATCCTGCGCTTTGATGAATTGTTCGCGGATAAGAGCGGCTGATTTGGAACGTGTTCCGGGAAAATTTCCCCCGCCGGTGCGAAGCGAATTTGTGCCGTTTGCGAATTTTATTCCGCCCATGTAATTTCCGCTTTTGTCGTAAATCAGCAAATCGTCAACGGTTCTCGCTCCGTCGCGGAGTTTGAGGTAAAGCGTCTGACCGCTGTCCAGGTGACCGGAACCGGGCATAACGTTGACTGTCGTAATGCCGCCCGCTTGTGCGCGCTGCAAACTCGCCGCTCGCGCGTTCAGCGAATCCAAAAGACGCACGTCGGGCTGAATCGGACTGGAACCGTCCGCGCCCGAACCTTCGCCGATATGACTGTGCGTGTCTATTAAACCGGGCATAATCACTTTGCCTTTCAAATCAACGGTTTGAACGTCGGAAGAAAGTCTAACCGTGCGGGCGTCGCCGACCGCCGTAATCTTTCCGTTCTGAACGATCAAAACGCCTTGCTCAATCGGCTGACCGGCAATCGGAATAATTCTGGCGTTGATGAAAGCCGTAGGGCGCTGCTGTCCGAAGACAGTGCAGGCGAATAGAAAAATAGCCGTAAGGCTGAAAAGTCTGATTTTCATTTTCATTTCCTTTAAGAATTTGCTAAAACCTCGAAAAAACATTGCGGCAAATCAATGCAGTCTTAAAAAAGCAGAAAAGACAAAGCGCAACGAATTTATAAAAGTGTGTTCAGAAATAAAAAGATATTTCTTCAAAGGTTTGTTAAGTAAAACGATATTACATTTTCCGAAAATTAGAAAATATATGAAACAAAAATTTGAATTTTATTTTGACCGGCAAAAACCAGTGAAATCGCTTATTTGACCGGCAATGCGACCAGAAATGACGTGCCGCCGCTTTCATTGGAAAGAACCTCGATTTTTCCGTTGTGCGCGGTGATTATTCCGTAACAGACGGCTAAACCGAGCCCCGTGCCTTTGCCCGTAGGTTTCGTTGTAAAAAAAGGGTCGAAGATTTTTTTTACGTCGTCGTCTTTGATGCCGATGCCGCTGTCGGTTATTTCAACGATTATTTCATTCAATTTATTGGATGTTTCAACGAATATCTCGCCGCCGTCGGGCATCGCGTCGCGAGCGTTTAGCAATAGATTGAGAAAAACTTGCTGTATTTGATCGCCGTCGGCGTAAATTTGCGGCAAATTTTTTTCGAGACGTTTTGTTAATTTAAGCTTTTGAAAAGCTTTGTCGAAACTCGCTAATCGTAAGGTTGTTTCGATTACTTTATTTATATCAACGGAACTTTTGGCAGCCGGACGCGCGCGCGCGAAATCCATCATATCTCGCGTTACTTGAGAAATGCGCTGAATCTGCGTGGAAATCAATCTTAGATTGTCCTTTGTTTTTTCATCCAAGCCGTCGTTCGACTGCATCATCTGAATCAGCGAAGAAATCGAGGCGAGAGGATTATTGACTTCGTGAGCGACGCCCGCTGCCAGCGTTCCCATCGCCGCAAGCTTTTCGGTGCGGACGAGCTGTTCGTTTAAGCATCGCAATTGTTCTATGTCCGAAGACATTTTGCGGCTCATTTCGTTGAAAGAATTCGCCAAAAGACCGATTTCATCGTTGCTTTTTCGCAGCTCGATTTCCGTTCCGTAGTTTCCCTTCGTCACTTGCAGCGCCGCGAGAGTTATTTTCCGAAGCGGGCGCGAGATCGTCCGTACAATCAGTAGAACGAGCAGAAGATTCGGAACGAGCGCCGAAATTATGCTGAAAACCAGATAGCGCCGCCACGCTTCAAAAGACATTCCGTTTTGAAATGACCACCAAACAATCGGGATTTGAAATAAAACGAAACTTAGAATAGCGACCGACGCAATAATCAAGGCGATTTTATAGGCAATCGGAAAAAGCCGGAATTGATCGAGCGCGGTTTGCAGCGAGAAAAGTTTGAAATTCGAGATGGCGTAAGCGTAAATCAAAACGCCGGGCAAAACGAAAATCGCGCTGAACGGTAAAAAATAATAAATTCCGTAAAAAGGCAGAATGATATTGGCGAAAGTCTTCAAAATGCCCGTGATCGCCACCGCCCAAAGAATCGCGCCGATTTGTTGTCCTTTTTGCGTGCCGCGATAATTCCGGTATTTTCGATATAAAACGACGACGCCGTAAAAAAATAAGAAATAAACATACAAAACGAACGCGTAAGCGAGCGGCGCGAGATCAATGACGAAAATGCCGTTCTGAATCCCGACCTTGTGCCATAACAGTCCAAAAGCGGCGGACGGAACGAGAACGAGACCGGGCGCAAAAATTACCGCGGCGCGTTTGCGCGGCGTGCGCGCGTTTTCCGGGAAAACCCAGGCGAATACGACGAGCGCGCACTGCATCAAAAGTGCGACGATAAAGCTGACCGAAGCCCACCATCCGGCGCCGATTTTTTCATCATAAAAATTCCAGAAAATTAAATCTTTGACCGTCCAAAAAGCGAGAAATGAGATAAATGCCGCAAAAGTCTGATGCGCACGGTTGCGCGGATCGGCGACGAAAACGTAAAAGCCGAGCAGGACGAGTAAGAAAAGCGCAAATAAATGTAGGAAAAGCAGCATCGCCGAATGAATAACGCGTCGTCAGTTTTTTCAAAACTGTTTCAACCGTCATTTACGAATAACCGTTTAACGTTTTTTAGTCAATTTTAATTTGAATTTCAGTCAATTTTAATTTTGAAATTGACGCCGAAAGCATTCACGGTTTTTAAAGCGTTTCCGCGATTCTTCTGCAGCAGGTAAAAAAAATCGGTGGAGAAGTTGTCGGTAAACTTTTTGCCGATGCCGATGGAAAATTCGTTTCTCGTCCAATGTTTTTCGCGAAAATCATAAAACGGTTCGGTCGCAACAAACGGAGCAAAAATTTCTTTTTTGTCTTTTTTTACCGGAACCGTGAGCTGTAATTTATTTCGATAACGAACCGAATCCGGGCGCGAATTTCTGATGCGGTATTCAATGCGGTTGCGGTCTCTGAGAGAAAATTTCGACCATTTTTTCCCGGTGGTTAGATCGAATCTGGTGCGATGTTCGTATTCTTCACGTCCTTTGTAAGGCTGAGCGGCGCGGTAAAGATAACTCGGAGTAAAAGTTAAATACTTATTAATAAAAAAATCGAAACCGAAACCGACTCTTTCATCTACGGGACGCGAAACATTGCGCCCGACGCGCAAATTACCGTTGAAAAAAAATCCTATTTTTTCGACGCTTTCGCCTCTGGAATTTTTCGTTTTGTAAACAGGAGTCGAAACAGTAGTTTCACTCCAAAATTGAACATCATCTTCGGGCGGAGTTGTTTGAGAATAAATGCAGAGGTTTGAAAGCAGAAAAAAAGCTGACAAAAACAAGTATTTGCTCATAAGCATTTAACGTATATTTAAGAAATGTTACTAAAGTGTAACAATTTAATGAATTTTGTGTTAAATGCTTATGAGTTTACCAAAAATATTTACATTCCGAGAATAAACGAACAAATGGTGAAAGTGACACCGAAAGCAATCGGCAGAAAATGTTTCAATTCGATCTGGTCGCCGCGTTTGAGCAAACGGTGAAAAATCGTGAAAACAGGCAAAGCAGCGCCGCCGACTATTGCACCTAAAATTGCTCCGAAAAACGCGCCGAAAATAAGAATGACAGCGCCGCCCGCGCCGCCCGCCAATATTCCCCAAAACATTCCGATAAAAGGAAGAAGGAAAAGCATCGGAAGCCATGAATAAGTTTCCGCCTCGCGAACGCTTCTGCCGATGAATTTGCCCGTAAAATATCCGACAATCGCCGAAATCAAATTGACGATAAACAATACGCCGAAAATCCACGCTTCGTCTCTGACGAGCAAGTTCGAATCAATCGCAAATTTAATAAAAAAAGCGGCGGGCGGAAAAGCTCCGAGCATCATACCGAAATAAGCGTAAGTTTTTTCCGTATCTAAAGGATTCGCCATTAATTCGGCTTCGAGTTTCTCCCGGTCGCTGTGATACATCGCTTTTTGCCTCGCGGTTTCGGCGTTAGCGGTGATCAGGTAATCTAATCTTTGGCGGACAAGTTCACTTTCTCTCTGGTAATTCGCCAGTTCGTCGAAATGTGATTGACGGCTGGCGGTTTGTGTAGTTCGGGCATCCATAAATCTTTCTCCAAATCTTTGACGGCGGTTTTCGGGATTATTTGCGATTTTGAGTCGAACATTTCGGTCAAAGCCGCGCGAATTTTCGAGTTATTTAAAAGCGTGCTCAATTCAATCGTCGTGCGCCGCAACTCCGCTTGTTCGATCACTGAATCGGAAATTCTTGTGATCATTTGCAAAAAATCCTTTTCGGCTTCGGTATGATGAAAATAAAGACGTTTTTGGTTGCGTCTATGTAGACATTTAGAGGAAAGTTCTTGATTGCCTTTTTTGCTGACGCGAAAAAATTCTTTCTCGTGCTCGAAAGGCTCGTTTTTATAATTCGCGCTCGCTTTCGTTAGACCGACAAACCTTTCAAAAACCTCCCGAAATTCGTATACAGAAATATTCGCATCGTTTTCAGACAAAATATTTTCGATTTTTTTTTGAACGAGCAAAACTTGATTGTCCTTATCAATATCGAGTTTCTTTTTTGAATTAAGACTGAATTTCAAGAAATCTTTGAACATTCGGCTTTTTAGTATTATTTGCACGAAAAAGGGAATCCAGAAAACTAAATAGAGTACGGTTTTGAGCCACGACTGTTTGGAATAAAGACGACGATTTTGAAAATGTAAATAAACGGAAACCGGAGCGCCGCACGCCAGATAAATAATTAAAAAATCGAAAATGTTCATCGCTCTGCTTTTCGGCAACGTGTATGCCAGGCGAAGACGGGTTTTTCGATGAAAACTTCATTTTAATTTTATTCCGATTTCATCGCTGTTTTAATAAAAAAATGGAACGAAGCGCGAAACGAAATCGTTTAATGCTATTAGCAAAGCGCGAAAATAAACGACAAGAGTTTGCAGAATGCCAAAAATTTAATCGGACAAAAAAAAGTTAATTCGCATCCGCAAAAAATCATTTTTCAATCGTTCTCATAAGTGGCATCCAAATTGCTATTCGTACCAGCGGGGAATTAAACGTAACAAAAAAGGAATACATTTTAATAAGCAGTCATAAAAATAAGGAGCAACGCAATAATGTCTACAAAGGGTAAGATTAAGGTAATCAAAAAAGGGGAGATCAAAAACGTCGAAGCGCAGCCGGCAGTCGAAAAAACATCGAAACAAGAATCAGCCCGCCAGATGGTTTCGACGGTAACGAGCTGGGTAAGCGATTTTCAGATTCGCAAGCGTGAAGAAACAAAACTTGCCATCGAGCAGTTTTTTACGCCTCGTCCGCAGGTCGGCGAAGTTTAATAATTATTGTAAATCAAGTTGTTGTTTATTGCTTAATTCTCAATCGCAATCTCTGAAAAAAGGACAGCCGTAAAATTCGGCTGTCCTTTTTTATTTTCGAGATTGTATTTATCAATATTGAAATAAAGCTGAATCTTTCGTTAACCTGTTGTGGTAAACTGCTTTTATAATTTCAAACCTGTAAATTTATGAATGACAAAGTTGCCGTTATCACTGGCGCCAGCAGCGGAATCGGACGCGCTGCTGCAATGCTTTTCGCCGAAAATGGAGCAAAGGTAGTCGCTGTAGGCAGAAATGAAAAAGAATTGGGACTTCTTCGTGATGATGCTCGTGAAAAAAACGGTTTCGTTAAAATCAGTCTGACCGATATTCTGGAGACTACTCAGGTTGATCGTCTGATGTCGGATACGATTGAAAATTTCGGTCAAATTGACGTTCTAATTAATGCCGCCGGAATTATAAAAAACGGTTCGATTGAAGATACTTCGCTCGACGATTGGGACAAGATGATGAATATAAACCTTCGTACGGTTTTTTATATGATGCAAAAATGCGCTCCGCATCTGGAAAAAACAAAAGGAAATATCGTCAATGTTTCGAGCGTCACCGGACTTCGCGCTTTTCCAGGAGTTTTGGCTTATTGCGTTTCCAAAGCCGCGATTGACCAATTGACCAGATGTTCGGCTTTGGAGCTCGCTCCGAAAGGAGTCCGCGTAAACGCCGTTAACCCGGGGGTTGTTGTGACAAATTTGCACAAGCGTGGCGGAATGGCTGACGCGGATTACGAAAGTTTTTTGGAAAAATCGAAAACAACGCACCCGCTCGGACGTGTCGGAACGCCGGAAGAAGTGGCGGAACTGATTTATTTTTTAGCATCGGAAAACGCTTCTTGGATTACCGGCGCGACTTACGAAATTGACGGCGGACGGGCGCAAACCTGCGCGAGATGAGTTTTGTAAAATCAAAGTTATAAAATAAAGTATAGTGAAATTTCAGTTGCTTCCAAGTACATTCGATGAAAACGGCTCGGCTTCTCCACGGCAACATCTCTCCTGCTTTATTATTAACGATTCGGTTGCCATTGACGCCGGAAGCCTGGCGATGGGGACAAGCTTTGAACAAAAACAAAAAATTCGTCACGTCGTTTTAACGCATGCTCATCTCGATCATATCGCGGGACTGCCTTTGTTTTTAGACGATTTATTTGCGACTTTAACCGAGCAGGTTAAAATTTACGCCGAAAGAGCAGTCATCGAAATTCTCGAGCGCGATATTTTTAATTGGGATATTTATCCGCGGTTTTCCGAACTGTCAAACGAAAACGGTGCGATTATGGAATATATCGCTTTTGAACGCGGCAGAGAGTTTTGCGTCGGCGGTTTGCGTTTCGTCGCCGAAGGCGTCAATCACAAAGTTCCGGCAGTCGGATTTATCGTTTCCGACGGTAAAAATTCATTCGCCATCAGCAGCGACACGGCGGAAATGGACGAATTCTGGCAAACGGTCAATAAGGCGAAAAATTTAAACGCGCTTTTAATCGAATGCGCGTTCCCGGATGAATTTGAAGAATTAGCGCGTGTTTCGCATCATTTGACGCCGAAGATTTTGCAATCGGAAATCGAAAAATTCGAGCACACCGATTGTCCGATTTTCGCTATTAATCTAAAACCGATGTATCGCGATGAAATTGTCGCCCAAATTCAAAAACTGAACATCAAAAATTTAACGGTTCTCGATGTCGGGAAAATTTACAACTGGTAATTTACCGTTGTTTGTCGCGTAAGAAATTTAACGCTTCAAATTCGTTTTCTTTGTGCTCTCCGGCAAAGTCGTACAGCGTCACGCGCCCGTTTGATAAAACCTCTCTGATGCGAAAAGTCCTTTGTTCCCGATTTTTTCCGGGCATTATTTCGGCTCGAAAAGTAACGAGCATTTCGGGACGCGCCCAGACGTTCGCCGCGATTTCTTTTTGTTTTTTGAAGATTGGCATACTTTATATGTCCTGTTCGTTTTTCTTCTTGTGTTTTGTTTTTCTAAGCGAAGGGTGAACTTTTTCTTCAGGCTTATTTTCCCCTATTTTTTGTCCGGGCGGCGCAATCGGCTTGCGAATCGAGTCGAAAACGGGGCGTATGGTTTTTTTCTTTGTCTTGTTCATTAATTCGTATTATATCAAAAAATATAAAAATATTTGCCGACGAAAAAGAGTTTGAAAACGGTAATAATTGACATTTTTTCGCGAAAGTACCACTATAAAGTTCATTTCGCTTGTGTTTGAGGACAATTTTTTATAATCCGGGAGAGAAAATTGAACGAAAGACCAAATCGAACCGGTACTATACAAGGATTCAGTTACAAAACAACAAGGCAGCATCGCCCGTTTTGGCTTCCGGCATCGAATTATTACGTTCTGTCGGTTGCCGTTTCAGCCGGTTTCTTCTTTTTAATCTGGGGCGTTTTGAACGACGGCACCGAAGATATGCCGTGGGTCGGAGCCGGTGTGGCGGCGAGCTTTATTTTGGGCGGCGCGGTTTTTTTGCGCGAAGTTGTTTTGCGAAAAGCCAGAAACCGCTATATTTCCGCGCAGAGAAGGCTTGACAATAATATCGCTAAACTGCCGATTTTGAATCAGGGCGCGCAAAACCCGAACAAGCTGACGCTGGAAAAGAATGCCGAGATAATCAAACAGATTAAACAAAAATCCGAAGCCGCGAAGGTTTTGGGGAAGTTGGCGAACGGGCATTATGAGGTTTTTGAAATCTGCAACGAATATCTTTTATTAAATAAAGACGAGCTTTTGCGTGTAGCGGTCGGGTCGCCGCGAATCGCTGCTCTTCGTCGCGGCAGAGAAATCGTTAAAGCGCTGCATCGTTTTCACTTGCTCGAATGGGCTGAAATAGAATCTCGCTCTCTTACGCTTTCAGCTAAAAATAATGCTACAATAAATGAAAGACTCGAAGCATCTCAGAAAGCGTTGGACGTTATACATACTGCTTTGCAGTTTTACCCCCAGGAACTGCGGTTAATAAAATCAGAGGCGGCGTTGACTGAATTTATTGCGAGCATAAAAGTTTCTCATTGGATTGAACAAGCCGAGCGCTCTGTTTTCAAGGGACAGTATAAAAAAGCTGTTGATCACTACAGCGATGCGCTGTTTTATCTCGGGCGCGATCAGGTGCAAAATGAGGAGCGACAATTGATTGAGCAAAAAATAACTGCGGAAATCGAGAAAATTCGCGTCTTGGAAGAATCCAAAAAGGAAATAAGGAAAATTAGCAAAAAAACTTCTAAATTAGAAGAAAATTATGATTAGCCAGAGATGTCCGAAGTGCTCGAGCAGCCGTATCAGAAGAGGCTATCGCCCGACTTCAATTTTGTCTAAATTATTATTTCGTTATAACTTGCTTTGCGACGCCTGTAACTGGGAGTTCAAAGGATTTGCCGTGCCCGGAACCGTCACGAACAAACCTGCGCGGAAAGAAAAGGGAAAAAACAAAAGCGACGAAAAAAAAAGCGAGTTCAATAAAAGCATCGTTTGAAATGACCGAATTGTAGGCATTTATACATTTATTTAAAAGATAATTGAAAGTTCGAGCGGAAGATTGTTTAATGAAGTACCGAAAACTATTCCAAATCTTTTTTATTTTCGTTTGTCTTCCGCTCACGCGAAGTTTTCTCGCAGCCCAAACCCACGGCAACAAAGCTAGTTTACAAACGAATCCGCCTTCGGCTGAGAATTTAATTCATCAGGGCGATTTGATAGATGTAGATATTCTCGGAAGTTTTGAATATGATTGGCGCGGTAAGCTCACGCCCGAAGGTTACATTGACGGACTCAGCTTTATTGAAGAGCCGGTTTTCGGTCTTTGCCGAAGCGAGGAAGATGTCGCGCGCGACATAGTTCGCGGCTATGAAAAACTTTTGCGCAATCCGAAAGTGGTCGTCAAAATTTTAGACCGGTCAAACCGCGCGACGGCGGTTTTGGTCGGTGCGGTCAAAAAACCGCAGCGTTTTCAAATTAAAAGATCAGTTTTTCTTAATGAGTTACTGATCGTGAGCGGCGGTTTGACCGAGCTTGCGGACGGCGAAATACGCATTTTCCGCCCGCAAAATTTAAGCTGCTTGGCGGAACCGAAAGTTTTTGAATCTGCAATTTCGGATAACGGGGAAAAACGCGAAAGATTCGTCAAAACCAGGCAGGGAAACGTCGCAACGACGCTCAGTGTTAAAATATCCGATTTATTAAACGGAAACAAAGAATCGAATCCGCAGATTCTCAGCGGCGATATTGTTACAGTATTGGAAGCGGCGCCAATTTACATAACGGGCGGCGTCAACTCTCCGAAACAAATCGCCGCACGATCGAAATTAACCGTTTCGAGAGCGGTAGACAGCGCCGGCGGTTTGACTAAAAACGCGACCGAAGATTCAATAACGATTTTTCGGCGCGTCGGCAGAGAAACCAAAGTTATCGAAGTCGATTTAAAGAAAATAAAGGCGGAACAGGCTGAAGACATCGTTCTTCAAAGTTTCGATATTGTTGAGGTCGGAGAAAAGGGACGTGCAAAGAAAAAATTTCCGCCGGTTATACAATTACAAAGCACGACGGAAAGCCAATCAGCCGCCCTTCCGTTTCGGATTATTGAATGAGCTTTAAATTTTTGTAAAAATCACAAATTTTAATTGTTGAAACCGTAAAAATTTGTTATCAATAAAAAATGACGCTTTTTTAGAAAGTGGATTAATGAATATGGCAGACAAACAAAATAAATATGGTCGTCGGACCATCGCGCTTTTTTGGATAGTATTAATCAGTATTTTTATCGGCATTCTACTTTATTTAGAACAAATCGCTCTTTTATACGTGATTGCTACTTTGGGATTGGTAGTTTTGCTTTTGATCGTCGCGTTTGCGGATTTGGAACGGGTCGGAAGAGAAAACATAGAAGGTTTCGCGCCGAAATCCGAATTATGATTTATTTATGCGCAGGTTCTTAAAAATTTATTGCACGATTTTTCTGCTGATCGCTTTCGCGCTTTCGGCGAGCGGTTACGCGCCTCAATATTCGGAAGAGAAAACCGATTTGAAACTGCGCTGGAATGCCGGAACAATTCCGATTTCGATTTCGGATTCACTGTATGAGCTCAATCCGAACATTAAAGCCGACAGTGATATTTCGGGTGCTGTCCGGCGAAGTTTACAATCGTGGGAAAAAGTCACAAACATAAACTTTAAAGAAACTGCGTCCGAAAAAAAATCGGTCAGTCCGTCAGGGAACTTTGGTGATGGCGTAAGTTTGATAACAATCGCGCACACGCCGGAAAATATCTTGCTGTTCAGCGGCGAAGCGGAGTCCGTTTCGGCAATAACGCGCGTATTTTTCAATAAAAAGGGCGTAATCACCGAAGCCGATATAGTTTTGAATCCTTATCAGCAATTTTCTACAGACGGTACGGTCGGAACTTTCGATCTCGAATCAACTTTGACCCACGAAATCGGACATCTTCTCGGACTCGAACATTCATCGGTTCTCGGAGCGACGATGCACGAAAGCAGCGGTAAAAACGGAGTCTTTAATTTAAGCAGCTACGATTCGAGAACTCTTGCCGAAACCGACATTACCGCAATCCGCGCAATTTACGGCTTAAAGGAAGAAGACGAAAATTGCTGCGGTGCGATCAGCGGAAAACTTCTTCTTTCCGACGGTAAAACGGCAAAAAATTACAAGCTTTGGGCGGAAGAGTTTGAAACGGGAAAAGTTAGCGCCGAATACACGACAAACGCCGACGGAGGATTTCATTTCGAGTCGCTGCCCGTAGGGAAGTATAAAGTTTACGCGCAAAACCTTTCTAAAACAAAAGGTTTCAAATCGGCTGAAGAAGTCGGTGTAGCCGAAGTCGGAAAAGGCAAAACGGCTGGCATTACGAAAAAACTCGACCAAACTTTGATTAATTTTCAAGTGCAGTACGTCGGCTTTAACGGTCAGCTTTCTGAAAATTCCGTCACGTTAAACGCCGGAAAATCTTATACGGTTTACGTGGGCGGGAAAAACATCAATATTAATGATTATAAAATCGGTTTCAGTTCGCCGCTGATGACAGTCACGCCGAACACTCTGTTCGAGCACGATTTTGGAGGAAATATCTCGGTCCTGAGTTTTGAGGTTAATGTAAAACCGGAAATCGCTTTGGGCGAATACAATATCTACCTCGAATCCGAAAAAGGTCAAAAATCTTACGTGCTCGGCGGATTGACAATTGAAGAGTTTGAAAACCCCTGGAGCAATTATTCGTTGGCAAATAATCAATAAAGAACAGTAAGAGTTTCATTCTTATTTGCAAAATTAATAATATTGTGGATAATTGAGGATGTTCACCTCCCCGGTGAACATCTGGTCACGAGGGGTGAGGACTTGTGACCTAAGGGCGACGGTGTGGGAGACGTCGCCCTGTTATTTTTTAAACGAAGTATATAAACTGTTTCCGAGCGCGCCGCTTCAAATTGCAAATAAATAATTCATTTGCAATTCGATTAAAATAATCGTATATTTTCACGGTAGAAATTGATATTGCCGAAGTTTTATTGAAATAACGCGGGGGAACCAATCCTTTCGGGGCTAATCGTTTTAAAGCAGATGAGGAACACTTCCATTGTTCCAGCCCGACAGCTAACCTCGTAGGCAGAAATGGGAGACAAGCCGAAATGGTTTTGTGAAGTTCATAAATTCAAAAACCGCAGACACGCGACTTGTGTTTGCGGTTTTTTATTTTAAAGGATTATGAGTAATACTCGTTCGTCGTTTAATGAAAAGTTTAATAATTGGCTATTTCAAGGAGTAAGACAGATTGAAGCCCCGCACGAAAAAGAGGGCAAACATAAAAAGCATTCGTGGTGGAAGGTAATGTGCCTTACGGGCGTAGATTATTTTTCGACTCTCGGTTATCAGCCGGGAATCGCTTTTCTTGCGGCGGGTGCGCTTTCGCCGATTGCGACGCTTGTTTTGGTTCTTCTCACTCTTTTTGGCGCTCTGCCGATGTACAAACGCGTTGCAGAGGAAAGTCCGCACGGCGACGGTTCTATCTCGATGCTCGAAAATTTGCTTTCCAGGTGGAAGGGGAAAATGTTTGTGCTCGCTCTGCTCGGCTTTGTGGCAACGAGTTTTATTATCACAATTACGCTCTCCGCGGCGGATGCAACGGCGCACATCATCGAAAACCCTTTTGTCGAACATAATCTTCAATTTCTTAATCACAAGGTAATTGTTACCTTGGTTTTAATCGGATTTTTGGGTGCGGTTTTTCTTAAAGGGTTCAACGAAGCAATTGGCATAGCTGTAGGCATTGTTGCCGTTTTCTTGACTTTGAATACTTTTGTAATCGGCTATTGTTTGTACGAGATATTTACTCATCCGAACGTTTTAAGCAATTGGCAAACGGCAATCTGGCAAAGCCCGGGCGTTAACGGCAGCGCGATTATGGTAGTTTTAGCTTCGCTCTGGGTTTTTCCCAAACTTGCGCTGGGGCTTTCAGGTTTTGAAACCGGCGTGGTTGTTATGCCGCTTATTAAAGACGATGATCGAAAAAATGAATTTGGCGTTAATCCTGACGTAAATATAGAAACTGAAAATGAAGAAAATATTCAAGGACGGATTCATAATGGTAAAAAACTTCTCAGCGGCGCGGCGATAATAATGAGTTTTATGCTCATCGGCAGCAGTATTATCACGACAATGCTGATCCCGCCTTCAGAGTTTGCTGAAGGCGGTCGCGCCTACGGTCGCGCCGTTTCTTATCTGGCTCACGAGTTTCTTGGAAGCGTTTTCGGCACCATTTATGACATTAGCACAATTACAATCTTGTGGTTTGCCGGTGCGTCGGCGATGGCTGGGTTGCTGAATATCGTTCCGCGCTATTTGCCTCGTTACGGTATGGCGCCGGATTGGGCGCGCGCAACACGCCCGCTCGTGCTGGTTTTTACGTTGATTTGTTTTATCGTCACTATTTCTTTTCAAGCCAGCGTAACGGCTCAGGGCGGCGCTTACGCGACCGGTGTTTTAATGTTGATGACTTCGGCAGCTTTTGCTGTAACAATATCCGCCTGGAAGAAATCACAAAAAAGGTGGGTGGCTTTTTTCATAATAACTGCTGTTTTTGTTTACACAACAGTCGTAAACATAATCGAGCAGCCTGAAGGCATCAAGATAGCTTCGCTGTTCATTCTCGGCATTATCATCACGTCGCTGGTTTCGAGAGCGATGCGCTCGACCGAAGTGCGAATTGACACAATCGAGTTCGATCCGATAGCTGAAAGTTTTATAACCGATTTAGCGGAAGGCGAAATCCGAATTGTAACGAACCGGCAGGATTCCGGCTCGGTCGAGGAATATCGCTTTAAGGAGCACGAAAAGCGGGTAGATAACCACATTCCGGCGAGCGATCCGATTCTTTTTTATGAAATTCAGCTCGGCGATGCTTCGGAATTTTCAGGAAAACTGAAAATTCGCGGCGTTGATATAGACGGGTACAGAATTCTTCGGACAGAAGCGCCCGCTGTTCCGAACGCGATTGCCGGGTTGCTTCTACATCTGCGCGATAAAACCAACAAAATTCCCCACGTTTATTTCGGCTGGAGCGAGGGAAATCCGCTTTCTTACCTGGTTCGATATTTATTATTCGGCGAAGGCGACACGGCGCCCGTGACGCGGGAAATTCTCAGACAAGCCGAGCCTGACCCGGAAAGAAGACCGAGCGTTCACGTCGGCGGATAATTGAAAATGTAAAAATGTAAATTTGAAAAATAATTATTTTTCTTCGCTCTTTATCAAATTCGGATTCATTTCCAGGAAACAAGACCGACAATATACAGGACGACCTTGTGAAGGATAAAACGGAACCGTCGTGTGCGAATTGCATCTCGCGCAATGAACGGCGACCTCGATTCTTTGCTTAATTCCGGCGGCTTGCGCGGCGGCGATTGCGGCTAGTCGCTCATTTTTTGCCTGTTTGCATTCTTTACAGCGTTTCGGCGGATTTTTTAATCCTTTGTCGCGGTAAAACGTTTGTTCGCCAACAGACCAAATAAAATCTGTATTGCAATCAATACACAGAATAGTTTGCTCTTCAAAGTCTTCTTTGACTTCAAAAGAATTTTGTAAGTTGCCGTTTGTCGCGCCGGAATAATTACCAGACATTGTAGTTTCCCTCCCTGCTTGTTTGTAAATTCTGTCAATTCGAATAAATGGGGGAATTTATTCAAATTAACTTTATTAAATGACGATACTCGACAGAAACAAATTGGGGTCGGTTCAGGTTAAATATCGTATTTATAGTACATTTTAATGTGAGAGTTAACGTTCTGTAAATCAATTTCAAAAAAATGACGTTATCTGAATTTGAACTTATAACTATTAACTTGAAGTGTCAAGTTTCGTTGAATTCAAGCGAAAATATTCAGATTAATCAAAAAAAATAATGAAAATTTTAGTTGTCGGTTCAGGCGGGCGCGAACACGCAATTTGTGCGGCTTTCAGTAAAAGCCCTGGATTATCAAAACTTTATTGTGCGGAAGGCAACGCCGGAATTGCCGAAATCGCTGAATGCGTGCCGATAAAACCTGACAAAATTATGGAACTGGCGGATTTTGCCGGGCATCATTCGATTGATTTAACCTTTGTCGGCGGCGAAACTTCGCTTGCGCTCGGAATAGTTGACGAATTTGAAAAACGAAATCTGAGAATTATCGGAGCAAGCCGTAAGGCAGCCGAACTCGAAGCGAGCAAGTCATTCGCAAAGGATTTTATGATGCGGCACAAAATCCCGACCGCCCGCTACAAAACAGCTTTTTCCCCGCTCGAAGCAATTGAAATTTTGGAATCCGGTGAATTCGGCGACGAAAAAATTCCCATTGTCGTCAAAGCCGACGGACTTGCGGCGGGAAAAGGTGTTGTTGTCGCGGCAAATCGGGCTGAAGCGGCTGATGCGATTAATGAACTGCAAAATTTAGTGGGCGAAGTTGCTGCCGGTAAAATCGTTCTCGAAGAATGTCTGTTCGGCAGGGAAGTTTCGCTTCTATTATTCGCCGACGGTAAAAATTTTGCTTTGATGCCGCCAACACGCGATCATAAACGCATCGGGGAAGGCGATACGGGAGCAAATACCGGGGGAATGGGAACGATTACGGATTCGAGTTTGCTGAGCGAAAAACAAACAGAAAAAATAATCGAGGAAATTATTGTGCCGACGCTGGAAGGCTGCCGAACAGAAAATTTCCCGTTTAGCGGGGTTCTTTTTCTGGGTTTGATGATGACGGAAACCGGCGCGAAAGTGCTGGAATACAATGCGCGCTTCGGCGACCCGGAAACGCAGGCGATTTTGATTCGCTTGAAAACGGATTTAACGGAAATTTGCGAAGCAATAATTTCCGGCAAGCTCGAAAATACAAAAATCGAATGGCAAGAGGGAAATTCTGCGTGCGTGGTGCTCGCCGCAAAAGGCTATCCGCAAAAAGCGCAAACGGGAGATATAATTCACGGCTTGGAGAACTTTAAGAACTCAGAAGATATCGCAGTTTTTCACGCTGGCACGCGAAAAAATGAAAATGGGGAATTTACCACTGCCGGCGGCAGAGTTTTAGGCGTGACGGCAACGGCTGAGAATTTGGAAAACGCTCTCCGAAAAGCGTATGAAGCCGCCGGTAAAATAAGTTGGAACGGAATGCAATATCGTAGAGATATCGGAAAATAAGTGTGTCCAAATACGAACAATTACCTGCCGCAGTGTTTTCAGGCAAGCCGATTTTTGTGAACAAGTTTGATTAGTAGTTTTGAAGCGATTGAATGTAACTTTCGTAATTTCGTCGCATTTCGTCAATCGAATCGCCGCCGAACTTCTCGCGCATCGAGTTTGCGAGAACAATCGCGAGCATCGCTTCGCCGATAACGCCAGCCGCTGGAACCGCCGTAATGTCCGAACGCTCAAAAGCCGCCAAATCTTCGGCTTTTGAATTAATATCAACCGAATGCAGCGCTTTTCTTAAAGTCGAAATCGGTTTCAGATAACCGCGCACACGGAGTTCTTCGCCGTTTGTGATGCCGCCTTCGAGCCCGCCCGCGCGATTTGTGCTCCGGCGAAAATTGCTGTCTTGGTAATAAATTTCGTCGTGAACTTCCGAGCCGAATTTTCCAGCGTTTGCCGCACCTTCGCCGATTTCGACGGCTTTAACGGCTTGAATTGACATAAAGGCTTGAGCGATTCGTCCGTCGAGTTTTTCGTTCCATGAAGTGTGCGATCCTAATCCGATAACGACGTTTTTCGCGACAACTTCGAAAATTCCGCCGAGCGTGTCGCCGTTTTTTTTTGCTTCGTCAACGAGGCTGACCATTTGCGCCTCGATTTCCGCATCGGCGCAATTGAGCAGGGTATTTTCAGCGATAGCGGCGATTTCGCTCCAACTCTTTTGTAAAGGAAATTCGGGAACGCTGCCGAGTTTGACGATGTGGCTTTTTATTTCGATTCCGAAATTTTCTAAAAGCTGTTTGGCAAGTGCGCCGCAAGCGACGCGGGCGGCTGTTTCTCTGGCGGAAGCTCGCTCCAAAATGTCGCGCAGATCTCTGGTTTGAAATTTTTGTCCGCCAGCGAGATCGGCGTGACCCGGGCGGGGACGAGTGACGAGACGCGGATTTTTCGGCTGCGTTTCGAGTTTTTCGCTCGCCATCACTTCCTGCCAGTGTACGAAATCTCGATTTTCGATCATCAAAGCGACGGGCGAACCGAGCGTTTTACCGTGCCGGACGCCGGAAAGAAATTCTATGGTGTCGCTTTCGATTTTCATACGCCCGCCGCGACCGTAACCCTGCTGTCTGCGCCAAAGCTCACGGTTGATTTTTTCGACATCAATCGCAAGACCGGCGGGCAAGCCTTCGACAATTGCGACAAGCGCTTTTCCGTGCGATTCTCCGGCAGTTGTAAACTTAAATTGCATTGCTTATTTTTAAGTAAAAGAACGATTTAGAACATAAATCGGAATAAATTTTCTCGATTTATTCCGGCGACGATTTCAAACTTGCAAATTTATTTCCTTTATTTCCCCGACTTCTTTTTGTGAATTGTTTTTCTTTCTGAAAACGATCAAACCGATACTGGCTAAAATCAAAATTCCGCCGAAAAAAGTTTGCGGCGGAATCGTTTCCCCAAGGAAAACTGCGCCGATAATTACCGCAATCAATGGCGTGACGAGCGAAATCATCATCGCTTTCGTTGATTCGATTTTACTTAAAAGCCAGTAATAAAGCCAAAAGGCGGCGATTGTTCCGAGAATCGTCAAATATAAGACACAAATTACGGCGCGCCACGTCCAATGGAAATTCAGCGGATTGCCTTCATGAACGAGCGCGTACAAAACGAGCAAAGGTATTCCGCAGATCATCTGCGCGAAGACCATACTTCCGGGGTGATGTCCGCCACCTTTCGCCTTGACTAAAATCGAGGCTTGCGCAGCGGCATACGCCCCGATGACAATTGCGACACAGCCGGCAAATGCCATTAAACTGTTTACTTGTAATTGTTCGATGAAAATCACCGAAACGCCGACTATCCCGATTATAACGGCGAAAATCTTTAAACGCGTAATTCGTTCGGCTGGCAAAAAAATCCAGGCTAAGACAAGTCCGAAAACCGTTATCATCGCCTGCAAAACAGCAGCCAAACCCGAAGAAATATATTGTTCGCTCCAGAAAACCAGACTGTAATTTACAGAAAACTGCAAAATGCCGGTAAGCGCCATCAACTTCCATTCATTAACGGTTTTCGGCAAAGGCAATCGCTGAAATACAATTACGACGGCTAAAATTAAGACTGCGAGAATAAAACGGGCGGCGGCGAAAGTAACCGGAGGCAAATCTTCAAGCCCGATTTTGATGAAAATCCACGTCGTTCCCCAAATCAAACATAGAATAAGCCAAACGAAAATCTTCATTTAGTTCAATTGTTTATTGTTAGAGCTTAAATGTAAATCGCGCAGGGCAAGAATTTTCAATTTGTTTGCGAGAGTTAGAGAAAAATTCAATTTCTTTCGTAAAAACTGAGGCAGGTTTCGCCTTGTTTTACCAAACGCCAGCGGCGAAGATTTATGTAAGAATCGGATAAAGCATTTTTTGCGTGATGCTCGACAATCATAAAGCCGTCTTCGTTTAGGAGAGTTGACTCGGCATCGCCGAAATCGCGTAAAACCATCGAGTAATCGGCTTGATACGGCGGATCAAAATAAACTATATCCCAGCCCGAAGAGTGTTTTTTGTTAGTAAAATTTTCTGCCGCCAGACAAACGACTTCCGTCTCTTCTTCGGGGACGCCTAATAAATCGAGATTTTCCTCGATCAGACCGCAGGCGCGGCGCGATTTATCAACAAACGTCACGAAAAAAGCTCCGCGCGAAAGCGCTTCGATTCCGATTGCTCCGGTTCCGGCGCATAAATCGAGAAAGCGCGTTTCGTCGTTGATTTTTGGCGAAATAATATTAAATAAAGTTTCGCGCAAACGGTCGGAGGTCGGGCGTGTTCGGTTATCGAGCGGGCTTTTCAAAACCCGCCCGCGATATTCGCCTGCAATAATACGCATTGTCTTTAAATTACGAATTATCAATTACGAATTGCGCTTGCTGAAAAGGATCTGCTTTTAATTTGAAATTCGTAATTTGAAATTCGTAATCGAGTTTTATTTTCTTTCGTAGAAACTTAAAGCCGACTCGTCTTGAACCACAACGCGCCAGCGTTTGAGAACGCCGAAATTTTCCGGGAAAAACATTTCCGCCGGATGTTCGATGACCAGCACGCCGGACGGTTTGAGGGCAATTCCGCGTTTAAGATAGCTCAAAATATCTTCGTAATCGGAGTCCGACGGAGGATCGAGATAAACCACGTCCCATTGGCGGCGGCGCTTAGCCATTTTTTTCAAAAAAGGCACGGCTTCCAATTCGCAAATTTCGCCGTGTCCCTCTTTGATGCCGAGCGACTCTAAATTTTTCTTGATGAAACTGCACATTTTCGACGAGCGCTCGACAAAAGTGCTGATCAGCGCGCCGCGCGAAATCGCTTCGATTCCCATCGTGCCCGCGCCGGCGCATAAATCGAGAAAACGTCCGGCTCTGACGCGTCGGAAAAGAATTTTGAACATAATATCGCGCAGACGCCGCGATGTCGGCTGCATTTTCGCCGAAGCGGAATTTTGCAGATATTTTCCTTTGTGTTTGCCGTCAGTTACCTGCAAATCCGAAACGATTTTTATGTTGTTTTCCTTTTGCCAGGGCTTTTCGGATTTGCCTTTTAACGGTGAGCGCGTTTTGGGATTAAATTTATTATTGCTTCGAGAAATGAATTTGCCCTGTCCGTTGGGGGAATTGCTTCGATTGTTTCTGAAATTTCCGTTATCGCGGAAATTACGCCCGTCGCGCGAGATTCTGCCGTCGCGATTTTGCTGCACGCTCCCGCCGTCGCCGCGCGGTTGATATTTTCCGCGCGTGTCGCGATTTTGAAAACGCTCGTTGTTATTTTGAAAACGTTCATTACCATCGCGGTTCGGCGTTCGATTATCGTTACTGCCCTGATTGTATTTAGCGTAGCCGGTAGAAGTGTTCGGTTTGTTTTTATCGAAATACCGTCGGGGGTTAAAGGGTTTAGTTGCTGATGTTGGTCGTCGGTTATCCATTTTGTTTGTCCTTTTGGGTGAATGATTAAAAGAATTTACTAACAAATTCCTTTCTAGGAATCAGAATTACAAATGAAAGCTAAAATTGAATTTTCAGGTGGGAATTATATTCGGCTTTCAGCTTGAATTTGTCAGTTACTTTTGAAAATCAGTATTGTGTAACATTTAGCTAAACAATATAACTGTTTTTGCCGAAATAATTCAATATTAATGTGTAAATTTTTGTAAATTGTTCGTTTTTTATTATCCGATTCCGGCAAGACGAAAACGAGCGTCCGATTTGGCAATCTCTATAAGTGTTGATGTTTCCTGCGTCAAGCGTTTTGAAGTCAAATAGAATTCAGCTTCTTCGCGGGCAGTTTCGAGAATTTCCAGATCGCGGATTATGTTGCCGATTTTGAAGGTTTGAACGCCGGATTGTCTCGTTCCCAAAATTTCGCCCTGCCCGCGAATTTCCAAATCCTTTTCGGCGATGCGAAAACCGTCGGTTGTTTCTTCCATAATACCGAGACGCTCTTTGGCGACGGCGGTTTTTTTGTCGCCGGTCAGTAAAACGCAAAACGATTGTTCGGCACCGCGCCCGACGCGCCCGCGCAGTTGATGAAGCTGCGAAAGACCGAAGCGTTCGGCATGTTCGATTATCATCAGCGAAGCGTTCGGAACGTCAACGCCGACTTCGATAACCGTAGTCGAAACGAGTATGTGAGTTTCGCCGCTGATAAATCGCTGCATAATTTCTTCTTTTTCCGCAGCTTTCATTTTGCCGTGAAGCAGCCCGACTTTGTATTGCGGAAAAATATTAACGCAAAGTTCTTCATACATTTTCGTCGCCGCCTTCAAATCCATCTTTTCTGATTCTTCGATGAGCGGGTAAACTATATAAATTTGTCGACCGAGTTTTATTTCGCGTTCGATGCCTCGATAAACGCCGCCGCGCTGATCTTCGCCGACAACGACGGTTTTGATCGGCGTTCTGCCCGGCGGTAGCTCATCAATGATCGAAACGTCCAAATCGCCGTAAACCGTCATTGCCAGGCTGCGAGGAATCGGCGTCGCCGTCATCACCAGAATGTCCGGGTTATAGCCGCGAGCGCGAAGTTCTCCGCGCTGCATTACGCCGAAACGATGCTGTTCGTCAACGACCGCGAGTCCGAGTTTTTCAAACTCGACCGCTTCTTGAATTATTGCGTGTGTACCAATTACGGCTTGAATATCGCCATTGGCAATATTGTTTTGAACTTTTCGCTTCTCGGCAGCGCGAAGACTTCCTGTTAATAATTCGGCTCGATACGGCGTGGCGTCGAAAAGTTTTTTCGCATTGCGCGCGTGTTGTTCGGCTAAAATTTCCGTCGGCGCCATCAGAGCGGTTTGATAGCCGTTTTCCATCGCGGCGAACATCGCCAGAAAAGCGACAATCGTTTTTCCGCTTCCGACATCGCCCTGAACTAAACGGTTCATCGGCGCGTCCGACTGCATATCTTCGTAGATGCGTTTGATAACGCGTTCTTGCGCGCCGGTCAGAGTAAAAGGCAGAAGCGCTTTTATTCTTTCATAGGTTTTATCCGAAATTTCGATAATCGTGCCTTTCGGCTCTTTTGTCCGGTCGCCGCGTTTGAGCTGCAAAGCGAACGAAACCCAGAAAAATTCTTCAAATATCAAACGATAATGCGCCGCGCTTCGCGCCATTTCGTAATCGGAAATATTAGAATTTTCCGGCGGAAAATGAATTTCCTTGATCGCCTGAAAACGGCTGATCAGTTTTTGCCGCTCGATTAAATCCGGCGGGAGTTTATCTTCAACCGAAGCCGAATCGAGATTTTCCAGGACGTTGTAAACGATTTCGCGCAGCCGCTTCGTTTGAAACTGACCTAATTTTCGATAAACCGGAACACGGCGACCGACGTGAATCATCGCAAGTTCGGGTGTGTCAATATCTTCCAGCAGTTCTTCATCTTCCGGGGCTTTGGTTTTCGGTCTTCGGTTTTCGGTCTTTGAAAAATTGATCGTTTGTTCGTGATTTTCCTGCGTTTCGGAATTTAGAAGATTTTTCAAAAGCCCGAAACTTTCCGTGTCTTCATAATTCGGTAAAATTTCCAATTCGTCGGGTTTGTTAATTCGCAACGCGTAAGTGTTTCTGCGTCCGTCCCATTCCCATTTTCCGTAAGCGACGAAACGCGTTCCGCGCTCGAACTTGTTTTTCCAGTATTCAACGATTCTGTAAGCTCCTTTGCCCGAAACGAACCACCAGACGACAACCGGTTTGCGCGTTCTTTCAAAATCGCCGCCCGTAACCTCGAAAATAAAAAGCGGCGGGGCTTTCGGTCCGCGATTTTTTCCGACCTGAAAGCCACCCGCGACGCGTGCATAAAGCTCGACAGATGCTTCCAACCCGTCGGAAAGCCCGTCAATTTGTATAAAATTCGAGCGGTCTTCGTAGCGCATCGGAAAATAATTCAGCAAATCTTCAACTGTCGCTTCAGTCAAATCATTTTTATATGCGAAATTTGCAATCGCCAGCGCTAATTTACGGGCAAGAGCCTGTGAAAGACCGGCAATATCGTAACGGTATAGGTCAAGAATCGGGGTTTTTAACGAAACGCTCATAACCGAGAGCTAAAATTTACGTTGTAGAAATGAAAACTGTTTGGTGAAAAATAAAATATTTAAGTTTCGGTTTATTATCTGCTTTCCGTTATGAATTTTCCAGTTTTTACGTTCGGTTAAGTTTCCAGAGTGAACGGATTGAAGTTCGTGTTTTTGTCAAAATAATCAATATTTTCAGCGCGTTTGAGGAAGTTGACGATAATGTAAGTAAGCGGTGTCGCCAAAACTTCCCATAAAACTTTAATAAAATAATTGCCGATCATCACGCTGATGAGCTGTTCGTTTGACCACAACCCGTAAAACGCAATCGGATAAAAAACAAGGGAATCGGCAAATTCGCCTAAAATTGTCGAACCAACAGTGCGCATCCACAAAAATTTTCCGCCGCTGAAAAGCTTCATTTTCGCTAAAACGAATGAATTGACGAATTCACCAAGCCAGAACGCAGTCAGCGAAGCTAAAACAATGCGCGGCGTTTGCCCGAAAATTAAGCTCACGGCTTGCTGCTGTTCCGGCGTGACGGTTTTAGCGTTCGGCAGGGAAGTTACGACAAAAGACATAAACGACGCGAAAATCAAAGCACCGAAACCTGCCCAGATGACTTTTCGCGAGCGGGCGTAACCGTAAACTTCGGTTAAAATATCACCGAAAAGGTAACTGATCGGAAAAAATAAAACGCCCGCGCCGTAAATATATTCGCCGTAAAACGGTAAATTTACATACGAAACCTTATGCACGCCAATCAAATTCGAGCATAAAAGGACAGCCACAAAAGCTGCCATTATCAAATCGTAATAACGAAAATTTCTGTTTGTTCGCAAAGGCGTTCTCCGAGTGAATACGAATTGTAACAAATTACCGGAAAGTTACAATTATTAGACAAAAAAATAGAAGCAAGCCCTGCAAACGAGCTGCTTCCATATAATCAAAAGGAGAAAAACGATGAAGCTATGAGGGAAAATTAAGTTGTCTGCCCTACTTCGGCAACGTGTTTGGTTAAACGCGATTTATAACGCGCAGCCGTATTTTTATGAATAATACCTTTGTTAACGGCTTTATCAATAACGGAAATAGTCGGATTAAGAAGTTCCTGACTTTGATTCTGGTCAGCACCGGCAATTGCCGTGCGAATTTTCTTTATTTGAGTACGCAGCTTGCTTCGATTGCTGCGATTTACGGCGTTGCGCTTTTCATTTTGTCTGACGCGCTTCTCGGCTGATTTATGATTCGGCATTTAAAAACCTCTAAAACTAAATAAAGTGAAATTTTCTCAAATCAGAGAATTTACAAGTATAAAAGTCGAAAAAAAGATTGTCAAGCCGACGGAATTTAATCGAGCCGTGCGACAAACGAATGCATTGCGTCAACGAACAAAACGACAATCGGCGGATAAAATATAAATTCGTATTTCAAGCCGGGAGAAAAAGCGGTCGGAAGTCTGGACGCAAAATAAATTTCCAGATAATTTCCGATAAAAAGCCCGATTGCCAGACAAGTTCCGAACCCGACTACGAGAAACGAAATAGCAGTAAAACGAGAATATGGTTTAGTAACCGGCTCGCTTTCACCGAGTATCGTGTCGTGCAGATTTTCGCCGTTGTACGTGTATTTTTCAAAACCGGCGCGCAGGCGACTGAATAAATGAATCACTCCGACAATAAAAAGCGCGACGAAAATAATTTTGCCGATTATCGCCGAATTTGAAAAAAAAGAAGGTTTGAAAACCGCTACCATCAGCGTCGAAGCGAACAGTCCGACGGTCGGGAAAATTATTTTTTGCAGTGCTAACGATTCGCGCCGTTCGTCGGCGATCATTCGATCTATAATATCGTTGTAGCGCTTTTCATAAACCATCTGCCGCCAGCGACGCGCGTGAAGGTTTTCCGAAGAAAAAACCGAATCTCCGCTGTCGAAATTGCGGTATTGCGACTGAAGAAGTTTTTTATCGTATTCGGCTCGCTGCTGCGGATTTCCCAGAATTTCGTAGGCTTTGGCGATTTTGGCAAATTCGCGCGCCGCGCTTTCCGAGCCGCCGTTGACATCCGGGTGCATTTTTCTCGCAAGACGCCGATATGCCGATTTTATTTCGGCATTTGAGGCTTTCGGAGAAACTTTCAGGATGTCGTAGAAACTCATCATTTGCAACGGTTTTACAAGGAGAGCAAATGAGCCGAAGCACCAATTCGCCTTTAACTGGCAGTGAAATTATAACACAAACCTTTTGATGATTGGTAAACTTATCCGTTGCTTTAATATGAAAATACGAAAATCGGAAATCGAAAATTTATTGCAGCCGGTCAATTTGCAGACTGATCGGGTCCGCGCCGGAAAGCTTGACCGCATCAATCACTTTCGCAACGCTGCCGTAATCGGTTCCGGGCGAGGCTTTGATAAAAACTGTTTTTTCTATCTTGGCGCTTGTTCCGGAATTTTCGCCGATTAATGGTTTTTCAGCATAAACGCCGTTTTTCTTTCGTTCGTCAAAAACAAACTTCAACCTTTCAATGATCTTTTCGGCGTTTTCTGTTGTTCCGAGATTTTTTTCGTCGTTTAATCGCAAAGATGAATCCGGTTCGAGGGCAACGACCAAGGCTTTGTCGTTTGTTTCGAGATTATCAATGTTTTTCGGCTTTTGCGGGATTTTGGCTTCAAATACCGTTGGTTTCAGCGGCGTAATAACCATAAAAATAATCAGAAGCACGAGCAGAACGTCAATCAAAGGCGTGACGTTAATATTCGGTTTATTCATAAAATTTCTCCCTTTTGCAAACTACGCGAGCAGAAATTTAGACACCGAAAAATGTAAATTGTTCCCGTAAAAAGAGAATTATAGTTTTCCGCCGAACGAATTAAGCAAAGCTTTTGCTTTGACGAGCGTTTCTTCGTATTCAGCTTCGGCATTGCTGTCAATAACGATGCCGCCGCCGACATTGAAAACGACTTTTTGATTGCGAATTACCAGCGTGCGAATCGCCACACTCAAATCTAAAAAACGGCTGGCGTTAAATAGTAATTGATAAGTTTCCGTTTCTAAGTCTTGACCTTCGATTTTCGACCTTTGATCCTCCAAAAAACCCTGACCCTTGACCTTTGACCTTTGAGGTTCTTCCCGCTGATTTTGGACTTTAGACCCTATGCTTTGGACTTCCAAAAGATTTCGGACGGCGTAACCGATTGCACCCATTGAAAGTCCGCGCGGAACGCTTTCGAGTTCGTCAATTATTCGCATCGTACTGATTTTGGGCGCTCCCGTGATTGAACCGCAGGGGAAAAGGGCGCGGAGAATTTCAGAAAATTTTGTGTTTTCCCGAAGCTCGCCGTTAATCGTCGAAACGAGATGAAAAAGCGTCGAATGAGTTTCCAAATCGCAAAGTTTTTCGACGCGAACGCTTCCGAATTCGCAAATTTTGCCAAGATCGTTGCGCAAAAGGTCAACGATCATTACGTTTTCAGCGCGATCTTTTTCGCTTCGCCGCAGTTCGTTTTGTAATTTCAAATCTTCTTTCGGGTTTTTGCCTCGCGGACGAGTTCCTTTTATCGGTGAAGCTGTAATAATCAGTTTTCGGTTTTGGGTTTTTGGTCTTTGGTCTTTGGTTTTTAAATCCTGAACTTCTGACAGACTTTGAACTTTGAACTTTGGACTTTGGATCACTAAAGAGCTTTGAACTTTAAAGAATCTTTCCGGTGAAGCGGAAATAACCGTCGAGTCGCTTCTCTGCAAAAAAGCGGCGAACGGCGCGGGGTGATTTTTTCGCAAATTCCAGAAAATTTTCTGAGGAGTTGTTTGTTCCGGTAAAACGGCGCGAATTTGCTGCGTCAGGTTGGTTTGATAAGTATCGCCGCATCGAATACGTTCTTTTATTTTTTCGATATTGACGACGTATTCGGCTTTTGAAAAATTTGAAGTGACGCGTATTGTTTCGTTCAATTGAAAGTTTCGGATTAGCGAAACGTCCGATGCTGATTCGAGTTTTGATTCGATTTCGTCGAAACGCCTTTCGTTTCCCAAAAGAAAGGTTTCCCGTGTCCGGTAATCGTGAACTATAAAACAATCGAAGATTGCCAGGAAAACGTCAGGCTCGATGAAATCTTCGTGACTTTTTACGCGCGGCTTGATTTTTTCCAGTTTTAAACCGAATTCGTAAGAAATTGTAAAAATCGAAAATAAATTGTCTGAAGAAAGTTTTCGGTCAAGAAATCGCAGAGTTTCAAAAGGATTTTCGTTTGTCAGTTCGTAAGTTTCAATCGGATTTATTCCGGCAAATAGAAAGCGTGAACCGAGGTTTTTAACGCCGCAGCTATCCAAAAGGCAAACCTGTTCCTTTTCCGACAAAGCGAGCAGCGACGCTGTTAGTTCGTCTGCGGATTTTATTGTTTTTAGAGTTTTTTTCGCCTGTCTCACAAAGCGAAAATGTTACCACATCAGAAATTTCTCAAAGAAGCGCCCTTATCTTTTTCATTGGTTTTTTCGCCGTTTTTTTCGCGGTTCTTTTCGATTTCGGCTGTCTGGGAAAATGGCGAATTTATTTTATCGGGAACGAAAAACGATTTTTCAAAAGCTGTAAAATCATTCTGAACTAGCTCGTAATCTTTCGCCGGACACCACGAGTGAAGAACGTAAAGCGAAAGCTCGTCGAACGTGATAATCAAATGTCCTTTGACTTTTTGCCGGTTGACCGTTTTTTCAAAAACCAGAAGCTTTGCGGGATGCTTGCCGATGTAAACGCTCATACGGGTGATTTCTCTAAAACCGGATTCGCTGAAAGTAGAACTTTTTCCCGTTTCTTCGCCGAGGTGTTCGGAAACATAATCGGTAACGTGTTCGAGCAACTCCACAGAGCTGACCTCTTTGATGTCCAGATCGCCGGGAACCGGAACGACTTCGAGCATCGTCAAACTTTCTCCGGTCTTATCAACCGCAATCATGCGCGCTTCCGGCGTGTGAATTAAAGGATTATTTAATTCAATCATCGTCCAGCCTTCGGGCAAAGTAATTTTCGCACCGGTTGTTTTGTCTTGAAACTCCCTGCCTTCGATTTTGTATTTCTCAAGATTTGAAAGCGTCGGACCGAAATTGCCCAAACTCGGCGCGACCGCAGCGATGAATGTAAAAGAAAGCATTCCGAGAACGAATAAAAAATAAACCGCAAACGTTCCGACTCCAATCATTACGCGACTCGGAGAGGGATTTTCTTTGCCGTGAAGAACAGAAGCGAGGCTGACGAAATAGAAAAACGAAGAGATGAACGATAAAATCGGGACGACGTATTCGCCGGCATTAAAACCGACGAAAGGCATAATCAAACCGAAAACGATAAATCCGAAATAAGCACGAAACAAAACCCATTTTCTCGTTGATTCGATTTCCTGACCTTTCCAAAGCCGCGACGCCAAAAACACGTCTATAATCAGCGGAATAATTGATCTGCCGACGCCGTATCCGACTTTTTCAGCTCCGTCCGCTCCGGCTGCCGAATCAAATAATGAACCGACTATCATCGAACCGACGAAAAATACCGCGTTAATGCCGATAAACACAGCCGCTTGCCGCGCTCCCGCGCGTTCGCCCGAAGCTGTTGGCTTAAACTTGTTGGAAAAATCGAATTTACTTGCCGAAGAATTCGGTTGATTAAAATAATTGGTTTGGTTATTTTGTGAATAATTGTTTGCCGCGGATTGAGAAGAATTGTTTGTTTGAAACCATTGCTCGTTCTGCGCCGGATTAATAGAATTAGAGGGTTCGGAATGATTCGGCGGTGAAAATTGATTTTGGGGATTTTCAGTACCCGACGGCGAAAATCCGGCTCCGCTCGAAATCCATTGCGAAACGTCGAAAACGCGTTTGAGCATCGTCCAATTTTGTGTTTCCGGCGAAAATACAAGGGAATTCTGATTTATCTGACGTTTTAAAAATAAATCTTTAATTTGCTCAACGGTTAAATTTTTCAACTCTTTACCGTCAAGCGTGACCGCAGAATAAAAAGCGTCGTTCATAACTTTGAAGTTTTTAGGGTGTTAAAATCGGACTTTTTGAAATATATTGAAATGTCTAGTTTAGAAGCGTGAGGAACGTCTTCATCGGAAATTATATTGTCATTTCAGATAAAATACAATAAAAATCTTTAAACAATGTTTATAACCCCTGAATAAAATCTTATGCAAAAAGAACAAATCACGCTTTTGCGCGGACTTGGGTTGATTGCGGCAATTTCGATTATCATCGGAAACGTTATCGGCACGGGAGTCTTCCTGAAAGCTCGCGTCATGACCTGCAACGTTGGAAGTCCGACCTGGGTTTTAATCGCCTGGATCGCGGCTGGTCTTTTGTCTCTCGCGGGCGCACTGACTTACGCCGAGCTTTCGGCGATGAAGCCGCAAGCCGGCGGAGAATACATCTTTTTGCGCGATGCTTACGGGCGAATCTCGAGTTTTCTGTACGGCTGGATGCAGATTTTTATTGCGAAAACCGGTTCGCAAGCAGCCGTCGCCGTCGCATTTTCCATCGGTTTGAATGATTTTCTCGATGGAGCTTTGAAGCAGACCTTGGTTAGTACGAGCATTTTCGGAATGCCTTATGAAGTGACTTCGCTGCAGGTAATCGCCGTGATGATTATCATTATCATCACGACGATAAATTGTGCTTCGGTTTCATTGAGCGGACAAATTGCGACCGCATTGACGGGCGTTAAAATCGCTTTAATCGCATTTGTCGGATTGGGCGCGTTTCTTTTTGTGGTCGGCGGCGATTTCGGGCATTTTTCGCTAATGAATACTGGAGGAACTTGCGAAGGCGTTGCTGAGACAGCCAGAGTCGGCGGCGAAGGCTATACGTTTATGGCTGGTTTCGGTGCCGCGATGCTCGGCGCTTTGTGGGGCTATGACGGGTGGAATAATTTGACGCTCGTCGCCGGCGAAGTCAAAGACCCGCACAGAAATATACCGATTGCGCTGATCGGCGGAACGGCGTTTATTATGGCTGTGTATGTCCTCATCCATATTGCGTATTATTACGTTCTCGACCCGACGGCAATCGCTTCGGTTTCCAAAGATTCGTCGGTCGCGAAAGTTGTTGTGGAAAGATTTTTCAGCGGCGATATCAAAACGTTCGCCACCGGATTTTCCGTCGCTTTGTTCACCGTCGGATTAATGATTTCTTCAATCGGAACTTTGCATACGTCCATTCTTACGGGCGCACGCGTTCCATACGCGATGGCGCATGACGGCGTAATGTTTTCGGCGATGGGAAGATTATCGGAAGCAACACGGGTGCCTGTGACCGCGCTGCTCGTGCAGGGTGTTTGGGCGTGCATTCTGGCTTTGTCCGGGTCGTTCGACACTTTGACCGATTACGTTATTTTCGGCTCGTGGATTTTTTACGCTCTGGTCACTTCGTCGGTTTTCGTTTTCCGCCGAAAATTCCCGGACGCCGAAAGACCTTATCGAACATTCGGTTATCCGGTCGTTCCGATTTTGTTTTTACTGGTCGCCGGATGGCTGATCTTAAACACGCTTTGGACCAGTCCGAAACAATCTTTTTTCGGAATTTTTCTGATTTTAATCGGATTACCCGTTTATTACTATTTAACGAGGGGAAACACCGGAAAAGCTCAAGAGGAATAAATGGCTATACTGGACAGAAGAAGCGGACGCAATCGCCGACAAAATGAAAGAGTCAGCGTCAATATAGATGTCGAATGGGAAGCGGCGCACGGCAGAAAAAACGGCACGATCAGCGACATAAGCACCGTCGGCTGCTTTGTTTTGTCGTCAGCCGATTTAAAGGACGGTGATCTTGTAAGGATTTTTCTTCCCGTGATGGGGGGAATGAAAATTCAATTTTGGGGCGAAGTCGTCAATCACGTTTATGAAATAGGATTTGCCGTTCGTTTCGTCGAGATGAACAAAGCGCAGAAGGATTTTCTCGAGAATTTAGTCGGCACTCTGAAAAAATAATTCATTAAGAATCAGCCGCGAACAAGGGAAAGCAGTAAAATAAGAAAAAAATCAGCCACAAGTTACACAAATAGCACGAATATAAGGATATTTTGTATAACAATTCTTTTGTTCGTGAAAATTCATGTAATTCGTGGCTGATTTTTTTATGTTTTCGTATTCTTTCGTGTTTTTTCGTGTTCGTTCGCGGCTGATTCTTCTTTGCAATTATTCTTTTAATTTTTCCAATGCTTCGAGCGCGATTTCGCGGTCGTCGAAATGAAATTTGTTGCTGCCGACGATTTGATAATTTTCGTGTCCTTTGCCCGCAATTATGACGACATCGTTCGATTTAGCTCGATAAATCGCTTGATGAATCGCTTCGCGCCGGTCTGAAATGCTTTGATACGGACAATTTGTATTTTTCAATCCGACTTCGATTTCCTCGATTATTTTCAGAGGATTTTCCGTGCGCGGATTGTCCGATGTCACAATGACGAAATCGCTGTTGCTGCCGGCGACTTCACCCATCGGGGCGCGTTTTGTTTTGTCCCGGTCGCCGCCGCAGCCGAAAACCGTAATTATTTTGCCTCGAGTTAAATCACGCGCCGTTTTCAGGGTATTTAAAAGCGCGTCGTCCGAATGCGCGTAATCAACGACGACGGCGAAATCTCCTTCGTGCTGAACGCGTTCAAATCTTCCGGGCGCGCCGACACAATTTCTCAAGCCTTCGCAGATTTTATCCAAATCATAACCGAGTTCCAGAGACGCGGCAGCCGCCGCAAGCATATTGTAAACGTGCGGCTTGCCGACCAGCGGAGAAGTGATTTTCCGTTCGCCTTTCGGCGTTTTCAGAACGAATGAAGTTCCTTTAATTAATGAAACTTCAATTTTTTCGGCTGTTAAATCAGCAGCGGCGTTCTGTGCGAAAGTTACGACTTTTTGATCGCTCGTTATTAACTCATTTGCCAATCTCGCGCCCCATTCATCGTCAATATTTATCACTGATGATGCGGGCTTTTCTCCTAAACGTCCGTCAAAAAGACGTTTTTTGGCATCGAAATAATTTTCCATCGTCAGATGATAATCGAGATGGTCGCGCGTCAGATTGGTAAAAATCGCAACACGAAATCTGAGCCAGTCGCACCGATGCAGATCAATCGCCTGCGAGGAAGCTTCCATCACCGCCATTCGGCAGTTTTCATCAACCGCCTGGCGCAAAAAACGATTTGTATCCGATGCTTCCGGCGTTGTGCGAACTGCGGGTTCGCTTTTTTCGCCTATTCGATATTCGACGGTCGTCAACATCGCCGCTTTTTCTTCGTTCGCTTCGGCGAGCGCGAAACATAGATAAGTCGTCGTCGTCTTGCCGTTCGTGCCGGTTATCCCGACGAGTTTCAAATCGCGTGACGGATTTCCGTATATTTCCGAAGCCGCTTTTGCCAGTGCCTCGCGCGCATTTTTTACTTTCAGCCACGAGCCGCGAAAATTTTCCGGCGCGTTTAATTCTGAAATTACGCCGACAGCGCCTCGACGTATTACATCGTCAACGAAACGATGCCCGTCCATAGTCAAGCCGCGAATAGCCGCGAAAAGCGTTCCGGCGCGTGCTTGTCGAGAGTCGTGCGTCACATCGTAAACTTCCGCCGCACCGTCGCCGTAGAATTCGGCATCCAATTGTTCGGCAAGCTGTCGGAGCGTGGCTTTTTGGAAAGTCAAAACTTATCTCCTTGAAAATCTTTTAATTTAAACTTTTCGGATTATACGATTTTGGCTTCGATTTGCGAAATACGCTAAAATTTAAAGCGCGAGGGAAAACAAAGCGATGAATATCATAAAAATCATACTCGTAATAATAGGTTTATATTTGCTGCTGACTCTCGGTTTCGCCGTAATCGGAATTATTTCGAGCGCGCTGTGGTATTTGTTTTGGATCGGCGTTATCGCAATCGGCGGAACGGTCGGTTACAAATTACTGAAGAAAGAGCGCGAACAACCAAAACTCGAAGAGAAAATGCCGACGGGGATTGCCGAAATAAACAGCGCCGACCGATCTTTGGAAGAATACAAACGCAAGTATTTATCGAGATAAATACGCTCGAAAACAGCTTGCTAGACATTCGTTTCCAAATCCGATAAATTCAAATTTGCTTGATTTTTGCAAGGTTTAAGCTGAGATGGCGTAATTGGTAGCCGCGCTGGTCTTAGGAGCCAGTGCCGAAAGGCGTGCGAGTTCGAGTCTCGCTCTCAGCACCACGATCAATTACGAATGACGAATTACAACTTGTCGAAGGAATTTGCCTTGTGTTTGTGATTTTTGATTTGATAATTCCTTATTATTTGTAATTCCTGATTGATAATCCGTAATTTTATAAAAAATGAAAACAGAACTGATAGACGTTTCAACAACACAAAAAGAGATAAAAATAGAGATTGACGCGGAAACCGTAAAATCGGCGTACAACAAAGTCAGTCAAAAGTATGCGAACGCTGCAAATGTGCCCGGATTTCGCAAGGGAAATGCGCCGCTTGACGTAGTTCGTCTACGTTATCGCGATGAAATTCGCAACGACGTTTTGCAGGAAATTATTCCGGGCGCCGTAACATCGGCTATTGAAGAGCACAGTTTGCAGCCGCTCGCCGAGCCGGAACTGCATCTTGACGATGCTGAAAATGTGAAATTAAACGGCTCGCAGCCAGTTTCGATTCACATACACGTCGAAGTAATGCCGGAGATCCCGACGCCTGAATATAAAGGAATGGAAGTCACGCGCCGCGTAAAACCCGTTCAGGATTCGGACGTTGAAGATTTAATTGCCAATCGTCTGCAGCAGCAAGCCGCTTTGATTCCGATCGAAAATCGGAAATCGGAAACCGGCGACACTGTAATCGTTGATTTGGAAGGAATTTTTGAAGGCGAAGAAAACGCCGAACCGATAAAAGCCGACGATTTGGAAATTCCAATCGGCGACGAGACGATTGAAAAATCGTTTTCGGAAAATTTAGTCGGGCTCGGTGAAGAAGAAGAAAAAGAATTTACCGTTTCTTATCCAGAAGATTTTTCGTCGCCGGGTTTAGCGGGCAAGACCATTAATTACAAAGCGAAAGTGAAGTCGGTCGGTCGAATGGAAACGCCGGAACTCAATGACGAATGGGCGCAAAGTCTCGATGAAGGTTACGAATCTTTGGAAGATTTGCGCGGCAAACTGCGCGAAGATTTGCAGAAATACGCCGAAACCGATGCGGACGCGCGTTTGCGAAATAACGCGATTGCTAAATTTATCGAAAATCACAAATTTGAAGTTCCGAACGCGTTGATCGAAGTTCAGGCGCGCAATCTTTTGAATAATTTCGCTCAGGACTTACAGCAGCGCGGCGCTGATTTAAACAATGTGGACAAAGAGTTCATTCAGATGGCTTACAACCAGATGAGAACTCAAGCCGAGCGAGACGTTCGCGGCGCGATGCTGCTCGAAAAAGTCGCCGAGATGGAAAACGTCGAAGTCACGGACGCGGAAGTTGACGAAGAAATTCAGAAAATGGCGGATTATTACCGCGCGACGCCCGAAGATATTCGCGCTTCTCTGGGAAAACAGCAGGGCGGCGAAGAAAACATCAGAAATAATCTGAGAACCCGGAAAGCAATCGAAGCGTTGGTAAATAATGCGAATGTCACTGAAGGCGAATGGATTGACGAAAATATAGCGCAAAACGAAACCGCTCAAGCGGATGAAACGCCGAGCGAAATTATAGAAAACATAAACGAAGGTCAGGCGGAAGAAAATTCTGCCGGAGAAGAAAAGACGGAAACGAAACAGGCTGGTTAAAATAAATCAAAGAAAAACCGGTCAAAGAGAAGTGGTATTTTGTGACTTGTGGAGTTGCATTTTAACGGATAAGTTGTAAAATCTGAATTCGAAATGGCAACGAGCCGTTTTTCAACAACTTATCTTCGCTCAATTAAACAAGTTCTTAAACAAATTAATTCCTGAATTTAAGGATAAAGAAGTAAAGAAGAGAGAAAAATTATGGCTTTAGTACCAATGGTTGTCGAACAAACTTCGCGCGGCGAACGAGCTTTCGACATATTTTCACGATTGTTAAAAGACAGTATTATTTTTATCGGCACGCCGATTGACGACCAAATCGCCAATCTCATCGTCGCTCAGTTGCTTTTTCTCGAAGCCGAAGACCCGGAACGCGATATTAACTTGTACATCAACAGTCCGGGCGGTTCAATAACTGCGGGAATGGCGATTTACGACACGATGCAGTTTATCAAAAACGACGTAACGACGATTTGCGTCGGACAATGCGCCTCGATGGGCGCGCTTTTGCTTGCCGCCGGAACAGCCGGAAAGCGTTTCGCGCTGCCGCATTCGCGCATTTTGATTCACCAGCCGTCGGGCGGCGCGCAAGGTCAGGCGACTGACGTTCGCATTATGGCTGAAGAAATTTTGCGTATGCGCGAGCTAACTTCCCGCATTTTAGCGCATCACAGCAAACAGAGTTTCGAGCAAGTCGAAAAAGACGTTGAACGCGACCGCATTTTATCGCCGGTTCAAGCAAAAGAATACGGTTTGATTGACGAAGTAATCGAACACAGAGATAAATAGTTCGTTGAGTTCGTTGAGTTCGTTGAGTTTATTGAGAGACAAAATCTCACATGACTCAATGAACTCAACGAACTAGATAAACTCAATAAACTTCCTTTTATGCCCCAATTCCGACGCCCCGAAGAACTTCTTTGCTGCTCGTTTTGCGGAAAATCGCAAAACGATGTGCGTAAGCTTATCGCCGGTCCCGGCGTTTACGTTTGTAACGAATGCATAGACATTTGTAACGAAATAATCAATGACGACGAACAGACCGAAACGGCGACTGTTCGGAGCGCGTTGCCGAAACCGCAGGAAATTAAAGGTTTTCTTGACGAGTACGTCATCGGGCAGGACGAGTCGAAAAAACGTTTGGCGGTTGCGGTTTACCAGCATTACAAGCGTCTGGAACTCGCCAAGCGGCGTTCCGACATTGAATTGCAGAAATCGAATATTCTTCTCATTGGTCCGACCGGAACGGGGAAAACTTTGCTCGCGCAAACTCTGGCGCGAGTTTTAAGCGTTCCGTTCTGCATCGTTGACGCGACGAGTTTGACCGAAGCTGGATATGTCGGCGAAGATGTGGAAAATATTCTTTTGCGGCTTTTGCAGTCTGCGGGAAATGACGTTGAAAAGGCGCAAACCGGAATTATTTACATAGACGAAATTGATAAAATTTGCCGCAAAGACGACAATCCTTCGATCACACGCGACGTTTCCGGCGAAGGCGTGCAGCAGGCGCTCTTGAAAATTCTCGAAGGAACGATTGCGAATATTCCGACGGGCGGCGGGCGCAAACATCCGCAACAGGATTTTATACAAATTGATACGACGAATATTTTATTTATCTGCGGCGGCGCTTTTATCGGTTTGGAGAAAGTTGTTGAGAAAAGGTACCGCAATAAATCGCTCGGTTTTCAAGCCGATATCAAATCGAGCAAACAGCGGCACAATGAAGCCGTCGGAAAGCTCGAACCCGAAGATTTGATGCATTACGGTTTGATTCCCGAGTTTGTCGGTCGTCTGCCGGTCATCGGCACTTTGCACGAACTCGACGAAGAAGCGCTGGTGAAAATTCTGACCGAACCGAAAAATGCTTTGATTAAGCAGTATCAGCGTAAATTTGAATTTGATAATATCGGTTTGAAATTTACCGACGGCGCCGTCAAAGCAATCGCTCACGAAGCGCTCAACAGAAAAGTTGGGGCGCGCGGATTGATGATGATTTTAGAAGAAATTCTTCTCGAATCAATGTACGTCCTGCCGTCCGAGAAAAAAGTAAAAGAATTGGTCATCACGAAAGAAATGGTCGAGCATAAAACTCCGGTTTTTGATGTCATCTCCAGATTGGAAGAAGCGGCTTAGAATAAAAATAAAATACGAGAAAAAAGAAGCGGAAGGGCTGATGGCTTCCGCTTCTTTTTTGTGAAAAATGGAAAAACCGGGGATAAATGTTTTAAAATTAAAATTTGAAGGCTAATAGTTGTTTATAAAACTGGAAAAAACTCGGGTTCAAAATAAATTGATTAATATCCTGTTGCCTTTATCCGAATTTTTTGAGTAAATAGAGTTAACCCTAATTAATCTTGTTTCCACAACAAAATTTCCAAAAAATATGCAAGAATTTTCAGACCAAATGCCTTCGGACATTAAGCGTTATCCGATGGTTCCTATACGTGATGTAGTAATTTTTCCGTTTACGAAAGTTGCATTCAAAATCGGGCGTCCGAGTTCGGTTCGCGCGCTCGAACAAGCGATGACCGGCGAACGAAATATCTTTCTCGCCACGCAGCACGACGCGACTGTTGACGAACCGAATCCCGAGCAGATTTACACTGTCGGGACTTTGGGCAGAATTTTGCAGGCGCAACGTCAAGATAACGGGCAAATCAAAGTCGTCGTCGAAGGGCGCGAGCGCGGGCAATCAATCAGGGTCGAGCAGGACGATGACGGAATGTTTTTCGCGCACGTTCGCAAAATTCAGTCAATTGACGAATCCGGCTACAGAACCGACGGGCTTTTACAGAAGATTCACACTCTGGTCGAACAATTTTTGCGCGTTTCGCCCGACGCATATACGGACGCTTTGCACGCCAGTCTTCGCGGAATTTCCGCCGCGCAAATCGCCGACGCGATGAGTTCGCATCTGCGCATCGGCGTTGACGAAAAACAGGAACTTCTCGAAACGTTTTCCGTTCAGGAACGTCTGCAAAAACTTTGTGACATTCTCGACGCGGAAATCGAAAAACGACAGCTCGACCGTTCGATTCACTCGCGCACGAAAAAACAGATGGACAAACACCAGCGCGAATATTATTTGAACGAGCAGATAAAAGCTATTCACAAAGAACTCGGACGCAAAGACGACAAAGCCGAACTCGACGAACTGAAGAAAAAAATCGAAGAAGCCGGAATGACCGAAGAAGCCAAAGAAAAGGCTTTGCAGGAATTCGCTCGTCTTGAAGCAATGCCGCCAATGTCTGCCGAATCAACCGTTTCGCGCACTTATCTCGACTGGCTCATCAATGTTCCCTGGACCGAGCGCTCGGAAGAAATCGAAGATTTAACCGAAGCCGAGCGGGTTTTAAACGAAGATCATTACGCGCTTACAAAAATTAAAGAGCGAATTCTGGAATTTTTAGCCGTTCGGCAGCTCGTTAAAAATCCGAAAGGTACGATTTTATGTTTTGCGGGCGCTCCGGGCGTCGGAAAAACGAGTTTGGGAAAATCAATCGCCAAAGCGACGGGCAGAAAATTCGTTCGTCTCGCTCTCGGCGGCGTTCACGACGAAGCCGAAATTCGCGGTCATCGCCGAACTTACATTGGCGCGTTGCCCGGACAAATCGTTCAATTGATGAAACGCGCCGGAACGGTAAATCCGGTGATTTTGCTCGATGAAGTTGATAAACTCGGGCGCGATTTTCGAGGCGATCCGTCGGCGGCGCTTTTGGAAGTTCTCGACCCGGAACAAAACAGCACGTTCCGCGATCATTATCTCGACGTTGATTACGATTTGTCGCAGGTGTTTTTTATCGCGACTGCAAATGTTCTGCACACGATTCCGCCTGCACTGCAGGATCGTCTGGAAATACTGAATCTGTCCGGTTACACCGAACGCGAGAAATTGGAAATCGCCAAACGACATTTGATTCCGAAACAAGCGGAAGGCAACGGTCTGGATGGAGAAAAAATTAAATTTACCGACGACGGGATTTTAGAAATAATCCGTCACTACACGCGCGAAGCAGGCGTTCGCAATCTCGAAAGAGAAATCGGTTCGTGCCTGCGAAAAATCGCTAGAAAATATGTCGTAACCGAAGACAAAGAAGATTTTCGCGCCGTGATTGACGCCGAAAAAGTACGCGAGCTTTTGGGAACGATTCGTTTCCGCAAACAGGACATCGCACGTAAATCCGAAATCGGACTTGTCAACGGTTTAGCCTGGACGGAAGTTGGCGGCGACGTTCTGCAGGTTGAAGCGACGCTCGTCAAAGGAAAAGGCGATGTTACTTTGACCGGAAAACTCGGCGAGGTCATGCAGGAATCTGCTCGTGCCGCTTTAACTTGTGTCAGAACGCGTGCCGAAAAGCTCGGAATTAATCACGATGATTTCCGCGAGAAAGATTTACATATACACGTTCCCGAAGGCGCAATTCCAAAAGACGGTCCGAGCGCCGGAATCACTTTGGCAACGGCGATGGTTTCGGCTTTAACCGGAAAACGTGCGAGACATGACGTAGCAATGACCGGTGAAATTACGTTGCGCGGCAAAGTCCTTCCGATTGGCGGCGTTAAAGAAAAACTTCTCGCAGCGCATCGCTTCGGCATTAAAACAATAATTTTGTCGAAAGACAATGAGAAAGATTTAGCCGACGTGCCCGAAGAAGTTCGCGAGGATTTAACGATTCACACGGTTGAAATGATTGACGAAGTTTTGGACTTCGCTCTGGAAAAATCCAAAACTGACGAAGTTATCGAAACTCAGCCGATTTGGGCGGACGGGCAAAGTTCAACGGACATAACTACGGCGATTAAGTAAATTTAATTTCAACAAATTTAAAAAGGCTGGTTTTATATTGATTTTGCAGGTTGCAACGCTTGTTAAAATCAATATAAAACCAGCCTTTTTCTTTTGAAATAAAAGAGAGTTTTTTTATTGTAAGTAACCTGTCGAACAAAAGTATTTTGATAAAGGTTTATAATTGATAATATAAGTAAAACTAAAGTTAAGGGGGAAAACAATGAACGAAAGGGAAATCAATGAACGCGCGAATCGAGATTTAACAAGCGATGACGAAAGCGTTATCAACAAAAAATCAATTACAGCCGCAGATGTCGGTGACGCGTTAGGAAGTTTCAGCGCAAAGTCGGCTGACGAAAATGAAGCTCCTGTCTTTAAATCAGCAGGGATCTGGATTATCAGCCTTTTAATGATTGTCAGCGGCGCGGCTGTCGCGGTTTTTACTTCATTGACGGGCGTCGGCATTATCATCGGTCTTATCATAGTTGTCGCTGGAATTGCCATGCCGTTTATTATGTCCAGAAGGTAAATGCAAATTTCGGTTTCGCTGATGAAATTGTTTCGACTCAATCCGTTTGACTAAAATGCGAACTGCATTTAAATTTTGAAAAAACGATAAAAGGAGAAAATATGAGTAAAGCAAAATCAGCGGATTTAATTTTGAAACTATATGACCTGCGGCGCGAAACAAAAATGCGCGAAGCGAGAAACTGGGTGTTCGGGTTTTCACCGCAAAGCGCTGATGACGTGTTAAAAGCAATGATTTCCGAAGAAACATCAGCCAATTTCAGAATGGTCGTGACTTACTGGGATATGGCGGCGAGCCTTGTTAATCACGGTGCGATTGACGAAGAAATGTTTAATGATTCGGCGGGCGAAGCGGTTCTTGTTTTTGCGAAAATCGAACCGTATTTAGAGGAAGTCAGAGCGAAGATGAACAGCCCTAAATATCTGAAGAATCTGGAAAAGCTGGTTATGAATCAACCGAATGCGAAAGAGATGCTTGTTGCGCGGCGGGAAATGATGCAGCGGATGATGCAGGCGCGTGCGGAAATGTCAAAAACTGCTTAGGATAATAATTGTTTTGGTAAATAAAGGAAATGCCGCTAAATAAAAATCAATTGTGGCGGCATTTCCTTTATTTGAGTTTATTAATTTTCACTCGAAATTCAGTCATTTTCTTTGTCTGAACCACTGGCGGTTTTTGTCTGTTTTTCGCCCCGAAGATTTACAATTCGATTGCTTTCTTTCAAAAAGCGCTCCTTAAAAGCAAGCGAACCGTCCTTGAACAAACGGCGACCGCCGCAAATAACCTCCCGAATCTCAAGAGTATCTTTTTCCAGAACTAATAAATCGGCGGATTTATTTTCAGCGATTTCTCCTTTATTTTCGAATTTTAATACCCTTGCAGTATTTGAAGTAACAAGCGGAAGAACTTCTTCGAGCTTGAATTTGTGTTCTAAAATGCAAATGCGAATTTGCTCAATGAGATTTTTCGGGCTTGTGATGGAGGCATCAGTCGAAATCGTCAGTTGTTCCGGCTTTCCGCCGTTATCGAGATAAAAGCGAAGCCATCTCGGCAAATCTTCGTCAACCGTATCTATATCAACAAACGCGCCTTTGCCGGCAAGCTCGATGGCTTCTTTCATTAATTCTTCGCTACGGATGATATGCGTCGGATAAATCCAATCTGGTTCAATCGGAAATTCATCGAGAATATTTCGTATGGACTTCAGCCTTTCTTTGCTTTCTCCAACGTGAAAATGTGTTACTCCGGCTTTTCGGCTTAACATTCCTCCGTTGTGCGTATCAATCACCAGGCGGGCTAATTCGTGCGGAACGTGGTCGGTCGAGCGCTCGTCGGAGATCGCTATTTCACCGGCGCCGATAACTTCTTCGATGAACATAATATCGTTGCGCACGGAATCCGTTATAGTCGTCGGCGGGACATCGTAACCTCCTGACCAGATGTATGCGCTCAAGCCTTCTTCTTTGAGAGCTTTCGCTTTTGCAAGAAGTCCAGCCATTGTTTTCATCGTCGTATCAACGCCGAGACATCCGACGACCGTGGTAATTCCTGCTTCGATAATTTCCGTCGCGCTTATTTCCGGCGTCTGCGATGAAAAACCTTTTTCGCCGCTTCCGCCGAGAAGATGTTCGTGCGGGTCAATAAAACCCGGTGTTATAACGCATCCGGCGGCGTTAATTACTTCGTATTCGATTCCGAGAGCGTCAATGTTCGAGCGATTTAATTCGCCGATTTTAAGAATTTTATTCTCGGTTAAAAGAACTGAATTAACGCCGCTGGACGCGGGCGCGTAAATTTCTCCGTTTTCGATAAGTGTAAACATTATTTGTTTTGAAGTTTGATGAAAATATTAACTTTTAATCGTATTTACATTCTTTAGCTGGCGGCTCGCCGCGCCCAGTAAAACATAAGTTGCGAGAGACGCGATGATTATCGTCACAACGACGATAGGAAATGAAATTGCGCGGTTAATGATTTCGCTTTCGCCTGTTGTCGCCGAAAATCCGAGAATCATGGAAACGCCGAACCAGACGGGAACAATCGCGATTTGCGCGCCTGCCGCAAGACCGATCATCGCACGGTTTCCCACATCGTCGCTGTTAGCCAAACCCGCAGCGATGCCGACGCCCAAAGAAATCAAAAAAGTTACCGGCAGGGAATTAAATTCTTCGTATTTAACCGGCGGACTTGAAACAGAAGCGATAACGACACCGCCGAGCACGAGCAAAACAGTCGCCGTTAAAAACGCCAGCAATCCTTGAAGAGCCAATCTGGGTTGTTTCGTCCACGAACCGAAGCCGATACCCAGAAGCAGGGGCAAAAGCGGTAAAAACAAAAGTCCCGCGATCATAATCAGAGTTTTCTGATGAATCAGACCGTAAGCGAGCAAACATGCGGCGATAAAAATACGCCCGACAAATCCGACGGTTATGTGGCTGAATTGCCACAATTCCTCAAAAATATCGCTCGGCGGATCAACCAAAGGTTTCGTTATCTCGTGCAAATCTTCGCCTGATACAATCGAGCGCGGCTGACGGACGGCTATCGTGTAATCATTTTGATTATAAAGCTCCGAGCCTAAAAGCGCGTCAACTAACTGTTTGCCTTTGGGCGTTGAAGTTGATAAATCAACCACGTCTTTCGTTTGTATTTCGCCGCTGGCAGAATAGTTATCGGCTTGAAAAATCGAAGCCTCTTTTATACCGACATCGAAAGCGATTTTGGCAACATCAACGCCTTTTCCGCGCGGAGCGGAAATTCTGATTAAACGCATACTTCCCCTTGTTCAAAATAATTTATTTTCCTTCTATCATTTTTTTTACGTTCGGAGTTATCGGTTCACGTTTTTGCAGATCGTATTTGTAGCCTTCGGGCAAGACATGAAAATTAACGCCGAAAGCCCCGATGGTATCGTCGGTTCTTATATAAGGCAAATTGGTGTGCATCGAGTTTTTCGCGCAAACGACGGTTACGGCGCCTTCACCAATCACTTCAAATTTACCGCCTTGAACGATCATCGCCGTTCGCTCGTCAATTCCGACTCCTAAAGTTTGCGGGTTGTGTACAACAGCGGAAAGCAGGCGTCCGTGCCGTCCGCGCTGCGAAAAATGTGTGTCGATAATAGAATTGTCGAGCAGTTCCATACCCGGCGCGACTTCCACCGCTCCGAGTCTCGGCGCGCAATCTGATTCGCCGGAAACAAGCGTCGAAGAAGACATCATCATCGCGCCCGCGCTCGTTCCGCCGATTACCATACCTTTACTGTATTTTTCCAGAATTAATTGATGAAGCGGCGTTCCGCCGGTCAAAGCCGTAACGTGAAGCTGATTGCCGCCGGTAAAATATAAACCGCTCGCATCTTCGACTTTTTTCAGCATTGCTTCATCGTAAGATTCGCTGCGTTCTGCGATATTAACGATTTCAAAATTTTTGAACTTTAATCGTCCGAATAACTCTTCATACCTTTCGCCGGCATTTTCCGGGTCGTTTGTCGCGACTGTCATCACGACGATTTTCGCTTTATTTATGCCGCCCGCGTATTCCAAAAACTTTTCGATGATTTTTATTGAATCTTTGGTAATGTTGCCGGACTCGCCGCCGCCGACAGCGACCAGTATTCCTCTACCGTCTTTTTTAAACATTAAATTTCTCCTCGCCTATTCGTGTTGTTCGATTATACTGTATTGTAATAATAAGTGTTTGTATTAAAAGATACATAGCAAGATGAAGATTTCAAGTGTTAATTTTGTCAAAAGCGCCTTTGCGCGTGAGCATTGGACGAGCGACGGGCTGCCGGAAATCGCTTTTCTCGGACGCTCAAACGTGGGGAAATCCAGCTTGATAAACTCGCTTTTGCAGAGAAAGGGGCTGGCGCGCACCTCAAACACGCCGGGAAGAACGCAGAGCATCAATTTCTTTTTGATAAATGAAAAGTTTTATTTCGCAGATTTGCCCGGTTACGGTTACGCGAGAGTTTCAAAATCAATGCGCGCGGACTGGGGCGTGATGGCTGAAGAGTATCTTTCCAGTCGAAATGAACTTGCTTTATCAATACAGTTAATAGATTCGCGGCACAATCCGACCGAACTCGATTTGCAGCTCAACGAATGGCTTGTTTACCACAACAAAAATCACATAATAGTAGCAACCAAAGCCGATAAACTCTCCTCTAACAAGCTAAATAAAAGTCTGATTGAAATAAAGGAAATGATGCCGAACAGCAAAGTTTTAACTTATTCATCAACAACCGGAAAGGGAAGAGAACAAGTATGGGGTGAAATCGGAAATTCTCTCAATGATTTTTATAAGTAATAGTTGATTTATTTGATTAAATGTAGTAATAATTAAGCATCCCTAAAAACTCAAGGGTTTTTACGAAAGCTCTAGGGCTTAAATCTTTGGACTACTACGAACTTTCCATACTTTAAACTCCACTTTAGTCTTTCAAATCCTTTTACGCAGGTATTGATACGACGTTTGAAAATCTAAAGTCTGAAACTTCAATTGCTCCCAAGAACAAACGGAATAAACATGGCAACCAAGACGACAAGAACAACAAGAAAGGTAAAAGAAACAAAACCGGAGGAAAACGGTTTTGCAGAAACAGAACAATCTAATAACGACGGAGCCGAAACGAACGAAAAATCTAACGGCGAGTCGAACGAGAAAAAGAAATCCAATAATAACGTGCAGGCAACCGCAACGCTTGATTTAGCCGGATTAAAGGATATGTCAATCAGCGAATTGACAACCGTCGCCAAAGAATTGGGCATCGAAGGCGCGACCGGTTTGAGAAAGCAGGAATTGATTTTCAAGGTTCTCGCCGCGCAGACGGAAAAAAGCGGTTTGATTTTTTCCGAAGGCGTTTTAGAAACTTTGCCGGACGGTTTCGGGTTTCTTCGCGCGCCTGAATACAATTATCTTCCTGGTCCCGACGATATTTACGTTTCGCCGTCGCAAATTCGTAAATTCGATTTGCGAACCGGCGACACCGTTTCCGGGCAGATTCGTCCGCCGAAGGAAGGCGAGCGTTATTTTGCGCTTATCAAAGTCGAAGCGATCAATTTTGAAGCGCCGGAAATCGCGCGCGAAAAAGTCTTTTTCGACAATTTGACGCCGCTCTACCCGGACGAACAGCTCAGAATGGAAACAAAACCCGACCACGTTTCGGCGCGGGTTATTGATTTGGTCACGCCTATCGGAAAAGGGCAGCGCGCGTTGATCGTCGCGCCGCCGCGCACCGGTAAAACAATGCTTTTGCAGACTATCGCCAATTCAATCACGGAAAATCATCCCGAAGTCACGCTGATCGTTCTGTTGATTGACGAGCGACCGGAAGAAGTAACCGATATGCAGCGAAGTGTCAGAGGCGAAGTTATTTCATCAACATTTGACGAGCCGCCGACGCGACACGTTCAAGTTGCTGATATGGTGATTGAAAAAGCGAAACGCCTCGTCGAACACAAGCGCGACGTTGTAATTCTGCTCGACTCGATTACTCGTCTCGCCCGCGCGCACAACGCAGTCGTTCCGCCGTCGGGCAAGATTTTATCGGGTGGTATTGACTCGAACGCTTTGCAGCGCCCTAAACGCTTTTTCGGCGCGGCGCGCAACATCGAAGAAGGCGGAAGTTTGACAATTATCGCAACGGCTTTGATTGACACTGGCTCGCGAATGGACGACGTAATCTTTGAGGAATTCAAAGGAACAGGTAACTCGGAAATCCATCTTGACCGCCGTTTGAGCGACAAACGCTTGTTCCCGGCAATTGATTTGCAGCGTTCGGGAACGCGTAAGGAAGAATTGCTCATCGGCAAGGAAGATTTGAATCGCATCTGGGTTATGCGCCGAGTGCTCAATCCGCTTTCTCCGGTCGAGCAAATGGAAGTCGTTCTCGAACGTCTTTCCAAAACAAAGGCGAATTCGGAGTTTCTCGCTTCAATGCAAAGTTAAACTGTAAACAGTAAAATAATTTTACAGAATCGTGAACGGATAAAATATCTGTTCACGATTTTTTTTGTTTGCAAAGTCTGATGTGCACGACAGATAAAATTAAAATTGAGATTTGACAACTTAGCGATGATGTTTGATAACTGATAACTGAAAAATATCTGATAATGCGAGTAGCAATTCTTTCTGCGGAAGCGGTTCCATATTCAAAAACGGGCGGTTTAGGCGATGTCGCGGGCGCTTTGCCGAAGGCGTTGAAACGCGTCGGCGTGGACAGCGTTCTTATAACGCCGTGCTATCGGCAAACAAAAGGCGAATATCTATGGCATACGGCGCTGGATGATTTGTGGGTAAATTGGCGCGGTCGCTCGTTCCGGGCGAAAGCGTTTTACAGCGAAGCGAACGGTTCGCCGACTTTTTTAATTGATGCGCCCGAATATTTTCACCGCGATTCGATTTACGGCTACACGGAAGATTACGAGCGCTTCGCATTTTTCAATCACGCCGCGTTGGTTTTGCTCGAACGCATCGGCGCGCCGCCCGACATCGTTCATTTAAACGATTGGCATTGCGGTTTCGCCGCTGTTGAGATTGCTTCGAGACGGTTGCGGGATGATTACTGGCAAAATGTTCGGACGGTTTTTTCAATTCACAATTTAGCTTATCAAGGCGGTTTCGGCGCAGAGGAGCTTTGGAAATTCGGTTTCGGCAGCGAATTCGCGCGAAATGCGTTTATGTTCAACGGTTATGCTTCCGCGATGAAAGCTGGACTAGCCGTTTCCGATATGCTTTCGACGGTTTCGCGTCGTTACGCCTACGAAATTCAAACGCCGGAAGAAGGTTACGGGTTGGATTGGCTTTTGCGGCAGCGCTCGAATCGTTTAATCGGCATCACAAACGGCGTGGATTATGAAGTATGGAATCCGGCGACTGACCCGATTTTGCCCGCTCACTTCGACTGGCGGCAGATGAACGGAAAAAATGATTGTAAACGCGCTCTGCTCGAACAGTTCGTTTTGCCGGTTAATCTTGAAAAACCGATATTTGCTTCGATTACTCGTTTAACGTCGCAGAAAGGAATTGATTTGATGATGCAGGTTGCCGGAGAAATTCTAGCGACCGGAGCATATATAGTTTCACTCGGTTCGGGCGCAAAGGAATACGAAGATTTCTGGCAAAGACTGCGCGATTATGCGCCGCGTCAGGTCGGAGTTTTTCGCGGTTATAATGAAGATTTGGCGCATTTGATCGAAGCCGGAGCGGATATGTTTATGATGCCGTCGCGGTTCGAGCCGTGCGGTCTGAATCAAATGTACAGTTTGCGTTACGGAACGATTCCGATTGTTCGAGCGGTCGGCGGCTTGGACGATACGGTTGAAAACTTCGACCGGGTGAATAACAGCGGCAACGGTTTCAAATTCAAAGAATTTCGAGCCGATAAGTTTTTAGAAAAAATTTACGAAGCCCTTTTCGCATATTACGAGCCGAGCGTTTGGCGGAAATTGCAGCTTAACGGAATGACTGCGGACAATTCGTGGGAAAACGCCGCGCGAAAATACGTTCAGCTTTATCAAATGACGAAACAATAAAAAGCAGATAAAAGTGAGTAAAAGGTAAAAAGGTAAAAGAAAAATCAGACAAAAAATTGAAATAATTTTCCGTCGCCTTCGCTTCGACTAAAAATGTTTTCTTATGAAATTGATGAAAAATTAAAATTGGTTTTGCCATCACTGAAAAGTGCTGAAAGTATTTATACGGCAGTGCGAGAAAATCTTGAGCAGTTAAAAATGTGGATGCCCTGGGTGACAGATGATTATTCAGTCGAATCGGCACAAGATTTTATAAAGACAAATTTAGTCGAATACTCTGAAAATGGTACGTTTGCGGCTTGCATCGTATTCGAGGAGAGAATTGTCGGGACTATTGGTTTGCACCATTTCAATGCGTCTAATAAATCGGTTCAATTAGGATACTGGTTAGCGAAAAACGCGCAGGGAAAGGGCATCGCGACCCGCTGCACGGGCGTTTTGATTAATTACGCTTTCGACGAACTGAAATTAAACCGCGTGCAGATTAACTGTAATGTCGAAAACGTAAAAAGCCGCGCAATTCCCGAAAGACTCAATTTCACGCTTGAAGGTATACACCGACAAGTGGAATGGTTAAATGGCGAATTCCATGATTGGGCGGTTTACGCAATGTTAAAAGAAGATTGGAGAACATTTAACATTTAACATTAAACGTTTATCATTTTCACTTAAACCGAAAATGATAAATGCAAACTGTTAAATGATAAATGCAAACTGTTAAATGATAATTGTAATAATCGGCGCGCAATGGGGCGACGAAGGAAAGGGAAAAGTTGTTGATTTGCTGGCTGATCGTTTCGATATCGTAGCGCGCTATCAAGGCGGTCACAATGCCGGTCATTCGGTTTACGTCGGCGAAAAAGCCTTTGTTTTGAGGCTTTTACCTTCAGGAATCATTCACGAAGATAGCACATGCGTTCTCGGCAACGGAATGGTGATTGACCCGAAAGCGTTTTTTGAAGAAGTTGACCAGATGCAGTCGCAGGGAATTTCGATTACTCCCGAACGTTTGAAAGTTTCGAGCCGCGCGCATTTGATTATGCCTTATCATCGCGCTCTCGATCACACTTCGGAAGAGCGTCTCGGCAACGAAAAAATCGGCACGACGCTGCGCGGCATCGGTCCGGCTTACGAAGATAAAGCCGGACGGCGCGGAATTCGGGTTTCCGACGCACTTTCGCCGGAAGTCTTGCGAATGCGTATCGAACGAAACCTCGAAGAAGCCAATCGAATCATCGTAACCTACGGGCAACCGCCGCTTTACGCCGATCAAATTTACGATGAAACGGCGGCGCTGGTCGAAAGACTAAAGCCGTTCGTCTGCGAAACATCCCATTTTCTCTCGGAAGCCAGAAAACAAAACAAAAAAATTCTTCTCGAAGGAGCACAGGCGACTCTGCTCGATGTTGATCACGGAACTTACCCGTATGTTACTTCTTCCAACCCGACGGCGGGCGGCGCTTCCGTCGGCGCGGGGATTCCTCCGCATCACATCACCGGAGTTTTGGGAATTGTCAGAACTTATGCGACGCGAGTCGGCGAAGGTCCTTTTCCGACGGAAATGCTTGATGATGAAGAAGCGACGGCGGATTTAATCAGAAAACGCGGCAACGAATACGGCTCTGTGACAAAACGTCCGCGCCGCTGCGGCTGGTTCGATTCGGTTGCGACGAGATATGCGGCGGAACTTAACGGTTTCAATTCGGTCGCGCTGACAAAACTCGACGTTCTAGACGCTTTGGACGAAATAAAAGTTTGCGTCGGCTACGAAATCAATGGCGAGCGAACAGACATTTTTCCGGCTGTTTCTCAGGATTTGCGTCAGATAAAACCGATATACGAAACGCTCGAAGGCTGGAAAGCCGAAACTCTCGGCATAACAAAAATCGAAGATTTGCCCGAAAAAGCGAGACGCTACGTCGAATTTCTTTCCGATTCAATCGGCGTGGAAATCGGTTTGATCTCCACCGGACCCGAACGCAATCAAACTATAATAGTCCGCGATTCGGTGATGGAAAATTGGTTTAGCGAATAAACGCGAAAAATGTTTTTTTGCCCGATTTACCGTAGATGTTTTGAAATTTCATAGTATAAATTTTGCGAGCCGGTTTTTTTAGGCAAAAAAATGACACCGAACTTGCCAAGCCTTAGTTCAATATGTAGAATTATTATTTCGGCTTAATGTTAAGCAATTCTTAGCATTAACCTGTGGTCCGATAGCTCAGTCGGTAGAGCAAATGGCTTTTAACCATTGGGTCGAAGGTTCGAGTCCTTCTCGGATCACCATTTTAATTTAACAAAATAAAGAATTTAGAGGTGTGTAAAAAGCATCTCTTTTCTTTTTGTTTTGATAATGACGCTTTCGATGACGCTTTCAACCCAAAATTAAAAACTAGACGAGCAAAAAGCGCTTTTCTAGTTCGATTAAAATTTAAGCTATCTTCCAACAACACACATTTAAGTTACTTCTTAGTTTTCTTACTCTTGCTAACGCTTTCAATGTTGTAAGTCCTTTCTTAAAGGAAAGCTACTTCAATTCACTACCGATAGGCTTGGCTTATGCAATGACAGATACTGATCTAAAACTTCTGGTGTAATAGGCATAAAATCCTCCATTAAAAATAAATGTTGATTTCAGCCATTTACACAAAATTATTTACAGGCTCAGTTCTGGTTGACTCGCTCGAAGAAGCTCTTAACCTGAGAAACTTCCGCATTGTCCGATCAAGCTTTGCTGCCTCGCCTGACAGAATGAAACTGTTCGGTCTTCTCGAGATAAACGCGACGACCGAAGGAGTGCGTTTTGCTATCGGACTTCGCAACTCGAACGATAAATCAATGCGTTTGGGTTTGGTCGCCGGGTATAAAGTTAAGGTCTGTGACAACATGATGTTCGAGGGCGAGTTCAAACCGATGCTCGCCAAACATACTAAAGGACTAGATTTAATAGAATCGGTATCAATCGGTGTTGATCGAATTCATCGAGGATTTGAACCGCTCAGCCGCTCGATTAAAACCAAACGATTAACTCAAATTACGGATGATGAAGCGCGAGTGTTGATTTATCAGGTATTCCTCGAAGAAAAGTTTCCGATTACTTTAATTAAAGATGTGCACCGGAATTACTTTGAGCCGCCGCATAAAGAATTCGGCGAGCGGACGCTTTGGTCACTGGAAAACGCTTTTACCGAATCGTTCAAAGAACTTGTTCCGATCAGGCAGTATGAAATGGCCGCCAAGCTCGGTAAATTCGTTCAGCCGGTAGTAGCAGAGAATGTTCCAAAACCTGAACATCAGCCGGTAATGGCGGAAGGGGAGAGGCAATGATTAAACAGATTGAGCTCGCTTCTTTAATCTGGAGGGGATTTGAAGCGGAAAAAATCTTCGGCAATCGAAAAACTGTTTCTTTGAAGATGTCTTCAGTGTATTTTACGTTTTTGCTCTTGGAGCAAGACTATCGGTAAATTCGGATCAGCGAATAAAGCACATTCGTTAATAGAATCTGAAAGGGAAGGGCACGTTGAACTAAGTAATAAGGATTTAACGCTTGCTATCTATTATGTTGACATTGCCGCTAATCTTCTGGAAATCGATTTTGAACTAGCCGGAGCAATCGACAAAACACATATTCGGCGTTTCTGCTGCTTCTATTACTGACCGATTGGAGAAGGGAACTTCCCGTATGGAATTATATAAAAAGTCCATATAAAAGCGGTATTGTACATATCGCTTTTTATTTTGGCTACAGGTTTGGGATGTATTAAAAAGATAATAAACGTTTGGCTATCAAACAGTTGCGATGTAAAATCAAGGCGCAAAGATTGATCCGTTTGGGAGTGTCTGAATCTGCGGGAATAGCTAACAGTAAAGCCGAAGACCTCGAAAAACAAAGGAAATCCATCAGGAAACAAGTGTTAAGACATATTCTTATTCGCTACCACAGGCTCTACTAAACAAAATCAATACAAACAGTAATAGAAATGAAATAATTCCTATTAAAATGTAAGTTAAAATTCTCTTATATCTTTCTGAAACTCTTGGCGGCTTCACGGTTATATCCCTCCCATTTATTTATTCGTATATTTTATCATCCAAGTCAATCAATTAATCCGTAGTTTGAATTAGGCATATCACTCTAGCTTGAAAGAAGAAAACTAAAATCAAAAAAGCAGTAAGTGTAAAAATTACAGCTTTCACTTTGTGTGACAGCGCACAGACTAAACAGATTCTAAATGAGAGTCTATTATTAGGAAGGAGCCACAAGCTTAAAAACTTGGGGCTTTTTGTTATCCAAAATAAAGTACTTGCAAATATTCGTTATGTTCGCTACATTACATACACCCTTTTTTCGCTGCTCTTGATGAATAATGAAAAAATGATTGCTTAATTGTTAAAAACCGTGATGTCATTGCGTCTAGTGATAACGCGGTTTTTAGCTTTAAAAAAGAAAAGGCGGAAAATTTCCCAACCTAACGCGCGTTACTTCAGAGATCCATATGAAAAAAAGAATTAACGTAAGCTACCTTTTATCTTCCTGCTCAATTGAGAAAATATAGTGAAACTACCAACCTTACATAATTACCTAAATGATTCCGCTGCCGAATAAAAAGTCAATCACTGAACTTTCAAACGCTAATTTGGAATAGGTAATAAAAAAAATTACTCGAATTATTAGAAATAATTCCCGTGTTATACGAAATTTTGAGCAGTTTTGGAAAACGGTTCAAATTTACAACAAAGCCATAAATGAATTAAACAGGAGAAAGAAAATCAAAATTATTATTGGATAACGTTATTTAGCATTGATTAAAAAGATAGTATGACTTAAAACATACTCGTATAATCTCAATAGTTTAAGTTAAAAAGCCAATTCTACTTTTTCGAGCGCAATAATTTTGCTAACTTTGCTTTTCAAATCTTCTTCAAATTGCCGAGCTTCGTTGACGGTGTAAAAGGAAAGCTGCTGCAAATTCGTTTCGATTCGCTTGCAATAATCAGACACCGAAGAATCCGACATACCGATTATCTCTGCCACATCTATTTGTGTTCTTTTATCAGAATCTAAATAGCAATACCACAAAACGCTGATCATACGATTGTACTGCTTGGTTTTTCCGAATACCTTTTTCTTCAGACTTTCTAAAAAGGATTCAACGAAACCATCAAATCTAAGCTCGCCTTCTCGCTGAAGAATGTCTTCTTCCGGGTTGGCGCGCGTGTCCGCAAACTCGTAATTCGGTCGATCGTCATCGCTGTCGCCGCTGCCGCTAACGGGAACGAGATGAATGTCTATAATCGGCAGACGCGACATTACGAACGAGCGCAGAGAGCGAACGTCAACCGGCGAATCTATCGCTTTGAATACTCGAATTATCAGGTTTTTCAGCTCAACGTTGTTGATGATTATTTGCGCGTCGCCCGTGCGACCCACCATTCTCGTGTCGCGGCTTTGAAACGAAACGGTTTTTACGCGAACATCCATTTCCTGATAGTCGCGCCGCATTTTTTTGTCCGACCAATCAGACAAACCATAAAGACGATGTGCAAGACGGCGATGCCCGTCCGGTTTGTTTTGGTTGTTGAAAGGCTTGAAAGTTTTGCCTGTTTGAAGGAGCGTGGAGATGCGCCGCGCTAGGCGATAGCTTTCGGGAAATCGTTTGCGAAGCTCGGCGGTCAGCATATTGGTGAGTTCGATCTGACTGATTTGTGTTTCGACTTCGGCATCGGTCATTCCCGTGTCTAGATAATGCTGAAATCGCTCTTTGCTCAAAAGGGCGACGAATAGTTCCTGCGTTAAATCGGTATAGGCGTTATATTTACCTTCTTCGACCAGAAAGCCTGCGCGTTTCGAGGCTCTGACCAAAGGATGAGATAAAACTATCCGGTGCAGCTGGAGCCAGATTTGATTAACGTCAGAGTTTTGAAGGATTTCGTTCCATTTGCCGACTTTTATTTGTTGGGTGCGAACCGATTGTGGCGTCCATTCCTGCTGTTTGATTTCATTCATTTTATTGTTCCTTTTTATTAACCTAGATATTGGTTCGTAAAAGGTCGAGGTGCATAAAGGTTAATAAGATTATAAATAGCCTGCATTACAAAGTGTTTCATTTGCCGTTGACTATTTTTTGGCGTAAAAAACCCGAGCCTTCAAGCAATATTATTTCATTAATAATTGCTTGAAGGCTTATGTACGGTACCTTACTTAAGAACGTATTTGTAACCCTACAACTATATTTCGGAGAAGTAAAGAAGAACTTTAGTATTTAAATGTAATTATGAATTGTTGAAAATTTAATTTTATATTATTTGTGGCAAAATAACATTTCCATCTCTCACCACCTGATAGCAATTACAAGCGAAATCTTCTAGTCCTTCTCTATCAAGAATTGTTATGTTACCGCGTGAATATCTGATGTATTTCCTACCTTGTAAAACACGGGCGGCACCGGTTACGATTGGGCGATTTACGCCTAACATAATAGAGAGAAATTCCTGCGTTAAGGTTAATTCATTTGATGGTGAACGATCGTGACACATCAATAACCACCGAGACAATCTTTGATCAACTAAATGCAGACGGTTACATAATGCTGTTTGACTAATCTGCATCATAAAAGAGTGCATATAGCGAAGTACCATTTTCTGTAATGCACCTGCTCGGTTGAATTCTTTTCTGATTTCTTCTGTGCTTATTCGTAATGCTCCGTTGGCAAGTTGTATAATATTCTTGTGTGAACTTGACTCAACCCCCATAAAAACATCTACTCCAACAATTCCTTCGCGACCGATTACACCAATTTCCGCACATTGACCATCCAGAGTAGTAGCAATAATGGAGTTCATTGAATTATTTGGAAAATAAACGTATCTGATGGATTCATTAGGTCGGTAAATAATTTGACCAAGCACGAGATTAACATTTTCAAGATGCGGATGTAACCGCTGATAATCCTTATAAGGAAGAGCGTTTAAGATATGATTGTTGGTCGAATAACGTAATAGTTCTGACATTAAATACTCTATGACCGATCTTCGTACTTTAGGACACAGTAGCGGGCAGACCATGAAAACAAAGTCAAATGTTTCCAAGCCAAAAATGAATAATTGAGATAGTACTCATTATTAAAATAATTATAGTTGTCATAATTCCAGAACCATTTAAACAATTCTAATAATAATTTCAATCAAAATTTACTCTCGAAATTCCGTTCCGTAAAATCCTTACTTATCTCAGAGATGGAATCGGGATACGTGTGATCCTAAAACGTTCAAAACTCAAGGAGACTGTATTCAGTTCTTTACAACGGGTAAGTAGATAATGACTTTTCATAAAGAAGCCGTAAGCATTAAAAACTTATGGCTTTTTCCTCATTTGGTTTAATATTTCGGTTATTAATAAATATATTTGTATTGATCCAGTAAATTAATTGCTTTCTAACTTGCTTTTATTTCTAATAGGTATATTCTTTCTTACGCAATCAGCAGGTATTAAATTCTACTCGACTCCCAAGTTTTAGACTCCCAATCTACGAGGCTTTTACATTTCAGTTTGTATTTTCGATATTGTTTAACCTCTTAAAAGCCTACTTTTTGTTTTTCAAGTTAAAGATAAGAAAGGAGCTGCCGCAATGTACAACAAAGTATTCAAATTTTTAGCCTTAATTACGCTTTGCTTGAGCCTGTCAATTAATATTCTGGCGCAAAGAAATAAGGGAGTTGATCCAGTTAATTTAACTGTTTCCATTGATGATCTTGTCAGCCAGAATCTATATGGAATTGGTTCAGATGGGATTGGAAGTTACGTTCACGGAGAAAATTTAGTAGAAGCTCAATTTCTCTCATCCGGTGTTTTAAGCTTCAAATCCGGCAATCGCTTTGTTAATGCTTATTACTCAAATTCATTTGGTTCAAATTCACTAGGAGATAGTTTAACAACACAAACACTTCCATCTTCCGATTCAAATTTTAATGTTAAATTCATAACTTTTGTAGGCTCAAAGTATCTTCAAACTATGGCTGTTAATGAAAGTAGATGTGAAGGGTTAGTTGTAAGTTTTCCTTTAGGCGATTATACGCGTCAGATCGGTTATCGCGCAGGTCGAGGGGATTTAACAACTACTGGGTATGTTAAAGTCACCCATCCTGATATTAATACCTGGATTATGGAGTCAAATTCTGGAGGAAGTTGCAGTAGTAATGACAGCATTGCTCGTGTTCGTATGGCAAAAACTTCAGGTAAAACTGCACCGGATATTGATTATGGTCGATATAATATGCCTTTTAGATTAGTTCTCACCAGAAAATTGCCGTAGTCATACGACGATTAGCGGATTACAGTTCAAGATCGAGGTTCTATCACAGAATTTTAATACCGCTTTCCCAAAGGAGTAAAATCATGATGTCATTTGTCTCTGCACGGCGACACTTCAGCCTTTTGTTAAGTTCAGTTCTTCTCTTCACGCTCATCGTTTTGCCACTCGCGCCAAATGCTCCGTTTACAATTGCGTATGCCGAGCGACTTACAGAGGAAGCGCAACAACAACTTCAGGATGCCGAAAGACAGGACAGCGAGCAACAGGTATATGACTCACAGGAGTTGGCAACCCCTGAAGCACAGCTGGAACAACAACTGAAAACTGAGCGACGGGCAAAGAATGCAGGCAAGGACAAAGACGCTAAACTTAAAGAAGATACCGAATTTGAAAAAGAAGCCAGCTCAAATAACGACAGTAATAGACAAAATGACCCATGCCGTGAAATACCGGGCAAAGAGTCTCAACTGCTAAAACGTTGCCTTGAGTCGGGCGGCGGTAGCGGTGTGGCGAAAGGAGATTTCAACGGTGACGGTTTCGCCGATCTCGCCGTCGGCGTGCCGAGTGAAGACATCACTTTCGATAACGGCACAACAGCGGTTAATGCCGGAGCGGTGAATATCATTTACGGTTCAGCCAACGGATTGACGAGCACCGATTCGTCTGTTCCTGCGCCGCAAATCTTTTCACAGAGTTCTCCCGGTATTCCCGAAACGTCTGAGGCGGGCGATAACTTCGGCAGCAGCTTGGTATCGGCTGACATTAACAACGATGGTCTCTCGGATTTGATTGTCGGTATTCCGAATGAAGATGTCGTCGTCACTAAGCGCGATTTTTTCGGCCGCTTCAGCGAACGCCGCTTGGTGGAACACGCGGGCGCGATACTACTTATCTTCGGCTCAAGCGACGGTCTTCGTTCAGGTATACCTGTAAGCTCAGAAGCAGCACAAGTAGTCTTTACTCAAGAATCGTTTTTGAGTAATTTTCTTAGAATCACTCCGTTCCTTAGATTTGACGCACCGTGCGGTCGAACGACGTGCATGGATTTTGATGACATACACGATCACGATCATTTCGGATCTAGTCTGGCGTGGGGAGATTTCAACAAGGATGGCAAAGCGGAGTTCGTTGTCGGCGCTCCGGATCAAGATTATGTAGATCGTAACTCCGTCGGTGAAATTGACGGCGGGACGCGGACCAATGCTGGAGCGGTTTATGTCTTTAAGAGATTCTTTGCTAATTTTGCCGTCGGCGATGTTTTCTTTCAGGAAGACGTGACCAACAGAAATACAGACGGCGATGCCGCGCCGTTAGCTGTGAGCGAAGAGTTCGACCGCTTTGGGTCGGGGCTCGTTGCCGGGAAATTCGACGGTGACGACTTTGAAGATCTCGCCATTGGCGCATCCGGCGAAGACCTCAGCACTCTGACAAATCGTGGAGCGATCTACGTTGTTTACGGGAGAAGCGAATTGGAGTTCGGTTGCGGTCAACAGAATGCGGGTTTGCAATTCTTCTTTGCCGCAAGATGCGTTCTCGCAAAAGGCGTCGCAGACCGCATTCTCGGCAACGCGGCGGAGTTGCATCTCGGAAACGTCCTTGCGGCAGGCGACTTTAATGGAGACTTAAAAGTCGATATCGCCGCAGGCGTTCCGTCGGCAAATATACGCGGGCAAAACGCGGCTGGCGCGGTTCATATTTTCGTCAGCGACGGAGACTTCGTCTCATCGCCTTCGTTAATCATTACTCAACCGACCGACGGCACAGCGTCGATTAACGGCGCGCCTGAAGCCGGAGACCACTTCGGCGCGGCGCTGGCATCGGGTGACTTTAACGGCGACGGCTACAAAGACCTCGCCATTGGCGCGCCGTTTGAAGATGCTGTAATCAATGGTACAACTTTTCTCAAATACGGCGCGGTGCAGTTTCTCTTAGGCAACCCTAACGGACTCGGAAACGGAAATACTCGACCACGCGATTTCTTCATTCCGCCCAATTCGGTTCTCCAAAGCGACGCCAATCTCGGTGCTTCGCTAACCGCTTGGGACTTTGGACTCAATGTAGATAAACGTGCGGCAACCGACCTTGCCATCGGTGTTCCCGGCAGAAACATTGGCGCGGTACGCAACGCCGGTGAAGTGACGGTGCTTTACGGGAAATACAGCCCGGTCGGTACATTCGCGGGTTTTAATTCTCGCGTAGATTTCTGGAATCAAAGCAGTCCCGGTATTCCCGGCGGAGCAGAAACCAATGACAGATTCGGCGAATCTCTTTATTGAGCAGGAACATGCAGAGATAACGCGCGAATCAAAAGCAAACAAGACGAATGGATGGAGAAAAAGGGCATTCAGTAACGTACAACTTTTCTATGTCGCAACCGAACAAGTAAAATGACCATCGCCTATAATAATCTCTTGTAGCATCTTCGAGTTAGTTTGTCATTAAATCTCCAAAATAAAAACGACTATTATAACAGTCTTCTTTGTAGTAAAGTTCAATAAATCAAAATTATTGAAAATGGCTTTTGAAGAAAAATTTATATGGCAAACTTAGATTCATTTTACAGTTCTTGGACTCCTCGTCTACTCAGCGTTTTACGTATAATCACCGGATTTCTTTTCATTGCTCACGGAACACAGAAGCTATTTAATTCGCCGCCATCGCCGCAAAATGCAGCTGCTCCTTTAATGTCATTTATGGGGTTCGCTGGAATTTTAGAATTTGTCGGTGGATTATTGGTTCTTGTTGGACTGTTTACACGCCCCGTAGCTTTTATTTTATCGGGAATGATGGCTGTCGCTTATTTTATGGCGCACGCACCGCAGGGGTTTCTGCCTTTAGTCAATAAAGGAGAATTGGCAGTTCTTTACTGTTTCGTTTTCTTATTTCTGGCAGCAGCAGGCGGAGGCACTTGGGGTTTGGATAATCTTTTATGGCGAAATAGGGCAAAGCAAACAACAGTGTAAAACAAAGAAGTAGCGGAGAAAATTGTTTATTGCAAAAAGGATTACTACTAAACAGTAATCCTTTTTATCTAAATCAGAACAAAACAAAATTTTAATGTTCAGTATGTCTCTAAAACGACCCTTTATGACACTGGTTTTGAGGTTCCTTACATTTTTTAATATTTTCTTGTTTTTCTGTTTAATAAGAGTATGATTCCTACACCTTCCGCGTAAACAAATATGGAACCTGCTCAGCTAACAGAAGAATCTCTATTACCGCAGCAAAACAACCTTCTACGCATCCTAGGCGTAACTTTCGGGCTTTCTATTGTTATCGGCGGAATGATTGGCGGCGGGATTTTGCGAACGCCGGGATTCGTCGCTGACCAAATCGGAACGCCTTTGCTAATCATCGCAATTTGGATTCTCGGCGGAATTTATGCCCTTTTTGGGGCGAACACTTTTGCCGAACTCGGTACGATGCTGCCCAAAGCAGGCGGTCCTTATGTTTTCGCTCGGCGCACCTATGGCGATTACGGAGGATTCTTAATCGGATGGAGCGACTGGTTTCTTCAAACCTCAACATCAGCTTATCTGACTGTTGCTTTGGGCGAATATATAGGCGCACTTTTCCCCGTTCTTGCTGATTCGATTGTCATAATTTCAATTTCAATTTTTATCCTTCTTGCCGTTTTGAATTGGATTGGTTTGCGAATGGGAAGCGGCATCCAGAAATTGACCAGTTTATTCAAAGTAGTGGCATTCGGATTTATTGTCTTAGCTTGTTTTATTTATGGCGGAAATCAGGACGGTGCTGTTCACGCACCACTTCTAATTTCAAGTCCGATGACTGTTTTTGCCGCTTTCATATTATCCTTGCAAGCGGTGATGGAAACCTACGCTGGGTGGAATAACCCGGTGTATTTTTCAGAAGAAGACACCAATCCCGAAAAGAACATTCCCCGAGTAATGTTCGGCGGCATTCTTATCGTGATGACGATTTATGTGTTGTTTAATCTGGCAATGATTTATGTTTTGCCGATGAGCGAGCTGGCAGCTTCAAAACTGCCAGCAGCGGATGCCGCACAAGTCCTAATTAGATGATTCACGCAGGAGCACAAAAAACTGCATTTTTTTATGTTATTTTTCACTCTTATATTACATAAAAAAAATATAGTGTTTTTTTGAGAAATATGATAAAAGGTTCGTTATCAATCACAATCAAATACTTAATTAATCTGACAGATGTTTTGCGATTAATTTATAACACTTACATTAATGCAACCAGAACAACATTCTCCAACTTCTTTAGAAATTTATTTGCTCGGCAAATTTCAGGTAAAAGTTAACGGATTGCTTGTTAAAGAACACTTTTGGCAACGCCGCTCGGCTAAACTTCTGGTAAAACTACTCGCTCTCACTCCTCATCACGAACTGCACCGGGAAAAAATAATAGACATTCTTTGGACAGACCAGGACATTGAAACGGCTAAGAATAGTTTACATAAAACTATTTATATGGCTCGCCGCGCTTTTGAACCTTTTCTTGAAAAAGCTACTGAATCACAGTTTATTCAAACCAAAAAACAACACGTTATTCTCTTTTCACCAGGCTCCCTTTTTATTGACGTTGAAGAATTTGAACGTCTTGCGAATATTGCCTTGAAAACTGAAGACATCGAAACAGGCGAGTCTGCAATTGCTCTTTATAAAGATGATTTACTAACCGAAACTCTTTTTGAAGAATGGCTTGTAGTAAAAAGAGAATCACTTCGCATTCTTTATCGAAAACTGACAACAAAAATAGCTGAACTTCAGGCTTCGAAAGCCGAATTTGGACGGAGTATAGAACTGCTGAAAAAATTAATCACAGATGACCCGACTGACGAACATGTTCATCAACACCTAATGCGTTACTACGCGCAGACCGGCAGTAAATACCAAGCATTAAAACAATACGAACAATGTTGCCAGGCGCTTCGTGAAATGAGTGTCGAGCCTGAGCAGGAAACCGTTGAGCTTAAAGAACAAATTCAACAAGGTAAAATTGCCCCTCTCAAACTGATAACCAATATCGATTCTCGACAAACAGCCATTTCTAGTAATGGACATATTCAAGCTGAAAAAAGAATTGTTAAACCGCCACCTTCAGTTCCAAAAGTTAAACAGTTAACTTTCAGGCAAGGTGTCATTCAATCAGCAAAGTTTTCTTCCGACAATCAAACAATCATATACGATGCCGCCTGGGGCGGAGTAGACCCTGAACTCTTTACAATTCCTCGAGATGGATGGGATTCACAACCAGTGGGCTTGAAGCAAACCAATATATTTTCAGTTTCTCCAACTGGCGAAATGGCAATAGCATTAAGGCGCAAATTTCTCAGAGGTTATGTTTCGTCGGCAACTCTCGCACGGATACACCAGAGAGGCGGAATGCCGAGAGAACTACTTGAAAGTGTGCAATGGGCAGATTGGTATCCGGATAAAGAATGTCTTGCAAAGCTATCCGATAACCAATGTCTTGTTATCGTGCGTGAATCAGAGGGACGAAGTCGCTTAGAATACCCAATTGGGAATGTGCTTTATGAAACTGGCGGTTGGATTAGTCATCCAAGCTTTTCTCCATCTGGCGAGGCAATAGCTTTTATTGACCATCCGACTTTAGCTGAAGACAGCGGCGCTGTTGCCGTCATCAATCTTAAAACCGAAGATAAATCTGAAAAACGTATTATTTCCGATGGCTGGATTAGCATTAGAGGGCTGGTTTGGAATAAGGCTACCGGGGAGATTTGGTTCACTGCAGCGAGAGAAGGTAATGCTCGTTCGGTTTATGCTGTTTCAGTAAATGATGAGAATGATAAGGAAACAGATAATGAACGCCTTGTTTATAAAGGAATCGGAAGTCTCACCATTCATGATTTGTCTCCAGACGGAGCAGCCTTGATAACAGTAGACAAAACGCGCATCCGAATTTCATCCGGTAATTGTACTGAAGAAAAAGAAGAACATGATTTATCCTGGCATGATTGGTCGTTGGTTAGAGACTTATCACCAGATGGGGAAACAATTCTTTTTACTGAAGCAGGGGAAAGCGGCGGCAGTCTTTACGGAGTTTACGTTCGCAAAACGAATGGCTCACCAGCTTTGCGTTTAGGAAATGGTTCTGCATTGGCACTTTCGCCAAACGGAAAGTACGCTCTGGTTCGTCTTTTGACAACGAAGCAGCAGGTGGCACTTTTGCCAACTGGCGCTGGTGAAACGAAAATGCTTCCGCCCTTTGAATCAAAGTCTTTGAAATACCAGCCGTGGGCTTGCTGGTTTCCAAATGGAAAGAAAATTCTTTTCGCTGCCAATGAAGCCGATAAAGGGACTAAATTATACACTCAGGAATGGGACAGTGAACCAATCTGCATAACGCCTAAGCAAGAAGGAGTTGAAATATCTTCGCCTCATTCTATTTCTCCAGATGGCAAACAAATAGCAATTATTAATTCTGAAAATAGAATTTGTCTTTACGAAATCGAAAATGGCAAGTGTAAATTACTTCCCGATTTGAGGGTTGATTATCTTGTTGTCAGATGGAGCGGGGATGGAAAATACCTGTTCGTGCGGGAACGCGGAAAAGTTCCGGCAGTAATTTACCGCTATGAAATAGAAACGGCTAGAACAGAAGAATGGATTCGTTTGATGCCGCAAGACAAAACTGGAGTTCACGAGATACTGCGAATACTACTCACGCCGGACGGAAAATCTTACGTATATTCATTCACGCGAGATTTATCTGATTTGTTTCTGATTGAAGGCTTACAGTAAAAACTAGCATTCCAATTTCTTTCTTTTCTTTCTTCAACGCAAATTAACTTAAAAAGGTGTTTATTTTTTATGGCACACCTTTTTTATTGCCTGCCAACGAAAACGACTCATTTTTTCTAAAATCACAAAAAAATTCTCAAAAAAAGTAAAAAATCTTCAAAAAAGTGAAAAAAAGTAGTTTGGGAAGGTTTTTGGGAAGGTTTTTGGGAAGGTTTTGGGAAGGTTTCATTTGTATTCTCGATTTACTAACAAGGAAATTGCGAGTTTATTTATTCCAGAATTACTCATTACAATCAACTTTCTAATTATTAAAAAAATACTATTAAACTTGGAAAACAAAAGGAGCAAAAATGAAGAAAGCTTTATATTTGAATAGAAAAAATACTGATAACCACATAACAGCTGATTCTTATTTAGCTGTCAGCAAATATGCTCTTCGAGCAATTATATTTTGTTTGTGCTTAAGTTTTTTCTCAGCTGTAGCGCAAGCAACTACATTTAATGTTAATAATAACGCTGATACTATTGATGCAAACACTAGCGATAATTTATGTAAAGATGCATCAGGTAACTGTACATTGAGAGCGGCAATTCAACAAGCAAATGCCTTAGCCGGAGATGACATTATTACTTTTGCTATCGCCAACCCATCTACAATTGATTTAACAATCGGGGAGATTACAATCACCAGTAATATTACAATTAATGGAACAGGTGCCAGAAATTTAATAATTCAAAGGGCATTGACAGGAGTATCAGCCTTTCGTGTTTTTAATATTTCGAGTGGAAACATAAATATCACCGCATTAAGCATTGCTAACGGTAATGCTCCCACTGGTGCGGATGGCGGCGGGATTTACAACGGAGGAAATCTAACTTTAACCGAAGTAACTATCAGAAATAATAGAGCAACGCGGGGTGCGGGCGTTATGAATTGGGGAACGTTGTACATGACTCGATCAACAATCAACAATAACACAGCAGAATATGATGGTGGCGGCATGTTCAATGTAGGCGGCAGGGTTCTAAATATTAGCAATACCACAATATGTGATAATACTGCTAATGGCGGCGGCGGAATTTATGGCGACGGTAATACTGTCCTCAATAATGTCACTATTAGTAATAATACGGCGGGAAACGGTGGCGGCGTTGCTATTTTCAGCGGCACAGCAATTGCGCGCAACACAATTGTTGCCAATAACAATATATCCGGAGGAACAGATATTGCCGGCAATTTTGCATCACTTGGTAACAATATAATTGGAAAAAATGCTGGGGCGGCGTACAGTAGCGCTGCTGGCGATAAAGTAGGAACCCCCTCAGCCCCATTGGATCCAAAACTTGATACTTTACTAAAGGATAATGGCGGACCAACCAACACACGTGCTCTACTTCCAGGCAGTCCTGCGATTGATGCTGGAGGTAATTGTGTTGTTACTAATACTTGTTCATCTGACGCTCCTTTTTCTGGAGCTTTGATAATCGACCAAAGAGGGGCGGGCTTTTCTCGTCAAATTGACGGTGATAACAATGGTACATCAACAGTTGATATTGGCGCTTTTGAAGCTACAACTTCTTTAAACGTTTCTATTCCAACAACACTATCTGCAAAGAAAAACACTACTCTGACAGTTCCAGTTAATGTGACTGATACAACGGGAAAAGGCATTATTTCTTTTGACTTTACTTTAACTTACGATAAGTTATTGTTTACTCCGCTAACTACGCCTTTTGACACAGCAGGTACTTTATCAAGTGGCTATAGCATTACTGTTAATAGTTCGACTCTTGGTCAACTTCGCGTTTCCGGCTACGGTACTGCTCCGCTTACCGGTACTGGTACACTACTTAATTTTAAGTTCAATTCAATTGGTGCGCTTCGCTCCTGCAACAATTTAGCTTTCTCTAATTTCAGATTCAATGAAGGAACTCCTGCTTCTACTACAACTAATGGAAATGCTTGTGTTGTATCCGGTATGGTTTCAGGTAGCGTAACTTACGGAACTTCCACAAATGCTGTTGCTGACGTTAATTTTACAGCTGCGGGCTTAGTTAATGTAACAGCTAAAACTAATGCTACAGGCACTTATTCTCTATCTAATTTTGGAGAAGGGGCTTATACAGTAACGCCTTCAAAGGCACCAACTACAATTGCTGTTTCAGCTTATGATGCTTCACTGGTTTCTCAATTTGCTGTTGGCTCTACCACTCTTACAACTACCCAACAGACTTCCGCAGACGTTTCAGGTAATGGAGAGATAACATCTTATGACGCTGGACTAATAGCTCAATCTGTTATCGGAATAGCAAATCAAAGTAGAACCGGAACTTGGCAATTTATTCCTTCCAGCCGCAACTATGACAATGTTGAAACGGATCAATTGAATCAAGATTACACTGCCGTCTTGATTGGCGATGTTTCAGGCAATTGGTCCTCAGCAGAACAAACTAGTCAGTCAAGGGGAGTCAATGAAGACGAAACCACTCAATTTCTTGCCGATTCAGTCAATGTTAAATTGCCTGAATCACAAGCAGGACAGAATGCTTTTGTAACGATTCCTATAACAGTCGGTGATATTTCGGGACGGGGAGTTGTTTCATACGACTTTGATTTGCGGTTTGATCCTGCAATTTTACAGGTATCAGGAGATTCGTTTGATACAAATGAAACCTTAAGCAAAAATTTGACTGTCTTAACCAATACATCAAATCCCGGGCAAATTCGCGTAGCTGCATTTGGCTCTTCTGTCTTAAACGGAAATGGGACATTATTGAATTTACGGCTAAAGGTTATAGGGAATGCGGGAACAAAGACTTTGCTAACCTTACAGCAGTTTCAGTTTAACGAAGGTAATCCCTCAGTATCGAAAACGAATGGACAACTCATAGTTAATAGCCCACCTGCTGCTCGCTCATCCTTTGACTTTGACGGCGATGGTAAAACCGACATTTCTATCTTCCGTCCCACTGTCGGTGAGTGGTGGTACTTAAGAAGTTCAGATTCAAAAGACCGTGCATTTCAATTCGGCACGGGAACAGACAAGGTAGTATCTGCCGATTATACGGGTGATGGTAAAACAGATATAGCATTCTTTAGACCTTCATCAGGAGAATGGTTCGTTTTAAGAAGTGAAAACTCCTCTTATTACTCCATTCCGTTTGGAATAAGCACAGATATTCCGGTTCCAGCTGATTATGATGCAGATGGAAAAGATGATGCAGCCGTGTTCCGTCCATCAACTTCAACTTGGTATATTCAAAAATCAAGCGGAGGGGTGACTATTCAGCAATTCGGAACAAATGGGGACATTCCTGTTGTAGCTGATTATGATGGAGATTCAAAAGCGGATTTGGCAATCTTCAGACCATCGGTCGGAGAATGGTGGTATATACGAAGTATTGATGGAAAAGACCGTGCATTTCAGTTTGGTAAAAATACAGATAAACCGGTTCCGGCGGATTACACAGGAGACGGCAAAACAGATATAGCATTCTTTAGACCTTCATCAGGAGAATGGTTCGTTTTAAGAAGTGAAAACTCCTCTTATTACTCCATTCCGTTTGGAATAAGCACAGATATTCCAGTTGTTGGTGACTACGATGGAGATAGTAAAGCTGATTATGCTGTTTGGCGTGAATCAGACAAAAGCTGGTATATTTTGAAAAACTCAGGCGGAAATAAAATCATACCTTTCGGCGCAAGCGGGGATAAACCAGTTCCCGCAGCTTTCAGACCTTAATTTACAAAAGAGACATGCCGCTCTATTTTAAGTGGCATGTCTCTTTTTATTAAAAGCTTATCAACAAATATTTTGTTGTTTTAAGGGATATTTTATGAAAACACGAAAATCATTTTTAATTCGTTGGTTAAGGGCGGCGGACAATCAACAACAGGAGCATTTTGTTCTTGATATAGAACACATTCAATCGGGAGAAAAAGTACGTGCTTATTCATTTGAACAAGCACACGAATGGATGAAATCATCCGGAGACAATCAATTTATCCTAGAATCTGATGAAAAATCCTAGTCTAAAGGCAAATTCCTACATATTCTTTGGCTCATAGAGCTTAATAAGCTATTAAAGGATTTAAGGCTGAAAAAGATTAACTCTATTTTGTTTCAAAACCCGGTCTCAAAAACCATTTATGAGGCAAAGTCCTATTTTATGGATTAGAGTTGGTTAAAAAACACAACCTGCATAAACAATCCTTAAACAGTTTTACTGTATTACAAGTGGAACTATTGATGTATTAAGTTGAGTTATCAACATATTGTCATTGAAAATCTGACAAGTTGGAATTAACTGAGGAAATAATAATTTGTGTAAATCCAACGTGATTTTGTTCCATTCCTTTTTGTTCAAAACACTTTTGATTAGCTTCAATTATTGTTATTTTTCCACTACTTAAGACTTCATCTTCTATTATCTCTACATATCTACAAGAACAAGTATTTGATGACTGTGAAATAAGTTTTTTCATCTGCTGAAGTTCTTTTTTTATCTTTGTTAAATTCATATAGTTTTTATTTCTCTTGATGTTGTATTAGAAAAAACAATCATTTCTTTAAGTTCCTGAACACTTTCTTGAATTTCACGTAATTCTTGATTTTTGAAGTGAAGGTCAAGAATTGTTTTTGCACTTGCATATTTAACAGCATCCTGCGTATTTTCATCATCCATTAACTGCATAAGCCGATTTACAGCTCGAAAGGAAGCACGTTGAAGAAGCGAAGTAGTTTCTTCATTTATGGCGCTTCTTATTTTCTTCATACGACTTTGAAACTCTGGCAATTGTTGATAACGCCAAAGTGTAGTTTCGGAGATTCCGGTTTCCTTTGAAGCAAGTCGCACACTTCCATGACGCAAAAGAGCTAACAACGCGTTTTCTTGTTTTACTGTTAGACCCTGTTTGTTATCTTCCATATTGATTCAAACCTTTTCGCTTTTACTGAAAATCTATAACGGATTTGGAATAAATGCTATTCAATGCATCCTTTTTTCAAATTGTAACAACATCTAAAAAAGCCAATTTTGTTGTAAAATTAGATAATTACTGAATCTAAAATAATCACTCTATAATTAATGTACCCACAAGGGTTCCACAGGTTATTACTTGGGTGTTGACAGCGTTGACGCTGGTTGACAGCGATTTTAGGAACTTTCTCTTATTTCACCTCATGAGAGAGATTCATAGAATTGATGTCAACGCTGTCAACGCTGTTAACACATGTGGACTTACTGTGGAACTAATAATCCGATACCGGACCAACCTCGGCCTTGTCTAGCAGATTTTGGAATGCAACCTAAAGCCCTTAAGCGTTCAGAAAAAGCATTCCCAGGAAGATGTGGCTGTTCACCATTTTCTATGCAAAACTTCTCATACTCTTTACGTAAACTAGCGGTTGATGCCCATTTGTGTTCTCCAAAATCACAGCATTGAGAAATAAAAAGAGAGAATGTATCTTGTTCCTTTCGATACTCATTAGTTGCTTGGTCAACTTCCTGTGGCACGCCTAAGCCATCACGCTGCCATTCCAAACATCCTTCCACAGCCCAATTGAGAATACCACTTAATTCATTTTGTAATTCTTTCATTAACTGGTTATTTTGTTCGTGCTTTGGTATGCGAACTGCGAATGGAATAAGTTTAAGTCTGTCCCAAATTCCTTCATCTGTGCCGCGCACAGTTGGTTTATGATTAGTTCTTAACCACAATTTGAACTCTGGTATAAACTCAAAAAATTCACCGTAAAGAAAACGTACTGTTAATTTGTCGTTACCAGATATAGCTTTTATCACTGACTCATCAATGCGTCCCCCTTCATCTGTCTCATTAACAGAAACAAATCGTGCGCCTCTTAATTTAGCGAGGTCATTAGTATTAGAATTATTAACTTTCTTCATTACTGCACTTGCTGGCGCAACAGCAGAGTAGTCGCCTAACAATGACAAAACAGTTTCTGCAAATACGCTTTTGCCATTCGCCCCATTTCCAAACAGAACAAAAACAGCGCGTTCATTAACTTCACCAGTTAGGCTATAACCAATGGCACGGCGCAAAAACGATATTAAATCCTGGTTATCATCCATAATGCGATTCAAAAATGACAGCCATTTTGGGTATTGAGCGCTAAGGTCGTAATCAATATCAATCAGCTTCGTTATAAAATCTTCGCGCCTGTGAGGTCGTAATTTTCCAGTGCGTAAATCAATCGTGCCATTTGAGACATTAAGAAGCCACTTGTCTCTATCAAATTTGCTTTCTTGTATTGCAAGGTCTGATTCAGCCATCGTAAGCATATCTTTGATGCCTTTAGCGTGTTTTGATTTTTGCGCATGTCTAAGAAGTTTTTCACTTTGTCTTTCGCTTATTTCTGTACTAGCAGCTTCTATTGCAATTCTACGCACTGTATATTTTGCTCGAAGTTGTACTTCCATGGTTGCATCTGGTTTCCATCGTTTTTCGTCATATACAAACCATTTTTTACGGTCAACGCTGTAACGAACAAATTCACCATGTTGACTGACAAAACGACGAGCGTTACCGTCATCGTTGCATTCTTCTATTTTAATTACCTCATTAACAGAATTAACAATTTCAAGACTGTTAGATTGGTCAGTTAAATCAGTTGTCAGTTCATTTGTAATTACGTCAACTGAATTGTCCATCAAGTAATTGAACAACTCCTGGGGTAGTAGTTTAGGCGGTGTATTCTCATTTTCGAGCAGATGAGTTGAAAAATCCCAAGAGCCTTCATCAACAACATAAGTACCATCTCCATAGAAGCCATCAAAAGATGGAAGTTTCAAATCATCGCGCTGTTCTACTCGAAAGAATAAAAGTTTTTCATCTTCACCATATTCTGTGCACTTAGCTGTCATAGCTTCACAAGTTTTAACGAACTCAGAAGGATTTCGATTTTTTGCAGCTTGTTCGAGTAATGGTGTTATTTTCTCAAAGCAGTCTTCGCGCTCACGCCACATTGGACTAAATTTAGTCATTTGCCACGTATTGCGCTCTTGTAATTTGATAGGAAATTGGCAAGATGGCTTGAGATTGTAGGCATTAATTACCATACGAATAAATACATCATATCTAATAGCTACAATGCCATATTGACAACCAGTAGCAATTGCAGGTTTTGCATCGGGGCTTTCTATACACATTCGCGCCAACTTGCTGAAATCAGTAGTTGCATCTGCAATAGAATGTTTTCCATCTGCTGGAAACACTGCAATACCACGCTCCCAAAAAAAGAATGCACTGGCGAAATTAGATGATAAAGAGTTCGCTTCATCGAATAACTGATTTTCTTTATCAGTTAATTCGATAAAAATTTCATGGTCAGAAAAATCAAATTCCAAGCCAGAAAACGACTCGTTCGAAGAATCTGATTTCAAAAAGTTATCCGTTTCTACAGAAGGGATTATATTGTAATTGTTTGAATCTTTTAGTATTCTCATTTTGTAATCTCTTGCTATCGAAGAACGCTGGTACCAACAACAAATCTTCGATGCGGTTTTGAAAGGGCAAATATTTGCCCTTTTTCCTTTTGTGGATTTTATGCAGTCAATACAGATGCATTTTTTTTCGTTCTACGACCACGTAACGCATTTTTACAGCTAGAAAGATATTTCTGTATCTGTTCGTGATTAAAAAGGATTTGCCAGCCAACTTTGAAGTACTCAATACTGCCATCTGTAATTCGCCTATCTAAAGTTGCAATTGAGATTCGCAGAATCTGTGCTGTTTCTGATTTTGTGTATAATTTTTCTATAGTGTTGTGCATTTTTGTTACTCCAAAAAAAATGTCATTGCTTCTTATTTTGAAGCAATGACATTTATATTAAATCCTTATCCATCAACTTTGAATAGACAAAAAAAGAGCATTTTAATTTGTCTACATTTTAAGCTCATTTTTTAGCGTTATCATCTTTAATTTATTTCTATACATTGCCTGACTTAATGCTTCATAGCTCATCTTCATCTTTTCCGACAGTGTTTCTTTTGTGTCAGATTGAGAAAGGACACTCAAAATTCTTTCCTTAAATAATGAAGCATCTTTTGGCCTTTTGGGGGGGTCAATTATGATTTTAAATATAGAGAAATTCAGTTTTCTTAATTCTTTGTCACGACGCTTAAGTAATTTCTGAATATCTTTATCACGTAGAATCTCATTATCTAAAAGTTTTTTTTGCTCTCTGATTTCTTGTATCTTTTTCTGCATAATCGGAGCGTAAAGTGTCAAATTATTGTTAGCAATGGCAGTCATTAAAGAACTCTCATTATATTCGCTTGATAAAAGAGAATAGCCTTTTTTAATTGCTAATTGACTCACGGCTTCAACATTAATTGCTGTTTCTTTTTCAGTATTCTTATTCATAATTATTCGTAGCTATTTTGCGAGTTAAAATTATGCAAACTTATTGCGGCAGATTTAACACTTTCAGTATTGGGATTAACGTATCTAGCAAAAGTTGTTTGTTGGGAATGACCGCTTATTTTCATAATTGTTGCTGATGGTGTTCCCGTTTCAACCAATCGAGTAATAGCTGTATGTCTCAAATCGTGAAAATGAAAATCATTAAGCTTAGCTAAATCACATACTGTTGCCCAAGATTTTTTAATTGTGCTGTTTGGCTTGTCCAGACCAAATAAAGTTAATCCAAGCATTTTTGGTGATTGATTCCACAGGTTAAGAAGAGCATCAAAAAGGCGTGGAGTAATTCCAACTATACGTTCTCTTGCTGTCTTACTGTTTACTGCTTTAATCGTGATTGTGTGATTAGTAAAATCAACATCGCGCCAAGTGGTTTTGAAAATCTCGCCACGTCGCATTGCAGTATCCACAGCCATAATAATTATCACTTTTAGAATCTGTTTTCGTTCAATAGCTTTGGGTGAAATTTTAGCTTCAATTTTTTCACCATTTCTTTCGTATTTAGCTGTCGTTACATCACAAGCTGCTAACAGACGTTTTTCTTCATCATAACTTAAAATTCTTTGGCGTCTGTTTTCGTCTGATTTGCTTATTAATGTTGAGCCACGTTCAAATGGTGAAAATAGTATGTATCCTTCACGCTTGGCAAAGTTCATAACGCTTCGCAAACATTCTAGTTCACGATTGACCGATGCAATTGCTCGTTGCTCTTTATTTGATTTGAGAGTGTTGAGCCGCTTCAACTTGAATTGCTCGATGTCGCTGTGAGTTATTGATTTAACAAGTTTATTTTCAAAGTGGTTACATAACGTCTTAATTAACATTTCAACGTGAGCTAAAGAACGAAGACCACCAACTTTCGTTTCGCCAACGTATTTAGCAGCAAATACTTTTTTCTTCTTGTATATTTCAATTAACTTTGTAAATCTTAGTCTATCGCCTTCGATAGCTCTTTCGCCCTGTTGTTCTTGTTTATTCAATGCCTTGCGAAGTTCTGCTTTAGCATTGCTCTCGCTCGTCGCAAGCCTACGAACATTTCGCCGCTTACCGTTAGCATCTGTAAATTGATAACGATAATACCATCGACCTTTTTTATCTTGTCCCGTCCATCCAGTTTTTTCTCTAGCCATTTTTATCTCCAAAAAGAAAGCGTTAATTGACGCATTCAATGACGCTTTAACCAAAAAACTTCAACATATATCAATATCTTGCAGACTATATATTAGTCTATCAAAACATAGCTAAATTGTTGATTATAAAATACTTTATGATGTATGGTGAGTGAAATTGATATGAGTTGTTGGAAGATATAATTAGACTTTTAACCATTGGGTCGAAGGTTCGAGTCCTTCTCGGATCACCATTATATTCGAAGAGAAAAGGGCAGCTACACTGGTTGCCCTTTTTTATTGCCCACTCATTTATTTATCTTTTCATCAATATTCTATCAGGGAGGCATCATCCGGCGCGTTGAAAAATTCGTTCATACATTTGTTGAGCGGCTCGCCGTTTTGGTGAATACAATTACAGAAACTTTCGCCGGCTTTGGTTCGATTGGTGTCTTTAAATTGTCTTAAACATTGCTCTAAAGTGTTGCGCGGCTTGACGCTGTAAAGGCTCGGTATGCCGATTACGCAAAAGACAACCGCGGCGAGCACTCCGGCGAAAAAAAGCGCCGGGAATTTATCCCTAAAAAGTTGACCGACAAAAATGCGGAAACGCACGTAAAGCGAGATTAACCAGTGCCATGAAAAAACGGCGCTCCAATCCGCGCTTTCTTGAGTTTGAACATCGCTTTCAAGGCTTTTCCGCATTGTCGCGTCAGTTTCATCCGGCAGATGATTGAACGGAAGAATGTATTTCCATTTCTCGTAATTCCAGCCGAGCAGATACAAATTTGCCAGCGTCATCAGAGGGGCGGTGAAAAGCGAACCGTCGAACCGCGTCGCATACGTCAGAATTGTAATATTCAAAATGACAGGAAAATAGAGAAACGCCCCGAGCGTAACCGTGCGCGGCACGAGCAGCATAATCGCCGCCGCGACCTGCACGACGCCGATAAAAGTATAATAAAAACCGGTTGTGTGCAGCGCTTCCAGATAATGCCCCATCGGGTGATTTGCGTGTAAACCGCTGGCGAAGCGTTCGTCCATCAATTTCACGATTCCCGCAGGAATAAATCCGAGTGCCAGAGACAGGCGACAGAAAATAGAAAAAAGCCAAAGCCATCTGTTTTGTTTTGCCTCAGAATACAGCCGGTCAAGTGTTGAAGAAATACTCATAAAATTTAAAACGCCGTTTAGCGGAAAAGTTTTACAAAGCCCGGGAGAAAATCGAATAAAATAACATTTGCTTTCCAAAGAAAATCGCTTTCGTTGCTCGGCTGTAGAATTTTAAGCGGCAAATGCCCGCTATAATAAGTCATTCACGGCGGTTCAACCGCTCGACTGCTGCCAGATACTCTGGAGGCAGAATCGCCTGCCTAACAAGCGACTGCAATCCAAGTTCGTTGACTAAACTGTAGCTCCAGATAAAATACGAGAGCGGGTTATTCGCGCTCAGTTTCAAAAGTCGCCGAACGCGATGGGGCACTATCAAAGCCTGCACGTTGAGCAGCAGGCTGTATCTCCATTCGCCCAAATGCTTACGGTATTGGTCAAAAAGGCTCCGCGAATAAGGCGTGTACTCAAGGTCTCGTTCGAGGTGCAGCCGCCGATCCTTTTGCCATGCGGCATAATCTTTCGGCAACTTTTCGATTTCCATCATTTCTCCAACGCGTCTGAAATCATTAAAAAGCTCCGCCCTTTCGGTTTTTGAAAGCGGGCGAAAAAGCAGCTCGAAGGATCGCTGCGAGTAATCAATAAGCATATAAAGCACGTCGCGATACGCCCATTCGGGAATTTTTGATCCGCGTGCCTGCTCAACGCCTCCATGAATTGCGTTAATGCGCCTGATGGTTTCCGTAGCTTGGCTCTCGGTAGAGAAAACGATTTGCTGTGCGTAAGAAACCGTCGAGAAGAATCTGCCAATCGGGTCTTCCGGAATCTTACCCGTAAAAAAGAGCCAGTCAACGGCGCGGTTGAGCGCAAATTCAGCGGCGGAGCCGGCAAAAACGAGCAGGATCAAATCGGGATTGCTCCAGATTTGACGAACAATCGAACTTTTCTCGACAAAATTACCCGTCGTAGAGATTCTCGGACCCTTGTAATTCATTCTTTTACTGAAATCCTTCGTTTACCCGACGAATCGTTCAATCGTATTCCCGAGGTCGTTCACGCCCAAAGTGAATATGATTATGATTATGCCTAAAATGATTGTTATGACGAGCGAAACCGGGAAATCGAAATTATTTCTCGCTTCCATTTATTACCGGGTTAATAACGCATTCTCTCCGCAATAAGTCCGCCCGATATAAATTCTCGGAACGAAAAACCCGGCACATAGTTCTCGGTGACTATATACTCTTTTACAGCTATGATTTGCATTCGTTCAGCAGCGTAAATTTGATGTTGCGAACCAGAGGGTTGCTGTAGTCGAATCCGACGATCTTTCCGTCTTTATCCCGACGAAAGCGCAAAATCATCCCGCCTAGCTGAAAGGTGTCGCGGTCAACCGGCTTAAATTCGAACGCCCGCGAATCGTTGAGGCGAATCATCAAGCCTTCTTTTCCGGGAGACATCTCGAAAAAGGCTCTCGTTTCGTCGTTTGTGAAGCGACCGGTAAATGCCTTCAGTTCGTCTGTCGTTGGTGCGTACTTTTGAGCGCGGCGATAACGCGAGGTTTTGCCTTCCATTGATTTTAATTCTAATTCGTTTGGTGAGCGGAAGCGAAGTTCAAACTCGTCGCCCGACATAAACATTAGGGCGTTTCCCAAACGCTTAAAGCGGTCTTTAGATTGCGCCACGAGGGCAGGTCCATCCGCGACACGCAGCCTGCCGCGATCCACAATCAATTGTAGAGGTTCACCGGTGTTTTCATTGAAGTACAATCCCGCCTTGCTGTTTAAATCGAGTCCCGCCGGGTCGAGACCTTCGGCAGCTATCGGCGGCATAGCCTGGGTGGTTGCGGCGCCATTTGGCGGAAGAAACTGATCTATGATTCTGTCCGCGAGCTGTGTCGAAGATATCGGTTCAACATTGCACATAACGGCGACCGAAAGTCCTCGACCGGGAATACGACCGAGCCATGTGCTGTATCCGGCGGCTCCGCCGGAATGCCACACCATCTTTTCGCCGGCATTAGTTTCCATTATAAAAAGCCCGCGGGCATATCCGAGCTTTCTGTCGTTGTTCAATTCTGCCGGTTCTTGAAGTTTTTCGGTGACGAATTTGCCGAGACGATTCGTTGTCAGCGCTTCGTTCCAGATGAGAAGGTCGCTCGGCGTGCTGAGCATCGCGCCTCCGCCGCCGCGATCATTACCGAGTCCAAAATCCATTCGCCAGCCGTCTTTTTCTTTCCGGTAAGCGAGAGCACGATTTTTTACGACTTCCCGCAGATCTGTGCGATAGGAAGTGTTTTTCATCCCGAGCGGCTCAAAGAGGCGCTTTCTGGTGAATTCATCAAGCGACATTCCGCTCGTGCGGGCGACAATTTCTTTGAGCAGAACAAAGCCGCTGTTCGAATAAGACCATTCCTCACCCGGCGCGAAATCAAGCCCGCGCTGGCGCAGAGTCAAGGTCAATGCGTCAACCTGTCTGCCCGTCAACGCGCCGAGTCCCGTCCAGTCTCGAATGCCGCCGGTGTGCGTGAGCAGGTGGTCTAAAGTGATCTTTTGACCGTAATCGGGCAGCTCGGGAATATACTTGTGAATGTCTTCGGTGAGCGAAAGTTTTCCGTCTTCAACGAGAAGGAGAACCGAAGCCGCGACAAATTGCTTCTGCACCGAACCGGCATCAAAAATCGTATTCGAACTGAGCTGAACATCACGCTCTATATCAGCCGAACCGTAAGCGCGGTTCACAATTTGTTTTCCGTTCTGCGAAACGGCGACGGCGCATCCGGGTTCGTACGTCTTTGACCAACTGAAAATTTTGTCAATTTCGGAGGTTTTGTCACCTTGCGCGTAAGCTGGCACGCCGACTAACGAGACGGTGATTACGAACGATAATACAAGGGAAAAGCAACTACTTTTAATGGTTTTTTTCATATACGCTCTCATTTAAAAATTTTCTAATAACGACGCGACGTTCGACTTGCCCGTTTAGAACTCGCTCTCAGCTTTCGTTGTGCTGAAGTAAAATTGTGACGACAATTTTTTGCAGTTAGGCGGAAGCCCAACAATTTTTATTAAAATTACATTAAGTTGTTTTGTTTGTCAAGAACTTTACAGTATAAAGTAATTAAGTAATTATTCCAGAGAAATAGATAAATGTAGTCCAGTATCTAATTTAGTATCTGAGCGGCGATTCTGAATTTAAACAGCCTTTATGGACGCGGCTTAGTAATTACATTTCTACGCCTTTAATGGTTTGTGGTGCATGGTGCCCGCGGCTGATGAGTTTCCTGGGAAATAACCTAATGTAGATGTCAGTAGTATAGCGTTAAATAACTATTGCGGGATGTTTCATAAATCTATTGCATCTTATATCAATCTCAGGCAAGTAACATTAAAAAAACGAAGAAATAATTACCGCTTGAAGTTGTTTTAGAGGGAAAAGCACAGCTATTTATCAACGGCAATTTCACGATTTTATCAATTGGGGTTTTTGGCATCGTTGCCAGAGCGTGAACACGATTATCAAAACAATGCCTGCTTTTTAAGGCTTCGGTAACAAACAAGGTTTCGTTTTAACTTTTTGATAAATTACTATCCGGCTCATAAATTTGTTTATTGTTGATTTCAATCGAAATTTCCTTTATGATTTTGAAAAGATTACGAGAAGCCTCAGTTTAGAAGTTTTGTCTTGCAGTTTTTTTGCCAACTTTTCTTAATCCAGTTTAAAGTAAAAACCTTTATTTTACAGTTAAATTCCGGGCTCGGATGTAGCTGTTTCTATAACAATCTTTAACTACTTTTTTTATTACCGGCTTATAGTTCCAGCTATTAAGGCTGAAACCACAAGACCACTGATTAAAATCCCGATCGGGCAGCTTAAAGAACAAAAAATAATATTTTTAGGAGACTGAATATTGATGTCTGATGTTTTGACTAAAAGTCTATTTAAATCGCTCACGTCCATTCTTTTGTTGATTACATTGTTTTCTGCAAACATTTCTTTCGCCCAGGAACAATACGAAGAAGCTCAACCGAAACTGCTGCGCAAAGAGCGTGCGATTTATAAACTGGGCAATCGTTTAGCTGCCGTTGCCGCTAAACACGGTAAAACGGCAGGTCAACTGCGCCAAATGTTTCTGGAAGACGAAACTCTGCACATTGATAAAGACGAAAGATTGCTTTATGTGGAAAAAGCGCCTGACGAAATGGAAATTGCCGCCGCTCAAGCCGCGACCGATCTTAAAGCCGCACCTTATCCTTACTCCCAAACATTTGCTCTGCATAGTCGCCCGAACACTTCTCGAAAGATTTATCTCGACTTTAACGGTCACACAATAAGCGAAACCAACGCCTGGAGGTTTTACCTGTCGGGCGGCGTTGCGGCGCCTTTTGATCTCGACGGCGCTCCGAATACTTTCAGCGCGGCGGAACAGGACGTAATTCAAAACATCTGGCAAAGAATGTCCGAAGATTTTGCTCCGTTCGACGTGGATGTTACTACACAAGACCCGGGCGAGACGTTTTACGGCTCGCGCGCGGTGATGACGCCGACCAATTTTATGGGGTCGAGCGTCGGCGGCGTTGCTTATTTGGGCGCTTTTCTCGGAACGGAAGATTATAAGCCGGCTTGGATTTTCACAGCCGGTTTCGGAAGCAACGATAAGGGTATTGCGGAAGCGGCTTCGCACGAAGTCGGACATAATCTGGGGTTGAACCACGACGGAACATCAAGCAAGGGCTATTACGGCGGACACGGAGTTTGGGCGCCGATTATGGGTGTCGGGTACAATAAAAGCGTTTCGCAGTGGAGCAAAGGCGAATATCCGGGCGCCAATAACTTTGAAGACGATCTGGCGATTTTGCAAAGCTACGCTCCGCTGATCGGTGACGACTACGGCGATACAATTGCCGCTGCTAAAGTTTTAAGCGGAACCGCGTTAAACGTATCCGGCTTGATTACAACGAGAAATGACGCTGACGTTTTCAAATTTACAACCGCTTCAGGCAATGTTTCCATAAACGTCAATCCGGCTGCGCGGGGCGCGAACCTTGATATAAAAGCTCAGATTTTAAACTCGGCGGGTAATGTAATAGCAACCTCGGATCCGTCGAGCTTTAGTTTGGAAAGCTCATTTCCGGCGGGGATGTCAGCCTCGTTTAATCAAACTCTTTCGGCGGGAATTTATTTCTTGAGAGTAGACGGCACCGGCAGCGCCGCCGACGATTCGACAGCCGGTTACACGGATTACGCGAGCATCGGACAATACAACGTAACCGGAACGCTGCCTTCAACTGAAAACCCTTCGCAGTCGCCGGTCGCGGTTGCCTCTGTAAACGGTGCAACTTCAGGCACAGCGCCATTTACAGTTAACTTTTCAAGCGCGGGCTCTTTTGATTCCGACGGCTCGATTGTCGGCTATAATTGGGATTTCGGTGACGGAACCGGTTCGACCGCTCCAAATCCGTCAAAAGTTTACACTTCGGCGGGCACCTTCACCGCTGTTTTAGCCGTAACGGACAATAGCGGCTTGAAAGCCGCGAATGGTTTGCAAATTACAGTTTCTAATCCTGTGATACCGACGCCGACGCCCGCGCAGGCTACACGAACAAACGTAGCATTATCATCAAACGGCGGCATCGCGACGTCATCATCGTATTTACAAAACGGAACGCCTTCGACAGCCAACGACGGAGTTCGCAATTGGGCAGCAACCGGCGCGTGGAAAGACTCTACTCCCGATAATTACCCGGACGTTTTACAGATAGACTTTGCAGGCAGCAAAACAATCAACGAAATAGATGTCTATGCTGTCAAAGATGATTATTGGATTGCCGCTGACCCGACAGCCGATGAGACATTTACGACTTACGGCATAACGAACTTCGATGTGCAGTATTGGAACGGATCGGGCTGGGCGACAGTGCCTAACGGCAGCATTGCAAATAACAACAAGGTATTGACGAAACTGACATTTGCGCCTGTGACAACAGCAAAAGTTAGAGTTGTCGTTTACAATGCGCAATCGAGTTACAGCCGAATAGTCGAACTCGAAGCCTGGAGCGGCGACAACAGCACGTCGCCGACCCCGACACCGACGCCGGGCGTGCGAACTAATGTGGCGTCGGCGGCAAACGGAGCAGTCGCGACCGCTTCGTCACAATTAACCGGCGGAGCGCCTTCGATAGCAATTGACGGCGTGAGAAATTGGGCGACTACGGGAGCCTGGAAAGATTCGACGCCGGACATTTATCCTGATTGGCTGCAAGTTGATTTCAATTCGAGCAAAACAATCAACGAGATCTTTGTTTACGCTGTCAAAGACGATTTTTCAAATCCGGCTGATCCCGACAGCAACACGACATTCAGCATTTACGGCATTACGAACTTCGAGGTTCAATATTGGAACGGCTGGGACTGGACAACCGTGCCGAACGGAAGTGTTACGAATAACAACAGGGCATTGACAAAATTGACATTTGCGCCGATCACAACAACAAAAATCAGAGTTGTCGTAAATGCGGCGCAATCGAGCTACAGCCGAATAGTCGAGCTCGAAGCCTGGAACGGCATCGGAAGTATTTCCGCGGATTCGATACTTGATGAAAATGCTGATGTGCAATCGGTTTCTAATTTCGGGCGAAATTTTTATGACGCTGAAAGTTTATTTTTGCCCAAGTCATTGTTTTAGATTAAAATTTTTCGTCAACAAAGAAGTAAGTCGCCGTCACTGGTGTATCTTTTCAAGCGAGATCGCAACGCTTTCAAATCTTTTCACGAGGTGATTTTAATGATGCCGCTTGCCTGTATCCGTGTTTTTCTCGCTTTTATACTGGTCGCTGCAAACATCGCGGCGACCATTGCTCATACTACGACCGCTGTCAGTCATAACGAGGAATTTGTGCAAGCGCTGCATGCTCGTTCTCAAGATGCTTTTCAAACACGGATAAACAATATAGAGCAGCTGCTTGAAGCTAAACGGAAAGAACTTGGCGTTCCGGGAATGTCTGTCGCAATCGTCAAGGACAGCAAAATTGTTTATACAAAAGGATTCGGCTCAAGAGATGTAGAAAAAAATCTGCCCGTGACGCCCGAAACGCTGTTTCCAATCGGTTCATCAACCAAAGCGTTTACGGGAATGCTGATGGCGATGAGCGCGGACGACGGAAAACTCTCATTTACGGATTCGCCGCATAAATATCTGCCTTATTTCAAACTGCAGGACCCGGAAGCGAATAAAAAAATCACTCTGCGCGATCTGATGATTCACAATTCGGGGCTGGCGCGAACCGAATTCATCTGGTATCCGGGCGTTCTCAATCGCGAAGAAGTCATCCGCGCGGTTGGCGAGGCAAAGCCGACCGCGCCGTTCGGCGAGAAATACCAGTATCAAAACGTGATGGTCACGGCGGCGGGCGAAGCGATTGCGAAAGCGCAAAATTCGACCTGGGAAAAGCTGATGAACGAGCGCATTTTGAAGCCTCTGGGAATGAAACAAACAACACTGACTTTGCCTGCAATGCAGAAGTCGAAAGATTACGCGCTCGGTTATGAATACGATAATGGAACGAAAAAAACGGAGAGAATTCCGTTTCGCTCGCAGGACGCGCTTTGGAGCGCGGCTCCGGCGGGTTCGGTTTATTCAAATGCCCGGGAAATGGGCGAGTGGGTGCGTTTTATTCTCGCTGGCGGCGTTTTTGATGGAAAGAGGCTGATTTCCGAAAAAAATTTTAACGAAATCATCTCGCCGCAGTTTAAAGATTTGAACGGTTCGAATGTTGATTACGGCTTGGGCTGGTATTTGATTAATCGGAAAGGAAAAAAAGTAATTCAGCACGGCGGCAGCATTGACGGTTTCCGGGCGCAGGTTTCGATGATGCCCGAAGAGAACCTCGGTTTTGTGATTCTCACAAATTCTTATAAAACGCCTTTGATTGCCGCAGACATCGGCGGCGGCGTGGCGGAAGAAATTATCTGGACGAATTTAGTTGATGAACAAAAAGCGGACTCAAAAAACGAATCAAAAAACACCGCGCCCGCCGAAGATGCGCAGCAGGAAGTCGGAAAATACAGGATTGCCAATTTGACGGTCGAAGTTGCGATGCGGGACGGCAGGCTTGTGTTGAACGTTCCCGGTCAGCCAGGTTACCCGCTCGAAAACGTCGGCGGAAGGCGTTATAAATTCGCCGGCGACGAGCCTGCGGCGCAGGGTTATTTCGTAACGTTTCGTCCTGCGGAATCCGGCGGCGGAAAGACAGAATTATTTCTCGAACAGCCGCCGCCGAAACGCAACATCAATCTAACGAAAGTTGATTCGGAAGCTGCTAAATCATCGAGCGTCGGCGGCGAACAATACAAAGATATTACCAGAGTTTATGAAGCCGAAGTTGACGGCAAGAAGCTGGTCTTTCAGCTCGTTATGCAGGACGGAAAATTAACCGTGACGCGCCCGGGACAGCGCTCGCTCACGCTGGTTGAAAAAGGCAAGGACGCTTTCGGCATTGAAGGCGCACCGGATACATATAAAGTCAACATCCAACGAAACGCCGCAGGCAAAGTGACAGGTTTGCTTATAAATCAGCCCGACCGCAATATCGAATTCAAACGCGCCGAAAGCTTTGAATCTCCTGTTTCGGCTGAAGAATTAATGGCGAAAGTCATTTATGCGCTCGGCGGAGAAGCGAATATTCAAAAACACAAAACGCAGGAAACCGTTGTAGAAATCAATCTCGTCAATCAAGGCGTGGTCGGCACCGGAACGATCAGCGTCAAAGCGCCGAATTTAAAATCAACACGAATGGAGTTTTTCGCGCTCGGGAAAAAACTTGGCACGCTTCACGAATACTTCAACGGAACTACGGGCGGAACGGAATCGAGTTTTTTGCTGCCTGAAAAAATGAGCGAAAAGGAACTGTCGCAGGAAAGAGTTACGGCAGACTTTTACGCCCCGCTCAAATGGCGCGAGCTATACAAAACGGTTGAAGTAAGAGGCATAACGAAAGTCGGTGAAGAAGAAAGCTACATCGTTGTCAAAACGCCCGAAAACGGCGCCCCTGTAACCGATTACATTTCAACGAAAAGCTTTTTGCCGCTCAGAAGCGATACGTTACAGGGAATTACAAAATACAGTGATTACAGGAAAGTTGACGGAGTAATGCTGCCGTTTAAATGGACAATCGAAAGCCCGGGCACAGGCGAGCAGATCATTACCGTTAGATCGTCAAAATTCGACATCCCAATTCCCGAAAGCGCTTTCTACGCCAGAGACGAAGCCATTCCAACGAAAAAGGCAACCCAAAAGTAATTGCTGTTTATTCGCTGCTTTTTATGTTTAATAAAAAGTCGTTTGATACGAGTAGAACAAAACTTTTCCTTTGAAAATTATTAGACATTAAAAAAATTCTGTCGTAGTTGTAAATATTAAGGTTTACAGATTTTTGTTTTTAGGATCAGCGTCCGAAGCTGTTTAACAGTTAATCTTCCAATTATTTACGGCGTTCAAGTCAAAACCGCCTTTATTTCCTAAAAAGCATTACGCGAGCCAGTATAAATGCCTATTTTTCTATGTATTTTCCCCTATGTTTTTTCGGCTGTTTTATTGTTAAATAATTGATGGCAAAAGTTTTCTTCCGCGAGAGTTGCAAATAAGAATACTTTTTTGAAAAAAATATAATTCAGGCTGCATAAAATACAAAGATTATGAGTGTTGTCCAAAGAAAGTTATCGAAAACTTTTAAGGAATTTGTTCAATCGGGAAAATCCGGCGGTATTTTGTTGATCGTCTGCACGATTATTTCGCTGATTATGACTAATTCTCCGCTCGGCGCCAATTATATAAGCGTCTGGCAAACGTATGTCGGCGGTTTGAGCATCGAGCACTGGATCAACGACGGCTTAATGGCGATTTTCTTTTTGCTTATCGGTTTGGAGCTCGAACGCGAGCTTTACAACGGTGAGCTTTCCAACTTCAAAAATGCCTTGCTGCCGCTTTTCGCCGCAATCGGCGGACTGGCGACGCCCGCGTTGATTCATTACAGCTTGAACGCCGGAACGCCGACGCAGCCGGGAATCGGGATTCCGATGGCAACCGACATCGCATTCGCGCTCGGAGTTTTAGCGATTCTCGGCAGCCGCGTTCCCGCATCTTTGAAAGTATTCTTAACGGCGCTAGCGGTGATGGACGATCTCGGAGCGATTATAATTATCGCGGTTTTTTACACGGCGGAACTTGCGACCGGATATCTTTTCGGGGCTCTGCTCGTTTTCGGGATTTTGTTCGTTCTCAACAAGGTACGCGTAATGTCGCTCGCTCCGTATCTGTTGGGCGGCGCATTGATGTGGTTCTTGATGTTGAAGTCCGGCGTTCACGCTACGATTGCCGGCGTTCTGCTCGCCTTCGCAATTCCGTTTTCCGCCAAACAGGACGACGAGAAATCTCCGTCGCACCGGCTTGAACATTTTCTTCATAAACCAGTCGCTTTCGTAATTTTACCGATTTTCGCGCTTGCCAATACGACAATCGTCATCGGGGCTGATTGGGCGCAGGAATTAGCGACGGTAAACAGCTTCGGCATTATCGGCGGCTTGGTTTTAGGCAAACCGCTCGGCATTACTCTTCTGAGTTTTATCGCCGTGACAATCGGCATTTCGCGCCTTCCGCTGGATTTGAACTGGCGACACGTTTTAGGCGCGGGGCTGCTGGGCGGAATCGGTTTTACAATGTCAATTTTCATCACGAATCTGGCTTTCGTCAACAACGCCGCTGCCGTCAACAGTTCTAAAATGGCGATTCTGGTCGCGTCATTGACCGCCGGAACGATTGGGTTTTTGTGGCTCAAATTACTCGGACAGCCGAAAGTGTCGGATACGGATACGGACACAATGGATTACGATTTGACCGAAACGTAAGGCGAATTATGAGGAAAATTATTAGGAGGATTTTTGCCGTTGGGAGTCCTCACACTCGGGGCGAGCAAATTCCTTCAGCGTAACGGCAGCGAATTGCTTCGGTCGAAACTTCTTCAAATTTCTCCCTTTCGACGTTTGCTCGCCAAGCTCTGAGAATTTTATAATTTCTTTTTCTCGGCGATGTTTCCGCCAAAACGATTAAATCGAGGTTTTCTTCGGAATTTTCCGTACAGGTTGAGCTGTATGAAAACATAAATTTCTGATTTTTCTTTAATCTGTCGAACATTAGAACGTCTATGACTTCCCAAACGGGAACTCCTTCCCGGTCACTTTCGATAATTTTCTCGAACCAGAGCATAAATTTGTTTCCTTTTTCAAAACGCGTGACGTCGTAGTTATCGTCGGAAAGCAATCCGCCGCCCAAATCGCGGACGCCGTTCGGCAATTTTTCGCCTCGGGCGACGCCTCTGTGCCGGTAGCCGATGAACTCATCGCCGGTCGTTTCGGCGTAAACCGCGATCATAGTTATTGTGATTGCGAGAAAGATAAAGATGGGGAGAGATTTTAATTTCACAGCTTAAGGCTCCTGAGCAATTATTTATATTTTAGACAAACGAATGCGAATTACCATCCGCGACGATTAATGCGGATGCCTCGATTGTTTCGATAAAAGGCATCGTCATAGCCGCGCAAAAAAGCGTTTCGGTAAATCTGCCTGTAAGCTTCTTTGTTGCCGTAGCGCGAGTTATAACCGTTTGTCGCCTTTTTATATCCGCCTTTTCCGTAAGGGTTATGGCGCTTTCTTCCGCGGGCGTCTTTCGAGCCTTCGCGCAAGCCGTCATCGTAGCCTCGCGTACGTGCAACGCGGTTTAATTCCGCACGATTTCCAAATCGCCCGTCGCGCCAGATTTGGTGGTTGTCCCGAAATTGGGCGTTGGCATCTGAGGCGAGAAAAAGAACGCCGCCGCAAAGCAGTAAGAATGTCATTCCGAAACCGAAGATTTTTCCGCGTAAATTGTTTTTGTTCATAAATGTTTTTACCTCCGAAATAGTTGTGTTCAATAAATATTCAGGCGACGCGTACGGAGAATTTAGGGAAGAGAGGAGAGTGCCGGTAAGCGCAACCAAATCCATTGTAATTAAAGTCCGGCAGTTGTTTCGCCGGTAATTACACTTAATTTTCGTATGTGTTTTCGCCGATTGAAAGGTTTTATCTAAGCGCCAAACCCGTTCGGAAAATTAGGTGCAAACACCCAGTGCAAGTAAGTGTTCGCGCCGATGTGCTTGATGCAGCGGTTTTCTAAACTAAAACCAGTAAGGCTGCAAGAAACAGTCAATGACAATTTCAATACAGGCATTTTTTATAAAACATAAGGAGAATAAAACGGATGAAAGTCTTAATCGGTTATGACGGTTCGGAGAGCGCGGTCGCTGCATTGGAAGAATTGAAGCGGGCGGGCTTGCCGGATAAAACAAAAGTTTTGGTAGTGACGGTCAGCGAGCTTTTGATGCCGTCGCTGGACATCACCGCGTTGCCGAGCGCCGCGAAGTCATCGCGGCGCGTGACGACAACATTAGCTCAGTTGCAAAATCAAGCGGCGCAAACTTTAAATCGTGCTAAAAAGGTTTCGGACAAAGCTGCCGCGAAAATAAAATCAAATTTCCCTGATTGGGATGTAGAAACGGAAATAATGAGCGGCGAACCGGCTTCCGCGTTACTTGAAAAATCTCAGGATTGGGCTGCCGATTTGATAATTGTCGGCTCACAGAATCGCTCGGCTATCGGACGTTTTTTAATCGGCAGCATTTCGCGCGCTGTCGTTACAGACGCAAACTGCTCGGTGCGCGTGGCTCGTCCGGCTGAAATTCCCGTTAGTGAAGACGCGCCGCAAAGAACCGTCGCCGGAATTGACGACTCCGACAGGTGCGGCGCGATAGTCGAAGCGATTGCGGCACGAAATTGGTCGAAAGAAAGCGTGGCGATGCTTGTGACCGCTATTTCCGCAATCGAAAGAAACGGCGTCCAACCGATTAAACAATTGATTGACGCTCAGGAAATTCAGCAATCGGCAAAAGAAAAACTCCTTGGAACCGGCTTGAAGGTTTTAACCAGGATTAAAGAAGGCGACCCGAAAAGCGTTCTGCTCGCCGAACGTTTCCGTCAAAACGGAAGTCAGCAGGTAAAACGCAGAAACCAGCGCGATTAAACCGAACGTTCCGACCGACGTTACGATTTGCGAAGAAATAAGCCGCGCTGCGCCCGTTTCGTCGAGCGCTACACCGAGCGATAAAACGCCCGCCAGCAGAAAGATAATTTTCCACTCAATAGCTTGATACGCTTCTTCGAGCGTAACGCAGCCGAGCAAAATCATTAAAATAGCGCCGGTAACGGACGTGACGACAATCGGCGCGAAATTTAAACTCGCGGTTAGAACTACGCTCGCGACAATCAAAATGGCGAGCAAAACTTTGCCGCGCCGAAATTCGACCGTTTGTTTTTCGGACGCAACGATAAAATCGCGACTGCGTTTAATCGAATTAAGCCGCTCGCGGTGAATCTCGAGCAGTAAAAGATCGCCGGCGCGGAGCAATGTATCGGAAAGTTTTTCGTGTAGAAGCTCTCCGCGATGACGCATAGCTAAAACGGTCGCGCCGTAATTCTCACGAAAGTTGGAACTCTTTAAAGTGTTGTTGATTAAAGATGAATTCGGGGCGATGACAACTTCGAGCAAACGATAATCTTCCGACGTAAGGCTTTCGTCGCCCCACTTCGCCTGAGGTTTAAGTCTGATGCCCTCGCGCTCTTGCATTCGACGGATTTTTTCAAGATCACACCGGACGAGCAGTACGTCGCCTTGTAACAAAACTTCGTGGGCGGTCGGTTGGCGAATCGTTTCGTTCTCGCGCCGAATTTCCAGAATGGCAATGTCCAAATCCTGGACGAGCGGCGCGTCTTTAATTTTTTCCCCTACCGAAGCGGCAGCGGGCAAAAGCACGATTTCCGTTAAATACTCATTGAGCGAAAAAGCTTCTGTCAAATCGCCTTCGCCGCGACGTTCCGGAATCAAACGAATGCCGACAAGAAGCATATAGCACGTCCCGGCGGCAAACATAATTAAGCCGAGCGGTGCGAACTCGAACATTGTGAACGCGGGCAAGCCTTCTTTTTCGGCAATCGAGCTGACCAGAATATTTGTCGAAGTTCCGATCAATGTACAAACGCCGCCGAACATCGAAGCGAATGAGACCGGCATTAAAATCTTTGAGACGCTGATGCGTGTTTCTTTTGCGACGCCGAGAAGAATAGGCAAAAAAATCGCAATCACCGGCGTGTTGTTGATGAATGCCGACAAAACGCCGACCAGAACCATCACGATTACTATCGCCGACCAGAAGTTTTTTTTGAAGATTCGGTTAATTAGTCCGCCCAGAATGCCGACGGCGCCGGTTTTGAAAAGTCCCGCGCTCAAAACGAACATTGCGCCGATTGTAATCGTCGCGGTGTTGCTGAAACCGGAAAGTCCTTCGGCGGCTGTAATGACGCCGCTGACTAAAAGCAGCGTCATAATCAAAAGCGCGACCGAATCTACCGGCAGTTTTTCCGTTATGAACAAAAAAACCGCCAGCAGAAGAACGGCGAAAACGAAGAATATTTCGATAGTCATTTTTCTTTCTATCGGTTTGCGACGATGAATAAAATTATAATAATTTAATTCATTTCTATTCGCACAGTTTGAACGCCGTCTCGAACCGAAATTTCCAGAATTCGCGGTTCTTTCTTTTTTCTGATGACGCTTATATCGCCGCTGCGCTCGAAATGCGCCACTTTCACTTCGCTGATGTCTAGAATCTGCCCGTTGCTGCGCAGGGCGCTCATCAAATCGTTTTCACCGATATGGCTTTTACGCATATTTTCCCAGATGATTTCTCCGTTTTCGACGAGCTTGCGGTCGCTGCCTTTGATAAACGTGCTGAGTCGGCTAAAGCGAAAAGTAATTACGGAGAAAATCCAGTGCAGCGCGACGAGAAATGCGCCCGCCCCGATTGTTTGAAAAAAACCGGAGTTTCCGGTCACCGCCCGACTTAGAACCGACCCGAGAATGATTCCGAGAATCACGTCGAAGGCGGTATTCTTGCCCATAAAACGCTTATCACCGAGACGAACCAGAGCTATCGCCGTAATGTAAATAATCGCCGCCCGCAGCATCATCTGCCATATCGTTAAATCTTCCTGCACGACTCCGATCAAATCGCGAATCGCTTCTAAAATCTCATTAAACATTTTCGTTCTTCCTTTATGATGCTTCTGAGTTCCGCTGCGCCTTTATTGTCAAAAAATAATATTTATTTAGAGCGCGAATATTTTTCTGCCCGATAAAAAACGTATAAATTCGTTTTGTCGCGCGAGTTTTCAGTGGTTTTCAAGTTTATCCGCAAAAATAAATAAACTGGAAATTTCGGTAAATTAATGAAGCCCGAAGAATTTTCTTATTGAACTAAATACGCCTTTTTCTTTGTCGGTTTGCGACATTGCGACGTGATGTTCCTGCGTTTTTAGAAGCTCGCGGCGTTCTTCGATTATTTCGCAAATTGATTTGACCAAATCGGGATTCGTCTCGAAAATCGGCTTTAAGGATTTTTTCTTAATTTGCAATACTTCGGTTTCTTCTTCGGCAATAACGGTCGCCGAACGCGGTTGTCCGGTTAAAAGGCTCATCTCGCCGAAAAAATCGTTTTCTCGGAGTTTATTAATTGTTTTCGGTCGCCCGTCTTCGGAAATTTGCACTTTAACCGCGCCGCGGTTTATGACGAACATCGAGTTTCCCTGCTGCCCTTTGTGAACAATCGCTTCGCCGGGCGCGTAAACTCTAACCGAACTCGCCTGCGCCAATTTTCGAGTTTCTTCGTCGGAAAGCGGAGCGAATATCGGAATATTGCTCAACTGTTCAAAGATTTCGTCCGTCGTTTCGTCAAAAGCCGTTTCCTGCGGTTTCGTTTCGACGTGAATTGTTCGAGTCGGGTAAGCGAATTCGAGTTTTTCGCGCTGAAAGACATACCAGATTCGCTGTCGAACGAGAGCGTCCGTGTCATTGAATTTCGAATAATCTTCGAGCCAGTATTTAACTTCCCAGTCAATTCCGTTATCGCCGAGATTCCTAATCCGCACAATCGGGCGAATTTTCTGAGAAACATTTTCGATTTGCCGCACCGCTTCGCGTACCGTTTGGATTGTTTTCGCCGGAGAATTGGCGAAAAGCGTGTTGAAATAAACGAGCCGCGCGTTGAGATTGTCTCTCGGCGCGACTTCGATAACTTCTTTGCCGAGAACGCTGTTGCTGATAAGCAGCATCTTGTTTTGAAAAGTGCGAATCTTTACCCCGCGCCAGGAAACGTCTTCGACCATTCCCATCCCGCGATTGGATACTGAAATTACATCGCCGACCTGAAACGGCTGGTCAGCCTGCATCGCCAATCCCGCGAAAAGATTGCCCAAAGTGTCCTGCAGCGCCAAACCGATGACGACGCCCAAAATCGTAGACGTTGTAAACAGCGCCGCCAAATCAACCTGCGGATATTGCGAGTTGAAAATAACAAAAAAAGCGACGACGAAAATGATGATCGAGAAAACATTTCGCAAAAGCGAAGAAATTTCCTTTTGACTCGAACTGCGAAAAGCAGTGCCGAAAATCAGGTAATCCAAAAAGCGAACGGTCGTAATCACCAGCATCATCCATAAAATTATCTTGATGATGTGCAGGAAATTATCGAACAAAACAACCGCCGTCTCGCCCATCCGCGAGTCGGTCGCTCCGAACACAGAAGCGATATAGTTCTTTAACGTGGGTTCGATAAAGGGAAATACGACCAGGGTGAGAATAATTGTGCCGGCAAAACCGACGAAAAAAACCGATTTATTGCGAAGTGTAGATGAAGCCATACGGTTCCGATTTCAAATTTCAAGCTGCAAAATACAGCTTTCAAAACCAATTTTACGATCTAAATTTAGAATTTGAAATCTGGAATTACAACATATCAACAATCGTTTTACCAATCAACAAAATCGAAAGAAATGAAACAATTAACGTGATAAACCAGGCGAAAATTCTGAAAAAGCGCCCGTTTGCATACTCGCCCATAATTTCGCGGCTGCTCGAAAGCGAAACGATTGTCACGAGCAAAACCGGCAGAAGCAAGCCGTTGATGCACTGTGTGAGAAGCAGAAGTTTGATTTGAGGAATGTTGGGAATTAAAGCGGTTATCGCACCGATTATAATCAATGCGGTGAAAACGCCGAGAAAAATCGGAGCTTCGCGAAAAGACCGCGATAAGCCCTTTTCAAAACCCAGCGCCTCGCTGACGGAATATGCCGTCGCCAGCGGCAAAACGCCCATCGCCAGCATCGAAGCGCCGAAAAGCCCGACGGCAAAAATGTATTTCGCATATTCGCCGACAACCGGAGCGAGCGCCTGCGCGGCATCGGCGGCATCTGTTAGCTCGATTCCTTCGGTATGCAAAGTGGCGGCGGTCGAAATAACGATAAAAGCAGCGATCACGTTGGCGAAAAGAACGCCGAAAATCGCGTCGGCGCGCGCGACCGGCAAATCTTCCGCGTCCATTCCTTTTTCGACGACCGACGATTGGACGTAAACCTGCATAAACGGCGTGATCGTCGTGCCGATTAAAGCCATCACGGTAAAAAGATAACCCGAATCGAAATTAAAACTCGGCGTGACGAATTCTCGTCCGACCTGCGACCAGTCCGGCTTCGCCATAAAAGCCGAAACGATATAAGTCAAAAAAATGAGAGACATCAGCAGAAAAACCTGCTCGACCCGTTTCGGCGTTCCTTTAACGACCAGCCACCAAACCGCCAAAGCGGTAATCGGAACGGAAATGTAGCGTGAAACTCCGAAAATTTCCGATGCCTGCGCGATTCCGACAAATTCGGCAACAACGATTCCCGTATTCGCAATTAAAAGCGCCAACATTACGAGCGCCGTCCAGCGCACGCCGAATCGTTCGCGGATCAAATCCGCCAGACCTTTTCCCGTAACGACGCCCATTCGCACGCAAATTTCCTGCGCGACGATAAAACAAATCGTCATCGGAATAAAAGACCAGAGAAGCGAATAACCGTATTCGGCGCCGGCAGTGGAGTAAGTGGCGATTCCGCTGGCTTCATTGCCGGAGCTGGCGGCGATAATTCCCGGTCCTAAAACGGCGAGATAAGCGAAAAAACGATATTCAGACAAACTCCGGCGAAACCGCGCGGGAAAATGCACGTATCTCTGCACAAACTTTCTCGGTGAAAACTGCGTTAAAGACATTTTTTCCGCTACTATCGCCTTCTGTCATTATTTATCGCTCATCCTCGTTCATTAATATATAAGGAAATGAATTTCGGTTTGTCGAAACTTGAATATAACGCGAATGCGAAAAACTTGAAAGCGGGAAATTTAAATAATTTGAAGAAAAATTCGACCCGTCCGGTAAGAAAAAAGCGCAATTCAGTGAAAGAGGATTTTTATTTTCGAGCAGTTATAAGATTCTTAAATCTACACGTTCGGCTAAATGAAAAAAATTACTAAATTAAGCAAATGCTTGAGTTTTTACGCCGCCGACTTTAAAATAAAGGTCTGATAAAGCATGCAATTCTATAGACTTTTTCAACATAAACACTATGACACACAATCTTTTTAATTCACGACAAACATTCAAAACAGGTGACGGCGGCGAAGGGGTTTTCTATTCTCTGCCGCAGCTCGAGGCGGAAGGCGTCGGCAGCGTTTCGCGTCTGCCGATTTCAATCAGAATTGTGCTTGAGTCGGTTTTGAGAAATTTCGACGGCGGCAACAAAATCAGCGAAGAAAACGTGCGGAATCTGGCGAATTGGAGCGCCGCGAGCGAGCGAACCGAAGAAATCCCATTTGTCGTCGCGCGAGTGCTTTTGCAGGATTTCACAGGCGTTCCGCTTCTGGTTGATCTGGCGGCGATGCGTTCAGCCGTCGAGCGAATGGGCGAGGATGTCGGCGTGATCGAGCCGCTCGTTCCGGTTGATCTGGTAATTGACCATTCGGTTCAGGTGGATTTCGCGGGCAGCGAAAACGCGTACCGGAAAAATATGGAAATCGAATTTCGGCGCAACGAACAGCGTTACCGCTTCTTAAAATGGGGAACGCAGGCGTTTAACGGTTTTCGCGTCGTGCCGCCGGGAATCGGCATCGTTCACCAGGTCAATCTCGAATATCTAGCCAAAGGGGTTTTTGAAAAAGACGGCGTTTATTTCCCGGACACGTTAGTTGGGACGGATTCGCACACGACGATGGTCAACGGTTTGGGCGTCGTCGGCTGGGGCGTCGGCGGAATCGAAGCCGAAGCTGGAATGCTCGGTCAGCCGGTTTATTTTTTAACGCCCGATGTCGTCGGCGTCAATTTGTGCGGCGAATTGCCGCAGGGCACGACGGCGACCGATCTGGTTTTGCGAATTACGGAAATGCTCAGAAAAGCGAAAGTCGTCGGCAAATTCGTCGAATTTTTCGGCGAAGGAGCTAGCTCGCTGAGCGCGACCGACCGCTCGACGATTGCCAATATGGCGCCCGAATACGGCGCGACAATGGGATTTTTCGGCACCGACGAAAAAACGCTCGCGTATTTCAGCGCAACCGGACGCAGCGAAGAACAAGTCGAGACGATTCGCAATTATTACGTCGCGCAAAAAATGTTCGGCATTCCGCAGGAAGGCGAAGTTGATTATACAATCGTTTTGAATCTCGATTTAGCCACAGTTACGCCCTCGGTTTCCGGACCGAAACGCCCGCAGGATCGCATCGAATTATCGCATTTAGACGACCGTTTCAAAGAGCTTTTTTCGCATCCCGTGACGGACGGCGGTTACGGCAAAAAAACGGAAGAGCTGGAAAAACGTTTTATGGTGACGATGGGCAGAAACGTCGTCAGAACGATAAAAGGCGGCGGCGAGCAGAAACCGTTATCAATTCCGCTGCCGGTCGTCAGCGATTTGATCAGCACGAAAAATACTAACGTCTCGACTGAAGTTGAAATGATGAACAATCGCCCGACGCCCGACCGCGTTGACCCAGACGAAAGAGAAACCACGCAGCGCACGACTTCAATCGGACACGGCGACGTTTTGATCGCCGCGATAACTTCGTGCACGAACACGTCGAATCCGTCGGTAATGCTGGCAGCCGGAATCGTCGCGAAAAAAGCCGCCGAGAAGGGAATGAAAGTGCCCGATTACGTTAAAACCTCGCTCGCGCCCGGCTCGCGCGTCGTGACCGAGTATCTGGAGAAAACGGGTTTGCAGCAATATTTGGACGAAATCGGATTCAATCTCGTCGGCTACGGCTGCACGACCTGTATCGGGAATTCCGGTCCGCTCGATCACGGAATCGAAGAAGGAGTTGTCGAAAACGATCTGGTTGCGGCGAGCGTTTTATCGGGAAATCGCAATTTCGAGGCGCGCGTTCATCAAAACATCAAAGCGAATTTTCTGATGTCGCCGCCGCTGGTTGTCGCTTACGCCCTCGCCGGAACGGTCGTCAAAGACGTTTATCTCGAACCGCTCGGCAAAGATAAAGACGGAAACGACGTTTATTTGAAAGACATTTGGGCGACGCTCGATGAAGTCCGCGAATATTTGCAAGCCGCTTATGATCCCGAAACTTACCGGCGTTTGTACAGCGAATTCGCCGAACAAAATCCGATGTGGAACGATATTCCCACATCCGAGGGCGCGGTTTACGAATGGGATCCGAATTCCACGTATATTCAGGAGCCGCCGTATTTTGAAAATTTCTCGATGGACAGCGGCAGCTTTTCCGACATTCGCGGAGCGCGCGCGTTGGCGATTTTCGGCGATTCGGTGACGACCGACCATATTTCGCCAGCCGGTACGATCAAACCGAGCTCGCCCGCCGGACTTTACTTACAGGAAAGAGGCGTCGAGCCGGAAAATTTCAATTCCTACGGCTCGCGGCGCGGCAATGACCGCGTAATGGTGCGCGGAACTTTCGCCAATGTCAGAATCAAAAATCAGATGGTTTCGCCCGTCGAAGGCGGATTTACGAAATATCAATCTGACGGCGAGGAAATGTCCATCTATGACGCGGCGATAAAATATATGTCGGAAAACATTCCGACCGTAATATTTGCCGGTCAGGAATACGGAACCGGTAGCTCGCGCGACTGGGCGGCGAAGGGAACTCGTTTGATGGGCGTAAAAGCGGTAATCACGCAGTCGTTTGAACGCATTCACCGTTCAAACTTAATCGGAATGGGCGTTCTTCCGCTGCAATTCAAAGAAGGCGAAAACGCGCAGACGTTCAAACTCGACGGCACAGAAACTTTCGACATAATCGGGCTTGAAGCGGGCGATATTAAACCGCGCCAAGATGTTATACTGCGAGTTACGCGCGCCGACGGAACAGTCGAAGAAACAACTCTGATGCTTCGAATTGACACGCCGATTGAGGTGGAATATTACAAAGGCGGCGGGATTTTGCCGTATGTTCTGCGTCAACTCTTAAGCGGGCGGAAGTAGTCCTGTTTTTCTTTACAGCGATTTGCACGAAAACGGCTTGTTAGTATTCTGACAAGCCGTTTTTTATAAGAATTACAAAAACTTTCTAAAGTTTATATAAAAGAGCTTTTGATTTAGAAAAAACACGTTTGAAACAACTTTACTTTACCGTGCGTAATCAAAAACAAAATATTTATTCACTCAAAAATAAACAAAATTTTATGAAGCAAAAATATTCTTTCAGGCAAATCGCCGTTGTGTTTTTCGCGCTTTGTTTTTTATTTTCCGTAAATTTACAAGCGCAGCCGAGCAGCGAAATTAAGAAACTTCCTCCGGCACATTACGTTCGCAGCCGCGATTACGACATGCGGCACATCGCGCTCAATTTAAAGTTCGATTGGGACAAAGAACAAGCTTTCGGAACGGCGACGATCACGCTCGCGCCGCTCGTGCCGAATCTGCAAAAAATAAATCTCGACGCCGGGTTAATGAACATCAATTCGGTGAAGATGAACGGTAAAGATTTGAAATTCGATTATGACGGCAAAAACACGCTTTTAAGCGTTGTTCTCGACCGCGTTTACCGAATCGGCGAACCCGTAACTTTCGTCGTAGATTACCGCACCACCGGCGAAACCGTTGACAACACATTGGGATTCGGCGGCGGCGGCGGTTTGAAATTCATCAAGCCGACTGCTGACGATCCGAATCGGCGGAGACAAATCTGGTCGCAGGGCGAATCGGATTACAATCGTTACTGGTTTCCTTCGTACGATTCGCCGAACGATTTCCGCACCAGCGAATTAACGGCGACGGTCGAAAAACCGATGTTCGTCGTCTCGAACGGAAAGCTCGTCGAAACGAAAGAAAACGCAGACAATACGCGAACATTTCACTGGAAAATGGACACGCCTTATGCCAATTATCTGACTTCTATCGTTGTAGGAGAATATGCGGAAATAAAAGGCGAATATCAGGGAATTCCGGTGATAACCTATCTTTTTCCGAATGAACAAAAAGAAGGCGCGGCGTCGGTCAAAAAGCTGCCGGAAATGGTCAAATTTTTCTCGGAAAAGACTGGCGTGAAATATCCTTATGTGAAATACGCGCAGACGATGGCGGAAGGATTCAGCGGCGGGATGGAGAATATTTCAGCCACGACGATGACGCCGACGATGATTCACGACGAGCGCGAATTGCTCGATGAAGACAGCGAATCTCTGCAATCGCACGAGCTCGCGCATCAGTGGTTCGGCGATTACGTGACGACGCGCGAATGGGCGCACATCTGGCTGAACGAAAGTTTCGCCACTTATATGCAGGCGCTCTGGGACGAAAATTCAAAAGGTCACGATTATTTTCTTTATTCGGACGTGCGCGGAAATCAGCAAGCGACGCTGGGCGCATGGCAGCAGGGAAATCGCCGCCCGATTGTAACGCGCTATTACACAAACGCCGACGCGCTTTTCGACACTTACGCTTACCCGCGCGGCGGCGCGGTTTTGCATATGCTCAGAAAACATCTCGGCGACGAATTGTTTTTCAAAGCGATCAATCACTATCTGGTCACAAACGCCAACAAACCGGTGCAGACCGAACAGCTTCGCATCGCTATCGAAGAAGCGACAGGGCAATCAATGGATTGGTTTTTCGATCAATGGCTTTATAAAATGGGACATCCCGTTTTTGAAGTCGCGCAAAATTATGATTCGGCGGCGAAAAAATTAACCCTAAACGTCAAACAAACTCAAAAAATTGACCCGACTAACGAGTATCCGCAAGCGGAGTTTTTTCGCGGTTTCGTAGATGTTCAAATTGATGATCGGATTGAAAGAATCTGGATCGAGCCGAAAGCGGAAAACGTTTACACATTTGACGCTCCGATTAAGCCTCTGATCGTTGATTTCGATAACGAATCAACAATGATCAAAGAATTGAAATTCAACAAACCGACCGACGAATTGCTTTATCAAATGCAGAAAGATAAAGACGTTCTCGGGCGTTCGTGGGCGATGAATCAACTTATCAGCCGTTGGAAAGCGACAACGATCGAAGCGTCGGAAAAATCGAAAATTCTCGCGGCGCTCAATCAAACGATTGCCGGCGATCCGTTTTCGGCGATTCGCCGCGATGCGATTCGCGCCGTTTACTCGCTGCAGGGAATTCCCCAGGACGGAAGCGCTTTGAACCTCGACGCTGCAACGGTAAACGTTTTGAAAAATTCGTTGAAAGACGAAAAATCTCAGGTTCGCGCGGCGGCAATCGAAGGTTTGAGCTTGTTGCGCGACCCGAAAAATGCTGATATTTTCTTAAACGCTCTCAACGATCAAAGCTATGCGGTAATTGACGCGGCGGCAATCGGGCTGGCGCGCGCAAAAGACGCGCGGGCTTACGACGCTCTGGCAAAATTAGCCGAAACGAATTCGTGGCACGACCGGATTCGCAACGCCGGATTGCAAGGTTTATCGCTTTTAGGGGATAAGCGAGCGATTGATTTGGGCTTCAAATATACGGATAAACAATACTCGCCGCTCGTTCGCTCAAACGCTTTAAGCGTTCTTGCGGCAAGCGGCAAAGGCGACGCCCGAATTTATCCGCTGCTAATCGGTAATTTCAAAAAAGCTTTGGAAAATCGCCAATTTCAAGCGATTTTTAATGGCTTGCAGAGCTTTATAAAACTGGCTGACCCGCGCGGTCAGGAAGCCTTCGATTTGGCGAAAGAGCAATTCAAAGACAATGCAAATATTCTCGGCTTCGTCGCGCAATTGGAATCGCAATTCAAAAAAGCGATTCAGTAAAAATAATTCTTTGTAAACTAAATAAAAATGCGAATTGCCCAAGCGCGATTCGCATTTTTATTTCGCTAATTTTCGATTAAAAGGACCGAAGGTGAAAGTTATGGCGAATCAAACAACAATAGAGCCGGAAGATTACGTTCCGATTGTTTTCGATTTCAGCCCGCTGAAATTGACCGACGAGCAATTTGAAAGCCTCTGCTGAAATCATCCCGACCTCAATTTTGAAATGTCCGCCGAAGCAGAATTAATAATCGTGCCGCCGCCAAGCCCCGAATCAGGATGGAGAAATACAAGGTTAATAACAAGAACAGAAATTTGGTCAGAAATGAATAATACAGGAATTGTTTTTGACTCTTCGACAATGTTCACATTGCCGAACGGTGCAAAACGCTCGCCTGACGTTTCGTGGATGACCAGTGAAAAATGGGAAAACCTGAGTTTTTAGGAACGGCGCAAGTTCGCTCGCGACGTGCCTGATTTTATCATCGAACTGCTTTCGCCGACCGATAATCTTTCGGATACACAAGCGAAAATGAAAGAGTATATCGAAAACGGTGTTCGCCTCGGCTTGCTGATTGACCCTGAAAACAAAACCATTTACGTTTATCGGGCAAGCGGCGATACGGAAATTCTGCAAAATCCCGAAATAGTTTCGGGCGAAGATGTACTGCCTGGGTTTGAGTTGAAAGTGCGCGAGATTTGGTAAATTTTATAATTGACTTAAAACAATCTTACCGATAAACTCTTACTTTACTTAACGTGGTGAGTTACGGCGACTTGCGACCACGAAAAAAATCGCTAAACAGCTTCTGAGTTTTAATTAAATACTTTTTGACGAAAACTCTGTGCTTGTTTGGCGCAGAGTTTTTTAATTTAAAGAACGAAAATGAAAAATAAAGTTCTGGACCATTTTACAAAAGATTTTGTTTCGCTCGGCAAAAACGGTGAAATAACAGCTTTTGAAGGCGGTGATGATTTTTGGAATTTGCCTGCTGAGAAACTCGATGAAATCGGGCAAAATTGGCTCATCACGGAATTTGATTTCGAGCAGGATTGGACAACTTGGGAAATGCATTCTCACGGCGAAGAGATAGTTTATCTTCTGGCAGGCGCCATGGATTTGACGATTGAAAAAGAAGGTGTCCGGCAAACAATCGAGCTTCGTTCAAAAGGTTTAGCAATAATTCCGCGAAACACCTGGCACACGGCAAAAGTGCTTAAACCGAGCAAAATGCTTGTTATTACTTTTGGAAAGGAAACACAAATAAAACCTGTTTAGAAAATTTCGACAATAAATTTATGAAATTTCTCGATTTATTAAAAGAAAAAATTATCGTTTTCGACGGCGCGATGGGCAGCAATTTGCAGGCGCAGAATCTTTCGATTGAAGATTGGGGCGGAGCGAATTTCGAAAACTGTTCGGAAAATCTGCTTTATACGAAACCGGAAGCAATTGAAACGGTGCATCTCGGATTTTTGGAAGCGGGCGTTGACGTAATCGAAACAAACAGTTTCGGCGGCGGCGAAGTCGTTTTAGCCGAATTCGGAATTGCGGATAAAGCTTACGACGTAAACCGTCTCGCGGCTGAATTGGCAAAACGCCTGGCGAATGATTTTTCTACAAAAGCACATCCGCGTTTTGTCGCCGGTTCGATCGGACCGGGAACAAAACTGCCGACGCTCGGGCATATTTCCTACGAAAATCTGAAAAAATCTTACGACGAACAGGTGCGCGGACTTTTCGACGGCGGCGTGGATATGTTTATCGTCGAAACCTGTCAGGATATTTTGCAGACGAAAGCAGCGCTGCGCGCGATTTTTGAATTTTTCGAGAAACAAAGGGTAAAACTTCCGGTCATCGCGCAGGTAACAATCGAAACTTTCGGCACGATGCTCAACGGCACGGAAATCGGCGCGGCTTTGACGGCGCTCGAACCGTTTCCGATTGACGTAATCGGAATGAACTGCGGATCGGGTCCCGATCAAATGACCGAAAACGTCAAATATCTATGCGAAAATTCGCCGTTTCCCGTTTCGGTTTTGCCGAACGCGGGATTGCCGGAAGTCAAAGACGGGCAACAGTTTTACACCGAAACGCCCGAGGATTTCGCCCGCAAAGTCGAGCATTTCGCCAAGGATTTCGGTGCGAACGTCGTCGGCGGTTGCTGCGGAACTTCGTTTGAACACTTGCGCCTTGTCGTCGAGAGAATGCAAAACGTTTCGCCAAAAGAGCGAAATCCGAAATTTACGCCGTCGGCTTCTTCGATTTATTTCAATCAGCCTTACACGCAGGACAATTCATTTTTGATTGTCGGCGAGCGCGTCAACGCTTCCGGCTCGAAAAAAATGCGCGATCTGCTTAATGCTGAAGATTGGGACGGGCTTGTAAAACTAGCTAAAGAACAGGAACGCGAAGGCGCGCATATTTTGGACGTAAACGTTGATTTCGTCGGGCGCGACGGCGTTGAAGATATGAACGCGCTCGTTTCTCGCCTTGTAACAAACGTCAAAATTCCGCTGATGCTCGATTCGACCGAGTGGGAAAAAATGGAAGCCGGTCTGAAACTCGCGGGCGGGAAATGTATCTTAAATTCAACGAATTACGAAGACGGCGATCCGCGATTTTTGAAGGTTCTAGAACTGGCGAAAGAATATGCGTCGGCGGTCGTCATCGGTTTGATTGACGAAGAAGGAATGGCGCGTACGGCGGAAAACAAAATCGAAATCGCCCGCCGCGCATATAAACAGGCGACCGAATTCGGTATCGAGGCGCATGATATTTTCTTTGACCCGCTCGCTTTGCCGATTTCGACAGGAATCGAAGAAGACCGCGCGAACGCTTCGGAAACAGTAAAAGCGATCAAAGAAATTCACGCGGAAATGCCCGAAGCGAATATCATTTTAGGCGTTTCCAATATTTCATTCGGCTTAAATCCGGCGGCGCGCGTCGTTTTAAATTCGATTTTCTTGCACGAATGCGTCGAAGCCGGAATGAATTCGGCAATCGTCAACGCTTCGAAAATTTTACCGCTAAATCGTTTCAACGAACACGAAATTGATGTCGCGCTCGATTTGATTTACGACCGCCGCAAATTTGAAGGCGACATTTGCGTTTACGATCCGCTCGCCGAATTTACCACGATGTTTGAAGGCAAAACGGCGAAATCAATGAAAGTTGATACGTCGAATCTTTCTACGGAAGAAAAATTAAAACATCATATTATTGACGGCGAGAAAATCGGGCTGGAAGACAATTTAAACAAGGCGCTCGAAAAATATCCAGCGCTCGACATTATCAACAACATTTTGCTCGACGGAATGAAGGTCGTCGGCGATCTTTTCGGTTCGGGACAGATGCAGCTTCCGTTCGTATTGCAGTCGGCGGAAGTGATGAAAACCGCCGTTAAATTCCTCGAACCGTTTATGGAAAAAGTCGAAGGCGAATCGAGCAAAGGCGTGATGGTTTTGGCGACCGTCAAAGGCGACGTTCACGACATCGGCAAAAATCTGGTTGATATTATTCTGACCAATAACGGCTACAAGGTGGTAAATCTTGGTATTAAACAAACGATTGACGATATTTTAAAAGCCGTCAACGAAACGAATTGCGACGCGATTGGAATGAGCGGTCTTTTAGTTAAATCAACGCTCGTCATGCGTGATAATCTCGAAATCATGAACGAGCGCAACATTAGTATTCCGGTTATTCTCGGCGGCGCGGCGTTAAATCGAAAATATGTTGACAACGATTTGATTCCGCTTTATCAAGGAAAATTATTTTATGCGCGTGATGCGTTTGACGGTTTGCACGCGATGGATAACCTAACGGGAGACGCGAAGGAAACAGAGGCAGAAACCCTTGCGTCAGCAAGGGTGCAAAAAGCCGCTGCCGGAAACAGCAACACAGCGGGCGGCTCAAGTGATGCAATTGAAACCGTTGAAGATAATGAAGATTTAGTCGGCGAAGATGCCAAACTCGGCAAACAAGCCGCGCGTGTTTCCGCCAGGCAAACGGGCGACACGACCCATATTACAAAATCCGACACAAAACCCGCAGAAAAAATCCCGACAGCGCCGTTTTACGGTTCAAAAGTCGTCGAAATTAAAGATTTAAACAAAGTCTTTGATTTCATCAACGAAACCGCGCTTTTCAAAGGTCAATGGCAATTTAAGCAGGGGAAAAAATCGCCGGAAGAATATCAAAAGATTTTGGAAGAAACCGTTCATCCAAAATTCGCCGAAATCAAAGCGAAAGCCATCCGCGGAAAACTGCTCGAAGCGAAATTGGTTTATGGTTATTTCCCGTGTCAATCCGAGGGCAACGATCTAATCATTTACGAAAACGATGAAAAGACAGAAAAACTGCGTTTCACGTTTCCGCGCCAGCCGCGAGAGCAGCGCGGAGGCAAAAATCTGTGTCTTGCAGATTATTTTGCTTCAAAAGAATCCGGCAAAATTGATGTCGTCGCCTTTGATTTGGTAACAATGGGCAGACGCGCCAGCGAATATTCCGCCGAGCTTTTCCGCAACGACGATTACACGGAATATCTTTTATTTCACGGTCTTTCGGTCGAATCGGCGGAAGCGCTCGCTGAAATGTGGCACAAACGCGTCCGCGAAGAACTCGACATCGCCGACCGCGACGCGACCGAAATGATCAAACTTTTCAAACAAGGCTACCAAGGTTCACGCTACTCGTTCGGCTATCCCGCGTGTCCGAATCTCGAAGATCAAACGAAAATTTTCGAGCTTCTACAGCCGGAAAGAATCAATGTCGAGCTTTCGGAAGAATTCCAACTCATTCCCGAACAGTCAACTTCAGCGATTATCGTTCATCATCCTGAGGCGAAGTATTTTAATATTGAATAAAATGACAAAAGAAATTTCACTTCAAATTGACGAAGAAGAAATTATTTTCGCAGATTTCACTAACCGCGAAAACATAGAATTTGTCTCTATTTGTAAAAGTGGAAATGTTTATTTATTCGATTGCGAAACCAATGAACCGAAATTATTAGGTGATATAGAATTTCCACTAAAATATTCTGAGGCTTTTTTTGAATATTCAGAACTAATAAGCTCCAAAAGAGAATTTTTGCAAATTCAAAGTTTCAACAATTATGTGTCTGTTGTTCAAAAATACGGACAAAATGGTTTGATTTTTGATCTTAATAATCCCAAATACAAAAAAGAATTAAAACGTGGTGATTATTTCGTAGAGCATTGCACATTTCCAATCGCATTTTATTCCCAGCGAAATGCTACATTCTTGATACACGGAACGGACTGGAATAGATTGGATATAACTTGTTTGGAAACGGACGAATTATTGACTGATAGGGGTATTGACTACGAAACCGATTCAAATTACTTTGATTATTTTCATAGTTATTTATCAATTTCACCCTATGAAAAACATTTCACAAGCAACGGTTGGATTTGGCATCCATACGGTCAAATAACTTTGTATTCGATTGATAAATTCCTGGAAAATTTTGAACTTTCGCATAAAGATATTCATTTAGCAGATGATTGTTATAGTTTTGATTGGGACAGACCTTTATGCTGGATTGATGAAAATACTTTAGCAATCGGATTTAGTAGAAATACAGAAGAATATGGCAAAACAGATTTTCCAGACGAAATTTTATTTGTTGATATTGTAGAAAACAAAATTATCAATCAAATCGAGTTTAACGGTTTTGGAAGTACAAGCGATGGCGACGTTTTCGGAGAATTATTCTACGATAAGGAAAGTTCGCGTCTTATTAGCCTGAACGAGAAAAAAGGATTGTTTGTTTCAGACCTTGAAAGTAAAAAGATGTTTGAAGACAGAAGTTTGATTTCACACAAATATTCAGGGAAACACAAACTTCTTTATAAAATAGACTACAACAATAAAATGGTTAATTTGGAAAAGATTTAGAAATTTTCTTATCTTTATCTTTTACGTATAAATGTAATTGTGATCGAACAGCAAGAACAAAATGACGTTCTGGGCAATTTTACAGAGCGTCTGGACAAAAATAGGCATTGTGACGGATTCGATGGCTTTAGTGCATTACGCTGTTCCGCGGGCGACGGTTGATATTGATTTTGTTGTTAATATTCTGCCCGAAAATGTTGATAAATTTATTGCTGTGTTCAATCTGCTGAATAATCAAACTATTTTGAAAATTGACTGTGTTGTTCTTAAAGAAAATGAATTCGATACGAATGCGTGCCGTTATTGCTTCGCTACCGAAAGTTTTGTCAGAAAAAGAATTCAAAAAACAGCTTTACTATCGCATTTACGGCGAGCATTTGCCCGAAGATTTTTTCAAAGAATAATCCTAAATTTCATAGCGACCAAAATGAGAATCGTTGAACAAACAGAATTATCAGCCGATCAAAAAGCCAGAATTTTGGAGTTGTGGAACAACGAATATCCTGAAAATCTAGCTTTTTCGAATGTTTCCGGTTTTGAGGCTTATCTGAGCGAGCGCGGCAACGGGAAGCATTTTTTGTTAATTGATTCGGCGGAGAAAATTATCGGCTGGGCTTTGATTTTTGATAGAGATAATGCGCGGTGGTTTTCGATTATTGTTGACGGGAAAATGCACGGGCAGGGATGGGGCACGAGATTGATTGACAAATTGAAAGCGGCGGAAAGACGGCTTTTCGGTTGGGTGATTGATAATAGCAACAGCCAGAAATCGAATGGCGAAGTTTATGAATCACCGCTCGGATTTTATAAAAAGCTGGGTTTTCGAGTTCACGAAAACGATAGAATCGAAAAGAAGGGAATTTTAGGCGTAAAAATCGAATGGAATGCTTTAAATCAATTGGTGTAAAGATTAAAAGCCGCAGTGTAACCCGGATTTCATTCAAACGGGATAGACAAGATTTTTAGGACTAATAAACCTTAAAGATTGTGTTTATCTATGTCCACATGTGTTTTGTTAAATAAAAAATCCGTTTCTTTCTGAGTTAATCCGCTTTCAAATTTTCACTAATTTATTCTTCAACCGGCTATTCAATGATTTAAACTCTAAATCTACTACCTGTTTTTAATTTCTTAAAGTAAATTTCTGTGATACAAGTCGCTTCGATCTTGCGCGTAAAAGGGCGGAGGTTGATTTTATGGCGATAAATGCAGAAGTTTTGCGGAATGTTGATGTTCGGCGGCGATTGTCGGATAGGAATTTATATTTAGCGTCGGCGGTTGCTTTTCCGTTGCTGGTTTTGATCGGTTACTTTAAATCTTATTATTTCAGCGCATTTTTCGACGTAAAACCGCTTGCCAATTCGCTCGTTCACGCGCACGGCATCGTGATGTCGGTTTGGGTGATTTATTTCGCGGCTCAGATTGCGCTGATTCGTTCCAAAAACGTCAAATTGCATATGAAAATGGGAATGGCGGGCATCGCGCTTGCCGCGCTCGTCGTTGTCGTCGGGCTGTTGACGGCTTATGATGCTCAGCTCGTCAGGCAATCGGCGCCTCCCGGCATTGACCCGCACAGTTTCTTCATTCTTCCGGTCGGCGATATGCTTTTGTTCGTTATCTTTTTTGCCGGCGCAATTTATTACCGCAAACGCCCGCAAGAACATAAAACTCTGATGCTGATGACAGCGATAAATTTCGCGCCGGCGGCATTATTTAGAATCCCTCTAGTGCCGGAAAATCTAACGATATTTTTCGCCTTCGGAACGCCTGCGCTGGTGGCAATCGTTTGTTTAATCTGGCTTAAAACAAAATACGGAAAATTCAATTATGTTTTTGCCGCCGCGATAATGCTTTATATCGTCGGAGTACCGTTCAGGCTTGTTTTCGCCGAAACGGCAATCTGGCATAATTTTACGAATTGGCTCGTTTCTTAAACAATTCAAATAAATAAAAATAAGAAATTGCCTAAATTTGTTTCTTTCAGATTTAAGGCGATTTCTTATTTTATTCAGAAAGCATTTGGGTAAATCAAAAGCGATTGCCAAAAATTGTAAAGTATTTTAATGTTAGGTGCATATGTTTGATAAAGCTAAAGTCAGAAGATTTATGTTTTTCTCATTGGGCGTCTCGCTGTCGCTGATCTTTCTTTATCTTTTGCAAAAATTGTTCGGAAGCGGTAATTGATTTGATTTAAATGAGTATTTAAAAAGTTTCGGTTAGGATTGATTTACCAATATTTTACCGCTCAAACTTCCTTGTTGTATTTATTTCGATAATCAAACGGCGTCATCCCGGTAATTTTTTTGAAAATTCCTCTGAAAGCCTTTGTGTCCGAATATCCAACGTCGAACATCACTTCCGTTATATTTTTGCGGCTTGTTTCAAAGCTCTTTTTGGCGGCTTCTATTTTTACCCGTTGAATGTATTCGCTGACGGTGTTGTTGGTCGCTTTTTTGAAGCGCCGTTCAAGCGAGCGACGGCTGAGAGCGAATTTCGTTGAAAGTTCATCAATGGTAATACGACCCTGAAAATTGTTTTCAATGAATTTCTGCGCCTTTTTCACGTCTTCGTCGGTGTGTTCGCTTTGACCTTTGAACATAATAAATTGCGATTGGCTGTGGCGTTCGATGTCTATGGCGAAGATTTTGGAAGTGAGAATCGCCGTTTCGCGATTCGTGTATTTTTCGACCAAATACAATAGAAGATTCCAGTATGAAGTTGCGCCGCCGCTCGTATAGATTCGCAGTTCTTCGGTAATAATCTTGTCAGTTACAAGCTCAACTTCGGGAAACATTTTTCTGAACTCGTCCGCCGCGCGCCAGTGCGTCGAGCATTTCTTACCGTTTAACAATCCGGTTTTCGCCAGCAAAAATGCGCCAACGCAAAGGCTTGCGATTTCCGCGCCTTTGGCGTGCTGCTCGACGATCCAAGGAATAAATTTTTTATTTGTTTCAAGCGCCGTTTCTATTTTGCCATCAAAAGCCGGAACGAAAATCAAATCCGTTTTTTCTACATCGTTCAAAAGCAAATCCGCGTGAACCGTGAACGAGCTTTTATGCAACTTCACTTCTTTGGTCAGCCCGACTAATTTTATATCGAAAATTTCCGGCTTTTCCGCCTGCACAAAAAAGCTGTTGACCATTGAAAATACGTGGCGCGGATCGTCAATCGCCGCCAGCACAGCCGATTCGGGAACGAGAATGGAAACGTGTTTCATAGCTTAAAATTACTGTAAAAAATTGTCGCAATCAACCCTTATATTTGCCGTATTTGCCCCGCTCAATATTCGAGTTTCGGTGATAGGATAGTATCACGTTTCATCTGTGAAACAAAAATAAAAAGGAGAAAAAAATATGACGACTATCAACCCATACTTAAACTTCAAAGGCAATACCGAAGAGGCTTTCAATTTTTACAAATCAGTTTTCGGCGGCGAATTTACTGCTTTAATGCGTTTTAGAGACATACCCGCTTCGGAAGGTTGTGAAGAAATGAAAGTGGCGGAACACGAGCTCGATAAAATTATGCACATTGCGCTGCCAATCGGAAACGGAAATATGTTGATGGCGACGGACGTGCTTGAATCAATGAGCCAAAATTTTACAATCGGCAATAATATTTCTCTTTCACTGAGCACCGAAAGCAGGGAAGAAACCGACAGGCTTTTTAATAGGCTTTCGGAAAACGGCAGTGACGCTATGCCGCCCGCCGACGCATTCTGGGGAGATTATTTCGGGATGTGCGTTGATGAATTCGGCGTTAGATGGATGCTTTCTTTCAGTGAAAACCAAAAATAAATCAGCACAAAATAAGGAGAAAAAATGACAAAAGAGTTATGGCTCAACCTTCCGGTCGGCGATGTCGAAAAAACGAAAGAATTTTTTAACCAAATCGGCTTCAAATTAAACGAAAAGCATACCGACAGCGAAATGGCTTGTTTTAGTGTCGGAGAAAAAGGCATTACTGTGCTGTTTTTTGCGGAAGAAACATTCAAAGGTTTTACGAAAAACGAGGTTTCAAATACGAAAAGCGGTTCGGAAGTTTTAATTTCCTTTGACGGAGAAAGCCGCGAAGAAATTGAAGAAACAGCGAGAAAAGTTTTTGAAGCGGGCGGAACTATTTTCAGCCCACCGGCGGAATTTCAAAACTGGATGTACAGTTTCGGTTTCGTTGATTTAGACGGACATCGCTGGAATATGGTTTATATGGACGAAAGCCGTTTACAATGCATTTCATAACTGCTTGATGAAATTCCCGGTCGGCAAGTTCTCAAATTTTGTTATTCGTTAGCTGACCGGGAATTTTTAACTTTCACTACACACATTTACGAATTCACAAAAAAAGAGGAAAATTATGAAAATTGCAGTAATTATCGTTCGCGTTCTTGTCGGCTTATTGTTTTTGTTTGCATCAATAACTTACTTTCTAAATCTCGTGCCGCAGCCGGAATTAACGGGCGATGCCAAAATTTTTACTGACGGGCTTGTGGCTTCCGGGTATATTATGCCAATCGTAAAAATCTTTGAATTTTTATGCGGACTGGCTTTTGTTTCCGGCAGATTCGTTCCGCTGGCAGTTGTTTTAATTTTTCCGATTGTGCTAAACATTTTGTTTGTAAATGCTTTATTGATGCCTGAAGGTTTACCGATAGCCGTTTCGCTTTTTCTTGGAATTCTGTTTCTCGCTTTTTCCTATCGAAGCCGATATGAACCATTGTTGCTGGCAAAATAATTTTTAGAATAGAATGTTTTTGTTAAAAGTTTGGTGAAGACAAGTAAAAATCGGATTTAGGAAAATTTCAATGAATAATCAGCAAGCGTATAACACCTGGTCGGCGACATACGATTCGATGCAAAATAAAACGCGCGACATCGAAGCAAAGGCTTTGCGCGCGAGTCTTTCTTTTATTGAAAATCTTGACATTTTGGAAATCGGCTGCGGAACGGGTAAAAACACCGAGTGGCTGATTTCCAGAGCGAATCATCTCGTCGGCGCGGATTTCTCGGCGAAAATGCTGGCGAAAGCGAAGGAAAAAATAACGGCTGAAAATGTTGAATTCAAGCATCTCGATCTGCGCGAGAAGTGGGATTTTGCGGAAAAATCGTTTGATTTAATCGTGTGCTCGCTCGCGCTGGAACACATTGAAAATATTGATTTCGTTTTCGGAGAAGCGAACAAGGTTTTAAGAGAAAACGGTCTTTTTTACATCGGCGAGCTTCATCCGTTCAAGCAATACATGGGAAGCAAAGCAAAATTCGATAACGGTTCCGGAGTTTTTGAACTCGAATGTTTCATTCATAATATTTCGGAATTTTTCGAGGCGGGAAGAAAAAATAATTTTGAATGCGTCGAGCTGAAGGAATGGTTTGACGATGCCGGTAAAACAAGTGTTCCGCGGCTACTGACGATGATTTACGAAAAGAAGAATATTTCCGAAACCGTTTGAAAGCATAGTTCGGGCGGCTAATTTCAGCGATTTCGCAAAACCGGCTTTTTCGTTGTAAGATTGGGATATGACGGAGAAAAATAACTCAACGGAAGAAACTGAGATTGATCATACGACGGAAAACCTCGAATCGGTCGGGCAGATGTTGATCGGCGGTATCGAAACTATCGGCGGCATTTTGACGGGCGATCCGGTGACCCGCGCCGAAGGTGAATTTAACGTCGAAACCGGTTCTTTGCACCAGGAAAGCAATCGCGTTTTGACCGCAATCGAAGAAAACGAAGAATCAAACGAAACGAATTTGGAAAGTCCCAATCAATCCTAAATCAAAAAAAAACACAAATGACAAAAAAGATTTTTGTAGCCGGTTCGGGCGGAATCGGAGAAGCCGCCGCATTGCTTTTGCGCGAGTGGGCTGAGTTTGAAACTGAAATATGCCTCGGCGATGTCAACGAGGAAAATCTGCGAAAGGCGAAGGATTTTGTCACCCGAAACTCGCAAAAGTCTTCAAAAGTCGAGACGGTTTTGATGGCGAAAGAAGGCTGCAACGAAGCCATGAAAACCGCTTTTGAGAACTGCGACGTTTTGCTCGATTGTTCGCCGGGCGCGCAGGCTCCGCGAATGGCTCGTTTCGCGTGTGATTTCAAAATGCATTACGCGAATCTTACCGAATACGTCGCCGAAACCGGTGAAATTATCAATCTCGCCAAAAACGCGGAAACCGGATTCGTGCTGCAAACCGGTCTTGCTCCGGGCTTTATAAACGTACTGGCGATGTCGCTTTACCGGAAATTCGTCGCGCAATTTGAAAACGAACAAATCGAGAAAATCGGAATGAAAGTCGGCGCTTTGACCGCACACGCTCATCAGCCGCACTTTTACGGTTTTACGTGGTCGCCGATTGGCGTGGCGACTGAATACGTCAAGCCTTCGAGAGTTATTCGCGATTACAAAATTACGGAGCTGCCCGCGCTTTCTGACAGAGAAACAATAGTCATCGGCGGCAGAACTTACGAAGCGGATTTAACGAGCGGCGGAGCGGCGGATTTGCCCGAATTTTTTGCCGGAAAATCAAAGCGTCTCGATTATAAAACACTTCGACACGTCGGTCATTACAACTGGGTGGACGGCGTTATCCGCCAGTTTCCGAACGACGGGAATTTGCCGTCGGTTCTTTTAGACAAATTTTTGCAGGAAATTCCTTCCGTCGAAGACGATTTTGTTTTAGCTCACGCTTCGGTTGAAGGTTTCGACGCGCAAAACGTGCGCCGATTGATTGAAAAAGCGTTTTTTGTCGAGCCGATTAATATCAACGGAAATCATCTGCGCGCAATACAAACGACAACCGCCGTTCCGCTTTGCGAAGCGGCGATGATGCTGCTTTCAGGCAAACACAAGGGCGTTGTTTTACAGAGCAATATCGAGCCTGAAGAATTCTTAAACGGAAATTTCATCAACAGAATTTACGCCACGAAATAATTTGCAATGTTTGCTTTGAATTTCGCTTAACAAATAATTTCCGGGTAATCGCTATTTCGCGTGCGAATCTGACAATTTTAATGAATATCCGCAATGACCAGAATTGTTTGTCTTTCAGACACGCATAATTTTAATGAAAATATCGCGGTTCCCGACGGCGATATTTTGATACACGCGGGCGACGCGACCGTTCGGGGAACTCAGTACGAAATCGAGATGTTTCTTTCCTGGTTTTACTCGCTCCCGCATAAAAATAAAATATTCGTTGCCGGAAATCACGATTGGCTTTATCAAACCGACAATCATTTGGCGAGACTTTTAACCGCCGATTACAAAATCAAATATTTACAGGATTCTCCGTGTCGAATTAATAATTTGAAGATTTACGGAAGTCCCTGGCAGCCGCGTTTTTACGATTGGGCTTTTAATTTGAATCGGGGAAGCGAGATAGCGGAAAAATGGAAAATGATTCCGCATGACACCGATATTCTCGTCACACACGGTCCGCCGTTTGAAATTCTCGATATAACTCCGGCGG
>DASVQY010000062.1:0-34258 GCA_036388895.1 Pyrinomonadaceae bacterium | reverse complement strand
AGTTCTGCCAGTGAGACTCGTGGAAGACCACCACGTTGATAGGTTGGAGATGTAAGCACAGTAATGTGTTTAGTTGACCAATACTAATTGTCCCAAGGCTTGACCATATTATTTGCTTGATGGCAAAGCTTAAAGGTGAATTTGTTATCTAATTTTTCAGTTATCAATAAAAAAGCCCGCTCGAATTCGAGCGGGCTTTTTTCGTTGTTGTTCAATTTAAACTTTTACGTCAAAAAATTGAATTCCTCATTCAAAATTCTGATTATAAAATTATAAATTAGTGTTTAATTCTCATTTCCTCCGGTTTTTATACAAACAATCTTCAAGGCATTTTCAAGACTGCAGAAGTAGAGAATACTTTCGCTTATCCTTCAAAGTTACTGGGTAATTTTCTCAACCTGATGATACTTTTTTCTTGTCTTTTTCGCGTTAGCAGTTAATAAAGCTGTATTTTCAGACAATTCTGACAAATGTAGCGTCGCCAATCGGTCTTGGTACGAAAGGAGTAATATTAAATGATGCAAACGATTTTTAACTTAGCTGTAATCGGAACGCGCATTCTGCTCGGTTTCGTTTTTTTTACCGCCGGAATGGGAAAACTGACGCACGGGCATTACTTTCCTTTGACAATGTTTCCGATGAGTTTGGCGAAAATTCTCGCTCCTTACGGTTTGGGCTTATGGGGCGAATTTGTCGCCTGGTCTCAAATCATAATCGGGTTTCTGTTGCTGTCGCAGCGGTTCGCTACAATCGGGGCGATAATGTCTCTGCCGCTTATTCTTAATATTTTCGTTATTACAGTTTCGATGGGATTCGTCGGAACGCCTTATTTGAACGCTTTTCTGATTGGCTTAAATTTATTTCTTTTAGCGGCAGACTATCACAAGCTCAAATTTTTGTTTTTCGATGACGTAACGCTCTGCAAACCGATTCCTTTGCGGCGTAATTTCTGGAAGATTGATTTGCTTTGGCTTGCCGCTTTAGTGTTGTGTTTAGGCGCGGGGTCGTTTCACGAATCAAATCGTTTTATGACTTTCGCTTTATCATTTGCGGGAGTTGTAGTCATTTTAGCGTGTGGCGTATGGCAATGTTTCTTGAGAAAAAATCTTGCTCCATAAAGAAATTTAATCTGAAAGATGCAAGCCGAAAAAACATCTTTTCAATGTTTTAGAAAGAAGGTGAAACATTAGTGGAGAAACGGGACGAACAAGCCATTAATAGTTTTGAGGCTTTGAGCGAATCTGAAACCGAAGTTCAAAATCAGATTGCGTTTGAAGATGATGCGCTATTGCATTCTTATGAGTCCACGAATGAATTTGTAGACGCAAAAACGCGAAAATTTGCCGCAACAACAGAAAATAGTTCAATCAATTTCAAAACCGAATTTGAAGCCGCGCCGACGAAATTTTTACGCGGTAATGATCGAGCCGAACAGACCGGTGAGAACGCAATGCAACCGAGCATTTTGCGTTTTGTGTTAGTTTGCCTGTTTTTTTCTTTACTAGCGGTTGATTTTGCCGGGCTGCTTTATCAGCACTTTTTTTTTGACGAGAGTTCATTAGGCTGGAAAAGCAAAGTCGAAGGACAGATTGCGCGCGTCAGCAATTTGCCGAACGAGAATTTCCCGCTTCAAATTGGCGATGAAATAATCAGTGTCAATGGCTTGTCCCTTGAAAGACAACGCGAGGTAGCAAATGCTACCGTTTATCAGAAACCCGGGACAAGTTACCGAATTGAGGTAAAACGCGGTGACGATCTGCGCGAATTTCACCTCACAACTACACCAATATCTTTATATGACCATTTTATCGGTTTTCTCGAAGGTGTTTTACTGCCTTTAAGTTTCTGGCTAGTCGGATTGCTGGTTTTCCTGCTCAAGCCGAACGACAAAATCGCGTTCTTAATGGCTTTAATGTTTTGCGGGCTTTCGATAGCGATTGGAAAAGATGAATTAAGAGAGGAAATGCCGACTTTTTTTAAGGGCTTGAATCTTTTTATCTCAATATTTACATCGCCGTCGGTCGTGCTGTTTTTTCTTTTCTTCTTAGTATTTCCCAAACCTCCTCGCTTCGTTCAACGTTTTCCGCGTCTGACGTGGCTTTTGTTTTTGCCCGCGCTGCTTTTCGTGCCGGGAGCGATGTATTTCGAGCTGGGACTAAAGGAATGGTTTCCCATAGACGAAAACATCAGAGATATTTTGATTCCCGCCGCCACGCTTTTTTCGATTTTCTTTTATCTTTTAGGCGGCATATTGCTGTTATTGCTCAACTACTTCCGGGCAATCGGCGAAGCGCGGCGGAAACTGAATGTTATAGTTGCCGGTGCCGCTGCCGCATACGCCCCAAGTTTAATAATTATAGCGATTGAGATAACAGCCTCGATAGTAGGAATCCAAAGTCCTCTGGAAGGAGAAGATTGGTTGGAAATCATTATTCTTCTGCCGCAAATCCTGATTCCGATTTCGTTCGCCTACGCTATTGTGCGGCACAAAGTCATTCCGGTTTCGCTTATCGTCCGGCGCAGCCTGCAATACGTTTTGGCGAAAAATGCGCTGCGTTTGCTGCTGATTCTGCCGATTTTGGGCGTTATTTGGAACGTTGCGGCGAATCCGAATAGAATCTTGAGCGAGATCCTTCTGCAAAATTCATTCGGTTTTTACGTTTGCGTTTTTTTCGGTGCCGGTTTGCTGCTGATTAATCGTTACCGTCTGCGCGATTGGATTGACAGGCGCTTTTTCCGCGAACAATACAATCAAGAAAAGATTCTTCGGGAACTGACCGAAACCGTCAAAGAATCCGATTCGCTGGTAAAGCTCTCGCGTTTGGTGAGCAGTAAAGTTCAATCAGCTTTACATCCTGAAAATGTTTATCTTTTTTTTCGTGATGATTCGATGAACTCGGACTTTTCTCTCGGCTACACGACCGGCGGCACGAACGGAAATTCAATGAACTTAAAAATCGCCGCCGATTCTCCGCTTTTGCGCTTTATGCAGCAGGAACGCGGCGCGGTTGAGTTTCCGACTTTTCAAACCGACGATCTGCCGCACAGCGAAAAAAACTGGCTTCGTGAAACAGGAACTTCTTTGCTCGTTCCGATGCACGGAACCGACGGAAAACTCGCCGGAATTTTCTCGCTCGGCGAAAAACTGTCGCATATTCCTTATTCAACACGCGATAAAGAACTACTCGAAACTCTCGCTAATCAAATCGCGCTGGTTCATGAGAATTTGAACTTGAAAGACCGCGTTCGTCGTGAGCAAAGAATAAAAAACGAAGTTCTCTCGCGTTTCGACGAAGCCGAGATTAATTTATTGAAAGAATGTCCGCTGTGCGGAAGATGCTATGATCGAGATGCTTCAAAGTGCGAAGATGACAATTCGAATTTAACTTTTACTTTGCCGGTCGAGCGCACGATAGAAAATCGTTACCGGCTCGAGAAACTCCTCGGCATGGGCGGAATGGGTGCAGTTTATGAAACGTCTGACACGCGTATCAATCGGCGGGTCGCATTAAAGATTTTAAGCGGCGCGATGTTTGGAAAACGAGACGCGCTGCGGCGGTTTGAACGTGAAGCCCAAACTGCCGGACGGCTTCAGCACAAAAACATTGTTACCGTTTTTGATTACGGAGTTCTCTCGACCGAAGGCGCGTTTTTAGTGATGGAATTGATTAAAGGAGAACCTTTGTCCGAAGTTTTAAGGCGCAAAGGAAAATTGAATTCCGAAGCTGTTACTTTCTGGTTCGCCCAAGTGCTCGACGGCGTAGAAGCGGCGCACAAAGCCGGAATAATACACCGCGATTTAAAGCCTGACAATATTCTCGTAGCGCGCCGTTCAAGCGAAAGTGAAAGCCTGCGTTTGTGCATTCTCGATTTCGGACTGGCGCGATTCAACGAATCGGAGCTTGCCGAAAATGTAACGGTTCCCGGAACGATTATGGGAACGCTCGGTTATATGTCGCCGGAACAGTTGCGCGGCGAGAAGGTTGACGAGCGCAGCGATTTATTCGCCGTCGGCGTTATGATTTATGAATGTTTATACGGCGAAAGACCTTTTGGCGGAAGGACTTATCAGGAAATTATGCGGTCAATCGGCAAAGAAATGCAATTTAACAAAGATGAGCCGTTTGCAGAACTTTTCAAGCGCAGCTTAGCGCAAAAGCCGGAAAATCGGTTCGCTTCGGCAGGTGAGATGAGAGAAAGCCTTTTAAAAATGGATTCTTAAATTTTACGAAGAATATTAAAGTAAAAACAATCATAAAAGGTCGCCGTTAAATTTCTTTATATCGCAGGATAGCTATAGTTCAGGTTTCTATTTGCGCATTTTCAGTTTATTTCCGTTTTTCACTCGCTTTAACTCTCTCTAACCGAAAAGACCGCCGCATAGTCGGAGAATTAGTGATGTATTATTTATTTGCATTACTAATTTTTCCCTCAAAATCAATAAAGCTTGAATTATTTTCGTCCGCCGAACTCATAAAAATTTAACAAACCCGGTTGAAACATTTATAATCGGGAAATGCGGATGCAGATACATATAATGAAGTTGAAGTACCCGGAAAATATTACAACCATAACGATTTATGATTGAAAAACTCACCGTTGTTTTTTTTATTATTCTGTGCCTGATTTTGGGTGCTTATTTGATTCTATCGCCCTGGACGGGTTTGTTCGGCAGTTGGGATAATAATTACTTGCTTGTCTTTGTCGCCGACAAAACGGATTTGCCGGTGTTGCAGAAAACCGTCGCTTCAAATTGGTTCCGCGGCGCTGTCACGGGACTCGGTGTTTTGAATATAATAATAGCTTGCTGGGAAATGGCGCATTTCAAAAAAAGCGTTGAGATGCTCAAGGAAAAAGATTTGGGAGCGACCGTTAAGTCCGACTAAGCGGCAAAAATAAACGTTTGTAAAATTTAAGTGAAATTTTTTCGCACGTTCGATGAATCTTTAATTTACCCTATTACGAAAGGCGAAACGACGCCCGCAAATTTCGCGGATAAGAAAAAGAAAATTCTCAAGCTAATCGAAACCGCCGCCGATTTAAGGATTCCTTTAATTCAGATTCGTGAAAAATTATTGTCCGCTAAATTATTATTTGAATTAACCGCCGCCGCCGCACAAATTACAAAAAAAACCGAAACTCGGTTGCTTGTCAATGACCGCGCCGATATCGCGTTCGCCGCAAACGCTGACGGCGTTCATTTAACTTCCGCGTCGCTTTCTGCCGACGTTATCCGCCGCGTTTTTCCCCAAGATTTTATCGTCGGCGTTTCGGCTCATTCGCTAGCCGAAGTTCAAAAAGCAAAACTTCAAAAAGCGGATTTTGCGGTTTTCAGCCCGATTTTTTCTACGCCGAACAAAGGCGAACCCGTCGGTTTGAGAAAACTGCGCGAAGTTTTTGAGCGTGTAAAACCGTTTCCTGTGCTAGGTTTAGGCGGAATTAACGAAACGAATTATGAATCGGTTTTGGAAATAGCCGACGGTTTTGCCGCTATTCGATTTTTGAATGATACGGAAAATCTGAGAAAATTAATGAAGGGCGTAAATCTCGCAAAGAAAAATTAAATTTTGACTGATGCTGAAAACAAAAATCCAAAAACAAAAACCGAAAATCTGCCTGACCGTTGCCGGACTCGATCCTTCCGGCGGCGCCGGAATAATCGCCGATATAAAAACTTTTTCGGCGTTCGGTTGTTTTGCGACCGCCGCCGTCGCTTCGCTGACGTTTCAGAATACGAGCGGAGTTTACGGCGCCGCCAATCAAACAGCGGAAACGGTTCGCCGGCAAATCGAGCCGGTTTTGCAGGACTTTGAAGTTTCTGCTCTGAAAACCGGAATGCTGCCGACGCGCGAAATTATCGAGGAAGTAGCGCGAATAGTCGAAGTATATAATCTCGAAAACTTCGTCGTTGATCCGGTTGTGCGCTCTACCTCCGGTTTCGATTTGATTGACGACGCGGCATTGCGCGTTCTCATTGAAAAGCTTTTTCCGCTTTCCGTTGTTATTACGCCGAACATTCCCGAAGCCGAACGCATCGCGCAAATGAAAATCGAGAACGCTGATGATATTAGAAAAGCCGCGCTCGTAATGCAGTCACGGGGAGCTAAAAACGTTTTAATAAAAGGCGGACACATTCCGATTTCGGATTTGGAATTTAAGATTTCCGATTCGGAAGATGGCAGAAATCAGCAGCTAAATAAAGAGAAAAGAAAAGCCTTTGATTTTCTTTTTTTAGGTGAAGATTTGAAAATTTTCGAGGCTGAATATATCGAAACAAACGCGACGCACGGAACCGGCTGCACTCTGGCTTCGGCGATTGCGGCTAATCTTGCTAACGGAAAAACCTTGATTGAAGCGGTTGAAACGGCGAAGAACTTTGTCACCGAAGCGATTCGCACCGCGCCGAATTTGGGGCACGGACATTCGCCAATAAATATTTAGATGATGAGACGGAGCGTTGCCGAAAATGGGAAATTCTCGTTTTTAAAATATTGAATTTCAAATTTAATACAGGTAAATGACTAAACGTTTTTCTTATCTTCTCCCCGTCTCCGCTTCTCCGACTCTGCTCTTCTTATTTGGCTGGTGTGAAGATGCTCGGCGATTGATACGTTACGCCGAAAGTTACGCCGGTGCGCGGGCTGTTTCTCGTAAAACCGAAGATCGCGGCGGTGTCGAATCTTAAGCCCGACGCTTTTATCTGCGTTCCGACGCGAAACTGTCCGACGCTTTCGGTTCCGAGCGGAGCGTTGCCGCTTCGTGTATTAGCTCGTCCGTTGACTTCGCCGACGATGTTTATTCGCTCATTGACGCTGTAGATCCCCGCCAGACCGTATAGCAAAACGTCGTTTTGCGTAAAGCGTTCGAGCGGCGCGGTCATAATTCCCAATCCGAGATTGCCGAAAATATTAACGCGCGGAGTTTTTCCGGCGCGTCTGCCGAATTTTTTCTGCATTATAAACTTTCCGAAAACGTTCGTCTGATTTGTCCCGATGCCGCGCGCCTGATTCGAATTCGGTAACTGAAACCCGACTTTAAAGCCTAAAGCGGGAAGAATTCGGGTTTCATTTCGTAGTTTGATCTTCGTTGAAACGATAAAATCACCCGCGTCGTTCGATGAGTTGCCGTCAAGATTTAAAGGAATCGGCGAAGGAACGGTCGCGGAATTTACCGCGAGAAAATTTTGTAGAACGCCCTCGACCTGAAATTCGACGTTGGAAGCGAATCCGACCTTAACGCGAACGTCTCCGATTCGCGTTAAATCGCCTTTCAGACTGGAAAGCGGAAATTTGGCGTTTTGAAAAAAATCAATTCCGGCGCTGATTTCAATCGCGCCTTCAGGCGTCGTGTCCACGTCTTCAGTAATAAGCGGACGCTGTTGCGCGAAGACAAGAACGTTTGAGCAAAAGACGAGAAGCAGACCGATAAAAAGGCGTTTCATACGATTCGATTTTTAACTGAAATCAATTTTGCGAGCAAAAATTCGCTGATATTACAAAATAATACGACGATAACACGCGAGCATAAACATATACAATCCGTAACAGACTAAACCGACGGCGACAATCGCTAAAATCCAGGTTCCGAACGGCTGCTGTTCCAATGTTCGCAACGCGCCGCTCAAACCGCGAACTTCGCTCGCCTGAGATTGAACAGCCGCCACGATGAGAAAAATGCCGACGATCAAAAAAACAACGCCTCTTGTCGACAAACCCGCTTGCCCGAACCGCAAACCCACTTTTTAGCCGAATCACTCATCTGCCCGATTTTTAACTTTTCGAGAAATTTTCTTGAGTAGGCTTTGTAAATTTGATACAAAGCGACAACTATGATACCCAAACCGATTCCGCCGATTAAAAATTGTCCGAAAGGCTGAGCAAGCAGCATTGCCGTCCATTGCTGAGAGGATGAGTCTTCATTTCCGGCTTTTTGCAAACCGAGAATTAAATTGACAGAGAAATACGCGAGACTCAAATAAATGACGCCGACCAAAGCATAAATCAGGTGCCTGCCGATGCCTTTGGCATCCGAACCCTTATTTTCCGTATCTTTTATTGCCTGCACAAAACGCCAGATGGCGTGACCGATTAAACCTATGGTAACAATGCCGAGCAGAATCTGTCCGAACGGCTGATGCAGAATAGTTTCCAAAGCCCCGCGTGAACCGGTTGTATCGCTGCCTCGTTGATATGCTCCTAATGCGGCAACAATTCCAATCACGGCGTAAACCACTCCTTTTGCCGCATAACCGAAACGCGCGAGAGGAACAATTCAGCCGCTGGCTTCTTCAGTAGCTCGATCAACCTTTTGCTCGCCTCTCTTCAGCGAGTTTTCTACATTTCCCACACTTTACCCACTTGATTGATATTAATACAAAAGCCAGTCTGCGGAATCTTCTACTTTTCAAAGATTGGAATCTAATGAAATTTAATCAAAGTTACAGTTGGATTTTATTACAAACCAGAACCATGAACCGCATATTTTCTTTCAGTTATCTCTAAGGCTATTTAAGAAATAAATCGAAAAATAGAAATTTACCCTTTGGACATTGAGCGGAAAAATTGCCAAAATAAACACGAAAAAATTTCGCATATCTGAAATTTTTCAAAATGGAGAAATTTATGAGTATTGGACAGATGTTTGCCGCCGAGCTGGAGCGTGAAGCGGTCGCAACAAAAAAAATGCTTGAACGCGTTCCGGATGATTTCACCTGGAAGCCGCACGAAAAATCAACGACGCTTGGAAATCTGGCGACGCACATCGCAACGCTTCCGAATCTGGTCAAAGCGACGGTTAAAGGAAACGGACTTGATCTTGCGACAAATCCTTTCGCTCCGCCGACTTTCAACAGCGGCGCAGAAATGGCAGCGGCTTTCAGCGAAGGCGTCGCCGAAGCCGTACGTCTTCTAAACGATGTTTCAGATGAAGAGCTTTCAGAAAATTGGCGCCTCACAAGCGGCGAACACGTAATTTTCGACTTGCCGCGCGTTGCGGTTTTACGAACGATGTTTTTGAGTCACTTGCTCCATCATCGCGGTCAGCTTTCCGTTTATCTGCGGCTCAAGGACGTTCCGCTTCCGAGCGTTTACGGTCCGACGGCGGACGAACAAATGTAATTTCGGGTTTTTCTTTATAAGCAGTAAAATAAATTTAAGAACTCTCATAAAATCCATAGTTGATAAATCACGAAATTAAAGATTAAAAGATGGAATTATTAAATAAGGAAACATCGGAAACGAGCGGCTTGCGGCTGGTCGCCGATAATAAAGAACCTCAAAAGTTTCCGGTCATCGAAAAACAATTCGTAAATTTTATGTTTTTTCGTATGAACCCGGAATGGCGCAGGCTCGACGCAAATTCAAAGCTCGAATACAAAAAGGAATTTCAAAGCGTTTTCAATCGTTTCGGAAACGATTTTCTGCTTTACACTTATTCGCTCGTCGGTTTTGACTCGAAAGCCGATCTAATGTTTTGGCGCATCGGGACATCGCTCGATTTGATACAAGAAATGACTGCCAAATTGTATCGCACGGAGCTTGGCAGTTATCTCGAAACGGCGGACAATTATCTTTCGGTAACGAAAAAAATGATGTTTATTTCGGCTCAGGAAAGTCCGAGTTACGAAGACCGTTTTCATATTCGCGCTGGTCAGAAAAAATATCATTTTGTTTATCCCTGCGCGAAACAAAACGAATGGTACGCCAAACCGGGCGAAGAGCGCGATTCGTTAGTCGAAGAGAATTTTATGGTCGGAAAAAAATTTCCGAACATTAAAATTCATATGACGCACGCCTTCGGTTTCAGCGATCAGGAGTATATCGTTTCGTTTGAAACCGACGAACCGAAAGATTTTCTCGCGCTCGCCGAAGAATTAAAGGAAACGTCCGCCAGCAAATTTACGATGCGCGGAATGCCGGTCTACACCTGTCGGCAAAGAGATTTGATGGAATGCCTGGACGCACTCGGCTGAACAATTACGAATTATCAATTACGAATTAAGAATTAATTTTATAAGAACAATGTGACAAATTGATCGGTACGCTCTCTTATAATTCGTTATTGATAATTCGTAATTCGTAATTGTTTATGATCGTTGCTCGAAAATTTTATATCAGTGGAGAAGTGCAGGGCGTGGGGTTCCGGTTTTTCACGCAGCGTGCCGCAGCGCGGCATCAGGTTTTAGGTTACGTTCGTAATTTGAAAGACGGCAGAGTCGAGGCGTTTGTCGAAGGCGAAGCCGAAACGGTCGAAGCGTTCAAAAACGATCTGACAGCCGGACCGACTTTTTCAAAAGTCGAGCACATCGAAGAAATCGTGCTCGAACCAAACGGACTTTACACATCATTCAGAATTGAGAGGTGAAAAATCAATTACGAATTACCAATTACGAATGAAAGAACGAAATTTTCTTTTATAATTGGTAATGGGTAATTAATAATTGAAACGCTATGGATCATCTAAGAAAATTAATACGCGAGGTGCCTGATTTTCCGAAAGAAGGCATAAATTTTTACGACATAACAACGCTCTTGAAAGATGCGGAAGGATTGCGGCAAACCGTTGACGCTTTAGCCGGGCAGTATAAAGGCGAAAAGATTGACACGGTAATCGGCGTCGAATCGCGCGGTTTCATTTTTGCCGCGCCGCTCGCATACCATTTAAACGCCGGTTTCGTTCCCGTGCGTAAGCCGAAAAAACTTCCCGCCGAAAAGGTTTCGGTTTCTTATGATTTGGAATACGGGCAGGACACGCTGGAAATGCACAAAGATGCCGTCGGCGAAGGACATAAAGTTTTAATCGTAGACGACCTTCTGGCGACCGGCGGAACGGCGAAAGCAGTCGTTGATTTGGTCGAGGGCTTAGGCGGAAACATCGTCGGGCTGCTTTTCGTCGTCGAACTCGATTTTCTGAACGGGCGCGAAAAATTTAACGGTTACGACGTTCGCTCGCTAATTCGATACGCTTCTTAAATTGAACAACTCAAACAAAAATTGACAGCCAGAAATCAACGCGCTCCCGTAGCTCAGTTGGATAGAGCGTTCGCCTCCTAAGCGAAAGGACATTGGTTCAAATCCAATCGGGAGCACCAATCAAATCAGGAATTTAGAGGCGTTATAAAGCGCCTCTTTTTTCATTCCCACCTAAATTCCCACCAAATATTTCAAATTCGTTCATTTCCTTTCACGAGTTCATTGCTTTTTAACCTGATTTATTCAACAGCCGCACGTTTAACTACTTTATCGTCTTCTAAAATATAAATATTATTTTGGTTGTCGAGCGCGAAAGCGTCTATCCTTCCGAGATCAGCAACGGTTGATATTTGTTCGCCGAGATTTGAGTACACTTTGATCGAATCGTCGTCGGAAATATAAATACGGCTTTGATTGTCAGTTTCGATTCCGCACGAATTCATACTCTGCACGAATTTATTGACGTATTTGCCTTCGGGCGTGAAGCGAAAAATCATTAAATCTTCGGCGTTATACGAAAGTTGATAACTGCCCAAATCGCCGAATGCGTAAACCGAAAAGATGTTGCCCGCGCCGTCCACTGCCAGACGAATAGCAGCTAAACCGGTTTCGTACGGCGACAAAGCGGCGTCGGCGGTTTTGGTGTGAAAACCTTGAATGCGCCGCGTGACTTTTTCGTTTTTGTTCATAAAAATCAGCGTTTCGATATAATCGTTGACCGAAACCATCAACAATCCGCCGTCGCGGCGTAAAGCGAAATCAATGATAAAATCGGGCGCGGCTTGATACGTCGTTTCGGGAAGATTAATCGTATTCTGTTCCCACATTTGAACCACGCCGCCGACCAAAACGTAAAGCCGGTCCTGATCGTCAACCGCAATTTTTTGGATAGTTCGAGCGCGGCGATAGTGTTTGGTCGCGGAAGGAATTTGCCAGAGCTTCAAAAATTCGCCTTTTTCGTTGAATTGCTGAACGCGCAGGGAATCGTCGGCGACGTAAATTCTTCCTTTCGAATCCACGGCAATCGCGTCGGCGTCTTGAAATAACCCGTTTCCGGTTCCTTTGCCGCCGAATTCGAGCAAATTCGGATTCGGCGTCGGAGTCGGCGAAATGCGGGGCGTCGGAGTCGAATAATTTGGCGCGGTGTAAGCCGGGTAAATCGGTTTCGGCTTTTCTTTGACGGCTAAAATCGCCGCTAATAAAACTCCGCCGATCAGCAAAACCGCCGCGCCGATGACGACAATAAAAATATTCTGATTCGCACCCGATGTTTCCGCCGGTTGATAAAACGACTCCGGTTCAAGCGTGGCGGGTTGCTTTTCCGGTTCGATAAGAAATCTCGTCGCGCAGTATTCGCAAGTGGCGAACTGCTGCCAGCGAGAGTATTCGGTAATTCTTCCGCCGCATTGCGGGCAAATCAAGGGTTTCATAAATTATTCTATTCCCTTGTTTTGGACGAATTTGTCCGCTGATTTTGCCGCTGCAGCGAAAACAATTATGCGTTGTCAATACTTTATCTTGTCTTTAAGGATAATCTTTACTGCATTTAATAAATCAGCGGAAATAAAAATAAGCGCAATTAGAATAAAAATAATCGCAACTCGTTTGCGCGAAAAAGCGTTAAGAGTTATGTTGAAAATATAGTTTCGCAGGAAGCGAAATGAAAACTTAAAACACGGAGAGTGTTATGACCAAAAAATACGATTACGGAGTTGTCATCGGACGATTCCAGCCCTTCCATTTAGCTCATCGAGATTTAATCCAGCACAGTTTATCGCTCGCCGAAAAAGTCATTGTCATTCTCGGCTCGGCTCGCAGCGCGTCGGACGTGAAAAATCCGTTTACGCCGGAAATGCGCGAAGAAATGATCCTTGCTTGTTTTCCGGCTGACGAAAAACGGCTTGTGTTTCGTGCCGTTCGAGATTATCCGTACAACGATCACGTCTGGATCACCGAAGTGCAGAACGTCGTGCGCGAAACTGTCGAAAATGATGAAAAGGAAGACGCGAAAATTGCTCTCGTCGGTTTTTTCAAAGATCGTTCTTCTTATTATCTGAATCTTTTTCCGCAATGGCAATTCGAAGAATTTTACAGCTCGAAGCGTTCTTATGTGAATGTCAACGGTTCGGAAATCCGCGAGAAATATTTTTCGGGCGATCAGAATTGGAGTGAGTTTTTGCCCGCGCAGATCGGCGCGCGACTCGATATTTTTCGGCAAACAGACGAGTTCGATAACTTAAAGCGCGAATTCGATTACGTGCAAAAATACAAAGCCGACACGCGATTTGTCGGCGTTCCGTTCAAGCCGGTTTTTTTAACGACCGATGCCGTCGTCGTGCAAAGCGGACACGTTTTAATCATTCGGCGGGGACATCACCCGGGCAAAGGTTTATTAGCACTTCCCGGCGGATTTTTAGCGGAAAATATGACGCTCGAAGATTCGGCGATCAAGGAACTCAAAGACGAAACGCAGATAAAAATTCCCGCTCCGGTTTTGCGCGGCAGCATCAAGGCGCAGAAAGTTTTTGATTATCCCGAACGCTCGGCGCGCGGAAGAACGATTACTTTCGCTTATTTTATCGAATTGGAGCCGAGCTTGAAAGACGGTTTGCCGCGAGTCAAAGGCAATGACGACGCGGCAAAAGCTTTCTGGCTGCCGCTTTCGGCGCTTGGAGAAAAGGAAGACGAATTTTTTGAAGATCATATTTCGATAATTCGTTATTTTTTAGGAATTTAGGCTTTCGGGTAGAAAGTCGAAAAAGGAGAATAAAATGTTTGAAATCAACAGAATAATTGACACGGATTCGTATAAAGCGAGTCATTGGCTGCAGTATCCGCCGAAAACGACGCGGGCTTTTTTCTATCTCGAATCGCGCGGAAGCGACCGAGATTGGAATGAAAGTGTTTTTTTCGGTTTACAGTATTTGCTGAAAAACTATTTTCTTGAGCCGTTCACGCAAACGATGGTCGAAGAAGCGCGCGAAGTCATAACGGCGCACGGTTTGCCGTTTAACTACGAAGGCTGGACGAATTTAATAAAAAAACACAACGGAAAGCTTCCGCTTCGCATTCGCGCCGTCCCCGAAGGCTCAATTGTGCCTTTGCACAATGTTTTGATGACTGTGGAAACAACGAGCGACGAATTTTTCTGGCTCGGCAGTTGGTTTGAAACGCAGCTGATGCGGATTTGGTACGCGATTACGGTTTCCACTCAATCATTTCAAATCAAGAAAAACGTTTATAAATTTTTAGTTGAAACCGCAGACGACCCGAACGCGGAAATAAATTTCAAAGTTCATGACTTTGGCTCTCGCGGGGTTTCGAGCAGGGAAACGGCGGCAATCGGCGGAGCGGCACATCTGGTCAATTTTCTCGGAACGGACACGATGGCGGCTTTGCTTTTGCATCGGAAATTTTACCGCGCGGAAATGGCGGGTTTCTCGATTCCGGCGGCGGAACATTCGACGATTACGAGCTGGGGACGCGAAAACGAAATTAACGCGTACCGAAATATGATCGAGCAATTCGCCAAACCCGGCGCGTTATTCGCCGTCGTTTCCGATTCGTGGAATATTTACGAAGCGGTCGAAAAGCTCTGGGGCGAACAATTAAAGCAGGAAGTGATAGATTCGGGAGCGACCGTCGTTATTCGTCCGGATTCGGGTGAGCCGGTCGAAGTCGTTTCAAAAGTCGCTCATTTATTAGCCGAAAAATACGGAACTAACGTCAATTCCAAAGGATATAAAGTATTGAACAACGTCCGCGTAATCCAGGGCGACGGCGTAAACGAGCAATCAATAAATCAGATTTTGCAGCGGTTGAAAAACGAAGGATTTTCGGCGACAAACATCGCTTTCGGCATCGGCGGCTCGCTTCTGCAAAAAATTGATCGGGACACTCTTAAATTCGCTTACAAATGTTCGGCGGTAGTCGTTGACGGGGAACTGCGCGACGTTTACAAGCAGCCGATTACGGACGCGGGCAAAAACAGCAAAAAAGGACGCCTCGACTTGATAAAAGGTGAAACCGGCGAATACCAAACCGTTCGTTTGAAAAACGCCGAAATGATGTCAGGGGAAAACTCGCAGATGAGAACGGTTTTCGAAAACGGCGAGCTTTTGATTGACGAAAGTTTGGACGAAGTGAGACAACGCGCGACTACTGTGTTTCAACCGGAAACATTGCGCTCCGGCAGGTAGATTCGGCTGTATCTTTGATTTGGAATGAATTTTCTTACAACTTTTTTTGGGAATATTCATCTGAAAAACAGAGAGTATTCATATTGCTCCTCCTTTCCGCATTATCATTAGCTAGATGATAATGCCTTTTTTTTTGGCTTGTATTTGATTGAGAAGCGTTGAATTTTTCTGCGGACAATCAACGCGTCGGATTGTAGACGGATAAGTTGTTTATAAAACATTTTCCGTAGCGCGTATTCGTGCCATCGCGTATGAATCAACATATTTACCGTCGCGAAAGGCGTGCCGACGGAGCGTTCCTTCACGCTCGAATCCGAAACGTTCGTACAGTTTAATAGCGGGTTCGTTATCAGTATATACCTCGAGTTCCAGGCGCGTCAGATTCAGCCATTTATCAGCCAAATCCACGCACGCGTTCAGCAAAGCCGTTCCGATGCCTTTACCGTGCCAGTCATCGTGAACTCCCATTCCGAAACCTCCGACGTGTCTGCGGCGCGGTCTGTTGGGAAAAGTGTGAAGCCCGAGCTGTCCGACCACTTTGTTATTAATCTCTGCTACCAGATTGTATGTTCCTTCAATGGGTTCGGCGAGTCTTTTTCTCCAAAGCTCGAGTGAAGGGAAAGGCAGCTGCAGCGTGCCGGCAAAAGCCTTCGGGCAACAATAAATTTCGTGGATAGCCTGAAAATCAGATGGTTCGGCGGCGCGGATTTTTATATCTTCGTCGAGAATGATTTTTTTCATAACCAAATTTTGAGTAATCAATATAACTCAAAAAATATAAATATCCAGCTAAAAAACATTCTTTTATAACATCGAAGACTTAAGTTTTCGTTGCGGCGTCGAATACCAGCAAAGATTTGCTGCCTTGATAAAGAATCAGTTTTCCGGCTTTAATTTCAAAACGATTGATTTTTTTCAAACCGTCTAATAAATCTCTTTCGACATTCATTCGTTTGCCTTCGATGCAAGCGCGCATCGTCGAAACGATTCCGGTAATGCTGATTTTATCGCCCTCGATTTTATAACTTCCGCCGTAAGCGTTGCAGCCCGAATCACCGCCCGCGCTCGTCTGCTGCTTATTAAAAATCAGAAACGGAGTTTTTTCGATTTTTGGCAAATTCTTTCCGCCGATTGATACTAAAACCCACTTTTTATCTTCAAGTTTTGAAATGTCTGAAATCGCTTTGCCGGAATCGTTTTTCGCTGAAGAAAATTTCAGAATCAAGTTGTTTTTCGCAAAGATTCGGAGCGAATTATCTTTTAGCTCGAATCCGGTAGCTTGTTCAAGCGCTTTTACAAATTCGTTTTCTAGCTTCATAACTCCCTCAGCGGAGCAGAATTTTTTAGTCGCGCCGATACCGGAAAATTTGATTGTGTTGCCGATTGCCTCAAATCTTCCAAACATTCGATTACAGCCGGCATTTCCGGCGAAACTGTTTTCCGTAGAATCGAACTCGATAAAAGGCGCGGTCTTTTCAATTTTTAACCCGTTAATTTCGATTAAATTCCAACGTTGAGCAAAAAGATCGTTCGTGTTGACGACTGACTTTTCGGCACTCGGATTTGACGTGGAAGCTTTGCGATTCTGCGCATTTGAGACATCACCCGCCAGAACAAAAATAAAAAGCAGATTTAGCAAAAACAGAACACTTTTTCTATTCATTATGAACTTTTACACCTTCCCGACCTGAAATTATGGAAAGCATTTCTTGATGTTTGAGGCTGTTGAACAAAAGAGAGTTGTCAAAATTTATATCAAAAAAGAAATCCGCCTTTCCTCCCGATTCGCTTTCGTCCCAAAATGCTTGAACCCGAATCTAAAGCTCGTTTGCGAAGCGAAGGCAAATTTAGCAGTCTGATTCATAAAAGCCTTTGAATCATTATATTATATTCTTTAATTGGCGTTTAACGATTTCAGCCTATCCTGATTGGCTCGAATTTTTGTTTTTTATTGAACATTTGCTTTTTTCTTTTGTTTAGTAAAAGACAAAAGAAAAGAATTATACAGTCTAAAATTGATTCAATGACCGACGAATACGCCCGCGTTAGCATAAAGCGAGTTTCAGGTCGGAATTTTATTTTTCCGAAAAGGGGAAAGGAAAATGGCTAAAAACAGTCATTATACAAGCGATGATTGGAAGGTCGGCGACAGCGGATTTTCCGGCGAGAAAATTTTGCACGAAGTTAGTAAACAGCAATACGCTCAGGCACAAAAATCAAAGAATGAAAATGCTTCTTTAATACCGAATCAGGACGGACACAACGAAACAGAGGCGGCAAGAGGCAATCACTGCAAGCTCAAGGTAAAAAGACAACGTTGATAAGTAGCTGTTTCCGCCTCACGTCCATTGATTTGTTCGATGGCGCGTTTCATTTACGGAAAACCTCCCATAATAAAACTGATTTATTTTCGTTGGCGGCTGTCATCAGTAAATTTCCGTCTGGACTCCAACGAGCGACAAAGCGTTGAAACAATTCTTTCGATTTATTTTTATTAGTTTCTTTAATTTCCTGCAAGAGTTCGCCTGTTTCCGGTTTCCATAATCGGACAACTTTGTTGCTCACAGAAAGCAAAATTTTCTCGCTCGGATGAAAGGAGAAGGCTTCGTAGTCGGAAACGAGCGTTCCGACAAACCAATCCCAATTTTCGCCGTAAATAACCGGCAATTTAGCAACTGGTTCGCCTGTTTGGGCGTTCCAAATGTTCGCTTCTTTTTCAAAATTGGTGGCGATAAAGAATTTGCCGGTCGGACTCCACGAATCACCGCTTGAAGTGTAATCCGACGAATTCGGATAAAAATTAAGCCGCGCTTTGTTCGGATTATTAAGAGAAACTTTAACTCTGCCGGTTTCCGCGTCAACAATTTCGATAACCTTTTGCTTTGGTTTTGAGACGGCAAAAGAGTTTGAATCTAGGCTGAAACTCAAAAAAGAAATGTCGCCGGTTTGTTTGTTGTCGAGCAAATAATAAAGCGGCGATTCACTGCCCGCGTTTTTCCAGCAAGTTACACCTTTGGATTGATGAACCTGTCCGCAGACAAATTTCCCGTCAGGACTTTCAGCGCGGAAAATTGCGTATTCAAATGAAGATAATTTCTTTAACTCTTGGTCGTAAGACCTAAGAAGCGCGCCCGTGTCCGCGTTGTAAATGCGAATCGGTTTATCTTTAAAGTCGTAGCGATAATCCACCCGGTAACTCTCGATAATGTTGTTTCCGTCGTTGGCGAATTGTATTGACAACAAACTGAATGTTCTGATGCTGTCCGTTCTGATAGATTTGCCGTTTTCATCTCTAACTGAAAGCGAAACCTCTTTGTTATCTATGGAGTATTCGTAATCGCCGACGGTCAAAATTCTATCGCCGGAATCGTTCCATTCAGCTTTCTTAACGCCGTGCGTTTCATTCATCGCGGTTATCATTTTTCCGCTTTCGGTGTCCCACAAACGAGCCGCCGAATTTTTATCGAGCAAATAAGTTTTGTATTGCAGAATTTTAGTTCCATTAGGCTGCCACTTTAGCGCATCTCCATCTTTCAGTGAAATTTTTTCAGGAAAAGTAAAAAGGAAATTTCCGGTTTCGGCAGACCAAACCTGCGTCGAATTCTCATTGACGAGCAAAACCTTTTTTCCGTCTGGACTGAAAAGAGCAGTCCGCACGCGGTCATTTATATTGCTAATGTCAAAGCTATATTTTAGCCGTATAACTTGAGCGTTTGAATTTTGAGCGTATGAAAAAGCTGTAAAACTTATGCAAATCAAAAATATTTGTAAAACTCTTTTCATATGGAAAGGATATAAATAAAATCAAGAAAATAAGTGAGAATTGTGACACTTCATCAACTATCACAATTTATCATCTCTAATTTTCAGCGAAGCCATCCAACGATTGAGATGACGCGGGCGAGACACGCGCAACTCCAAATCTTGTGAATGATCGCTGTCGCGCCTTGAGTCCGTTGATTTGTTATGTTGCCCGTTATCTTCCGAACAACCTGCTGAAAAGGCCGCGCTTTTCCAATGGCGGAAGCGATTGTCTGATTTTTTCAGCATTCGCAATCTCGCTGACTTCACACGGTTTGATGATAACAAACTGCTTCATCGCCGCGTAGGATTTTATGTCTTTCCATTCTTCCGCAAACCAATACAAAGCGTTTAAGCCGTCAATCCAATCTTGATTATTCAACCAACAATCGCCTTGAATATCAGTTTCGGACAATTTTGCGATGTAAATTTTAACCCAATACAATCTTTTCTCAGCCGTAACAGACGAAATCGCGCTCAAAAGTTTCTGAACCAAAATCGTTTCGTCTAAATCTGTGCGCGAAGCAAACTCTCCGACTGCTTGAAATGCGCCAAGATACAATTTCCAACCAAATTCCTCGCCGGTTTCCTGGTTTCTCGTCAGCATATCAAATCTCGGCACTTGAAAATCTTTAGTCTCCGTCGGTACAAGAATTTCGTGAATTGTCAAAAAAACGCCTTCCGTCCAAACACTCGCCGCATAGAAAAATGCTTCATCGTCATTTCCGCCGACTCCAGCCAAACAATCCCAAATTCCTTCGGGAAACATTTGTTCGTGCGTAGCTTTAATGCTGAGATTCAGAACAACGCTATGCTCACCGTTTACGTTGTGTTCGTTTCGCTCGCCAATCTCGGTTTCAATTTTCAGTTTAACTGGCTCAACAATAAAAAAAGACTCGCCGCGTGTGATTGTGTGCCCGGTGCGTTCGACAGCTTGCGCGAGATGTTCTAAAAAATCCATTGATTGAAATTTAACGCTAATTTTCCATCGAACAACATAACGGCGGCGTTGACGAGGGGCGAATCCGGCAACGAGCAAGCAATGGTTTCAGAAGAACTATTTTAAGAAAGTCGCTGTTCTGCGCTCACGTCCATTGATTTGTTACGCCGTGCTTGGTTATTGAGGCTTCACATAACATACAGTATTAATAATATCATTAAAATAATTTGCTGCTTCTAATGATACATCGTGATAAATAATCTCTTGTCCAACCGAACCAAAGTAACGCCAATAATTTCCGTTTGCGAGTTTACCTCTTGCGTCAATGCCCTCAATTCCGGTAGCTGTCTACGCTGCGACATTTCTACAGAAGCAGACAACCAGTCTTTCGGAATCTCGCCATTTGAAGCAAGCGGACCAAAAATGCCAGAAAGCCAGACGCGATTTTTCTTCTTACCATATCCAACAAAATGTTCCGTGTAATCTATATCCTGAACTCGTTTAAATTTAGATTTTCTAGGAAATGAAAGAAGAAGTAGGTCTCTATTATTCGGTAAAAATATAAAAAACTTGTTTCCAACATAGTTTCGTGGCATAGAGGAAGAACTACAAGCGGGAATGGCATACTTGTCTTGCGCCACAACAGAAACAATATTAAAAAGTACAATTCCAATTGTTGCAAGTTTAAGTTTTATAATCTTGCATAGGAAATTAAACGGCATAACGATTGAGATGACGTGGGGCGAAACCGGCTGCGAGCAAGCTAAAGTTTTATACACAAGCTGAATGAGAAAGTCGCTGTTTCGCCCTCACGTCCATTGAATTGTTATGCCTGTCTTGGCAAAGAAAGTGTTTCCTCTCTGCCAAAAAAGTTACTGTGAATTAAAGAACTTCGCAAGCAGAGCATCAGATATGCCAAAAGAAGCGGTTGAATCACGTCAAAAGGCTGCGACTTCTGCACGCTTGCAAAAGCGAAAGTCAGATGCTTGAAAATCAAAAACCCGAAAACCAACGTCCAAAGCGCGCTCCAAACGAGACGCACTCGGTCAAAGGCGAACAACGAAACCGCTGCCGGATAATCTCGAAGCGCGAACCAAATAAGCAAAGCAGCGACGGGCGAGCCTAAAACCCAAACGATGACGAACCGAAAAAGCGGAATTGAAATAGAATCTGCTTCAGGCGGAAAACTGCCGCGAGCAAGTTCAGTTGTGTAGAAATACCATTCAACAAGCGGCGCGGTAAGATACAGAGCGACCGCCAAGAAAATAACGCTGATTCTGTTTTTAGGAGTTCGCAACATATTTACCACGAAAGGCATAACGTTTGAGATGACGTGGGGCGAAACCGAATAGAAGCCCGCCAACTTTTAAAAGACAAGTTTGATAAGAAAGTCGCTGTTTCCCCCTCACGTCCATTGAATTGTTCGACGGCGCGTTCGGGTTTACGCATTTCCGTTTTTACGCACACGCTTGGGTTGCGTCCTTTCTTCTTTCTGTAATTTCAAGCGATGTTCGATTCTACTTGCTTCTCGCGTCTGTTTTTCCGCCGCAATAGTTTCGCGCACGTCTACAATGCGTGGTTTTTTCGTTCGCAAGATAAACGCTTCGATGTAAACCTTGCTTCCTTCTGTCTGAAACTTAAAACCGTTTTCGGCTAAAAGCTGCATTGTCGCCCATTGTTTTGTTGCGCGACGAGGCGGCTCGAAATAAACGCCCATATCAACTGTTGGTTTTGCGCAGTCGGGACATTTACGTTCTTGAGTTGGTTCGCTCACCGTTTGGTTTTCAAGCGGGCGACGATGAAAACTTTTGCGACAATCAAAACAAGCCTAATGTGTGAACAAACTCATTCTGTTATTCTTCGCTTCAATTTCGGATTCGTCAACGGCAAGTGAAGCCGTCGAACGATTGAGATGACGTGGGGCGAAACCAGATAGAAGCCCGCTAAAGTTTAACGAGCAAACTAAATAAGAAAGTAGCTGTTTCGCCCTCACGTCCATTGATTTGTTCGACAGCCCCTTATTTTCACCACGCCTTTGTTATTTTTTATCTGCATAACTACAAACGTCAATGCCCCTTGCTTCCATATGCAATACCAAACGGTTGCGCTGAAAAAAGCCGCCAAAAGGAAAACTCAAACGATTTATTTCAACATTCAACGGACAAAAATAATCTCGCTCAACTCTGGCGACAAGATAATACTTGCCTTTCGGAATTTTGCCAAAGCGAAAGTAACCATTTTCGTCAGTAACAGTTTGAGTAACAAAACGTTTGTCTTTCCGAGTAAACAATGCGACACAAACATTAGGAACAGCTACGCCGTTTGGATCAATGGCTTGTCCTTCGACAACACGCAACGAAACTTTTGGTGAAACGTGCATACCGCCAACAGGCGCATACTCAATTTGTTTTGGGCAAGATTGTCTATCCTGTTGCGCGACGACGGGCAAAAAGCAAAAAGTGAAAATTATTGATAACCAAAAGAAACGAAACATCTGTCAAATTTGCGCCTTCGCTGAACTAAAGAAAGCTGTCGAACGGCGGCATTGACGCGGGCGGAAACCGGCTACACACAAGCTAAGGATAAAAAGATAACGTTTTTAAGAAAGTAGCTGTTTCCGCCTCGCGTCCAATAACTTGTTCGACAGCCCGTTATTTTCTCCACGCCGCCGCTATCTTGTGTCGCCGTAACTGCAAACGTCAATCGCCGCCGGACGCATATGCAAAACTAAGTGCGTCTTTCGGAAAAAGCCGCCGCTCGGAAAACTCACTCGACGAATGCGAACATTGACCGGACAAAGATAATCGTAATCAACTCTTGCTACAAGTCGGTAGCTTCCTTTGGGAATTTTGCCAAAGCGAAAATAACCGTTCTCATCAGCAACAGTTTGAGCAACGAAGCGATATTCTTTTTCCGTGAACAAAGCAATACAGATGTTTGGAATAGCTACGCCGCTGGAATCAATTACTCGCCCTTCAACACCACGCAACGAAATTGTCGGCGGATCAACTTGATTGCGACTCACATATTCAATCTGTTTCGGGCAATCATCGTCAGTTTCTTCTTGCGCGAATATGGGCAAAAAGAAAAAAGCAAAAATTAGAGCTAACAAAAAGAAACGAAACATCTGTCAAATTTACGCTTTCGCTAAATCAAAGAAAGCTGTCGAACGGTTGAGATGAGCGGGGCGGAAACCGGCTAGCGACAAGCAAAGGTTTCACACGCAAGTTGAATAAGAAAGTAGCTGTTTTCGCCTCCGCTCCATTGATTTGTTATATGCGTTTTTTATAATGGTCTGCGTCCTTCGTGTTCGACAACAGATTGCAACCAAGACGAAAATGTTTGCCAATCGTTTAGTTCATCAGCTTCGTTAATCCAATCTTCTGGCGGACATTCGTGCCAAAAAGGTGAAAAATTGTTTGGCGGTTCTTTTTCGATTGCAAAAGCAGCAATCTCCTGCAAGTTTTCATCGCCGGCAACGGGCAAAAGTTTGGTGAACAAGAACGCCTCTGGCTCGTCAAAGCAGTCTTTATAAATCTCGTAAATCTCGTCTAAAGCATAAAAGTTAATGCCGCGTTCGTGCCCTGAGCCGCCGTAAAAAATCTCGCAAGCTCCAACGTCAAGCAAAAATGAACGGTATTCTTCAGGCAGTTCAATTCCTTGTTCGGTCTGCCAAGCTGATAATTGTTGACTGTCGTAAGAACGCTTCCGCCTGAAACAATAAGTTTCGCCTGACGGAAACGGAATTGGCTCGCCGTTGCTTCGTTCAATCAAATCGAAAACTTGTCTGAAAATGTGTTGAGAATCTGTCATCATTCAAATTACCACGAAGCATATAACGGTTGAGATGACGTGGGGCGAAACCAGCTACGCGCAAGCTAAAGTTAAAGAAGAACTGTTCAAAACAAAGTAGCTGTTTCGCCCTCACGTCCATTGATTTGTTAGCCCGCCTGTTGTCTACAGGACTGCCAGCGTATTGTTACCGACTCGTTCGGAACGTGCGCGATGACCAACAGTTTGACAATCCGTTCAAAGGCTTTTTCGCTTCGGTCGGTCAGCCGCATCAAGTAAATATGACCTAACTTGACGGAAACTGTTTCGGTTTCCGACGAAGGCTTTTGAAACAACAATGTAGGTTCACTCAATTCTTGTGTTGTGCGGGCGCGCCGGTCTTTCAAAACATAAACTTTTCCGTCTCTGACTTGCAACGAAGCGAAGCCTTGTCCTTTGCCGACAGTTTCCTCATAGCCGTATTTTTTCTGTAACTCGTCAGTTGTTCCCAAGTCAAAAATAACGCCTTGCCTTCTGCCCTCGACAGCAATCTTGAAAATATCTGCCTCGTCTTTCTGACGATAACCGTTAAAGTTAATATCGCTGCAACGATTTCGCACTTCGTTCTCATAAAAGACCGAGCCGAAATCTCCGTCACGAAAACAAAACGATTGTGCTAATGGGTCACGCGCATACAAAGTAATGATGCCGGTTTTGATTTCATTAGTTCGCGCAGGAGCTTGAGCCAAAAGAGTAGAGCAACTTAGTGAAAAAACAGTTGCCAAAAAGATGCTCCGAATAATAAACGAGAAATTTTTCATAATGAATTACCTCATCTCAGAATGCCGTACGGTTTTACGCAAAGCGGACTAACGGTTGAGATGAGCGAGGCGGAAACCAGTTAGCGATAAGCCCAAAGATAAGAAGATACGTTTGATGAAAGTCGCTGTTTCCGCCTTCGCTCCATTGACTTGTTGGTCGCTCCCTACTACGAAAATCTCTTTAGATTAACAACTCTAAATGATTATTATCACATCACCGATTTTTAAGACCTTACTTGTAACAGCATCAATTTCAATCTGCTTATAAATGCCTTTGCCAATAGCCAAAGGTTTATCAAGAACTCTCGGTCTTAAATCGGCAATTACCCAAACAAAAGAATCTGACGCGCCGTCGTATTCAAGTTTGGGAAACACCTTATCGCGCTGAAAACCGTTTTGTGATGCAATATCTATCGCCTGTTGGCAAGAAATAATATTGGCTTTGTTTGAATCATTCGCTAGATTCGGAAAGTAAATATCTCTGAAAAGGCTACCGTCTGCATTTAATACCAAGTCGAAACGAAATTCTTTTATGCCTTTGTTTCTGTTTGAATATACAAACACAAGAATATAAGCGTCAGCTTTTTGAATAGCAAAATCCTCCTCTGCTTGATTATTCTCAAACAAAACAGCATAACCGTAGCTAAACTTTAGTTTAGAGAGGAATTTCTCGCCAACACGATTTACTAATTGCTCTTTTGCTTTTAGCGAAACTGTTAAGGGCACTTCGTTAAATTTATGAATTGTTACTCGTTTTATTTCATTGGAAAAATAACTGCCAGCGACATAACCAGTTTCAATTGGACAATTCTGACCAAAGGCTTGGTAAGCTAAACTCAAAAATAAAAGGCAAATTACAAATATTATTCTCATCACAAAAATCTCTGAATTAAAGCGAGACGCCCAACGGCTGAGTTCCCCGAGCGGCGAAAATACGCGACTTGATAAGAGGCAAGCTTAAGCCGCTTCGGTGCAATGACTTGTTCGACAGCCCGTTAATTTCCACCACGCTTTCGCTCACATTTGAGCAACAATCGAGATAAAACACAACATTCAAAGAAAATATGCGCCCCACTCTTGATTTGTTCCGGGAATCTGCGAGCCAAAATCTTCGCAGCCTTCCCAAGCGACTCTTAGAATTTCTTTTGCAACATTCAAGTCAAGGTCTGATGCCGCCCAAGTGCTGTCGCCGTCTATTTGTACGTGCAGAGCATTGTCGAAGATGAAAAAGCTAACAACGGCTGACGGTGTATAAACGGCAATGCTACTGTGATTGTGTTTCAAAGTCTTGATAAGATAAAAAGCATCTTCAAACTCTAAATCTAAATCATGACAGAGATAATCAACGCCGCGCTCATAGCGTTCTTTGTCAGGAACATACGAACTAAAATCTTTGAAACTGACATTCATCACGAATTTCATGCAAAAACGTCAAATTGCGTTGCCGTTATTTTTGCGAAGCTGTCGAACTTTGATTTACACAGAACTATTTAGCCGAATCTTGTTTTTATTATGATGAAATTTGGGGACGAGTCAAGAAAAACTTGATTCGTTGCTTGATTTAGCTTACATTTGCTGAAATTGGATTTTTACGAGGTAAATTATTATGCGGAATTCCGCATAATAATTTACTGCCGAAAAATTAGGAGCTTTTGATGGCGGGTAAAATTCTCGATCAGGTGCGCGCTTTGATGCGCGTTCGGCATTACAGCTTTGAAACCGAGAAGCGGTATGTTTACTGGATGAAGCAGTATTTTCATTTTCACGATCTGCGGCATCCGAAAACGATGGGCACGGCGGAAATCGAATCGTTTCTGACGCATTTGGCGGTTGAACGGCACGTTACCGCTTCGACACAGAATCAGGCGTTGGCGGCTTTGCTGTTTCTGTATCGCGAAGTTCTTCGTTCGGATTTGGCGTGGCTCGAAACTTTCACGCCGGCTAAAAAATCGAGCCGCGTGCCCGTCGTTTTGACCAGAGAAGAAATTAACCGGATTTTAGCCGAATTGACGGGAACGAATTGGCTAGTCGCATGCCTGCTTTACGGAGCCGGTTTGCGGCTGATCGAGGCTTTGCGCCTGCGCGTTAAGGAATTGGATTTCGGTAACCGGCAAATCATCGTGCGCGAAGGAAAGGGCGGCAAAGACCGGTTTACCGTTTTGCCGGAAAAACTCATCGAAGCGTTGCAAAAACAACTCGACTCCGCGCGCGCGCAGCACGAACTCGATCTGAAAGCCGGTTTCGGGCGCGTTTATTTGCCTTTTGCTCACGGCGAAAAATACAGAAACGCCGCCAGCCAATGGAAATGGCAGTTCGTATTTCCGTCGAAGAATTTAAGCATTGACCCGCGCACCGGAGCTCTCGGCAGGCATCATTTGTCGGCGTCGGGGCTGCAAAAATCTTTCAAACAGGCGCTTGATAAAACCGGCATCAACAAACACGCCAGCCCGCACACCCTGCGCCACTCGTTCGCCACGCATTTGCTTCAGAAAGGACAGGACATTCGCACCGTTCAGGAATTGTTCGGACACAAAGAAGTCACGACGATGATCTACACGCACGTCACGCGGCAGAACCGTCTCGGCGTGCAAAGTCCGGTTGACTTGTAGAAAAGCCGTAAACTTGTCTATTCTTTTATTAATGAATACACCGCTGGTCGCTATCATCGGACGCCCGAACGTCGGGAAATCAACGCTTTTCAACCGTCTGACCGGAACGCGCAAATCAATAGTCGGCGACGAGCCGGGCATTACGCGCGACCGCATTTACGGCGAAGTCGATTGGAAAGCAAAAACCTTCGAACTCGTAGATACGGGCGGAATCGTGCCCGACGACGAGGCGATTATTCCCGCGAACATCTTCAAACAAGCCGGATTTGCGATTGAAAAAGCGCAGGCGATTATCTGGGTCGTTGATTCGCGCGCGGGCGCGACACCACTCGACGAAGAGATTTCGGTTTTTCTGCGAAACATCGGAAAACCGGTTTTTATCGCCGCCAACAAAGCCGAATCCCGCAAAGTCGAAGAAGAAGCCGCCGAATTTTACAAGTTCGGATTTGGATTCGTGCCGATTTCCGCCGAACACGGCAGCGGCGTCGGCGATCTGCTCGACGAAGTTTTCGACGTTCTCGAATTTGAAGAAGAAACGGAAGAAGAAAAAACCGACGAGATAAAACTGGCGATAATCGGACGCCCGAACGTCGGTAAATCTTCGCTTTTGAACAAAATTCTCGGCGAAGAACGCGTTATTGTTTCGCCGATTGCCGGAACGACGCGCGACGCGATTGACACGCATTTGACTGTTGAAGGACAGAAATTTACTTTGATTGACACGGCGGGGATTCGTCGCAAAGGGAAAACAACCGAGATGGCTGAAAAGCTTTCAGTCGTGATGGCGAAAAAGGCGCTCGAACGGGCAGATGTCGTCATAATGGTGATTGACGCGATTGAAGGCGTCACAAACCTCGACGCGAACATCGCTGGTTACGCCGTTGATTCGGGCTGTTCGGTCATTCTCGCGGTCAACAAATGGGACGCAATCGGCGAAAAGGAGACGAACACGATTTACGAATTCGAGCGCGAGCTACGCCGCAATATGAAATTTCTCGACTGGGCGCCGATGATTACGATTTCGGCTTTGACCGGACAGCGCGTGACGAATATTCTACCTCTTGTCGTCCGGGCGAACCAGGCAAGAAACCTTCGAATTCCGACTTCAAAACTCAACAAGTTTTTCGAAGACAACATCTCGCAGCCGAGAGGCGGAAGCGCACCGTCACCGGGAAAGGGGAATTTTGCACGGCTCAAAGTGCAGTATATTACGCAAGGCGGGTTGCGTCCGCCGCTTTTCGTGCTTTTTACGGCTGGAATAGACAAAGGCGGGCTTCATTTTTCATATTTGAGATACATCGAAAATCGCCTACGCGAAGAATTCGAATTTTTCGCAACGCCGATTCGCTTGAAAGAAAAACACAAAATAAACAAAAGAAGTGAAGCAAACAGGAGAAATGAAAAGTAAAAATGCGGTGAAATGATAAGTTTGATAGAGAGTTTTACGTTGTTGACGTGTAAATACCGATAAATCGAAAATAGGAAAAGCGAATTCACGAAAATTTAGAAGAATTATCAAATCATCGTTTAAAGTATAATAATAATAGAAAATAGAAATGGAAATCTTACTTCTTTTAATCAGAATTTTTCTTTCCGGCGTTTTCGGACTTGCGGCGGTCGGCAAACTGCTCGATCTCGAAGGTTCGGAAAAAGCCGTGAAAGCCTTCGGAACGCCCGAGGAATACGCGAAAACTTTCGCCATTGCTTTGCCGTTCGCCGAATTGGTTTTCGCCGTTTGCTTGTTGTTTGTCGGAACTTCGTGGCTCGGCGCGGCGGGCGCGCTTATTTTGCTTTTGAGTTTTATCGGCGGAATGATCTGGCAGATAAAACAGGGAAACGCGCCGGATTGCCATTGTTTCGGGCAAATTCACAGCGAGCCGGTCGGCGTTAAAAGTCTGATTCGCAACATTGTTTTTGCGGTGCTGGCGCTGATTTTAGTTTTTCAAGGCTGGAACAATCAGGGACTCGGTTTTTCCGAATTGCCGAATGACATCGCCGCGCAGTTATTTACAGGTTTAGCCGTTATCGCGCTTTTGGGCGTCGCGGTTTTTTATCTGAAAAAAATATCCGAACAGCAGAATCTGATTATGCGGCGGATCGAAGTTCTCGAATTGATTTCGCACGACGGCGAAACAGGCAAAGCCGTCGAGCGCGAAGAAGCCGGAAATCCGCACGAAGGTTTGCCTTTGGGCGCGCCGTTTCCTGATTTTGAGCTCGCCGACATAAACGGAAAAATCATCGCTTTCGAACATCTTCTCGCCCGCGCGAAACATACTTTGTTCTTTTTCGTCAGCCCGACCTGTAATCCATGCAAAGCGCTTTTGCCGGAAATCGAAGCGTGGCAAGCCGAGCTGCAGGATAAAATCCAATTCGTATACGTCAGCACCGGCGGCGTCGAAGAAAATCTCGAAAAACTCGGCGGCAAGGGCTACAAACAAATTCTGCTGCAAAAAGACCGCGAGCTGGCGGATTTGGTAAACGCGCGCTGGACGCCGACGGCTTTGCTGGTCAACGCCGATGGAGCGATTGCCAGCCATCTCGCGGCGGGCGACGCGTCAATTCGGCAGCTCGTCGAAAAAATTAAAACTGAAAATTTTGATGACGATCTGCTTTTCGTGACAAACGGCACGCTGACGAAAATCGGCGAAAAAGTGCCGGAATTTTCTTTGCCGGATTTGAATGGAAGAGAAATCACTTCTAACGATCTTCGGGGCAAAAAAACGCTCGTCACATTTTGGAGCACGACTTGCCCGTTCTGCATCGGAATGATGGAAGATTTGCGAAAATGGGACGCTCAGAGAGATTCTGATGACCCGAATCTGCTTGTGTTTTCAGCCGGTGATGCGGAAGATCACGAAGAACTCGATTTGGAATCGCCGATTGTTCTCGACGAACAATTTAAAGTCGCCGATAAATTCGGAATGTCGGGAACGCCGTCCGCCGTTCTGGTTGACGAGAACGGAAGAATTGTTTCGGAAACCGCCGTCGGTGCCGAAAAAATTTGGGCGTTAATCGGCAAAAGAAAATAAAATTTCAACGCTAAAACTTTACAATTTCAAAGATTTTTAATCTCGGAGAAAAAGAGCCTAGATGTAATTTTGTTATAAAAATTTAACTTTGAATTACATTATTAAATTCAATGCGTTGAAGCAGTTAAAATTAAATGAAGCCAATCGAATGGACAGTTAACGCGCAAGAGGGAAACGCGCGAACGGGAATTCTGCGGACCAGGCGTTCAGAAATCGAGACGCCTGTTTTTATGCCCGTCGGAACTCAGGCGACCGTTAAAGGCGTTCGTTATGAGTGGCTGGAAACGGAACTCGACGCTCGAATTATTCTGGGAAATACTTATCATTTATTTTTGCGTCCCGGCGCGGAAATCATCCGCGAGCTCGGCGGTCTGCATAAATTTTCGACCTGGAGCCGCTCGCTTTTGACCGATTCGGGCGGCTTTCAAGTTTTTTCGCTCACAGATTTAAGGAAACTGACCGAAGAAGGCGTCGAATTTCGCTCGCACGTTGACGGAAGTAAAAAATTTCTGTCGCCGGAAGTTTCGATGGAAGTACAAGCCGCGCTCGGTTCAGAAATCGTCATGGTTTTCGACGAATGCCCGCCGGGCGATGCCGGTTACGACCAGACCAGAAAAAGTCTGGAATTGACCGCGCGATGGGCGAAAAGGTCGAAAGAAAGATTTAACGAACTGCAGGACGCGGGAATGGACACGGGCTTTTTGGAAGCGGAAAATTTAAGCGGACGGCAAGCGTTGTTCGGCATCGTGCAAGGCGCCGGACATCTCGATTTAAGGCGCGAAAGTTTGGATAAAACCGTTGAGATTGGTTTTGACGGCTACGCCATCGGCGGTTTGAGCGTCGGCGAAGAAAAAAGCGTGATGTATGAAGTTCTCGAATTCTTAGCGCCGCAAATGCCGGAAAACGCGCCGAGATATTTGATGGGCGTCGGAACGCCGGAAGATTTGATCGAAGCGATTTCGCGCGGCGTAGATATGTTCGACTGCGTTTTGCCGACGCGCAACGGGCGAACGGGCGGCGCTTTTACTTCGCGCGGAAAATTGAACATCAGAAACGCGAAATTCGCCGCAGATTTCGAACCGCTCGACGCCGAATGCCCGTGTTCGGTCTGCCGCAGATATTCAAAAGCGTATCTCAGACATCTTTATCAAACCGGCGAAATGCTCGCGGCGATTTTGATTTCTCATCACAATCTCGCGTTCTTCCTTGACACGATGCGAAGAGTGCGCGATTCTATCAAACTTGGCAATTTCAGCCGATTCAAAAAAGACTTTCTAGAGAAAATGCGCGAGAATGAACCGGCAGGCGTTTGATAAACAGCCTGTAAATGTATATCATTGTGTTTTTCTTTTCTGCATTAAAAATTAATGAATATTTACGTGTTATTTTTTCAAGGCGATGCGGGCGGCAGTAGCATTATTTGGTCGCTGCTTCCGTTTGTCTTTATCTTCGGTATTTTTTATTTCCTTGTCATTCTGCCGCAAAAGCGCCAGCAGCAGCAATTAAAGGAAATGGTCGCCGAACTCAAAATTAATGATGAAGTCGTAACCAACGGCGGCATCATCGGCAGAATCAAAGAAGTCAGAGAAACCAGTTTTATTATTCAGAGCGCGGAAAAATCTTTTCTCGAAGTCGGAAAAAGCGCGGTCGTCGGAAGAAAAGCAGAACAAAAGTAGACGGTAGATAGCAAACAGTAGATAGTATTTCTAAACTTTTCTACTTGCTAGTTATTACTCGCTACTCATTACTAAAAATGAAAAACAGCAGTTTGTGGATTAGAACAGCGATTATTATAGCAGTCACGCTGATTGGGATTTATCTTGTTTTTGGACCTCGCAGAGCGCCGGTGGCAAGCGATTTCACCTGGCAGGGAATCAAAAACAATCTCGCCGAAAATATCAATCTCGGTCTGGACTTAAAAGGCGGTTCGCATCTCGTAATGCGCGTCAAAACCGACGAGTATTTGAAAACGCTTACGGAAAATAACGCTCAAGCAGCTTTAACGGCGGCTAAAGACGCGAAATTACCGGTCGGCGACGTTTCGACGGTTACTGAAAACGGCAATTATTCGATTACGCTGAATGTTACCGACAACGCTCAAACGCAAGCCGTTGTTGACGCCGTAAAGCAAAAAGTTGATTTGGTCAATTGGACGGAAAGTCAGAGCGCGAGCGGAATTAATTGGTCTTTGCCGACGCAGGTGCAGAATGTTTTGAAGGACCAGGCGGTCGAGCAGGCGATGAGAATTATTGACAGCCGCATCAACGCTTTCGGCGTCAAAGAGCCAACGCTGGCGCGCCACGGCGCGCAAACTTCGGGTCAAATTCTTTTGCAGATGCCCGGCGTTGACGACCCGGAACGCATAAAAAACCTTATCGGCGCCGAATCGAATCTCGCTTTGATGAAAACCGCCGGTGATTCGATACAGACTTTCCCGACCAGAGAAGCGGCGCTGCAATCACTCGGCGGAAAAGAACCGCCGAATCGTAAAATCTATCCTTATAGAGAAGACAGCGCGGCGGCAGCGACCACGCAAGGCGAACAGCCGCAGCAATTTATTATTGTTGAGTATCCGCCGGTGGTTGACGGCAGCGAATTGCGCGACGCCTCCGCGTATTCACAGACCGGAACCGAGAGCGATTATCAAATCAGCTTTAGCCTGAAACCCGGCGGCGCGCAAAAATTCGGCGAATTTACCGGAAAAAATATCGGGAAAAATCTGGCGATTGTCTTGAACGGTGAAGTGAAATCCGCGCCGACCATTCAGGGGCAGATTTTTGATAACGGTCAAATTACCGGTCGTTTCACAAAAGCCTCAGCCGAAGATTTGGCTTTGACGTTAAAATCCGGCGCACTTCCCGCGAAAATCGAATATCAGGAAGAGCGAACGGTCGGTCCGAGTCTCGGAGCCGATTCGATTCGTGCTGGCGTCGCCGCTTCGGTCGGCGGATTGATTTTCGTCGCCGCTTTTATGCTGTTTTATTATCGCGGGTCGGGCGTCAATGCGGTCATCGCGCTGATCCTGAATCTGCTTTTAACTTTGGCGGCATTGATTGTTTTCGATTCGACTTTGACGTTGCCGGGCATTGCCGGGTTGATTCTCGGCGTCGGCATGGCGGTTGACTCGAACGTTTTGATTTTCGAGCGAATGCGAGAAGAGCTCCGCGCCGGCAAAGACATCGCGACTTCGGTTTCGATTGGATTTGACCGCGCGTTTATCACAATCATTGATACGCACGTCACGACGATTATTTCGTCTGTGATTCTTTATATGTACGGCTCGGGACCGATTCGCGGATTCGCCGTAACGCTTATTTTAAGTCTTTTGATAAACCTCTTTTCGGCGGTGTTCGTGTCGCGAACAATTTTTATGTGGTTGCTCGAACGCAATCCGAATATGCAAAAGATTAGTATTTAAATTAGTAGTGGGCGGTACGTGGAAAGTTTTACCTGTTTCATCCGCCGCTTGCTGCTAACCGTTTACCACTTAGAAAAATGTTTCAACTTTTTAAAGATATAAATGTAGATTGGATGGGAATTCGCAAGCCTTTGATTGCGGTTTCTATTCTGATTCTTTTGGCGGGATTAATTTCGGCTATCGGACGACAGCTGACGCCGGGCGGAACAAACGCCTTTAATCTCGGCGTGGATTTTCAGGGCGGAACGGTGATTACCGCAAAATTCAAGAATAAGCCGTCGGAAGACGATATTCGCGCTGCTCTGCAAAACCAAAACGTTTCGGACGCGGTTATTCAATCGTCGCTCGACAAACAGGACGAGGTTTTGATTAAAGTTCCACTGTTTGAAGGCGTTGAAGGAGATCAGTCACCGGCGCCGCCGACAGATGCTTCACCGGACGCGCAAAACTCGACCGGAAATCTGGCGTCTCCGAACACACAGGTAAACAAGGGACGCGAAGTCGTAAAAAGAGCGCTCGACACTTTCGGAAAGGAAGCGGAGCCGACACAGAGCCTCGCTGAAGATACGAACGCAGCTTATAAAATCGTCGGAACCGATTCGGTCGGTCCGGTAGCCGGAGAACAGCTTCGCAATCAAGCCGTCATTGCCACGCTTCTCGGTATGATCGGTATTCTGCTTTTTATTGCTTTCCGCTACGA
>DASVQY010000061.1:0-122369 GCA_036388895.1 Pyrinomonadaceae bacterium | reverse complement strand
CTTAATGCGCTGGTCAGTCCACGACTGATTAATCCTAAAATCATTTATTAACGACGAGTTAATATTCCAGAGATAACCGATCTGAATATTATTCCCGGGGCGGTTTCGGGCGTGCTGAATAGTCGGAAGATTGGAGTTGATGAACGTGCCGAACGGGTCAATCACCAGATTTGTGTCGTGCAAGTAGCGACCGTAAAAGCTGTGGTTTTGATTGAAAATATAATCCAGCCGGATAAACTCCTGCCTGAAATCGCTCGGATTAGCAGGCTGAAAAGTGGTATTATTGCCGACTGGCGCATTCGTATAGCTCGTTGCTAAAGCGATCTGCTGACGGAAAATTTTAGCTAGCGCAGTTCCGTCCGCCGTCATGCGCGATGCAGGAATTATATTTCCAGGAAAACATGCACTGCGGTTCGTCTGGCTGCAAGTGCCGGAAAGCAGAGGGTCGCGCAAAACGCCGTCGTCCGCCGTTCCGACGATTCCGTCCGCCCCGCGCAGGCGAAACGAGAAATCACCGTTTAGTTCGGCTAATGTCGGAAGCGTGCGAACGGCTGTCGCTGCCATCCGGTGAATCGTCTTCCACTCCTGCCCGCCGAAGAAAAAGAAACGGTCTTTACCGGATTTGAACGTTTTGCCGCCTTCGCCGAAATTGAAAAACGGCAGCGGTCCGCCGATGCTGTAACCGTAGTTGTGATAACGCAGCATCGTGCGAACGGGCGCGAAAAACGAACGCGCGTCGAAGACATCATTTCTCAAAAACTCAAAGAGCGAGCCGTGAAAATCGTTCGTACCTCGTCTCGTGACGACATTGATCTGCGCGCCGGAATTGCGACCGTATTCGGCGCTGAAATTCGAGGTTTGAATTTTAACTTCCTGTATGAAATCAATTCCGACATTGTTAATCTGGCTGGCGTTGCTGCCAGCGTTGAGGTTGTTTCCGCCGTCCACAGTTAAATTATTGGAAACTCCGCGATTGCCGTTGATGTTGATGGTATTGGTCGCCAAGTTTGTATCTATTTGATCTTCCTGAGTTATCACTGCACCTGGAATCAGGCTGAGCAGTTGGTAATAATTGCGACCATTAAGAGCGAGATTTTGTACTTGCTGGCGGTCAATCACTTTCGAGACTTCGCCCGATGTGGTGTTGACCGTTTCTCCGCTTCTTTGCACGACTTCGACAGTTTCAGAAATCTGTCCCGCTTCGAGCGTAAAATCTACCGTCAAACGCTCATCGGCGCTCAGAGTGTTTTCTAACTTGTTAAATTTTTTGAAATTCGCGGCTTCGACTGAGATTGTGTAAGCGGCGACCGGGAGATTTGAAAGCGTATAAAAGCCGTTTTCGTCGGTCGTCGCGCTGCGCGAAAAATTCGTCGCCGGATCGAAAGCCGTAACGGTTGCGTTTACGACGACTGCACCGTTTGAATCAGTAACGACGCCAGAAATGCGCCCTGTATTTGTCTGCGCTGACACGCTGTAAAATCCTGAAAATATCAAAAATATTAATGCAAAAACGAGTTTCGGAAGGAATTTCCGCTTCCGGGTGATTGTACATGCCTTGAACCATTTCATTTGTATAGTTCTCCTGCTAAAACCCAGCCCCGATTTTCCGGCATGAAATGACTTTCCAGAATCAGTCGAATTCAGCCTGGATTTATGATGAGAAGCCTTATATCGCCAAATCTTAAAATGTAATGGACAGGTATTAATGCTTTTCGGCTCCCAATCATTCACACAAGCTGAAAATTCTGCATCGCGGCATGACATTTAAAACTCAAGATGAAAATCTTTAAATTGTCTGGATATAAAAAAAGCAAATGAAAAAGTATCTTTTGATAAAGTTCAAAAGCCTCCTTTTATCTTTCTGCCTTATAAATTTTTCGACTAGGTTCGGCTGCCTCTTGCAGAAAACACCAATTAAGTTCTTTCCCACACGACAATCTCGCTTTCAAGAACTTAAATATTTATCGAAGCTGTTTTACTTTCATTATTTTATAGAGACGTGTTTATTTATCCGTAACACGATTTAGGTATTTCTGAATAAATAAAACGTATTACTGAAAAAACGCTCGATCTCGTGACGCGCTGGGCTCCGGCAAGTTGTAGGCTTTCGTTAATTATAAAAATTGACATTAAGTATTGGTTCGTTGAAACTGACGATGTTTTTATCAAACTTAAAAGCTTTTTTGAGGAGGAATACATGCCTGAAAAATTCGTTTCGCGTGGCTTTAAAGGAAGAGCGAGAGAAACTGATAAAATGCATAAAGAACGAATCCCGCCCGGTCAATTTGTGACGAATGATTTTCCGGTGTTGTCCGCCGGACCGACGCCGCGAACGCCGCTTGAGCGATGGGATTTTTCAATTTACGGGGAAATCAATGAAGATTTGAAATGGACTTGGAACGAGTTTCTAAAACTGCCGAGCGAAACCGTAACCGTCGATATTCACTGCGTCACCAAATGGTCAAAATTAGATACCGTCTGGACCGGCGTTTCGGTGGACACGCTGCTCGAAAACATTGATCTGGACTCGCAGCGGGAGGTGGGTTATTTCGTCGCTTTCTGCGACGGCGGTTATACGACAAATTTGCCGCTCGCTGATGTCAGAGGCGGAAAAGCCTGGATCGTTTACAAATACGACGGAAAGCCGCTCGCTCCCGAACACGGAGGTCCGGCACGATTGCTGGTGCCGCAGCATTATTTCTGGAAAAGCGCCAAATGGGTGCGCGGTTTTAAATTATTCAAGGAAGATCATCCCGGCTTTTGGGAGTCGTATGGCTATCATAATTACGCCGATCCCTGGAAAGAGCAGCGATACGCGGGCGATTAAAAGTATGGCGGAACCGATTAGATGGCAGCTCGCTACGGTAATCGAAATTCGGCAGGAAACGCCGACTGTCAAAAGCCTGATTCTCGACGCGCCGCATTGGACAAAGTATCTGGCGGGGCAGCGTGTTGACGTGCGCCTGACGGCTGAAGACGGCTATCAGGCGCAGCGCAGTTATTCAATCGCCTCACCGCCGGAAGATAGATTTTTAATGTTAACGGTCGAGCGCATCGGTGACGGTGAGGTGTCGCCGTATTTAACCGAGGAATTGCGCGTCGGAGACCAATTGGAACTGCGCGGACCGATCGGCGGTTATTTTGTTTGGGACGCGAATGATGAGAAAAACCAGGGCGTGCCGCTTTTTCTTGTGGCTGGCGGCAGCGGCATCGTCCCGTTGATGGCGATGATCCGGCATCGAACGAATTCAGCTAAAAAAGTTCCTGTGAGACTGCTTTATTCATCGCGCACTTATGAAAACATTATCTACAGAAAAGAGCTCGACAACCTTGCCGCCGGCGATTCTTCCTTGCAAATCACTCACACATTAACCAGACAGCAACCACCAAATTGGAACGGTTTCAGACGCAGAATTGACCTTGCAATGCTGGCGGAAACTGCCTGGCAATCGTCAGAAAGCCCGCTTGCTTTCGTCTGCGGTCCGACAGCGCTGGTCGAGACTGTCGCTTCGTATCTAGAGGAATTGGGTTACAAATCAGAACGTATTAAGACTGAGCGTTTTGGTCCGACCGGAGCCTGAAACAAGGAAAATAGAGAATTGTATTTAATAAAACGTAATACGCTTCCTATAAATTTTGAGGATAAATCGTTTTCAGTTTGGAGAGATATTTTAGCAGTCAATTCGCTGAGCCAATGCAGATCGCACTGTTTTGTAGCTCTTACATTCATGCCCTTTAATCATACTGTACTTACAATCTTTTGATTTCTGCTTCGAGTTTTTCGATGTGTTCGTAAAGCCGCTGGCTCATTTGTCTGATTTCCTCAATCATAAAACGCGACGTCATATACTACGGGCAATTCCAATCAAACGCTTCGACATGCAAAATCACGCCGTGTTCGATTCTGTGGTGACGGCGATCACGAATTAGCTGTTGTTAAATAACCTCAGGTGAGACAGAGCTAGCTGCTTCACCGATTCCAGCGGGAACCTAAGAATCTTGTAAGGGACAACCTCCTGGGGCTGATCGACCAGAGCCTCTTCCAGGGCACGTCTCCATGCTATACGCAATTCCGTATTGATGTGGATGATATTTATTCCAGCAGCTATAGCCTCACGCAAATCCTGACCGGCTGTTCCCGACCCGCCGTGCAGCGTAAGAGGGACTCGCACCGCACGCTTGATTCGTGCGATCCTCTCAATATCTAAGTGCTTACTCGTTTCTCCTTCGACCATACTCTTTAACATGCCGTGCATAGTACCTACCGCAGGAGCCAGAATGTCTACTCCGGTAGATTCGACGAAATGTTTCGCTTCTTCAGGATTTGTCAGGCTCACTGTCATACCGACAGCCTCTTCATGTATTCGAGAACCGGTTCCGATGTCGCCGAGCTCCCCCTCCACCAGAATGGAGGGATTGATTGCTTTGATTGCCTGCACAGCATTTCTCGTTTCATACACATTTTGTTCGAAGGGCAGCGCTGAAGCATCAAATACGATTGAGTCAAACCCGGACTTTGCGGCTTCGACTGCCTTCTCAAGTGAGTGGGTGTGATCGGCGTTCAGAAAAATCGGAAAATCGAACTCGTCGCGCAGGCTTCGAACCAGCGCCGCAATCTGACGCACACCCATAAACTCTCGTTCACCCTCGGATACACCAATTATCACAGGAACATTCAGTTCCTTCGCAGAGGCGAAAACTGCCTTTAGTAGAACCAAATCGGCGACGTTGAAGTGTCCGACAGCCACCTCTTCCCTCTCGGCGTCCCCCAGTACATCCCGTAAAACTTTCATTTGAACCCCCTTTTCTAAAGTTGCTCTGTGGAGCGATAAACATATTACGCTTGGCGCAACGCATGGCGGATACCTGTGCTTTTGGTTTTGCTCATTCTTTTTGTTTCAGTACAAACTTCCCAGCGACAGAATGGCTCGTGTCAGTTACTCTTCCCGTTTCCATTACCTGCTTCAACCTGTGTAAATTTGAAGCGACTTCCTCGGCTGGAAACTTTCCTATCAACGCGAGTGCGACGCGTCCCAGTCTCCCCAAAGGTGTTTTCATTACTTCGCGAACTTCCGCCTCACCGGTCCCAGTTCCAGGTCCGAAATAGATTTCCCAACAGGTTCTTAGTGCGGGCAAAGTGACGGTTTCATAGCGAATCAACTCGTTTACGCATTCCTCCGTCACTTTTATTGTCCAGTTCACTCGAATCCCTAACGGTCCTTGTATTATCCATCGAGAAGTTGCCGGACCAGTCTCCTCTACCGCCATAACGTCCCCTAAGAAGCTAGGTAAATTCTTGAAATCTCTATAAAACCTGAAAACATCCTCTACGGCGCGTCGTATCGTTACACTTGCTTCGATTCGATCTTCATTCAGCATGACAGAACATCCCTCCCTTTCCAGGTCTCATTACACTGCGACTCAAATCATTGCGGCTGCTTCGCCACGTACTCCGAAAGTCGTTCAAATTCAGCCGCCGGGCGGAGTCCCACAATCAATTGTTCGCCAATTAGCCAGGCGGGAGTGCCTTGAACGCCATATTGGCGGGCAAGCATCTCGGACTCTAATACATATTCTTCTGCACTACCGTCGGCAAGTGCCGCATGCAAAGCTGTGAGGTCAATGCCCGACCTGTCAGCGTGTCGGTCAACAACGGCTGGGTCATCAAGATCCTCGCCCAGAACAAAGTGTGCTTCAAAGAGTTCTCTACGTAACTGAGGGAACGCGCGCGGGTAATGCCGCCGGATCCACTCGGCAGCGGCTAATGCCCGACGAGTATTCGGAAGTCGCGCCGACCACTTCAGCAACAATCCGGCTTCTTTAGCCTCTCGCTCCAGCATTGCGTACATCGAACCGACGCGAGGACCCACTGGAATTCCGCCAGGCGGAATTTCCGGATGAGCCTGGAACGGCAACTCGACGACACGCAGTCCGTGCCTCATGAGGATTGCGTTTCGATGCTGCCCGATGTAACAGAAAGGACAAAGGAAGTCATACCAGTTCAGCACCGTCCCAGGCTCTTTTAAATATCGCTGCTGCATGATGACGCTATCTCATCTCCATAATGAACTTGATCTCAATCAACTTTGTTGACAACACCAAAACATCTGACCTCCCAGAAGCCGATCTTCATAAGAAGCCATTCAAAGCTTGCCGAATATGTATCGTTGCGCCGGAATCAGCGTAAAATCCGCTGCTTTCAACTTTACCCTATAAGAAAAAGCCATTTTCGCCGGTTTTGTTTTCGATTGCTCATATTCAAACACCGGCACGGGCGGCGGCACCACGCGGTTTAAGCAGGTCGGCGAGTCCTATCCGGCGCAGAAATTCGGCTCGGATATGGTCGGCGACCACGCTGACGACTTCGGAGCCGTCCTGTGCGGGGTCAATGTGCGTGCGAAACGGGCGCGTGCCGAAAGGCATCTCGACGACCCGGACTATCGCCTCGGCTACCGCGCTGACATCTGCGTCCGGCGGCACAGCCGCGGCAAGCCCGCGCATGGTTTCGTCGGCGAGGCTGGCGGTTGCGCCCGAAGCGTATTCTTCTGCCCGCGCTTTGTCGGCGGGCGTTCCGGCATGTTGAAAATGGTTTGTTCCCTTGGTAAACGCGCCCGGCACGATGATGGATGTTTCAATTCCCCAGCGCGCCAGTTCTCCCGCATAACTGACGGCAAGCGAATCCATCGCCGCTTTCGCCGCGAAATAAGGAGCGAGAAAGGGCGGCGTTCCGCCTTTCGCGCTGCTGCTCGAAACCCAAACGAGCAGTCCGTTTCCCTGCGAACGGAGATGCGGCAGAGCGGCGCGGTTGACGCGCTGCGTTCCGATCACGTTTGTGTCGTACAACTCGGCATATTGTTCAGGCGTAAAGGCTTCAGCAGGACCGAAAACCATATGTCCGGCGTTGTGAACTATTGCATCGAGACGCCCAGTTTCATTGATAATCGTTTGAATCGCCGCATTAACAGAATTCTCAGAAGCGACATCGAGTTCAAGCGCCCGCAAATCAACCGAATTATCAGCGGCGTATTTTTTTATTTCATCAACTTTCGGCGCATTTCGCCCTTTCGTTTCTCGCATACTCGCGTAAACCGTATTTCCGGCTTGCGCCAAAGCGCGTGCGGCGAGCGCACCAAATCCGCTCGAAGTGCCGGTTACCACAATCACTTTTTTCATAATAATTCTCCTTTTATAACTAAAACTGCTTCATTTCATACGTGATTAAATTTGGTGCACGAAATGTTTAAGAGCAGCGTTTACAAAAGCGGCGAGCCTTTTTTATGCAAAGCCGCCGTTGGCGCGAACGACTTGAGCGTTAATCCAGCCGCCGTCTTTGCCCGCCAAAAACGAAATCACATCGGCGATGTCTTCGGGTGTGCCGATTCGCTCGAGCGGGCTCATCTTCCGAAATTCGTCAATTTGCTCGTCGTTTTTTCCTTTAAAGAACAAATCCGTCCCGGTAGGTCCCGGAGCGATGGCGTTGACGGTGATGTTGCGCCCGCGCAGTTCATTGGCGAGGACGCGAACCAACCCTTCGACTCCTGATTTGCTCGCTATATAAGCGCCGTAGCCCGGAAACGATTTGGCGATAACGCTGCTCGAAAACGCAATGATGCGTCCGCCTTCTCTCAAACGCCGCGCGGCGTGTTTGAAGACTATGTAAGTTCCGCGTAAGTTTATGGCAATGACCTTATCAAACGATGCTTCGTCGCCGTCCATAATTTTTTGCAGCGGCATAATCCCGGCGGTGTTTACGACCACATCAACGCCGCCGAATTCATCAATCGTTTTCTGAAAAAGACTTTCGACCTCCGCGCTGTTGGAAACATCAGCCTTAAAAGCGAAAGCTCGCCCGCCGATTGATTCAATCTCAGCAACGACCTTGTCTGCTTCCTGTTGATTTCCCGCGTAATTCACCGCTATTGCAAAGCCGTCACTCGCCAGTCTCAAGCTGACCGCGCGACCGATTCCGCCAGAACCTCCCGTAATAATTGCGACTTTATTATTACTGTCCATTGTTATTCTCCTTTCGATTTAATAACTTACACCCCGAAATCCAGGCTTATGAATCGAGCCACACGCCGGATTTAGCTCGCTGCCGCCCTAGCGACTTGAGCCGCCTCTTTAATCATTTTGACGACCGTTTCGGGATGCGAAATAAATATAGAGTGGCTGCCCGGCGATTCTACGACTGTAGCGCCGGCGCGTTTGGACATGGAACGCTGTGCTTCGGGAGGGATCATCAAGTCATCGGCGGAAATCAGATACCAGCTCGGTTTCTTTTTCCAGGCTGCTTCGGTGATTGTCTCCGTGATTGCTTTCTCGCCCCACGGGACTTGTGAAGCAGCCATAAATTCAGCTTTTTCCCGGTCTAAATCGCCCGCGAAGGAAGCGGGAAACTTGGCTTGTTCTACGAAAATAAAGCCGTCCTGGGGCGGTGTTATAGGCGCCGAAGGCGCGTCAGGGGGCAAGGTTTTGATAAGTGTCAAGACCGACTCGCCTTCATCCGGGAGCCAGCCCGCTATATAAACAAGAGCCTTGACCTGCGGATCGTTACCGGCTTCGGTGATGACCGCTCCGCCGTAGGAATGTCCGACGAGCACGACCGGACCGTCCTGCGCCTGAATGACGCGCTTCGTAAATGCAACATCTTCGGTCAAAGATACTGTCGGGTTCTGCACCACTGCAACGTTGTAACCGTCATTTTTAAGCGTTCGATAAACGCCTTCCCAGCCGGAAGCGTCTGCAAAAGCGCCGTGCACTAAAACTATATTTTTTACTGATTCTTCATTCATAATTTTTCTCCTACAAGAGGTAAAGACGAAGCGATAAAAGCCGCTCCGCCGAAATGTTCGATTATTTATCCGCCTAATTTTCCACCGGGAGCTGCAAAGGCTGCTCAAAAATCAAAATTGTTTTTGTGCCGTCCGCGTCCGTAATTTCGAGCGCGTCTTCGCGGCTGTCTTCACCCGTGCGAGCTGTGATGCTCGTTATTTGGCTGATGGCGTGAATCAGATGTCTGTCATCGGCTGCGCCTTCATCGCCGAGCGAAACAAGAGCGTCGCCCGCGTCCGAACCTTTTTCTTCGTAGCTGATACCGACCAGCGGCAAATGCTGCGCCTGTTCGCTAGCTCCCATTTCATCGCTGAGAATTTCGAGCCGCGCCGGACGCATCCGGTTACGGCGGCTGAAATCGTTCAAATAATCTTTCCAATTGTTTCTTATGATTTGTTCATTCATGATTTTAATTTCTCCTTATTAATCAATGAATAAAATAGGATTCTTCCATTAACAGCAGTTTCGCTAAAAAATAAAAGACTGGAATGGTAATTCAAGAGGCGAGCAAACCCGCCTCAAATAACTCATTCTGATTTCTCCGAATCCAATCTTGCAGCGACTCAAAATTGCAGTTAATTTATCGTCTTTCCTACTAACTGCCCGCCGAAGCTCCGGCATTTGCCTGGTTCGATTTAACGAACTCGAACAAATCGGCATTAATTTGGTCTTTGTATATCTGAGCCATTCCGTGTGGATATCCGGGATAAACCTTCAAGATTGCGTTCTTCACGATTTTGGACGAAAGAAGCGCCGAAGCCGCAATCGGCACGATCTGATCGTCGTCGCCATGCAAGATAAGTGTTGGAACATCGAATTTCTTGAGGTCTTCAGTCGTATCGGTTTCCGAAAAAGCCTTGATACAAAAGTAAGAAGCCGGGAATCCAGCCATGCTGCTCCAGAGCCAGAACGATTCCCGCAAACCTTCCGAGATTTGCGCGCCCGGACGGTTAAAGCTGTAAAATTGCATACTCAAGTCTTTCCAGAACTGCGAGCGATCAGTCAGAACGCTTTTACGTAGCTCGTCGAAGGCTTCTATCGGCGTGCCAACAGGATTGGCTTCGGTTTTCAGCATCAACGGAGGAATCGCGCTAATCAGGACAGCTTTTGCGACTCGCTCAGTTCCGTGTCGACCGATATAGCGGGCGACCTCTCCGCCTCCGGTTGAATGACCAACGTGGATTGCGTCTTTTAAATCCAGCGCTGTAACAAGGTCGTTAAGGTCGTCGGCATAGGTATCCAGATTATTGCCGTGCCAGGTCTGCTCAGAGCGCCCGTGACCGCGGCGATCATGTGCGATGCAGCGGTAGCCGCGCTCGGCAAAGAAAAACATTTGGTCTTCAAAGGCGTCAGCCGAAAGAGGCCACCCGTGGCTGAACACCACTGGCTGTCCTTTGCCCCAGTCCTTATAATAAATTTGCGTTCCGTCTTTGGTTGTAATTGTCGGCATTGAATTATCTCCTTTTTTATTTTGCCTTCAGGCAGTTTTTTGCTTCGTATTCGTATTACCTCTTCAAACTTCCAAAAAAAATCCCCTCGTCTGAACATCATCAAACTTATAATTTTTTAGATTTGAGCTGCGCCACCGTCTACGAAAAGCTCTACGCCATTGACGTAACTGCTGTCGTCTGACGCTAGAAAGATTACCGCTTTCGCGATTTCGTCGGGCGTGCCAACGCGTCCGAGCGGCACGTTAACCACTGCCGCTTCCAGCATTTCATTTGTAATGCCCAGATGGTCGTAACCGGGTGTTGGAATGTAACCGGGGCTGACGACGTTGACACGAATTTTGCGCTCTTTTAAATCGACCGACCAATTTCGTGCGAACGAACGCACCGCGGCTTTCGTCGCCGAGTAAATGCTAAAGGCCGGCTGACCTAGGATGCTGACCATTGAGCCGTTAATTACCACAGCGCTGCCGTCTTTCAATAACGGCAGCGCTTTTTGCACGGTAAAGGCGACGCCCTTAACATTAATCGCGAAAGTTTTGTCGAAATGTTCTTCGGTAATCGCTTCGAGCGGCAGGAATTCACCCCATCCAGCGTTGGCGAAAACCACGTCGAGCGTTCCCTTTTCGTTCTTGATCGTCGCAAACAGGTTGTCTAAATCTTCCAAGTTTGATACGTCGCCTTGCACGCCGCGTACGGTTGCGCCGATTTCCTTAACCGCTTCGTCCAGTTCCTTCTGGCGTCGTCCGGTAATAAAAACATAAGCCCCTTCAGCGACAAAACGCTTTGCCGTTGCCAGCCCGATTCCGCTCGTGCCGCCCGTTACTAATACGATTTTTCCTTCCAGTTTTTTCATCCGTTCTGCTTTCCCTTGAATGACCGATGCACTCACGACTGTGGTTTTAAATGGTAGTTTGCTCGCTTCTAGTTAATTGAGCATCCCGATATAGAAGTCTTTTTTGCTACCTAATTATTGTTTGTGTTAAATACCACTATCGGGTTAATGATTTTTGCTTTCCAAAACCAATCGAAGCTCGGTTTTCATTGATAATTGCGGAAGTATCAGACGAAAATCAAAAGGTTTAATCGAGCTGTGATCTTTGCCGAAACATATAAAGGCTTTAGCGTTTCAATTTCCTGAGAGCAACTCGTTTTCTGATTTCAGCCTGCTCGCGCCAATTCGCAATCCAGCTTTCGACAATTTCAATTGTTCCCGGTCGATTCGATTGCGGTTCCGAGATTTCTTCTTTACGTTTAAACAAAAGGTTGAATTCTCTAATCCCGCTCTTTTTAATTACCTTTATTTTGCTCATGAAATTACCAATCGTCCGCTCAATTCTATTGCCGATTTATTCTTTAATCTTCCGGCTCCTACACTTTTGCAACACATTTGATTTCAATCATCAGTTCTGGAAAAGCAAGGCGTTCGATCTGGACGATAGTGCTAGCCACGACAGGAGCACCGTCAAAAATTGTTTGTCCTAAGTTCACCCGTGCGGCGAATGCCGCTTCCATGTCGGTGACAAAAAGCACTTCGTCAACCACGTTGTGCATCGTCGCGCCGTAACGCGCGAGCAGATTTTGGACGTTTATGTAAGCCTGCCGCAATTGTGCCTCCATATCCCCTTCACCGATGATATTTCCAGTCTCGTCGTGGCTGACTTGCCCGGCTAGATAAATCGTGTCGCCGACTTTGATTGCCTGCGAATATCCGTATTCGTTTTCCCATTGCAGATTAAATGTTTCCGATTCTTTCCTGATCTCCATCGCCTTCTCCTTTCAAAAAAAATTCTTAACGACCGTGTTTTGTCTCAGCTCTGACAGTTATCGGTTTGGGACAACAAAACTAACTACAGTTCTGTCAATTGGCTGATGATTGGCGTTTACGAGTTCGATTAAGACTTTATGCGCACCCGGAGGCAACTTGTTGATGATGAGTGGTTCGCCGCTCGCGTCTGCCCACCTCCATAGCGTGTCGTCCACCGTGACGTGAATGTGTCCGATGCGCGGCGTCACTGCCAGCGCCGCCGGACCGAATACGGGAACGATGCGCAGATTTTCCGCCCGATATTGGATAACCACCCGACCTTCGGCTAACCACTCCGCTACCGGCGGATCAGCGATGATCTTTGCCGGTGGCTGCTCCTTGGAAAGCGGCACGACGCCAGGCGCGCCGAGTATATCGCGGGCGGTTGGAATCTTTGTATCGCGCTCCTGTAACTGCGAAACAACTTGGTTATAACTAACATTGTTGACTGCAGTGTCGGAGTTTGTCGGAGCAGTTTCGACACTAGCCTTCATCGCTTGCACGCTGTTTGCGGCGTCCAGAATTACATTCGTTACGGCTTTCGGATCGGCGAGCATAGCGAGATGCCCGGTCGGCAGTTTTGTAAGCTTTGCTTTGATATTGACAGCCATTTTCTCCTGCATTTTTGGATTAACCATATGGTCGTTCTCACCAATCACCCACCATGATGGTTTATCGTGCCAGGCTGCTTTGGTAACTTTATCGGTGACGCAGCCGACATACCACGGTCCCTGCGTAGCAGTTACAATGCCTTGCTCGGCGGGAGTTAAATCCTGAGCGAAATACTTGGAAATGGAGGATGCCGGAAGCGTCAAAAAACCGGCTTCGTCCTTGATTTCAGTTCCCGCCGCAGGCGACGGAGGAAATCCTGCCGCCGCATCTACGAGAGACTGCCCGCCGTCGGGAGCCGCCCCCGAAACGTAAACCAACGCTTTGACTTTCGGGTTGTTGCCTGCCTCTGTAATGACGACGCCAGCCCACGAGTGCCCGACCAGCACAACCGGGTCGGTTTGCAGATTGATGACGCGGTTGGTCGCCGCTACGTCGTCTTTAAGTGAAGACAGCGGATTCTGCACCGAGACGACCGTGTAGCCTCTGGCTTGCAGCAACGGGATGACCTTATTCCAGCTCGATCCGTCGGCGTATGCGCCGTGAACCATCACGATAACCGGTTTTTTGGCGCTTGCATTTTGCGCCTGCACTGAAGGAATTACGACAGCCAAGTAAATCAACCCGAAAGCAGTCAATAAGCCTAAGCTATACCAAGAACCACCTAGAACTGTTGAAATTACAGCTAAATTTTTCACTTGTTTTCTCCTTTAAAAACTGTTTGCGGAAGAACAGCGCGAAACTTGTTTTCCGCTGCTGCTTATTTATGTTTTTATTAAAGGTAGTTTGCGGATTTCAGATCGAGCGCGCATCCCAAGATAGAATGTTTTTTTTCTACCCAAGTTTGTTTACAAGCAAATACCACTAAAGTATTAATCCCATCGTTCAGTGACGAAGCTGTTTTGTAAGGCTTAGAGTGCATTAGTGCCTGGCATTGAAGATTCTTATTTAATGAATAATTACAACTTCTTGAAATGTGATAAATATTTAGCTTCAAAAAGTCTTTAAGAATCCTTATTGGTAAAGTTGATTCAACGTTTTTGTCTCCCCGACAAAACTCTGGCTCCTCTTGAGTTCTGGTAATGCGCCCGTCGGGTTAAGCGGAATTTGAACCTTGAATATCGCCCCCTGTTCGACGCCCGCGCTTTCTGCGACGATATTTCCGCCGTGAAGTTCGACTATCCGGCGAACAATGGAAAGCCCCAAGCCTAAGCCGTTTCGGTTTGTTTCGTCTGAGCGGGAAAACTGTGTGAAAGGCTCAAATAAGTGCGGCAGAAAAGAAGCGTCAATTCCGCGCCCCGTGTCGCAAACCTCTATTTCAATGCCCGATTTTGAGCGATTCGTTTTGACAGTAATTTTCCCGGACGGCGGCGTAAATTTAATGGCGTTCGTAAGCAGATTACGCAAAACCTGTTCGAGCCGTTCGGCGTCGGCTGTCAAACGCCCCAAATTCGGCGGACTGACAGCCTGTATCTCAATTTGTTTGGCTTCCGCTAAAATTTTCAAATCGTTTAAAACTCCTGAAATAAGAGGAGAAATTTCGATTTCGCGCAGATTAAGGCGAAGTTTTCCGCTGGTAATTTGCGCGGCGTCGAAAAGGTCTTCGATCAATTTAGTTTGCAGTTTGATGCCGCGCTCGATAGCTTCTACCGCAAACTCCGCGTTCTGCTGATCGAGATTTCCGCAGCGCAGTAAATTGAGCCAGCCGGAGATTGATTGCAGCGGATTTCGCAATTCGTGCGCCACGACGGCTAAAATGGTGTCCTTCTGACGATTAGCGTTTTCCGCTTTGAGCCGCGCCTCACGCTCGCGTTTGATTATTTCTATGCATTCTCGGATTGAGCCTTCGAGATCATTTAGAGGCTTGAATAAATTCGCATTTGCGTTGTTCATTTTCATCTCTCTTTAAATCAAACGGAGCTTCGCAAAAGAGTCTGATTTCAATTTAACGTGCGATTTTTTTTGCGCCGCTCTGTTGTTCCGCATTTTCCCATATCATTAGCGTCAACCGACCGCCCTATACTCCGATTGACGGGCGATGCCCAGTTTTTCCATTTTGGAAATTAAAGTCGTCCGCTTTAGACCGAGACTCGCAGCCGCACCGCGCTCGCCGCCGACTTTCCAATCAGTCTTTTCCAGAGTTTGCAAAATGAATTTGCGCTCAAAGACGGCAAGCGTTCCCTCGTTTGTCGAAGATGCCTGTCTCGGCGCAGTTTCATCGAGATGCAAATATTCAGACCGCAAAACTCCGTCGTCAGCGGCGAGAATTACGGCTCGCTCGATTATATTCTCCAGCTCGCGCACGTTGCCGGGATAGTCATAATCGCGCAAAAGCTTAAGCGTGGAGAGCGGGATTTCCTCAATCCGTCTTCGCATTTTCGCCGCGTATTTTTGAGCGAAATGACACGCCAGCGCCATAATGTCCTCGCGCCGCTCGCGCAGAGCCGGAAGCTTTATTGGAAAGACGTTCAAACGGTAATACAAATCCCGTCGGAATTCATTTTCTTCGATTTTTTCGATCAGATTCTGATGCGTGGCGGCGATAAGCCGCACATCAACCTTTTGCGTGCGCGAACTGCCCAGCCGCTCGAATTCCTGTTCCTGAAGAATCCGCAAAATTTTCGGCTGTAATTCAAGCGGCAAATCGCCGACTTCATCTAAAAGAAAGGTGCCCCGATGAGCCAACTCAAAACGTCCGGCGCGCTGATTGGTCGCTCCTGTAAAAGCGCCGCGTTCGTGCCCGAACAATTCCGCTTCAACCAGAGTGGCAGGCAGCGCCGCACAGTTTAATTTGACGAATTTCTGGTTGCGCCGGCTGCTTAGATCGTGAATTGCTTTCGCAATCAATTCTTTGCCGGTTCCCGTTTCTCCCAGAATCAGAACGGTTGAATCTGTCGAGGCGACAACTCGTGCCTGATGCAAAACCTGTTTAAGTATTGCGCTGCTGCCGATAATTCCAGCAAAATCCTGCCCATCTCGTTTAAACTCACTCGCAATTTTTGCTGCCTGATATGTATCTCCCCCGCCTGTTGTGAATGAATCGCCGTATTCGTATCTACCAACATCTGTAAGCATAGTTTTAAACCTCATTTAGCTGTCTGTCGTCTGTGCGTTTTAAAGCAATCGTGAATATTTCTGATTAAGTTTGTAAAAGCCTAAGAAATAAGCCTTTCATTCAACTTCAAAAGTTTTATCTCGTGATTCGTAATGAATTCTGCCTGATTTAATTCAAAAGGAAATCCCAAGATAGAAGTTTTTTTTCCTACCTCTGTAGAAGTTAGTTTTGATAACCAAATAGTTGTATTTATGAATCAGGGCGATAATGGCAAAATTTAATCAGAGCTAGCGGCAGGAGAGTTTATGAATAAATGAGAAATTTTGTAAAACTCTATTTACAATCCAATTTATGACGTTCGTTTAATAATTTAACAGGCAAAAAAACCTGCTGCGCCGTTATTCGAGCGCTTTAGTAATCAAGCCGCCAATTGACTGAAACGGCTCCTCGCGCATTTGGTGGCGCTCTTTATAAAATGCAGGACTGTTGTAACTGATCCAGACCTGCATTTTATCATCTTCCCAAGCCAATGCTTTGAGCGGCAAATCAATCGCCAGCGAAGGATACTCATTCATCAAAAGCGTTCCGGCGCGCGGATCGCCGAAAATCAGCAACTCGGTGGGGCGCATATCTAGCCCCACCTTTTGCGCCGCCGCTTTCTGGTCAATTCTCGCAAAAATCGTCATTCCTTTTGATTTGAAAAAGGATTCGAGCCGGTCAAGAGTTTCCGCAACCGAAAATAGGCTGGACTGATTGATGATTCCATTTTTTTCAGAATGTTCTTCCATTGAATACCTCCGGCAAAAACCTGAAACAGTTTCGTTTGCGAAACTATTAAATGTGCCTCTTCTAAACCCAATTATGTTTTATCAATTTAATCCAGCCGTTTAGAAAAATTAAAGCTCGTTTTCCCCGCCCCGGCTGACTTCATACAAAAACCAGATGCGCCGTTCGGTTTGGTCGAGAACGTCCTGCAAAACGTTGCTCGTCGGCGTGTCGCGGCGGCGCTCGCAGATTTCGATGGCGTCGCGCTGCTGCCGGGCGAGCTTTAAATTGTCGGCGATTAGTTCGGCAACCATTTCGTCGGGCAATACAAGGTCGCGGTTGTCGTCTTCGATTGTTTGCAGTTGGCTGACGTGCGAGATGCTTCTGATGGTCGTGCCGCCGATTCTCCGCACGCGTTCGGCGAGCGGGTCAATCGAATCGAAAATCGAATCGGCGTGCTCGTCGAACAACAAATGATATTCACGAAAATGCGAGCCGGAAAGATGCCAGTGGAAATTTTTCGTCTTTAGATAAAGCGCGAAAGCGTCGGCGATCAGCGGATTAACCGTTTCGACGATTTCTCGCACCTCGTCCGACGCCAGGCTCGTCGGCGTCGCGAGCTGCATCGGAGCGGGATAGGAAACGATTCTTTCGATGGTTCTTTTGTTTGCAAGTGTCATATGTAAACTCCATTTATAAAAATTTATAGAAATAAAAACTGCTCTTTACTACTACAAATTCTATGCCCTCAAAAAATTTCCTTTCCAATTTATTTAAAACAGGCTGAAATACAGTTTTTAATTGACAAACCATTTTGTGACTGACCAAATACCGAAAAATAAGTTGTGACGACATCTCGGCACAAGTCGGGATTTTGTCAGCTTCCACTCCGCACCGAAGGCTGAATTTCTATAAAATCGTCCTTTTAAACTTTAAAAGCATTATTAACAAAACAGGCATACGCGTTGCTTTAAACATGAAATCGGTATCGCTGAATTGAAGTTTGACGAAGAATAGAAACGTAATTGTTAAAAGGAAGATTGTATGAAAATTTTAATCGCCGCTGACGGCTCTGAATTCAGCAAAGCGGCAGTCGAATTCTGTCGCAACATCATTGCCGATCCGGCAAATACGAGCTTTAAAGTAATTTCGGCTTTTGAGCTTCCGCTTATATTGCCTTCAGACCCAACGTTGGAAGGCTCGCCGGATTTTTACGACCAACTCGAAGAAGCAGGACACGCCGGAGCGGCTGCCTACGCCGAAGACGCCGCCGACCAATTACGCCTGTTGTTTCCGCAATCGAGGCTCGATTTAACGAGCGAAGTAATTCAGGATGCGCCGCCGCGCGCCATTATTGAAGCGGCTGAAAGCTGGAATGCAGACTTAATCGTCATAGGCTCACATGCCTACGGTTTTTGGCGAAGAATGATGCTCGGCTCGGTTTCAGACGCAGTTCTCAATCACGCGCCGTGTTCGGTGCTTGTAGTGCGCGGAAAGGACAGTCTTTCGAAAGAGCTAACTTAAAGGTTTCGGCGTCAAGCTCGGATATATTCATGATGTTTAAATCATTTCGTTAGATTTTGCGGAAATTGATGCTGTCCCGAACAATGCGCCTACAATCAGCTAATCTTATTTTTCCAAAGGACGATCAGAAATGAAAAACGAATCCGCCAATTTGATTCAAACCCAAAAAGGCGCGATGCAGCCGAAAGATTTAGCGACCGAATACCTGGCAAACGAGCGGACTTTTCTGGCATGGGTTCGCACTGGAATTTCAATTATCGCGCTCGGTTTCGCTCTCGCAAAAGTTCGGGTTTGGCTCGGCGAATCTGGACTTCATATTTCGTCTAACTTTACCGGCATGGGCGAGTCAATTCCACTCGGCATCGGAATGGTCCTTTTCGGCATGCTACTTGTGCTCTTGGCGGCATGGCGCTATATGGTCGTTAACCGGCAGATCAAACGCGGTGAAGTGACAGCCGACCAATGGCTGATCGTTCTCATCACGATTATAGTAATCGTTTTGTCCCTATTAATGACAATCTATTTAATGATTGGCGTTGAACAAGTTTAACGAAAAATTTGCATTAACCAATAAGCTCTGAAACTTGATCACCGGGCAAGTTTTCCATACTTTTTGATATAAAAAACGCCAGCAACATCCCGTCGCTTTTCGGTGAAATAGCGACGTTCATTACGCGGTGATTTTGACCGGATTTCAGCGGTCCCAGGTTGACATGCTCAAAATGCAAGCCGGATCCAAACGAGAAATGTCGCTAACGGTTAAAATATATGTGCCGTAGCCCAGAGTTGACGCCATCCGCTTTTTGCGAACAAAACTATATGTTGTCCTGATTTTGCGCCGGAAACAGTCCCGCTATGTCAGTCATTTTATCTGAACCGCCTTCATCCTGCGGCGGAATTAGGGTGAACTCGATATAAAGCGGAGAACTCGACTGCGAGGCGCGGCACATTGATAGAAAAATAAAAACGATTAAAAGAAAATATTTTTTCATCGTGGTAACGGCGAAAATACTCCTGTTTACTAATTCGCCGTTTAATTCCAAGAATCAATTGCATGCTTACGGGAAAGTTTACCTGCTAAAAAAAATCTTCGATAATAAATCAACAAAACTACGAATCCTAAAAAGCTGGTTCCAGCAAAACGAGAACTAGTACGCCGCCCAGTTCCGATGCTGCGAGCGAAGCACACGCTGGGGAGGATTCACTTTTAAGGATTGATACGAGAGCAGACGATATGCCGACAATCAGGTTGAAATAACGACCCTTTATTTTTTCTTACCTTTCCATAAATAAATACGCTTTCCGCCTAACACAGCAAATTAAAAGACTTTACAAGAAGTACAAAAACTGCCGAAGTTTGGAACAAGTTTTGAGATGCATATTAACGAAACATAAAACATCGAGCATTTTCTGAAATACATGAAAGTAAAAATTATCAAGCGAGCCGAGCGCGATAAAAACGCAACGCCTGATGCTAGAACAGACAATTCAGCTAAAAAGAGCGAAAAGCGCGTCGCAAGGGCGACTGTCGAATCGTGGATTGTTGAGCTGAGACGAAAACGGGAAGCAGAAAATTCCTCGTCTAAGAAGTTTTTAGAACGGCAATCCTGTGAAAAAATCGGCATTTAATAATCACAAATTTGCCGAATTAATTTAGAAACTAAAAACAAAAAAATGAAAACAGAAAAAACAAAGCAACGAGACGACGAAATGATACCGGAAGAAGAAGTCTTTTTCGGAGGTTTTCTTTTATACGCCTTTTTGGTGTTTCTATTCGTGATTTTGCTGTTTCTCGGGGTTTACCTCAAGACAAAATGAAGAGGAAAAACAGAAATGAAAAATACAACAGTTTTAAAAATCTTCGGCGCGGCGATACTTTTTAGCATCACGCTTTTGATCCTGGCGTTATTCATAGGCTATCTGCGCGATGACATCTTTACTCCGTCGGCAGACGAGCGGAGCGTTCCTCCGGTTAAAACATATTAGGGAATAAATTCAAGCAAAAAGCCTCTCTTTTATTCAGCTTAAACTGATAATTCAAATTCGCTGGCGTGCTGTCGGGATGTAATAAAAATAGAATCTTCAATTCGGATTTGAGTTCTCAAAAGGGCGCGCAAAATCAAGAATTATCAGCGTGACCAGAGCGCCGATGGGAAAAAGCAGCGCGGTCAGTGAAAACCTTCGCTCGGCAACGCTCCCGCATATCGCTCCGAAAACGTAACAAATCCAGATTCCGCCGAGTAAAAGTAATTGTTGAAACGATTTCTGTTGCCTTGACTCATTCAAGATTTGCCGAAAGCGTTTCGCCTTTAACTCTAACCAAATCCAGGAAAAATAATTTATAAAAGCCTCCGTCAGATTGACGAGAGCGCCCGTGACGAAAGTTGTATGGGCGGAATTTCCGCGCACCTTCCGTAAAGTCGTCGTTTGCAGCCCCATTGCCAGCGTCAGCAAAAACATACAAAAATAAAACGCGGATGTTTCGGAATTGCTAATCATTCCTTCGTGCAGCGCGCAGGTGCCGATGAACAAAAAGGCAAGAATGCAGACAGCTTCAAAACCGAATATCAAAGCAAATGAATTGCGAACGCCCCGGTGATTTGCCTGTTTGATTATTAAAACACCGAGTAAATTTCCCGTCACAAACGAAAAAATCGGGAATCCGTGATTGATAACGGAAAACCATTCTTCTCGTCCTAAAGCGATGCCGAGATTCATACTGTTGCCGCTCATATACGAGGCTCCGAGCTGATGCAGCGATAAATAGCCGATGGCATCCGTAAAAGCCGCGACCCACGCGAGCAGATAAACCGCCCAAACCTGCTCGCGGACAACAGTCGTTTCCGCAACGGCGGAATGCATTGCCACATTCGGCATTACTTCTCCAAAAGCGCGGAAGGTCCGACGATGACGGGTTTGTTTTTGGCGAGAACGTCCATTGTGGATTGATCCAGATTCAAATGAGCCTGCACCAGGCTGGGCGTTGTTAGTCCCATCCATTGATTGAGCGAAACGTCTGCGAAATATGAACTGCGAAACATTTCCAGATAGCGCAGTGTTTCATTGCCGGTGTTTTCGACGTAATGCCCGTATGCAAACGGCACGTAGCCGATATCGCCTGCTTGAAAATCGAAAGTTCTGGCTTTGTTCGGAGTAAAAACGCTCATCCGCGCCTGCCCGGAGATGTAATACTGCCATTCGTCGGCGTTTGGGTGCCAATGCAGCTCGCGCATTCCGCCCGGTTCGACTTCCACCAACGCCGCCGCGATTGTGCTGGCGGCGGGAAAAACCGAAGAATCAATGATTCGCACCTGACCGCCCTGAACTTTAGTCGGCTGCACATTTTCCATATGAAAGCTGTAGTTTACCGGCGTTTCGCCAGCCGGGGACTGAACTTTATCGCCTTCGAGCGAACCCGGAACTTTGCCGCCGAAAATCCAGCGCGTGTGTTCGATGTCTCTGGGCAGATTGTCAAAAGCCGATTCCGCAACGTGAAAGTTTTTAGCCAGCACAGACGGCGGCGTGTGAACGAACCAATCGCTCAGCAAAAATGTTTCGTTCTCGGAAAAGTTGCCGTCGTCGAACACCAGCAAAAATTCGCATCCTTCTTCCAAGCCCTGAATCGAATGCGGGATGCCAGCCGGAAAGTTCCACAAATCGCCGACGCCGACATCATCTATAAAGTTGCGCCCCTGCGCGTCAATCGCGGTCAACCGAGCGCTTCCGCCAAGCATATATCCCCATTCCGCCTCTTTGTGCCAATGCAATTCGCGAATCCCGCCGGGCGTAAGCCCCATATTAACGCCCGCTAGCGTCGTCGAAACCGGCAGCTCGCGGGCGGTAACCTCGCGCGCCCAACCGCCTTCAGCCAAACGATTGCGCGCCGCCGAAAAAGAAAATTTCAGATTCGGAATTGTCCCGGCATCTGTATACGGCGAACGAAACAAATCGGGATTTTCAAACTCTATCGGAAAGTTGCGCGGTCCCAAAACCGAGCCGCCGCGATTACCGCGTACCGGCTCGGTTGAGCCGCCATTACCCGAATCGCTTGATGAATTCGTTTTCTCCGAGACGACAGACGCTTGATTTTCATAAATTTTATTTTTCATATTATTTCTCCTTAAAATTATTAAGTTTTGTCTTTGAGCGGCACTCTAACATCTGATTGCGTCCGCTCTTAAGCCTTTCTTCCTCGCCAATTACCCACTGCAAACCGCTATTATTTGTCTTCGAGCCGTCTTGAAAACGAGAAACCGTAAGACAAGGAACGAAACAGCAAAACGGGATCGTTGGTTGCGGCGATGCCGTCGGCAATAACCAGCGGGTCGTAATTGATTTTTTCGCAGCCGCCTGCGGGCTGAGGCGTTGCAGAGGTGATACTCAATGTGCCGACTTTCAATTCTTTACGCTGTTTAGACCAGAGTATCGTCGGGTCATCCGCCGAATCGCCCGGTTCGCCGATTGTAATCAACATATCCCACCGCGCCGCGCCGCGCTTCATTCGCTCGAACAATTGCTGTTCAAGAAAATTTACCGGTCTCGTCTTCAATTCGGCGTCCGAAAGACGCCGCTCGCCGTCCTGCGGAACGAAACGCCAGCGCACCATCGTGATTTTGTTGTCTTTGTTGATGAATTTAAATGTGTGAATGCCGAAATATGATTCGTTAGTGTAACTTACGGGCGGATTGTTAAAGGCGAGAAAGTTCGCCTGTCCCATATTATCCGGGTGGCTTTCCATAAACGCTTTGAAAGCCGCAGGATCAGGTTTCCCCGTTTTCGGATCGGGTTTTAAAGCGAGCATCTTGTCGAGAAAAGTTCGCGGCATCGCGGCGAAAAACATCGGCGTGTTGATCATCGTCATGTGCTGCAAAGCGCCGTTCGGCAGTCTGAATTCCAGAGCCATTCCGCGCGGACCTCGATCCGTATCGGGCACGGTCGGGTCGCCGCCGGCGATGGAAAATCGCGCCACCACTTCGATTGGCTGCCCCGAAAACAAAGCCGACCGCGAATAAGGCGCGCCGGATTTCAAGCCGGTAAATGTTCCGAGGGCGCAAACTCCTTTGGTATGGTTGCGCCGCTGCCCTTTGTGAACGCCATAAGCTCCCTCCAGAGCGTCGGTTACCTCCTTCGCTGTCACATCTTTCGGCTCGGAATTGCTCGTCGTGGGCGTCTGCTGTGCCGAAATGACAACAGGTGCTGCAAAAATCGTGCATAAAAAAAATCCAATAAATATCAACGATTTATTTTCAATCATTTTATTTCTCATAATTTTCCTAACTCCGTTTCGGGATTAAATTCGAGAGCGCTTTACGCGATAACTTTTTCAAATCAAATCTCTAAAATCGTTGAAGATAGTCACAGACGAATCTTTAAGAACGATTCATTGCTCTTATCGCTTGTTTCAGCTAAATCGCAATGTTTATGCCGCAGCTTGCTATTTTTGTCGTGTCGCTCGATTTACCGTAAAAGCCAACCCTTTGTTGCATTTACAAGAATTTTTAGGATTTCGGTTTTGAAGAAAAATTCGCGCTCGGTCGCTCCGGTTGTCGAAATGTCGTGGCTTGCTGAAATGCCGACACAAAAATCAAAAATTTCTAAAATTTATTTTTGCGCCGAAAGGATTTTTTCTTCACATTTTAACCTTTAACCGAAATGCGTCTTACAAAGTCCTTCGGAAAATCTTCGGAGTCGTTCCGGTCAGGCGGCGAAATGTGGTTGTGAAATGGCTCTGGCTGCTGAAACCGACTTGCAGCGCGATGTCGGCGATTGCCGCGTCGGAATCGGACAAAAGTTTTTTGGCGCGCTCGATGCGGCGCTGCGCGATGTAAGCGTTGGCGTTAATGCCCATTGACTGTTTAAAGCTGCGTGATAAATGGCAATAGCTCATTTCGACACACTCGGCGATTTTTTCGAGCGACAATTCCGCTTCGCATTCCAGATTTTCTTCCACGAATTCGAGCGCTTTTCGCAGTTTATATCCCGCCATTCCGCCAGCGCCTACGCTTGCGTCCTGCCAGACGCCGAAACGCCGGACGATTTGCAACGCGAGCGCTTTCGCCAGAGCATCGGCGCAAAAACGGCTCGAAATGTTCGCTTCAATAAGCTCGTGAAAAAGCGCGAGGGCGATGCGGCGCAATTGCTCGTCCGGCGCGCCGATAATTGGTTCAGAAGCGACCCCGCACAATCCTAAATCGTAATCTTCGGCAATTTTTTGCACGAATGCCGGTTCGAGATAAAGGCAAAAAACGTGAATCTCGCCAGCCTTTAAAGCAATACGGTTTTCCATCGGCACAACGAGTATTTCGCCCGAACGCAAAAATTGTTTACGTTTTTGATTTTCGGTTTTGTCCGCCGCGACCGCCGCTTTTAACAGCAACGCGATCAGATGCCGCGCGTTGCTCGCCAATTCCATTTCGCCGCCGAGCTGCACGATTTCCTCGGCAAAAACGTTTCGCCAGCCGAACGCCTCGCTCGATTTGATTGTTTTCGGCTTTTCTTTCCGATTAAAATTAAACTTTTGAATATCGCTTTTTACGGCAGTTTGAGTTGATAACATTTCGACTGCTCCTCTTGTTTGTTCAGTAACAGAAGTGCATTAGACGTTCCGTTAAAACGTAATTCTCAAAAAGCTTTAAGTCTCGTTATTTCAACATTTATTTTTTTACCGTTGAAAGTGACAAAGAGAAATCCGGGCGGCATTTCGACAACGTTCGATATTTCGTCAACTTTTGTCGAAACAGCCGCCACGGATTTTTGCATGTAAAAAACCAGGTTTATTTCATCTCGTCGTAATAACGCCCGTTGACTTCCGTGCCGATAATGGCGAAAGCGGAGCTTGAAGTCGAAAGCGGGTCTGATTTCCACGAAAATTTCAAATGCGGAGATTTGACCTCGGCTTCTAACTGCGCGGTGGCGCGAAAGCCTTCGACGCGGAAATGCTGCGACGGATTGTCGTAAACGAAATTTTCGTCGGTCGCCGTCCAAACCATTCGAAAGCTCATCGTTGCCGGATACGCTTCCGCGTCGAGCGCCGCCCAGCGCGGCTGATCTACGAGTTTGACGTTTTTCATTTCAAGCGTCGCCGTGCGGTTGTCGGGACTGATGACCAGCCCGCCTGCCGGAACGGGAACGACCCAGTAAAGACCGGATTCGGCAATCGGAGGATGAAAATCGTGAATTTGATTGGCGGGAACAGCCTGTCCCCGAAACAGCGTAAGTCATATATGCGTGAACGTGCCTTTTTGCGCAGCACGCGCCGCCCAATATTCTCCCTGCATATATCCGAAATCCGTCGTCGCCGTTCCGAAAGCGATGCGGTTGCCTTTGTTGTCGGTTCCCATTCCGGTAAAAGTGCTGCACCGCGCGATTTGACCTTTGAAATGATAGATGTGCGACGGTTCGAGATTTTCGCCCGCTGGCTGATTATGACTCCCGTTTTTATCGAGCCACGGAATCGGAAAAGGGTCAGTGCCGCCGTTCGCGGTCGGAAATTTTTTGTCCCGTTTCTGCCCGGCGGCATCAATCGGCGGAAGCATCAAGCCCGCCGAAACGCCGATTCCCGCTCGGATAAAATTGCGGCGCGTGTATTTATCATCGCTTTTCTCAACTTCATTCATCTTAAATTCTCCTTATTTAGATTTATTATAAAATTAACTTTCACCTTGCCAAAAAAAAGCGGGAATTAAAACCCGCTGAGATTCCCTGCCGGAATTCAAATTGTCGAATCAGCGGCTGTGCCGTAAAAAACTATTTAGCCGTCCGCGACGAAGACTTTCTTTTGCTGCATTGAACCGATTGTTTGACAGCCTGCTGCCCGTTTTTCTTCCATTTCTTTTCCATTTTCGATTCTTCAGCCTGAACGCCGTATTTTTCGTCTTCGACAAAGATTTGCGAGAGAAAATAATTGTTTCCGTATTTATCGAAGACGATTTCGGATTTTTTCGGCGCGTTGTCCAGACTCGTGTTTTCCGTGTCGAAAAGGGTTCGCATTCGACCGTCGGCGCTGCTGATTTCGATCACGTTCGGCGTGTCTTCCGAATCGTCAATCGGTCTGATCGTGTATTTGCCCGCCGGAAAAGTCGTGTTTGCGACGACGAATTGAAACGGAATGTTCACGTCGAGAATCGTGTCGCTGTCCATTTGCGCCTGCGCAGTCGTCAAGCCGCCGAACAGCGCGAGCGCGAGCGTTAGAAATATTTTTGTCGCATTTTTAATCATTTTCGTTCTCCTTATACTTTAAAGTCAGCGAACCTTCTGAAGCCGTTTGGTTCGCCTTTTTGCTCGCGACTCTGGAAAGTTTCATCTTTCCGACGGCTTCGCCGCTTCCCCCTTGTTCTGCTGTCGAATATTAAGAATTTTGCACCGTAATTTCTTTCAGGATTTTGCTCAAAATTGCTTTTTTTTGCGGCGCAAATCGCTTGAATCTCTCGTAGTTCATCAATTTTGAAAAATAAAGTCCGCAAAAATCCAAAGAACAGCAAAAAACAGCAATTTTCGGCAAAAATCTAAAATACGCCGCTCTGTTTTCCGGCTTAATCTCAAAATAGAATTCAAAGGAATTCAGAATGAAATTAAATTTAAGGAGATAAAACGATGAAAATATTTCGCGCGATTTTGGGTTTGAGCATGATGCTCTCGGCGGTTTCGGTGTTCGCGATGTCTGTGAAAACCGATTACGACAAGAATTTCAATCTGGGCAGCTTAAAAACTTTCGCCTTCAAAGATCAGCGTCGCGGCAATAACGATCCGCTGAAAACCAATACTTTGACATCGAGCCGGATCAAAAACAGCCTGACGGCGCAGCTCGAAGAAAACGGCTTTAGTCTCAACGACGACAATCCTGATTTTCTCGTCGCGTATTATGCCGGGTCAAAAGAAAAGCTCGACATTCAATCTTTCGGTTACGGCTATCCTCGATACTGGCGCTGGGGTTTCGGACCGGACATCTGGACGCGCTACTACACGGAAGGCTCAATTGTCGTTGACGTTATAAACGCCAAAAACAATATGCTCGTCTGGCGCGGTATGGTAACAGACACCATCGGCAACACGCCCGATCAATCGGAAAAACAAATCAAAGACGGAACCGAAGATCTGGTCAAGCATTTTCTCAAAGACATCAGAAAGGAAAAATAAAGGTTTCCCGAAGAGCGGCACTCTGAAAACAAGTCCGCCGCTCTTTAGTTTTTCAGTTCATAAAAAATATTTCGAAATCATAAGGAGAAAGAATCATGACGGAAAATACAGCAATAGCGGTTTTTGGCAGTCACCAATCGGCGGAAGAAGCGATTAAAGAACTGCAAAGAGACGGATTCGACATAAAAAAACTGTCAATCGTCGGCAAGGATTATCACACCGAAGAGCACGTCGTCGGTTTTTACAATATGAAAGACCGCATTAAATATTGGGGCAGCACCGGAGCATTCTGGGGCAGCATCTGGGGATTGCTGGTCGGGGCGGCATTTTTGTGGGTTCCGGGAATCGGTTTAGTCGCTTTCGGCGGTCCGATTGTCGCGATGATCGTCGGCGCTTTAGAGAGCGCCATCGTGGTCGGCGGTCTGAGCGCCATCGGAGCCGCGCTTTACAGCATCGGCATCCCGAAAAACAGCATCGTCGAATACGAAGCCGCCGTCAAAGCGGGCAGATTTTTGCTTCTTGTTCATGGGACGGCTGACGAAGTGAGCCGCGCCGAAGAATTGCTCAAACAAAACGGTGATGCTCGTGCAATAGCCGCGCATTACGCGGAAAATGCATCGGCATCGGATGCGACCATTTAATAATTGAAAATAAAAGCGGTTGTCGCCTATCACAAACGCTTTTTAAGAAATAAAAGTGCGTTTAAGGAGAAATTTTATGAAACGAGAAATTGTGTGTTGGTCGCAGAAACTGATGTTTGCGGCTTTGACTTTGATGTTTTGCGCGAGTTGCGGCGCGGCTGCCCCGAAAGTCAGGCAAGCGATTATCGGCAGCGTCGAAGCGGTTGATAAACGAGCGAAAACCGTTGCGGTAAAAACGGCGGACGGAACAATTGAGACGATTAAATTCACCGGAAAAACGACCGTGCGCGGTTTGAAAGACGCGGCGAAAGCCATTGAATTCGCCGGGCGCGAAGGTTCTTTTGTCGTCGCGCATTACACAATTAAAGGCGCGGATAAAACCGCCAGCGCCTTTGAATACATCGGGCGCGAAGCGCCGAAGATAGCGGAAGGGACGATCAAAGTCGTCGGCAAAGCCGGGCGCACAGTAGCACTCGAAACCGCCGACGGAGCGGAAGAAGTTTTCGATTTATCCGAACGCGCGGCAGTTGATACGGGCAAAGGCATAGCGGACGCTGCCGAATATACGGCAAAGGAAACAGTGAACGGCACGAAAGTTTCCGTACACTATACCGAAGAAGGCGGGCGCAAAGTCGCGCATTTTATCAGAAAGCTTTAAGTTTGATTGATTTTGCACTCTGTGGCTAAAACGGGAACGGCGGCATTGAACGGTTGAATGTGCTGCCTTCCCGCCTATTCATGTTATGTTTGCAGTAATTAATCGCCAAAGCTTCATTATTGCAGAGTCTTTTATCTCATTCACCAACGGAAAATCTTTTCATGTTAAAACATTTGATATTTAGCGCATTCATCGTGTTTTTAATCTTTATTTCAGCATCCTCCGATGCGTTGGCGCAGACGAAACAAGACGATTTGGCGGTACCGGAAACGCTCATCGTTCCCAGAGACATTACCGCCGCCAGACGCGAAGTTTTGACGGGCGCAGCTCGCAAATTCTACATTTTTTGGAACAACGGCGACGAAAAACTGCTCGGCGAAGCGATTTCCGATAAATTTTTCGATCATACGCTTCCCGCCGGAAGACCGCAGGGACCAGCCGGTCCGCTTGCGGCTTCCAAGGCGTTTCTGGCAGCGGTGCCTGATTTGAAAGTCACCGTCGTGCAGCAGATTTTAGCTGTCGACCGCGTGGTTTCGCATCTTCGGTTTACCGGACATTTTACCGGCGTCTTTAAAGGAGTAAAAGGAAAAAATCAGCCGGTGGATTTTATTGCGACCGACATTTTGCGCGTCGAGAACGGAAAAATCACCGACAACTGGCATATCGAAGATAATCTGACATTCTTGCAGCAAATCGGTTTCATTCCGCAATAAGAAACAGGCGAGTAATCAAAAGCAGTTTGATTACTCGCCTGTTTCATTTTTACGGCAATTCCATCTAAGCCGATGGCTGCCTTTCTGCTTTAATAAATCATCCGCAGAGATTCTTCCCAGGTCGAATCAAACCAGAAATTATTTACCGCTTTTCATGTCGATTTTCTATCAAAAGACGGTATTTCGACAGCAATATTCACGAATTTTTGCCTCAAAAAGCTCAAAAAGGTCAACCCTGCTCGTTGCGCACACACCGGAACTCAATTTGCAAAAAGTTCAGGCAAATTATTCGCGGGAAAATGCTGAACGGAGATTTATGAAAAATTTAATCGATCGCGAAAAAACATTACCGATTGTCAAAATCAGGCTTTATGAAAACAAGGATGCAGTTGAAAATATTCTTTATACCGGTGGTTACTTTGCTATTCACGCTCACCGCCCCGGCGCAGCAAATTCTGCGTCCGGCTGCCAGCCCCGCTTCGGTTGAAGAAAAAGACAGCGAGGTTAAAAAGATTGAACAAACGATAAAGGACGTATTTCGGGTCAAACCGCGCCGCCCGACCGTCTCACGTCCGGCTGATTTTAACGAACCCGGCGCGCTGCAAATCGAATACGGCTACAACGGTTACTACCACGCCAGAGATTTTCGCGCGCAGGACGCCGGATCTTTAACCGTTACTTTTGCGGCGACCGAACAGCTCGGCTTTGAATTCGATCTCGATACGGTTTATTCGCAAAAAGACGCTTTCACCGCTCGCACAACCGGCGTAGGCGATGCTCACGTCGGCGTTCAGATCGATATTTCGTCGGAAACAAAAAGATTCCCGTCAATCGCCGCTTCTTATTTCGCCAAACTGCCGACGGCGAGCGTCAGTAAAGATTTAGGCACGGGCAGAGTCGATCATCAAATCAGCTTGTTGATGAGCAAAACGGTCGGCAAAACGGATTTTGATTTTAACGCCGCGCTGCTCGTTAACGGCAAAAAGGGTGAAAAAGGCTCGGTTAAGGGAGGACAGTTCTCCTTCGGTTTCTCGCGCGATTTGAAACGCGGTTTCGGCGTGCAGGGCGAATTCTCCGGCGAATCGAAAGACGCCGACGACCCACAAGGGCTTTACGCGACCGGAGCAGTAACTTATAAATTAAAATCCGGCACAACTTTCGATTTTGGTTTAAAGTTTGGTCTGACACCCAGTTTTCCGCGTTTCGGTATCACTGCTGGCATAGCTTTCAAAACAATTAACCTATATAAAAAACGCGATTAAAAGCAGTCTAAGGATGAACGCCCCCGCAACGCGCGAATAGAATCTGATCCTTCGGAAAGCCAAGCAGTGAAAGCAAGTCAGGCATCAATTGTTCCCAATCGTCAACCACTGGCTTCATCAATTTACGGTAAGGCACAGCATCATGCTCGTTTCCCAAACTTTCGCCCATCCCGGCGATTGAGGCTGTAAGTGTAACGCTGTTCCATCATCGGACGGGTGAGCGAGGGAAAAAAGAGGTTGTATCAACTCCAATCCGTATTGTTTGAGCGGAAGTGAGCGAAAAAATGGTGAAGCTACCGGCAGCTGATGAATCGCCGAGCAAATGTCGTGCAGAAAACGGGGCAGCGTAACTTCTTCTGTCCGAGTTCCGCTACCAATCCCTCCTGTTGCTTCGCGAACAGTGACTGATTAACCGGCACGCGCAAGCTCAATAGCAGCGGCAAGCCCGTTTGGACCGGCACTAACAATAATCCCTGTTTGAGATTATTACGCGACATTTCTTTTAGGAACAGATAAATTTACATTTAATAGTGATAATAATTATCAACGCTCTAATTTACTGCGCTGCCAATGTGCTAAATTCGCGCTCGCATCATAAGTTGAATTTAAGAAACTAATCAATTCCTCCTTCGGCGAATTAGACTTACGAACATCTTCATACATTAAGAAAAGCTCATTCATGTCCTTGCTGTAAAATGCTTCTTTTGGTTTAACTTGGATGGTTTTTAATCCATCTGGCTCAGGTGCAGCATAAGCATAAAATGCTGCTTCCATGCCATTTCCGCCGAACCAAAAACCGTGACTGATAACCGCATGCGAGTAAGCTTCGCGCGTGATGAAATCGGCATTTTCCCGCTTTGGTGCCAAATCACCGTTAAATCGTGTGACGGCTAAATCGAAACTTCCCCAAAAGAAGTGCACAGGACTGCATTTACCGATAAAAGAAGCGCGAAATTCGCGGAATATGTTGGCAACTTGGATTAGAATCTGCCAAAAGCGGTTTGCGTATTTTGAGTCGTAAGACTTGTGAACCTCGTCTTCTGCAAATGGGATTGCATTGGGAATTTCATCGGGTACCGCGTGAATTACACAATTGATACCGAGTGAGCGCAGTGTTTTCATAACCTCTTCATAGAACCGGGCGACGGATTTTGGCTCAAGCCGAATTGTTTTTGTTTCGCCCTGGCTGGTTTTGATGACAAGATTATGATCAATAAAATCGAACTCTATTTCAAAAACACCCTTCTCGTATGGAATTGCCGAAGTTGTCAAACCGCGGGCTGAAATATACAAGGTGACGTTCCAGAAATGATTTATCAGAGGCGTTTGGACGAGCCTGATTTTCCCGATAATCTGTGTCCATAAATGCAGTGTGTCTTTCGTCGGTTCCCATTCTGCGAGTCTTATGGGCGGGAAAAGCTCAGTATTTGTTAAGTTGTTTTTTGTCCCGGGATTCTCCATCTCGATCATTCTCCTTTTTAAATCCTTATTTTTTGCATCGCTGAGAAACATTATACGCCTTTCCGTTTGTAAGAGAATGTTCTGCAAAATCGCGTCTAATGTGATTTTGCGTACTTGTATTGATACCGGCTTTTGCTAAATTTCTCTTATTATTATGTGGAAAATCAATGAAATGAAAAAATAAAGGAAGCAATTTTGTAGCAGCCAGTGTCAAGACGCTGGCAACCTTGTTTTATACTTTGCGCGTTGATGGTTTTCTTGCAAGTTAATCAAATTCGCGCCCGGTCAAATCCCGAATCATCAAAAACAAACCAACTGCAATCCGACAAAAAGCGAGAAAGGCAAAACGATTTTGATTTTGAAATCGGAGTTTGGAAAACCAATCTTAGGCGTCTTTTGAATCCATTAACCGGCTCAAATACTTAGGTCGAATACGAGGGCACGACCATCGTCAGAAAAGCTTGGAATGGACGCGCTAATTTGGTCGAACTCGATGTTTAAGGCTCTGCAAATCCAATTGAAGCATTAAACTTGCGTTTATACAATCCTGAATCGGCGGCAGTTGAGTCTAAATTTCTCCATAGTTAAGAGCGGCGCAATGACGACGCTGACAATCGGCGAGTTCGAAAATGGGGGCTTTTTTACAAAACATGTGAAAATTTATTTCTCTGACGTTGTTAATAATCTGCAGCCGCACCCGTTTATATTTTAAGGAATGAAAAATATGCTTAACGGATGCCAGGAATTATTTATAAGAAAAATTATAGCCGCGTTTTTGTTTATAAACGGTTTCACCTCAGCTAACATTTCGGGACAGCAGCATTTAACCGCTAATTTCACGCCTTCCGAAACGGAGGCGACAAAGAAAGTGGATGTTTTTCTCGCTCAATGGGACAAAAACGATATGCCTGGTTGTTCGGTCGGCGCGGTTAAGGAGGGGAAGATTGTTTACAAACGAGCCTTTGGAATGGCGAATCTCGATTATGATGTTCCGAACACGACTTCGACTTTATTCAATCTCGCTTCAGTTTCAAAACCATTCACGGCAATGAGCGTCGCGCTGCTGGCGCAGCAAGGAAAATTGTCGCTCGACGACGACATTCGCAAGTATGTTCCAGAAATGCCTAAATATGACGAGACGATCACGATCCGCCATTTGATTCATCACACGAGCGGAATCCGTGAATATCAGGCGCTGGTCTTGTTCGGCGGGCTGGGCGCCGACAACGCCTATTCCGATAAAGAAATATTAAATATGCTGGCGCGACAAAAGAATATCAGCTTCAAGCCAGGCTCAAAATATCAGTATAGTAATTCCAATTATCATTTGCTGGGTATTATCGTCGCCCGGGTAAGCGGGAAATCTTTGCGCGCATTTGCCGAAGAAAACATTTTCAAGCCGCTGGGAATGAAAAATACTCTGTATTTTGACAACCGCTTCGAGGTCGTCAAAAATCGTGCGACCGGTTATAATGTCGGTCCCGATAAAAGCATTCGCGCTCGCTCATCCCTGTTTGATCTAGTCGGCGGCGGCGGCGTTTTAACTACTGTCGAGGACTTGTATTTGTGGACCGAGAATTATTACGAGCCGAAAGTCGGAAACAAAGAGTTGATACAGCTTCTGACCACGCCTGGAACCTTAAGCAGCGGCGAGAAGATGACTTATGCGTTCGGTGTTTGGCGGCACGAGTATAAAGGTCTACCGGTCATCGAACATAGCGGCAATATGTTTGGCTTCCGAGCGAAGATCTTTTCATTTCCCGAACAAAAATTCACGGCAATCGCTTTGTGCAACAATATGGCAATTTTGCCGAGCGCCATTGTAAATAAGCTCTCGGATATCTATCTGGAAGGACAATTGAAATCAGAAGTGCCGAACCAGAAAAAAGCTGCCGAAAGTTTGCCGCCAGCCGTCACACTAACCGAAAAGGAAGCGCTTCGTTACCCGGGCATTTACGCCAGTAAAGAGAGCGGGACAGTCTTCAGACTGAGTTTCGAAAACGGAAAATTAATCAACAGCGGTCTGCTGCAATACAAAGCGCTGCTCGTGCCGATTGCCGAAAATCGCTTTGTGATGGTTGCCGATAATAACAAATTCGAGTTGATTCCCAAACTAAGCGTGACCGGCGCGGTGTCCGAAATAAAAATAATAAGGAATGGCGGAAAACCGGATGTTTTCGTGCCCGTAAAACCGCCGCTCGATTCGCCTCAGCAACTTTCGGAATACGCTGGGACTTATTACAGCGACGAACTCGACGCGGATTACAAATTATCGCTCGAAGGCAATAATCTGGTTCTTCAGATCAGCGAAGATCGCTCGCCCCAGCTTTCCGCCGCATACGCCGATGTTTTTACTACCGCAGGCGGGCAGATCAATCTTACCTTTACTCGCAACGAGAAAGGAAAAATCGCGGGATTTGTTTTTAATTCAGGAGTTGATGGGCGAGATGTGAAAGGAGTCGCTTTTAAGCGACAATAGAATTATCGGCTCGCCTAAAAAAGCCGTTTTTGCTCAAAATCGCTGATTGCTTGTTTTTGACAGCTATAAATTATTGAAATTCAAATCCGGCAAAATTCAAGTGAGGAGTTATGCTATTAAAAACCCCGGACGAAGGCGCCGCAATCGAGCTCGTTTCAAAAGACTGGTAAGGCGCTTTGCCGTTTACGATTTTTTTAATGCGCAGGGTGAACCGGTTTATTCCAAACAGGGAAAGTTCAAAACAGATGTTTTGGTCGCTAAAATCGAAAAATTTTAACCGTTCTGGTTTCGATAAAATGGACTAAAGCAAGCTCTGCTTTTTGCGTCATCTGCCACGCTATACGCTCGTTTCGTCACATCCAACCGACACGAATCACAAAAAAATTGTTTTTGCTCGCCAGCGCCGCGAGAATAAAGACATTCGTTTTTTTATTCCGCAATTTACAAAACAAAAGATGAAAAAAAGAATTTATTTATTTCTAATATTGTTGACTTTTTTGCCTTTTAACCGGCTTTCGGCGGCACAGGGCAATCTCAAAACGATAGTCATTAAAAACGTTTCAGTTGTTGATGTAATAAACGGGCGGATTTCAACCGGAATGAAAATAACAATAAATGGTGAGCGGATCGCCAAAATAGAAAAGACCGGAATAAACGACGCCGCAGAAAGCAGCGCTTTTGTCGTTGATGCGAGCGGCAAATTTTTGATTCCGGGTCTTTGGGATATGCACGTTCACATAGACGATCAGAATGACTGGATGTTCCCGCTTTTTCTGGCAAACGGCGTTATGGGCGTGCGGGATATGGGCAGCAGCATCAAACAAATTCCGATTTGGAAACAAATGCAGAGAACCGGCGCGACGATTCCGCAGATTGTCGCCGCCGGTCCAATCGTAACCGGACCGGTAACGGACGAAGACCCGAGACTCGTGCGCATTTCGACCCGCGCAGAAGGCGCAAAGGCGGTGGCTGATCTAAAAAAGCAGGGCGCGGATTTGATCAAAGTCTACGATTATCTTTCGCGCGAAGCCTACCTCGGAATTATAAAACGGGCGCGCCAGCTAAAAATTCCTGTCGAAGGGCATCTTCCCTACTCGGTTAACGCGGCGGAAGCGGCACGGCTCGGACAAAAAAGCATTGAGCATAACGGCGGCGCGCACGGCGGGATGATGCTCGACGTTTCCACGCGCGAAGCTGAGCTGAAGAAAGAATTAAGAGAAAAACTCGCTGAAACGCCGATTGACGTGCCGAAAACTTTCGTCTGGGCGACATCAATCGAAAGGCAAAAAGTTTTGAACGATACTTTCGACGCCGGGAAAGCGCGAAAATTGGCTGAAGTTTTAATGAAAGAAAACACCTGGATTTGCCCGACGATTATCAGTTACAGCCGAACGAATATGCCGATTGACGAACGGATTTTAACCGACGAGCGGCTGAAATACGTGCCGAAGGACATTCGAGCCTACGCGCCCGCAACATTGGACGATTTCAAAAAACAATCCGCGGAAACGTCTGCCGTTCGCGTCGCAACATTCAACCGGCACATCGAGCTTTATAAAATTTTTCATCAAAACAAAGTCAAATTTTTAGCCGGAACCGACAGTTATCCTTCTCCCGTTGTTTTTCCGGGCTTTTCGCTGCACGATGAGTTGGCGGAATTCGTCGCGGCGGGCTTTACTCCGCTCGAAGCCCTGCAAACGGCGACGATAAATCCGGCTGTTTTTCTCGGCAGAACAAATGATTACGGCACAATCGGGGTCGGAAAACGCGCCGATGTAATACTGCTCGACGCCAACCCGCTGGAAAACATTCAAAACACGAAACGGATTAGCGCGGTAATTACCGGCGGACGTTATCTCGACCGGAGGCAGCTCGACAAAATGCTTGACGCTGTGGCTGAATTTCACGAAAAAAAATAAGCAAAAAAATTCATTTCGGCTTGTCATAACCGAGCTTTGATGAAGATGAACGGCAAAATTCAGGAAACGAAAGCATTTAACTTTAGCGCGGCGTATTACAGCGATTTAAAAAGATAAAAATCTAATTAAGACTCCAAAAAATCAAGCTGTCTATCAAAATCACTGTGACGAAATGCCAATCTGCGCCTTTTAATTTTCGCAGCGCAAATTAAATTCCTTAAACGTAGCGGACTGCGGTATTCGATAAACCGTTTAAACGAGTCCAAACTTGTAACGTTAATTCGATTTAATCCTCTCGAAAAGCTTTTTCTGACCGCTGACCGACGTTAAAAACCGTTCAAAGATTTTCCCTGGCTGAAAATTCTTTTTGTTATTTATCCTTTGTATCAAGTTCAGAAACGGAGGAAAAGAAATGTCAGACAACCATCTAAACCGCCGGGAAATGTTGAAAATGGGAACTGTCGCTTCAGCAGCGACCTTTCTAAGCTTGAGCGGCGCAAATAATTCGGCAAGCGCGCAGAGCCAAGCGCGTTTAAACGGCGCGGCGGATAAAATCATCAGAATTTGGGGCAATGAAAACCCCTTCGGACCTTCGCCGAAAGCGCGTCAGGCAATAACGAAAGCCGTTCTTGCGGGAAATCGCTACGCCACCGTGGAAATCACTTCTCTCGAAAAAATGATCGCCGAGCGCGAAAATGTGGCGCCCGAATCGGTGATTCTGGGAACCGGATCGGGTGAAGTTTTGGCAATGGCGGCGGTCGCTTACGGACTTGAAAAAGGCGAAATTGTCGCCGCCGACCCGACATTCGCCTGGTTGTTGCGCTATGCCGAATTTGTCGGGGCAAAAGTCAACAAAATTCCGCTCGACGAAAATCAAAGTCACGATTTGAAAGCGATGCGTCGCGCCGTCGGTTCAAACACCAAACTCGTTTACGTTTGCAATCCGAATAACCCGACCTCGACGATTGTTCCGAGCAGCCGACTGCGCCAATTCTGCGAGGACGTTGCCGAAAAAACTCCGGTTCTCGTTGACGAGGCTTATTTGGAATACCTGGATGATTTCCCCGCTCAATCAATGATTGATCTGGTGCGAAAAAATCAAAACGTAATCGTTCTCAGAACTTTCTCGAAAATTTACGGATTGGCTGGCTTGCGGCTCGGCTACGGTTTGGCGAAGCCCGAAATTGCCGCGAAGTTGAAACAATTTCGGATGACCTGGCTCAATCCCATTAGCCTGCGCGCCGGAATTGCGAGTCTCGAAGACAAAGATTTCGTCCGCGAGAGTCGGCGCGAAAACGCCGAAACCCGCCGCTATGTTTTGGCGGAAATGGACAAGCTGAAACTCGCATACGCGCCGAATCCGCAAGGCAATTTCTTTTGGCTCAAAGTCGGCGCGGATCAGCGCGATTTGCCCGCTAAACTCGCCAAATCAAATATTTATATTGCCGGACCGAATCCGCGCCCGCTCAGCGAAGATTGGACACGCGTGACCGTCGGCACAATGGAAGAAATGCGGGCTTTTTCCAAAGCGATGCAAGCAGTTTACAAAAATTAAATTATACAAAAGATAAATTAAAGGAGAAAAAGACAAATGAAAAAACTTTTACTGATCGCTGTCGCAATTTTCGGGTTTTCCGTCTTTTGCTTCGGTTCGAAAGCGTTAGCCGACGCGGCAGAAGAAAAAGCCGCGCGCGTCCCGATCGAAAATTACCTGAAAGGTCACGCGACGGGCGAAGCGGAATATATGAAAAAAGCTTTTAATCCGGGCGCGAAAATCGAAGGCTATGGAGCTAACGGAAAATTCATCAGTTGGACTTTGGACGAATACATAAAAGGCATGTCGGGAAAGCCCTCCCAAGACGAATCGCAGCGCAAACGGTGGATAGAAAGCGTCGAAATTTCAGGCAAAGCCGCCGTTGCCACTTTAAAGTTTGATTACCCGACTTTGAGAATCACCGATTATTTATTGCTCTTAAAAATCGGCGACGAATGGAAAATCGTCAATAAAATATTTCAAGGCGAAATGAAATCTGAGCCCCGGGAATAAATTCAATTAGATGTTTTACCAAACTCTTTGCCGCTTTCATCACGGCAAAAAGTTCGTTCATCCCAAATCTGATGTTCATTTAAAGCATTTGAGGTAAATTGAGGTAAATTTCGGATTTGGAAAAATTATGTGTTTAAATGGTTGCAGTGAATAACGAAGCGCGATTTTTTTACGGCTTCGACAAACGCCGCAATGACAAACACGGCACTCGCAGATAAAATTTTCGGACGCAATGATGGCATTTAAAAAAGCGCCAGAGTATCCGCGGATTTAACGGCGGCTGGTAAATGTCAAAAATTTAGAAAAAAATAAGAAAAAATGGTAAAAGTTTTTGCGCCGATGTCGGTCAAGAAAGTTAATTTAGGAGCGGTTTCAGCCGGCAGCGTTCTCAAAAAACTGCCGACTTTTTGGCAACTCCAGATCGGCGGATGGCTCGTATATCTGGCGATGATTTACATCACATTTCTGACGGTCGCACCCGAAGGAGCCTTGTATCGCCTGTTTGAAATCAAGGTCATTCGCACGATTATCGGTTTTGTTTTGACCTGCGCGATGCGCCCGATCTACAAACATTTCACGAATCGGCTTTCGATTCAGAAAACCGTGCTGCTCGCCCTCGGCGTGTCAATCGTTTTCGGAATGATTTGGACGGGCGCGGAAATGACGATTGCCGATTGGCGAACCGACGGCTATGACGTTTGGGCAAATCTAGCCCGCAGTCCGCGCAGCGCGCTCGATTACGGAATGACTTTAACTGCCTGGAGCGCGCTTTATTTCGGCATCAAATACTGGCAGCAATGGCAGGAAGAGCGGGAAAACATTCTGCTCGAACGCGAAAACGCTCTTGCGGCAATCGCGCTGGCGAACCAGGCGCAACTCGAAATGCTGCGCTATCAACTCAATCCGCATTTTCTTTTTAATTCCTTGAATTCACTGCGCGCTTCGATTGATGAAGACTCGGCGCGAGCCAAGCAGATGGTCACGCAACTCGCCGATTTTCTTCGTCATTCTTTGCAAAACGGCGATTGTCTGAAGGTTTCTCTCGCCGACGAATTGGAGGCGGCGAAAAATTATCTCGCAATCGAAAAAGTTCGGTTTGAAGAGAAATTGCAAATCTTTTTTGACGTTGAAGAAGCGGCGAAAACCTTTCGCGTGCCGTGTTTTTTGCTTAATCCTTTGGTCGAAAACGCAGTCAAACACGGCTTCAAAAACGGTGCCGCAAATCCGCTCGAAATCCGCATCGCCGCGCGAGTTCAAAACAACGAATTGTTTCTGGAAGTCACCAATACAGGAAAACTTTCCCAAAAAAGCGAGGCTAACGGGACGAGAATCGGTCTGAAAAACGTGCGCGAGCGGCTCTCCAGACTCTTTCAGGGAAAAAGCGACTTCCGATTGTATGAAGATAACGGCTTGGTTCGCGCCGTAGTTCTAATCGAAGAATAAATTTGACCGTAATTTAAGCCGATTTTTTTGCAATTAATGTCAAAAACCTTAAAAAGTTTAATTGTTGACGACGAACGCCTGGCGAGAAAAGAGTTGCGTTCGCTGCTCGCGGATTTCGCTGAGATCGAAATCATCGGCGAAGCGGAAAACTGCGACCAAGCCGCTGAAATTATCGAAGCGAAGTCACCCGACGCAGTTTTTCTCGACATTCAAATGAGGGGCGAAACCGGATTCGACTTGCTCGAACGCCTGCCGAGCGTTAATTTCAAAACAATCTTCGTGACTGCATTCGACGCTTACGCGCTACGGGCGTTTGAAGTGAACGCGCTCGATTACTTGATGAAACCCGTTAACCCGGAGCGTCTCGCGCAAGCCGTCAACAAACTTTTCAGTGAAGAAAAATCTGCCGACTCGGAAAAAACAAAATCCCTTCGCCCGCTCGAATTGGACGACCGGCTTTTCGTGCAAACGGGCGCGCGTTCGATTTTTCTGAAAATCAGAACGATTTCTCACATCGTTTCCGCGGGCGATTATTCGGAAGTTTTCACCGCCGAAGGACGAAAATTGCTCGTAGAAAAATCGCTTCGCGAATGGGAGGCGAGATTGCCGGAAAAGCATTTCGTTCGCATTCACCGGGCGGCAATTATCAATCTCGAATATGTCGAAAAAGTAGAAGATTGGTTCAATCGCTCGTATCAGATTTACCTGCAAAACGCGCGCGAGCCGCTCACTGCCAGCCGCCGCTACGCTGCCAAACTCAAAGAAAAATTCGGTTAAACAGAATCTCGATAAAAAAACACAAATTCTGTCCGCTCCGGGTTTTCTTTAGCAGTTTTTCGACTGTCTTCAGTTTTATCTCTTTAAACTTTCTTTTGCGCGATTAAGCTAAGCACAATCAAAACAATAAATAAATAATCGAAAAAGATATTTTACTTTAAATTTTTGATTTTCGCGACGCACGGTTAAAACACATTATTAATTAGCCGCGCTTGAAATTAGCGACGGCTTTTCCGATTAACTTTTCGCGGTTGTTTTTATCCCAGGAACTTTGAATTTCGGCTTCCGCTAAATTTGCGATGCGACCTAAAATAAAAAAGGAAGTTTGCGCGTGGCTCGGATTTTTCCAACGCGCCATCTCGACGAGCGACGGCAGCGCGTTTTTTTCGAGCACCGAGCGTTTTATTTCCATTAAAATCCGCGAATCTCTTTTTGCCGTTAAAAAATACAAAACCATCAGCGATTTATTGCGGTCGGTCCATTCGAGCGAGTTGAGCATCTCGACAAAAGGAGCAGCCGGAATTTTCATTCCCTGCGACGGATTGTTTTGCGCGTAATCGGCGAGAACTCCGAGCGCCCGCATGGCATTGTTTCGCACGGTTTCATAACTGTCGGTCATCGCGTAAATCAAATCCGGGATTATCTCTTTTTTATGCGGTGCGTAAGCGATAATTTGCGTCGCCAGCGCCCTGCTTTCCCGGTTTTCCGATTCTCGCAAAACGCGGCGCAAAAGCTTCGTGTCGTGGGCGGCATATTCGATGAATTTTTCCTGAACAGCTCGAATTTCCCGGTCGTTATAAAGAGCGTGTCCCTCGGAATGATCTTCGCCTTTATCGCCGTAAAGGATGGCTTGCGAAAATGCTTTCAAAAAATCCTTTCCCGATTGCAAAATGGCGGCGGGCAAATCTATTTTTGCCCTCGGTGCGGGACGAAGTTTCAGGTCGGGCGACCCGTCGCCTTTTTCACGAACGCCGATAAAGACGATTGTTTTTTGAGCGGCGTCATCGCAGCAGACGACGTTTAGAGAAGCTTCGGCAACGCCGGGCAGCGTTTTGATCCGCTTGATAATTTCATCCATTGATTCGAGCGTTTTCAGCGCGTCGTCCTCTTTTTTGATTCGTGCAGCCTTGAGAATATCTTGTTCAATAGCCCTCGTTCTTAAACCGTAAACGTCTACGATGCCGATAGGCGGTAATTGAACCTGCGCAACAGTTTTTGAAGCGCAGACAAATAACAAGAATAAGAAAAACAATTTAAATTTTTCCAGACGCGGCATAAAACTTATCTTGGACACAAATAAGAAATGAAACTTACTCAAGGACCCGATCTAATATTCAGCTCGTAACAACCCCGAAATACTTTTCGTTATAAAAGCCGATTGTTTAAAAACTTGTTCAGACGACTGCGGTAACTGCGGCTCAGGGTGAATGTTTTTCCGTCTTTCATCAAAATGCGGTATTCGCCTCGCGCCCAAACCTGAAGTTCTTTTATCCGGCTAACGTTAATGATCGCCGAGCGATGAACGCGGACGAACGTTTTCGGGTTCAGTTGATTTTCGAGATTATCCATCGTCTCGCGCAGCATTTCGGCGTTTCCGTCGAATTTGAGCGAAACATAATTGCCCTGCGCCTCGATCCAGTGAATGTCTTCGACGCGCAGCAGCTTGATTCGCTCGTCTTTTCTGATGGTTAGCCATTCGAGGTATTCGGGTGGGGACTGATTCATTTTTTCAAGCAGGCTGAACATTCTCCGCTGGTATTCGTCATCGCCGTCCTGCCGCCGGATTCTTTCTTTGACGAGCGCGAGCATCTCGGCGAATCTTTCCCTATCGAAAGGCTTGAGTAGGTAATCCACCGCGTGAAACTCAAACGCCCGCAGAGCGTATTGATCGTAAGCCGTGACGAAAACGATTGCCGGAACGCGCGCCATTTTTTTCACGTCGAGCGTTTCCAGAACCTGGAAACCGTCCATATCCGGCATCTGAATGTCAAGAAAAACCACGTCGGGCTTTAAATGCCGCACGAATTCGACCGCTTCGCCGCCGTTTTGGGCTTCTTCGACAAATTCGACTTGCGATTCTCTTTTGAGCATTTCGCGGATGCGCTCGCGGGCGAGCGGCTCGTCATCAACAATCAAAATTTTCATTTTATTTTTAACTAAGCGAAATAAGGCACGTCGAGCGTCACGGTGGTGCCGCTTTCGCCTGCGTTTCCAACGATTTCAAAGCGGAAATCTTCATCATAAACCTGCGCCAGCCGCGCCCGCGTGTTGGCGAGCCCGAGACCGTTTTGCTCGCCGCCGTTTCGCCGATTATCTCTTTTCGGCTGAATTCCCCGCCCGTTATCTTTAATTTGAATTTTTACACGCTCGCTTCGATTGCCGCTGCTTTTGTCGGGCACTCGCCGTGCCGAAACGCGCAAACTTCCTACTGCCGTCTGTCTCGCCAGTCCGTGACGAATCGCGTTTTCAACCAGAGGCTGCAAAATCAAATTCGGCACTTGCGCGTCGAGAACTTGCGGTTCGACTTCGATTTCGACCGCGAGCCGTTCCTGAAACCGTACCTTTTCGATTTCAAGATATGTTTTCAAAAATTCCAACTCCTGGGCGAGAGTGATTATCGGCTCGTTCGAGCTTCTCAGAGTCATTCGCAGAAAATCGCTCAAACGCGCAATCATCCGGTCGGCGGCTTCAATGTCTCTGTGCATCAAGGCGGCGATGGAATTTAATGTGTTAAATAGAAAATGCGGGTGAACCTGCATTTTGAGCGCGGCGAGCTGCGCCTGCGCGAGCTGTTCGGCGAGCTGCGCGGCTCGCAGTTTCCCGACGCGCAACTGCCGGTAATATTCAAACGCCTGCCCGACGACGACTGTCACCCAATAAATCAAAGTGAATTGGTGGATGTAGTACAAATTCGTCATCATATTTGAAAACATTACCCAAACGGTCGGCGAGCGTTCTTTATTGACGAAGCCGATATTCCAATAAACGACCACCGACAGCGCGAGAACGAGAAAAGTCAAAAAAACGCCGACGATGAAATAAAAGCCGAGGCGCGCGAAAAGCTTTTCGCGTTCGACCGGGTAACGGCGGCAGAGATAGAAAATAAAAATCGAAGCCAGTCCCCACAGATAATAATCCGTCAAGTTAGACGAATAAATCTCTTTCCACGAAGGATTTAACCCGTCCAGGTAATAAGCGACGTAAGTGCGGCTGGCGAACGACAAACCGATGAACGTCCATGCCAGAAAACCGATCAGCCGCCACATCCAGCGGCTTTTCGGCGTTTCTTCCAGTTGGTATTTAATGCTTTGTTTGCCGAGTGAATCCATTCGTCATTGACGCCGCCATCTTTGAATTACGAAAGAAAGCCGACTTCCTATTTTAGAGTAAGGGAATTTTCAATCAAAGCACGCTGAGTTTGTGACAAATCACCGCCGGGCGGTTTTGAACGAGCGATTTCACGCTTCAAATTATACGAGCTAAAGTTTTTCACCTCAAATCGAACAAAATGGCTGAATTCGTTACTCGTTCGGTATCGTCGCCAATCGAGTAACGACTCCTTTTTTGCAGGTTGAGGAAATCTAAAGTTAAGTTTCTGACGATAGTGAACACTTGTTTTCAAACTGCATTTCATCGTGAAAGAAAAAACTGCCGGACGATACTCGCCGTTTTCAAAACCTGCGATTGACAAGAAGTTAGGTTGAGTTCCAATTCGCCTTGCTTTTTGTAAGCTGAATCTTTTTTACTTTGACATCGTTCGCTGAATCGAACCAACGATTGGCGGCGTTATTTTATCGGCGAGCTTTTTCTTTCACTCTTCCGCCTTCGTTACGAAACGGGCGCGCCAAAAACAATACGGATAAGAAAATGCGTCAATCTGCTGCACGCAGTCGTTTAAATTCATAATTCTTTAATCGCAAATCTTTATTTATTGCCTAATTTCTTTTTTAGCCAGCTTATTCGGTCGCGCTCGGCGTCTGCATTGAGCGCGTGTTTCGCTTCATAAAATTTGATCGTTTTTGGATTGCTGGCGGCGGCGTAATATGATTTCGATTCGGCGCGGGTGATGCCTTCGTCATTCGTTGCGGCTTGAAAAAACAGATCGGCGGGCGCGGAATTTTTGACGTAATTTTCGGCGGCGAACGGTTCGATGCTTTTCGTGTAACCGGCGAAAGCGTCCGCCGGAAGCGATTTGCGAAGCTGCACCAGTTCGGGAGTTTGCGAATTTCGCATAAACTCGGCTTGATTGCCGAGTCCAGCCATCAAAACAAAATATTTGATGCGTTTTTCGACGCCCGCCAAAATGCCGCCCATATTCGCGCCGAAACTGTGCCCGACGAAAGCAATGCGTTCCGAATCAATTTCCGAACGCGAGATGAGCAAATCAACCGCGCGGCGAAGATCAATAACAGCCTGCGTGAAAACCGCCGGATCATCGGAGCCGCCTAAATTTCGCCGCCACGGTTCGGGACGCGCAAACGGAGCGTCAATAAGTATGGAGGCGATTCCGTTTTTCGCCATCGTTTCGGCTTCGGGCAAAAATTCGTCGCGATTTCCGCCCGGCATTCCCCAGTGTTGATAAATTACTGCGGGAAATTTGCCATTTCCTTTCGGCAAAACGAAATAAGCCGTCACGCTACCGCCTTTTGGGCTGGCATAAGTAATGTCCGCAACGTGGATGCCGTTTTTATTTTCGGTTTTTACTTGTCGCACATCGAGCGACGCATTTCGATTGTAATCAAATGACACGGAAGTTTCGGAAGTTTGATTTTTGTTTTTGCCGATTTGACCGATCAGCCATTCGATTCGGTCGCGCTTGGCTTCGGCGTTTAGCTCATGCGCTCCGTCTTCATAAATTTTCACCGTTTTCGGCTCCGATACTATTTGGGCTGCGCGAACAACGTCCTGCTCGCCCGAAAAGAATTCGTCATTTTTGGCGTATTGAAGCAACACGGGAGCAGTTCTTTTTTTGACGACGTACCGCGCCGGATCGCCCGGAGCCGTGATGCGCAGATAGTTTTCAAACTCTCCTTCGGCAAAAGAGGCGCGCCATTTCACAAAGTTCGGGTCCTGGCTGGCGCTGATTTTTTTCTGCACCTCAAAGGTACTTGCCATCAGCACGAAGGCGTTAAAACGCGGTTCGACGCCGAGCAAAATCCCGCCCATCGCCGCTCCGAAACTGTGTCCGACATACGCCAGACGATTTTTATCAATCTCTTTTCGTGAAAACAGAACATCAACGCCGCGCCGAATATCAATAATCGCCTGCGTGATATTTGTCATGTCAGCCGTTCCTCTCGGCTTATCGGCGGGCGGCGCAAAACCTTCCCGTTTCATCGGCGCGTCTATCAGAAGCGACACAGCACCGGTTTTTTCGGCTAGTTCAACGGCTTCGTCCAAAAATTCGGTCCGATTTGCGTTTGTCCTTTCCGGCATCATCCAGTGCTGGAAAACGACGCCGGGATGCTTTCCATTCGAAACGCTTTCCGGCATAACCAGGTAAGCGGAAACCACACCGCCTTTCAGACTTGTATAAGTCAAATCAACGATTTTCGCCCGACCGCGCATAATAGTTGATTTCTCCTGCACGCCGAGCGGCTCGCTGCGTTTGTAATCGAAGGGGTTTTCCTGCCCGGCGATTTCCGAGCTTCCTAAAAAAACGCTGATCAATAAGGCTAAAATAAAAATCGAAAATATTTTTCCGATACTCATAACTGAATTTTTTGAACCGGTCCGCTCTATCTTTAGCGACTTTTTCGCTTGATATAAAGCTTCTCCGTACGCCTCCGAGTGAAAAAACTACTTTTGATCGTAACGCGAACTGCGCGGGAAGAGCTTCATTACTGTGATCAATGACCTACAATGGCTGATAAAATTCCTCATTCTGTGATGAACGAAGCGCCTGCCGAATCTGACCGATAGCTTGACGGGCTGTAGAAAAGCCTGTTCCAATTTCGTCTGAACCGGTGTGCCTTTCGGTTTTACAAAGCGGCTCTTTCCGGTTTATAAACAATCACCGCCCTGAAGCCTTATCCGGTCGGTCTTCCGCCGCTGATTATAAACGGCACGTCCTAAATCCTCATTAGCAAGTTCTGCCGATTTCATATTTCGAAAAAGCGCGCCGGTTCATTTTCGGTATTGAATCAATTATAAAAGTGAGTGTGTATTTATTTTATTCCCTCCTTCACAAACCATTCGCTGATGTCAATTTGCCAGATATTGCGCGAGCCGTTTTCGGGATTTCGTAAACGGCGCATTACGTCGCTAAAATTTTCCTTCTTGATTTTCGGGAAAACGGCGCCGCTCGGTCGCATACTCGTGAAATAAACAGTTTTGCCGTCGGGCGCGATAACCGGCGCGTTTTCGAGCGAAGGGCTGTTTACCGATTCGCCCAATCCGACCGGTTCTCCCCATTTACCGTCTTTTTTGAAAACGATGAAAATGTCGTTGGAATTATTGATCGCGCCCGGACGATTCGAGGCGAAAACCATAAACCGCTCGTCCGGGTCAACGCTCGGATCCATATGATTCCATTTCGTGTCGCTGAATTGAACTCTTTCCGGTTTTCCGTAAATGCCGTTCGTCAAAACCGATTTGTAGATTTGATTTTTCGCCGGATCGTCCGGCAGCACACCGGAAAAATAAAGCGTTCCGCTGCGCGCGACTGACGGATTATAAACGGTTTTAAATTCGTTCATCGCGCCTTCGATATGGACGGGTTCGCCCCAGTTGCCGTCTGCTTTGCGCTTGACGTACCAGATATTCGCGCCCGGAAAAGTGCGCGGTCCGAATGTTGCCGTCAAGGGCTTATCGCCAGCCGTAACCGGACGGTTCGAGACGAAAAACAATCGTTTTCCGTCCGGCGAAACGTTCGGCTCGGAATCTCGCCAAACTCCAGAGAACGAAGCGACTCGCGGCTCGCTCCATTTTCCGTTTTTCAGATGAGATTCGAGAATCGTGTTATCGCTAAATTGCACGTCCGAGCGCGTAAAATAAACGGTTTTCCCGTCCGGCGCGAAAGTCGCTGTCGTTTCCATAAATTCGCTCGAAACGACTCCGGGCGCGAACAAAACTGGCTTTGCCGCTTGCCCGCAAACCGCATCGTGCAGAAGAAGCAAAAGTAAAATGAATAGCGAAATAATCGAATAGATATTCATAATTTTTTCATTGAAATATAATGAGCGGCGGAACACTCATTTTTCGATTTGGAAAATTCAAAAAGCGAATTTTCCGCCGCTGTGTTTGTTATTCTCCGATGCGGACGGCGCTCCAACTGCCGCCGTATTGCCCGCTGCCCCATTTGCCTTCGAGCTTATCATCGGTAATGGTTCCCTTCATCTCGAAATTCACTCTGCGCCATGCCGCCGTAACGACGACTTTATCGCCGTCGACCGAAATGCCGCTGACGGACAAATCCGGGTCGTTGGAATTTTCCCCGTCGCCGAAAGCTTTCCGTCCGACGAGCGTTTGACGACGAGCGTGAATTTTTGCGCCGCCCGCCCGTTCATTTCAATTTCGGTTTTGTAAGAACCGGCGATGTCCTTTGCGAAGGCGAAAGCCGAAATTGCGAAAATCGTCAGAAGCGTCAACACCGCACCTGTTAATAAAAAGCTTTTACGAATCGTTTGTTTTTTCATTGTTTTTCCCTCTTTGTTTTTTGTCTGCGGCGAGTTTTTCGGGCTCGCCGGTTATTGTCGAAGGGTCTCGCGCCGAAACCGACCTCCGGCGTATTATTTTCGCCTAAATTATAAAAATCATCAGGCGTATTTGCCGCCGCTCGCCGCTTTCAACCGATTGAAACCGCCGAATAAAATCGCCAGAGCGATCAAAATCGAAAGCCCGTAAGCCGTGTTTGAAACCAGAGCCGTTTCCTGCTGCCGAAAGGCGACGCCGACGTAAGCCCAGACGAAAACCGCGCTCAAAACAAAATCATTCAACGCGTAAAGACATGCGAGACTGATGACCGCGCCCGCCCTGAGCATAATCACCGCCCATTCCGCGCCGGCGATGCCGAAGCCGTTCCAGCCGAACAAATTCAATACGAAAGACGTGTAAGCGATAGTCGCCACGCACGACCAGCCCGTGTAAAGACTGAACGTAACGCGCATCAAAATTTCGCCGACCTCGATTTTCGCCGCGCCGCCGATTTCGAGTTTCCGGTGAATAATCAAAGCGGTCGCTAAAATTCCGACGATGACCGTCCACGCTCCGGCGAAATTCTGACTGTTGAAAAGAATCGTCCAGCTCAGATTGAGAACGGTGTTGAGCGAAACCCACAGCCGTGCATTTTTCACGCGAGGATTTTCGAGCTGTGCAGGCAAAGCCTGATAAACCGCGAAGGCGAGCAGTCCCGCGTAAATCAGAAACCAGATAATGACGAAAACATATGGCGCGGGCGTGACTAAAACTTGAGCGTCGAATTTGCCCGAAACTCGTTTCGTGTTTTCGCCCGCAAATTGCGTCAGATTGATGTAATAAACGGCGATAACCGAAAACCAGACAACGATTAAAACGATGATTGATTTCACGCGCTCGTTTAGTTTTGCCCTTTTCATATTCTCCACCCCTCAATTTTTTATTTGCTCTGATAATTTTGCTTGAGAACGATGTAATCGCCGACTTTCTAAATCTGTCCGTCGCGGCTGGCCTCGCACGTCATCTTGAAAGAACATTCAAGCATTTCCGCCGGAACACTTCTCGGCACCAACGGAAGCTTTGCGGCGCGGCGGATTTCCGAACGTTTGTCTCGGCTTTTTCGTGTGCGGCGACGTTCAGCTCGCTCGAGCCCATTAACATAAATAAAACGTGATTAAAATTCTCATCTTTTCCCTCGCCCGATTATCGAAATGAGGCGCTCATTTGTTTGGCGACCTCTGCCGTCACGTCTGTCCAGGGCGTTTTATCGAGATGCATCGCGAAAACGTTTTCGATTGATAAATTTTCCCTTTTCACCGCACTCATCGCTTCAGACAAATACTGCGGCATAAAAAATCTACCGTTCGAGCGCTGAATCAAATCGGCGGCGTAAAGCAGGCGGTGTTCGGGAAAATAAATCATCATCATCCGCTCGCCCGTCTCGGTTCGCATCGGATAAAGCTCCATCCGATTTGCGCCGTCACCGATGACGGTTTTGTTCGACACGAAAGTAAATTTCGCCTTACGCGGATTTTTCTCAAAATTATCGGGATAAAATTTGTGCGGCGCGGCAAGGACGCGCTCAAGTAGCGGGCGATTCACGTCGAGCGCGTAAATCGGGATGCTTTGCGCAGCGTATTCGCGCACGCCGCCGAAATGCGGAAAAGCGTCTGACGTAGTTATAACGGCTTTGATTTTTTCTTTCGGATAACGCTTTTTCGCCTCTTCCAGAACTTTCGCCGAATAACCGGATGATATCGGCGCTTCGATAATCACGATGCCGTCCGATTGCTTCACGTAAGCAATGTCCCATCTGCCCGGCACTTTGAAGATTCCCGACTCAATTTCCGCCGCCGGACGATTTTGAATGCCGAGCGGCAAATCATCAATTTTAACAGGTTTATTTGCCGCAAACGCTTTCCGCACATCGTCCGGGATTTTGAAGGAATCCGCGTTTACTGCTTCGTTTAATTTCAAATCTATTATCGTAAAACTTTCATACGGATAATTGTTGCGCTCGACATCCCACTGATGCGGATAATGAATGCCGCCGGGTTCAAGTGTCCAGTAAGTATAAAAAGTGCGCGTCGTGAAATCGCCCCAGATTGACCAGAAATGCTCGTAGGGCGAAGCCGAAAGAGTCTCCACCGCCGTCGGCAGATTCGTATTTGCGTTCAGGTAAATCGTGACCGGAATGTTTTTCCAGGTGAATTTAATGACGTGCTGATTAATGCTTTGCATCAAAACGTCTTTTTCTACCCGCAAATCTTTCGCTTCGAGCGCGGTCAGAAAAATTCTTTCCGGCGCGAGCGCAAACTGTTTCTCGGCGTTATTGATTGCAACAATATTCCCCGGAAAAACGCGCCCATTGCGTTCAAAAGCCGCCGCACCGTCCGCGACTATCAAATCCGAACCCGACCAGTTCGGAACCTGCGTTTGTTTGATTTCGGTCGTTTGCCGCAGACGCTGATTCGCTAAATCCCGGATTTCTTTTACTTGCTTATAAGCGAGGATAAACGGTCCTTCCGGTCGCTCGGATTGCTCGACGGCGAATTGATGACCGATGCCTTCTAAGGTAACGCTCGAAAGTTGGCGAATTTTTTCCTCGCCGCCCATCGCCGTGAGCGCCGCGCGAACCATTTCTCGCGCCTTTTCGTTTTGCGCGGCTTTGTCGGACTCGGAATTTTCCGCCGCTCCGATTGAGAGCGCGAAAATCATCGCCGTTATTGTTATCGCTGGAAATATGATTGCTTTTCTCAATTTATTATTCCTTCCTGTACAATTTTTCGCTTTAACGAAAGCTTTATTCGTTAGCTGCGAATTTAAAGAATTAATAAATTGAGATAAATAATTTTGTCGTCAAATGCGGAGAGTTTGGTGTGAAATAAAGGAAAGGCGGCGTGAATTAAAGCGGCTTGCCGAGTAAATCGAACAGCTCGCCGCGAAAATTTCGGCTCAAAGGAAGCTCCACGCCGTTTTCCAGAACGACGTTGTAATCGGCGCCGAACATCGTTTGTAATTCCAGTATGCGTTCGATATTGATGATCGCCGAGCGATTGATTTGCGCGAAAAGCTGATTGTCGAGCTGCGTTTTCATCGCGCCTAATGTTTGCCGCACGAGATAGCTGGATTTTCCGAAATAAAGATGAACGTATTTATCGTCAGCCTTGATCCAGTCAATTTCGCGCGTTTTCAGGAAAACGATGCGCCCGTTTTGCTTTATCAGCAAGCGTTCCAAAACCGGCGGTCTCGCTTCGTCGGATTTCAAGAGTTCGGAGATTTGCGTTTGATGCTGAAGTTTTTCCTCTCGTAAATACAGACGTTCGACGGCGTGTTTAACGGCTTGCCGGAAACGCTCTTCTTCAAAGGGTTTGAGCAGATAATCGAGCGCGTGAAATTCAAAAGCGCGAAGCGCGTATTCCTCGTAAGCGGTCGTGAAAATAATCGCCGGAAGCGAATCAAGGTTCAAATTCTTGAGAACCTTAAAACCGTCCATTTCCGGCATCTGCACGTCGAGAAAAATTAAATCCGGCTGGAGCTGGTTGATTGATTCGAGCGCGTCGCGCCCGTTGCCGGATTCGCCGACGATTTCGATTTCGTCTTCCGTTTTGAGCAGCAGGCGTATGTAATTTCTGGCGAGCGGCTCGTCGTCAACGATTAAGCATTTAATTTTCCTTTCCATTTTTTATTTGCCTGCTTTCGCTCGTGAAAGAATCCTGCAGAAAAGGAATTTCCAAACGAACGGTCAAGCCGTTGCCAGCGCCGTTTTTCATTTCAAAATTAAAATTATCGCCGTAAATTTGCCGCAGGCGCGAGCGTACGTTTGAAAGCCCGGTTCCGTTATTTTTATTGCCGTTCTCATCAATTCCCGCGCCGTTGTCGGAAACTTTTAAGACGAGCGAATCATTTCCTTTTTCGCTGCCGATAACGATGCGTCCGGGCGCGGAATGCGGCGCGATGCCGTGTTTTATGGCGTTTTCGACGACCGGCTGCAAAATCAGATGCGGAACTTCCGCCGCCAGAGTCTCTTCCGCCAAGTCAAACTCGATGGTAAGGCGGTCGCTGAAGCGAATCTGCTCGATTTCCAGATAACAGCGCAAAAAAGCAAGTTCTTCATCGAGCGTCACCGTCTGCTCGCCCGAACGATCCAGCGTCATTCGCAAAAATTCGCCGAGACGCGCAATCATCAAATTCGCCCGTTTCGGGTCAACCAGATTCAAAGACGAAATCGAATGCAGCGTATTAAATAGAAAATGCGGCTGAAGCTGCATCTTCAAGGCTCGAAGCTGCGATTCGGCGAGCTGCGCCTGAAGTCTGGAACTTCTTTCCTCAGCGGCGCGGTAATTGCGCAAAAACAGAAACGCCTGCATCGTGATTACGATCAAGGCGTACAGCATAATGCCCAGATAAAGGCTGCCGAAAAAGATGTATTCCTGAAAAAACTTAATGATGGTCGGGTATCTCTGCCGATACGAGCCGTCCATTACCCACAAAATCCCTGTGAAGATAAGCGAATGCAAAACCGAAAACAAAAGACCGAGCGGAAGATGGGCGCAGATTCCGCGCAATGCCGAACTTTGCTTGGTGAAATCGAACCGCTTGGCGATTTGATAAATCAGAGGCGAAAGCGCCGCCCAAATGTAAAACCTGAGCAGATTCGTCGAAAAAATCGCCCACGCACTCGCCGGACGGTTTTCGCTTAAAGCGGCAAGATACGAAATAGCCGCGAAACTAAGCCCGAGCAACGTCCAAACGCCGAACAAAACGGCGAACGGTTTCCATTTGCGGTTTTCGGTTTTCATCGTTTCGATTCCGATTTGATTTTAACCCTCGCGGCAGCGATTCATCTCATTTTGCGAATAATCGATCACTTCGCGTTTAAGCTGTGCGACCTTTTTACTCTAAAATACATTTTATTCAAAGAGAAATTCTTAACAAAGATGAAAATAATAAAATTTCTTTCGGTATTCGGAGGCTTTGTTTTCATTGCGGCGCCCGTTGTTTGTTCGACGATGCAAACAAAAAATCCGTCCGTATTTTAATAATCGAATGCTAAGGAGTGAAAAAAGAGTTTGAAAGACTTGTTTAGGCTTCAAAAACAAAGACGCGAAAACTGCGGTTTCACTGTTTGACGACAACATCGTTTTAGTTTCGACGAAATACGATTACGCCGATTACAAGAATTTGAGCGAATGTTTTCCGAAAGTTTATGAATCGCCGGCGCCCGAACCCTTTTCGATTTTAACTGACATCGAAGAAATACAGGCGTCCCGCGAATCGGCTGCCGGCGAACGATCGGGCAGAGCGGCGGACTTCTGACAAGCCGATTGTTTCAAAAGTAATTGAAATTGAAATTTGGCTGCGGCAAAAAGACCGGAAACGTAAACTCACCCGCTGTTACGGCACTAATATCAACGAAGATTTTCAGCCCGTCACGCTCAGCGCAAGTAAAATTTGAATTAATCAAAAATTGCTCGGAGAAGTTTTTATTTAATCCGCCCGACGACATTGCCGTCGTCAAAGCGCGCCCGACAAATGCGTCGCCTCTTACCATAAACACGATCCGGAAGCTGCGATATCTGTTTATTCACCCGTCTGTCTCGTATCGTTTATTGATTATTTCGACGCCGGAATCAACGTCACGAAATCAGCGGTAATCCGCCAGCCTTGCAATTCTCGTCTCCATGTGCGGACAAAATGTCCTTTTTCGGTTTCTCCTCCCGGCAGAATCGCTTCATATTCGCCGTAAGTATAAGCGAAATCCGCCGCGACTTCACCGCCCAAAGCCTTAGTTTTAATAGCAGCGTTTTGTTTGCGGATAAAATTCATCGCTGCCTTTTTGCCCTGAAAAGGCAAATGTTTTTCACGCAGCAAGCGCACTTGATCGGAGAACATGTTTTCGTAGCCGTTAACGAAGCCGGCGGGATTTTGACTGGGTTTTCCGTTTATCGCTTGAGCTAACCGAGTTTCGAGGCTTTGCCAAGTATCCGAAGCGTTTTTGTTGTTTTTCAATTCGCCGGTGATCGTCGGCGATTTCCAGGCGTTTTTCGGTACCGGCGCTTTTTCGTGATCGAAACCGACATCCAAAACCCAAAGCCACTCGCCGTTCGGCTGCCTTTTCCAAATCGTAAAAAATTCTCCCCACGCGACTGGAGCGTCGCCGGATTTCGGACTAAATTCCCAGGAGCCGGTCGAAAGACCGATGTCGCCGGAAGCGGAGGCGTCAACCCAGTGCGGACGCCACTCGAGCAATGCGCTGCGCGCTTCTTTTTTTGACCAAACTTCTCGCGCATTTGCCGGGTTCGGGTTAAAAACGATGCCGTCCGGCGCGGCAAATTTGAGAAACGCGGCTTTCGTCCCGTTCGCCGCGGCGTAATCGGCGAAAGCGTTCTCCACAGCAGCAATCTGCCGGATCGCCGCTTCTCGCGCTTGCTGCGCTTTGATTTCCGGAGCGACGCAGAACAACAAGACAAAAAGCAAAATAATTTTTATGTTTTTCATATGTTCGGTTTGAAAAAAGACAATTAGTCGCGGCTCGACAAACGCGCATTTTAATCAATGAATACTGAAGTTTTTGTCAATCAACCATTCGATTCGTCCGAAAAGCCGGGTTTATGTCGAATTTTATCCGTCACCGGGAGTTCTCGCACAAAGAATGTGACGAACGAACGACTTTGCGGGGCGAAGTTTGTTGCGGCGGGGCGAGAAAAATAACGGTTCAATTTTCCTGGGTTTTGTCATCCCGGTTGTCTTGAGTTCGTCATCGGGAAATTGACTGCCTAAGTTCAAACAAAATCAATTCAAGCCCGTTCTGTTTGACTGAATTTAGGCGCGGTAACCGGTTGTGAGCGGCATACCGGCTTCAAAATTGCCGCCGATGTTGAATAAAAGTGATTCATCTTCCGTTTTAAAGATCCGGAACTACCTGATGTCAATATTTCTATTTTTCCGAAACTGTTACCAAGTAGGCTTCGCCAACGGAAACATTTTCGATTGGAATTTGTACGGAGTTGTTACGAAGAGGAAAGTTGCCTTCGCTTAGAAATTCTAAATTTTGAATTTCTCTTTCGCCGATGTTTGGAATTTTTTCTATTCTTATCCGAACTTCTTTTAAATTTGAAATAAAAGGCAGATTGTTCAAGTTTATCAATTTCAGCGAAACATTTGCTCTTATCGGCTGACTTGAGGATTCCCTAAAATATCCGATTAAAACCTGAGCTTTATGTGGAGAACCGGATTGTGCGCTGCCAAGGGCGACAAGATGCGGATTTGTCGTCGAGCTTTCGACGCGCGATTCGACTCCGTCAGCATAAACTTTGTAAATCCACCAGGATGCCGTCGGAAGTAAATTTTCGGCTTTCAATAAACCATCCAGAGTATTGTTATAACAATTGTAATCTCCGCCGGAATTTTCCCAACAAGCCTTTGACGCTCCATCGGCTCTTCCCTTTTCCAGATAATAAAAATATCCGAGAATTGCGCCCGGCTTGTTTTGAGCCGGGCTTCCGACAATTTCGTTTATTTGAATTTCCTTAATTTTCAACTTTTTATATGCGGGATTATCAATAAAAAGCGCGCGCGCCTCGTTTAACCTGTCTGCGATTCCGGTTATTTTTCTGTCATCGAGCTCATGCCACGAGAGAAAATTCACCTCGCATCCATTTGCGGCGCAAAAATCGAGAAATTCTTTGATTCGAGATTTATTGTAACGCGAAAAACTCGGACCTCCGATAACCGCATCCGGTCCCAATTCTTCGCGCAAAACTCTGTAGGCGCGCAGGTAAGTTTCGCAAAATTGTGAAAAAGTTCCCTTCCAAAAAGGCAGGCGCAGATCGTCGGGTTCGTTCCAAACATCCCAAATTATTTGTTTTGAATTATGCGCGCGAGCGGTTTGCCTGACAAAATCCTCAAATTCTCTGCCGGTTTGATAAGCCCATTTGCGGTTTGTATTCAGTCCCGGATAGCCCCAAAAATCACTCAATACAATTTGAATGCGAGCGCCGGATTTTTTGAGACGCTCATATATTGCCGGATTAGTTTCGCCCGTTCGCCATTGTTTGGGTTTTAGCGGCGAAATCATTTTATCAGCCGGTTTGTCCGCTCCGATGCTGTGGAGAAATCCGCTCATCGAATTTACTGGCGTTGCTTTGGAAAAATTGACTTCAACAAGGGCATTAGATGTCTGTTCAGCAAGATTCGCTCCGTTTTGCGGCAACGAAAGAAAGAAAAAAAGAATTATTAAACAAAATAACACTGCCTTTTCTTTTTTATTTTTATTCAGAACAAATTTCAGCATCGGTTATTTGAATTGTTTTTGGACTATTTTCATATGACAGAAAGTCGGAATTGTAAAAGCATTTCATTTTTGTGAGAACAATTATTAAAACTATTGTCCGCCCCGCGTATTCGACACCACAAATTTTTTGAACCGTTTAAGGCTTCACGCGGATAAAAAATGAGAGTTTTAATTATGTTTTCCACCTATCAGCAGTTTGAAAAACATAAGAACTTTTTTACTGAAATTTGCCGGTGAAATGAAGGCGCTTTATATAAATGTTATCTGCTGTAAAATTCTCTTTTAGAAAATAATTGTGATTTTTTGTAGAAAATTAGATAATCACAAAAAAAACAGGTTTTATAGTGGGAGGTAAAAATGGATATTTATTTTCTTATCTTTTCGCTGTTCTTTCCCCGCATCGTTTTGCTTGTCTACTTGTTTTTGATTCCAGAGCTGTACCCGCAAAACGCCGTGCCGCAGTGGGCGGAATTGCTGCTCGGCATTTTGGCTCCCCGCATCTTGATTGTGATCTATATTTATCAAAATATGGGTGCAGACAACATCTGGTTTATCGTCCATCTGATTGTAATGGTCTTGAATTATTTCGGCGGCGGATGGAAAACGTTCCGTCGCAGACGACCGGCAGATTCTTAAAATAAACGGCGGTCGCACCGCACTTTGACGAACGCCTGATTTTTTTCTACAGACATTACGTTAATTGACTGCCAACGTCGGAGCAAGCTATTATTTGTCTCTAATTTGTGGTAAATTGTTCGGTAAATACTTAATTACTCAACGCCGATGCAATCATTTTTTTTAAATACCGCGCTTAAGCCGCAGTCGGTTCTTACTACTGTAGCAACACAGATCGGAATCGCCGCAGCCGTTGTTCTAATTTGTTTCGTGGCGATGCCGGTTTTCGCGCAGCAGACCGATTCCAGTGCTGCTCCGGTTGTGGTGCAGCCCGGCGCGCCGGGACAACCGACCAAAACCTTGCCTTCAACTACGCGAGCGAAACTGCCGCCCCGTTCGTCTAAAGATGTGGAGTTCATGCAGGGCATGATTATGCATCACGCGCAGGCGGTCGAGATGACGGATTTGATCGAATCGCGCACGCAAAACAAAGATATTCGTCTACTCGGAACGCGCATCAGCCAATCGCAGTCGGATGAAATGAATTTTATGAAGCGATGGCTCGAATTACGTGGAGAGCAGGTCGCGCCGCCGGCACACGATATGCACGCCATGCACACACAAGGACATAATATGCACAGTCATCAACAAATGCTTATGCCGGGAATGCTTTCCCCGAAGCAGATGGAAGCATTGAGAAAAGCGAAAGGCGCGGAGTTCGATCAACTGTTTTTGAAAGGAATGATTCAGCATCACATCGGCGCGCTGACAATGGTCAAGGAATTATTCGAGACGGCGGGCGCGGGTCAGGATGCCGAACTTTTCAACTTCGCTACGGATGTTGACACGGGACAGCGCGGCGAAATCAAAATTATGCAAACTCTTTTAGGTGAAAAACCGTAGAATGAAAATGATGAATCGAGTACAAAAAATTGCTTTTCGTTTAATAATAGTTTCTTTTGTTCTGATCTGTTGCTTTACCGCCGGAACTTTAGCTCAAAACCCTCAACCGGTGCCGACTCTGCCGGCTGGAATGAAGGGTTCCGATGCCAATGATCCGCGAGCGAAACTAAAGCCCGGATTATATGACGCCGGCGAAGCGGCGGAAGGCATAAAACATTTAAATTTGCTCAAAAAACCGGACGCTTTTCAACTCGGCTCGGACGACGCAGACAATCCGAGAGTACAAAAGACGCTCGGACAGCTCGGCGTCGGCGACACATCGAAGATGCCGAAACCTTTTCAATTGATCTTCGCGCAGCTCGCCTTTGCGAACTCCGACCTTGCTTTTCAGGGAAATCACCTGTTTCAAGGAAACTTTTACGGCTTCAACGTCTTTGACATTTCCGATCCGGCGAAAGCCAGATTGGTGACTTCGGTAGTTTGTCCGGGCGGACAGGGCGATGTGTCAGTTTACAAGAATTTGCTCTTTATGTCGGTCGAAATGCCGAACGGTCGTTTGGATTGCAGTACCGAAGGCTTTGCGCCCGAACCGCCGCCCGCATCCGGACAGCAGAACCAGCAGACACTACCGGCGCCGCAAAAAGATCGTTTTCGCGGAGTAAGAATTTTCGATATTTCCGACATCAGAAATCCCAAACAAGTCGGGGCGGTGCAAACCTGCCGGGGCTCGCACACGCATACGCTTTTGGTTGATCCGAAAGACAAAAACAACGTCTATATCTACGTTTCAGGCACTTCCTTCGTTCGTCAGAGCGAAGAATTGGCTGGTTGTTCGGACGGACCGCCGGACAAAAATCCGAATACCGCGCTTTTCCGCATTGACGTGATTAAAGTTCCTTTGTCATCGCCGCAAGATGCCAAAATCGTATCGAGTCCGCGCGTCTTTATGGATCCGCGAACGGGCGCTATCAACGGTCTGAACAACGGCGGAACTCATGAAAATAATGGACTTTCCAGACCCTCCGACACCGATCAGTGCCATGATATTACCGTGTACCCGGAAATCGGACTCGCCGCCGGCGCCTGCTCGGGCAACGGAATTCTGCTGGACATAAAAGACCCGGCTAATCCAAAGCGCATTGACGCGGTCAACGATCCGAATTACGCTTACTGGCACTCCGCTTCTTTCTCGAACGACGGGAAAAAAGTCGTATTTACAGATGAGTGGGGCGGCGGGCTCGGTCCGCGCTGCCGGGCGAACGATCCGAATATATGGGGCGCAAATGCGGTTTTCCGCCTTGCAAACAACAAGTTGAGCTTTGCGAATTACTATAAGCTTCCGGCGGCGCAGGGCGATAATGAAAACTGCGTGGCGCACAACGGCTCGCTCGTCCCTGTTCCCGGTCGTGACATCAAAGTGCAGGCTTGGTATCAAGGCGGCATCTCCGTAATGGATTTCACCGATCCGCAGAAACCGGTGGAAATCGCCTATTTCGACCGCGGTCCGATTGATCCAAAGATGCTGATTATGGGCGGATCCTGGTCGGCTTATTGGTACAACGGCTACATCTACTCGTCAGAAATTGCGCGCGGGTTGGATATATTTGAACTAACTCCGACCGAAAACCTGACGCAGAATGAGATTGATGCGGCGAAAGCCGTTCGTATGAGTGAGTTAAACGTGCAGAGCCAGCAGAAAATCGAGTATCCGAAGCAATTAGTAGTCGCCAAGGCATACATTGATCAATTGGAGCGTTCGCAGGCTTTGCCATCCGATCAAATCACTTCCCTGCGGCAAGCAATTTCAACTGCCGAGAGCTCAAAAATGAGTAAAAAAGACCTCGGAAAACTGAAAAATCTCGCACAATCGGTTGAAAAGAGCGCCGGACAAACAAAAACCCCGGCTGATTTACAACGGCTGCAGGCTTTGGCTGAAATCTTACGGTGACCCGCGCTTTAATTTTTCAGTTATAATTCGCTCTGTTTGAGAACTACCGTAATCGCATTAAACCAGTCAACTCGTAAGATTGGTTTAATGCGATTTTCGATTTAAATTTCTATCGCTTCAAACTCAAAAAACACAAATTCATAAACAGTAATTAAGAAAACCTACACCCTGTTATTATTTTGATTTTTTGTTCTCCCGTTATTAAATCAAAAAGCCAAAATTAAACCGTTACTGTCTTTTTCGGTATACAAAAAAACTGTCCGGCTCGAACAAACCCGTCTTCCAGTAAAGATTGCCTTCAAAAACTTGTATTAAATCGTAACCCGGAATTCTTATTTCACTGTAAATATCAATATGATCCGAAGCAAAAACAGCAAAATCCGGCTGTTCTTTTTCGATTCGATTAATCACCTCTTGTCCGGCACCCAACATATTACGATTATATATTGACCAAAGCCAGTAGCGATTTTTTGCGCCCTCGTTGTAATTATAAAAAACATTTTCGTCGAAATAAGGCATAATCGCCAGTGATTTCCAGCCGCTGACAAACAGCTTTTTATTTTCCAATTTATTGTTTTTAATAAATTGTGAAAGCTCATAAGCGCCGGAATAATTATATTTGTAATCTTTAAAAGCGGCGTGACCTGTCCAGTAAACCTGTGTAGCGAGAACGATAACAGCCGCCAATTTTATTATTTTTCTTAAAATTGGCGGTTCAGTATATTCATTTTTGAAGCTGACCCAAAGAACAAAAATCCACAGAATAAACAAAATGCCTTCATGCCAGACGTTGCTGTATTTGACGGCGGAAAGAATTGTAATAAGCAAACAAGGAAGCGAAAACAAAAGAAATGTCTTTTTATACCAAAACCAAATTAAAGAAAAGATAAATATAATACATGAGCCGACAGCTTGGAGTTTTGTAAAATTCGACAGCTCATCCATAATTAATGCGCCTGAAAGTCTTCGCCAGGCAACATCAATAAAATTCTTTAGTTTTAAGTTATAACCTTGAGCAAAACTCGAATCCGGCGGTTGGGCAAGAATTAAAACAACGGCTGCTGCCGTGAGAATCAACAAAACGGCGGCTATGAATTGATAAATTATCTCGTTGCGATTCAATGACTTCCGTCGCTTGACGACATCTAAAAGATGAACGAAGAAAATAGCTCCAGCCATTAAAAACGTGAATGCGCTGACGCTCGCCAAAAGGCACAGCAGAAAAGCGAAAAGCAACGGTCGTTCATTTTTTTTCTCGTAAATTACGGCAATAAAAAACAAAAGCGGGGCGATTAAACAATAACTGCGGGCAACGATGCCGTATTGATAAAAAACGAAGAAGGTAAAGGGAAAAAGTATTTTAATAATCGGCGGAAAAGGAGAATAGCGCAAAAAAAGCAGGACGCCGAGAGCCGAGAAAAAAGCCGATAAAACGTTGAGCGTAAAATAAGGCAAGCCGATTTTGGCGAACGGCATAACGATCAAATACCAAAGCGGCGGATGTCCGTCGTAGCGCAGGAGTTTCGTTAAAAGATCAAACGGATTTACTTCTTCGCCGTAAATCCACGGCTGCGCTTCGTCCATCCATGGCTCGTGACGCGCTACTACCGTTCCCAGCAAAACCAGATAAACAATAAAGATTATTAACCAGTATTTATTTTTGAATTTGTCGGCTGTAAAAAGTTTCGAGTCCGAAGCGGCAGTGATTGGCATAAAGTGTTATTTGTTCGTATCATATTAACTTTTGAAGTGATCTTCGGCAACACTCTCAACAATTTGATTTTCCGTAAAAGCCTTTTATTAAACATATTTTCAGACTGCTCGATGAGTATAAAGATTAATTCAAAGCCTTTTATTCGGAGTTTGGTGAAACCTGAAAACTTCTTTCTTTTGCTCGGAACGTTGTTCGGCTTTTTATTTATTTTCGTCACGCCGCCGGCGCTGGTCGGCGACGAGCCGAATCATTTTTTTCGGGCTTATCAAATTACCGAAGGAAATATTTTGGGCGAAAAACGCGGTGATTTGAGCGGCGGTTTTATTCCGAAAAGCGTTCTTTATACGAATCGCGTCCTGGTCGGAAACATTGAAATGAATCACGATGTCAAATTCGACACGAAACTCATTTCAGAATTGATACATCTTCCTCTCAATCGAAACGAACAGGTTTTCGAGCGATTTCCCAATACGGTCGTTTACAATCCGGTTCCGTATTTTCCGCAAATTATCGCCATCAGCGTCGGAAAGATTTTTGACGCTTCCCCGCTGCTTTTGATTTATTTTGCCAGAATCATAAATTTACTTTTTTTCCTGGCTTTAGCTTACTTCGCCATAAAAATTACGCCGATTCATAAATGGGTTTTTTGTTTGCTCTGCCTGACGCCGACAAACATCTTTCAGGTCGCATCGGCTTCTGCCGACGCTTTCACTTACGGAATTTGTTTTTTCACTATTGCTTATTTTTTACGCGCGGCAATGGAGAACGAAAACATCGCGGTTTCAAAAAAAGAAATTCTAAAAATATTCATCTTTTCGCTTGCCGCCGTTTTGTGCAAACAGGCATATATTTTATTGCCTTTGCTTTTTCTTTTAATTCCGCTGAAAAAGTTCGGTTCAATTCGGGCTTATTTTTTTACATTTTTTGCGTTGATGGCTGTTTGTGCTGGTGCTGTAGCGGCGTGGGCTTCGATTGTAAAACCTATTTATTTGCCCTACAGAATTGATATTCCGATTGATCCCGAACAACAATTAAAATATATTCTAACCGCGCCTTTTAATTTTATTTTTTTAGCTTTAAAGGATTATTTTTATCAATTCGGTTATTATTTCATCACTTTTTCCGGGCAATTAACCTGGTTCGATTTGTACGTGCCGACGTGGCTGACAATTTTCGTATTTGCAATTTTAATGCTCGTCGCAGTGTTGGATAAAGACACAAGATTCGACGTTCCGCAATTCGGCAAAATCATTTTTTTATTCATATTAATCTGCACTGCTTTCATCATCAGCGCTCTGCTTTATATGACCTGGTCGCCCGTCGGCGGCGACATAATTCAAGGCATTCAAGGAAGATACTTTATTCCTGTCGCACCATTGTTCTTTTTACTTTTTTACAACAAAAAAGTAAAATGGAAGTTTTTCAAGGGGTATGTACATATAATTTTGTACGTATCAGTCGTTATTTCGATGTTTGTAACTTTGTATTCCGTGATTGAAAGGTATTATGTCTGATCAATTACAGTATTAATCTTTACCGGTTATTAACATATTACTTTAACTTTAGATTTATTAAATTTAGGAATTCATTGCTAATGAATGATATAAAAACGCAGCCGAAAAGAGTTGCCATAATCGGCGCAGGACCAGCCGGATTGACCGCCGCTTACAGCCTTCTCAAAAAAGACAATCAAATAAGCGTCACCGTTCTCGAATCCGATCCGAAATATGTCGGCGGAATTTCGCGCACGGTCGAGTATAAAGGCTTTCGCTTCGACATCGGCGGGCATCGTTTTTTCTCGAAATCGAAAGAAGTTGAAGATTTCTGGACGGAAATTCTGCCGAACGATATGCTCAATCGCCCGCGTTCATCGCGTATTTTTTATCGCGGCAAGTTTTTTTCCTACCCCTTGAAGGCATTTGAAGCTCTTTTCAAGCTCGGAGTTTTCGAATCGACGCTTTGTATGCTTTCCTACGCGAAAGCGCAGGCGCTGCCAGTTTCAAACCCGAAAAATTTTGAAGATTGGGTGAGCAACAAATTCGGGAAACGTCTTTTTTCTATTTTCTTTAAAACTTACACGGAAAAAGTTTGGGGAATGAGCTGCAAGGAAATCTCTGCTGACTGGGCGGCGCAAAGAATAAAAGGTCTTTCGCTCGCATCGGCGGTAAAAAATGCTCTTTTGCCGAAAAGGAAACCGAAAAACCGCGGCGACGTTATTAAAACGCTGATTGACACTTTTCGATATCCGCGCCTAGGTCCGGGTATGATGTGGGAAGTTTGCGCCGAAAAAGTCCAAAAAATGGGCGGAAACGTTTTAATGGGAAAACGCGTCATCGGCTGCGATTGGGACGATAATTCTAAAGTTTGGACTGTGAAGTATCGTGACGCAGCAGGAACCGAAAGCGAAATTCAAGCCGAACACGTCATCTCATCGGCTCCGATGCGTGAACTCGGGTTATCAATAACGCCGAAACTTTCCGAGTCGGCTGTAAAAGCGGCTGACTCGCTCAAATACCGGGACTTTTTAACCGTCGCTTTAATCATCAAAGACCGCGAGCAGTTTTCGGATAATTGGATTTACATTCACGACCCGAACGTGAAAGTCGGAAGAGTTCAAAACTTCAAGTCCTGGTCGCCAGAACTAGTTCCAGACCCGGATTTATGCTGTTACGGTCTCGAGTATTTTTGTTTTGCCGGAGATGGACTGTGGACTTCGACTGATGAAAAACTGATTGAACTAGCTAAAATCGAGACTGAAAAAATCGGTTTGGCAAAAGCCGCAGACGTTATTGACGGCTGCGTCGTGAGACAGCCGAAAGCTTACCCGATTTATGACGACGAATATGCAACCCACGTCGCCACGTTAAAGAACGAATTAGAAACTCGTTTTCCGACGCTGCACCTCGTCGGTCGAAACGGTATGCACAAATACAACAATCAGGATCATGCGATGATGACCGCGATGCTCGTTGCCGAAAACATTCTCGCCAACGAACGAATTTACGATGTCTGGCAGGTAAACGAAGATGCTGATTATCACGAAGAAGGTAACGCCGGCGAACAATCTTCGGTCAGCGGCTTACGCTCGGTTCCGATGCCTGTGGAGTCATCGAGATAACGCCGAGTAATCGTTTTCGCATTCAAGCGAAACGGAGCCCATTTTTTAGAATTTTTGATTAAACAAAAATTACAAATCGAGCCAGCCGAGGCGCTGATTGTAAACGACTTCCTGTAAGAAATTCTTCTGATATTGTTCGTCGCTCAATTGTGCCTGGTTTACAGGAATTTTTAAGATTTTTTCTTCCGAATTATCTGTTATTTTCACCTGCGCGAAAACTGTTTCTATTTCGACCGGCTCTTTATTTTCTTCTGAGTAAAGCCTGTCTTTGTGCGTTGAAGTTTTGATGTCGCCGTTTTCGTCGAGCACAAATTCGGCTTGTATTTCCCCATTCATAATAAATTCAATTAAATTGTTGAAAATCAAAAGTTTGCCCACAGCCTAAACTTTTATTTTCTCGCCGTATTTTCTTTTGCTGATTCTTGTTTTACGGGATTTACGGCGGGCGGAATAACCTCGCCGATGCTCGTCCAGATTCGCAACGTTACTATATCGTCATAAGGAGTTTCGCCTTGATTTACCAAAACCGTCCGCGCGCCGGACTCTATCGCTAAACCAACTAAAGAAGCCGCCGGATTTACCATCAAAGAAGAGCCGAGAACGAGCATCAAATCGCAATTCATAGCATTAAAAGCTGATAATTCCATTTCTTTTTTCGGCATCGGATCTCCGAAATTGACCACCGAAGAAATTAATCTCCCTTTACAGTTCGGACAAACGGGTTGTCCATGCACGGGACTTTGCGTTCGATAGCCGGGACCGAAACGATTTGCGTCCCATCCGACAGCAGCTTTCGTATATTGCCGGTCGCAACTCAAACAACGTACCAATTTTCCGTTGCCGTGCAATTCGGCGATGGCATCGGGCTGAATGCCCGATTCACGATGCAAATTGTCTGTGTTCTGCGTAATCAGAAATTGAAGTTTGCCGAGCCTTTCTAATTCGACTAACGCGTGATGAGAAGAATTCGGCTTGACTTCGCTTTGCGGAATTTTCCATTTCGGCGGCGGCAGACCGGCATCGCGCCTCGTCCAAACACCGTTTGGACCCCGATAATCAGGAATTCCCGACTCGGTGCTGATTCCGGCTCCTGTAAAAGCAATAGTGTGTTCGGATTCGAGAATCCAGCGCGCGATTGCTTCGATTTGCCGTTTGAGAGGTTGTTCGTTTTCCATAATTTTTTATTTAAAGAATAAGCGGCATTTATAATTTGAAATTATTACGAAACAAACCATTGTACCGATTCGCTTGCAACATCGAGCGGAATCGTATGCGGTCCTTCAAACTCTCTGTAGAATACATCGTACCCGCCGCGTTTGAGCTGAGGCACGAGCCTGCGGCTGCATTTTTCGATTGGCAAAACGCTGTCGTTTGTTCCGTGAGAAATATAAATACGCGGATTTCCCGATTGTCTGGTCGGAGCCATAAATCCCGGAGAAAAGGCTATGACTTGGGTAAACAGCTCGCCATTGATTATGCCGAGCGAAAGCGCGTAAGATGCCCCGTCAGAAAAACCTCCGACCGCGAGTCGCGTTTTATCAACGTTATAACGCTCAAAAACGTGCCGCAGCGCGCTATTGATAAATTCTACGTCCGCGCCGTAATCGCTCATAATTACGTCCCAGGTTACATTTTGAGATTTCGGCGCGAGGAGTATAATTCCCGCTTCATCAGACAAATGCTGCAAAAAAGCTATTCCGTGCTGAGCGTTTCCGCCCGCACCGTGAAGCATTAGCGCGAACGGTGCCGCAGTTTCCCGCTTATAGCCTTTTGGAACGTAAAGCAAAGCCTCACGATTTTTATCGAACTTTAACGGATGCTGTCCTTTTTTCTCATCTTCGATTGAAGGAGCTGAAGGTTTTATTTGAATTATTCCGTTTCGCGAGCCTTCCAAAGCTTTTAATTGAGGTTTATTTTCCGTCATAACGTCATTTGATTGCAACCCTTGAAAATCACAGGTTGTTGAAACTACGGCGAAAACTGTTCGGACGCTCAATATTTTGTGCATCCAACCGCAACTAAAATTTCAAAAACATTATGGAACGGTTTCTGAACATTATTTCCGCAGTAGAAATTCATTTTTCTTTGAAGCGAATAATTTTCCGTTTCAAAGAAAAATGAATTTCTCTCGCCGGGCAATATTAACCGGCGAAAGCTTTTTCCAAAACCCTTTTGCCGGTTTGGCTTTTTGTTTTTGTCGCGAACGGAAAAGGGTCTTTCCATTGCCAATGACTCATCCGGGGCAGAAAATTTTTGAGAACCCGGTCGAGCGGCGCCTGAAAATGATACGCCGGAATATCTTTTGAAGTAATTTCGCCGCGCGTCAAGGCTTCAAAAATTTCGCTCAGCTCAGAAGTATTTCTTTTCTTTGAATCGCAATCGAGCCAGAAAATCCCCTGCGGATCAATATTGCAGTTGGCTTTCGTCAGAAGCGAACACCAATCGGTGGAATCAATAAACGGGTACCAGCAAAAACCTTCAAACGGAAGTTTTCGAGCTTTGAGGATTTCTTCGAGCGTTTCGCATTGCTCGACCATATATTTCAGCCAGCTAATGCGGTCTGAAACATATCCTCTGATATTGGTTTCGGAAAGCATCACCGGCAAATTAAAACGATTGACGTAATCCATCGCTACCGAAACGAAACCTTCGGGGTAAAGACTCGGGTGAACTCGACCCCTTCTGTTCCATTCCAGTTCGGAATGCGAGTAATAATCCAAACCGATAACGTCTATTCGCGCGGGATTTTCAGTAAACCATCGAAGACGTTCAGGGCTTGCTCCATTTTCGAGCAGATACGAATAAAGCTTGTGCTCTTCGTTAATATTGCCGAGAACCATATCTTGAACCAAAAATCTCATTTCGTTCATAAACCCGGCAAAAGATTCGGATTCTGCGTCCAAAGAACGATGCTGTTCCGAAGCATCCACGTGGATCAGCCGAACGTTCGGAATTGTTTCTGCGAGCATTCGGCTGACACGATTAATCGCTTCGCCGACGTTGAGTATCATCGGGACAAAATTTTTATGCCCTTTTTTGTGCGGATACCACGTCCCCGTTTTGCCGCAAAACCAGGTTGTCACAAACGGTTCGTTTATCACTGTGTAATTTGTGATCCAGGGATAACGTTCGGCGAGAGCGGCGACGAACCGAACGTAAGAATCAATAAATTCGCGATCGCTGAATCCGCCGGTCAGCCAATCCGGAAAACTTGTGTGGTGAAGCGGGTCTAAAATGGGCGCTATGCCCAATCTTTTTAATTCCGCGAGAGATTTGTCCATCCATTCCCATTCGTATATACCTTTGTTTTTTTCGATGCTGTGCCACGGAGCGGAGTATCTCAAAGTGTTGAGACCAACCGACTTAGCGAGCTTTAAGTCCTGTTTATATAATTCTGTATGCTTTGTTTGTTCTAAAACATCGGTGCCGCTACCAAAAATGTGCGTGCTTTCGAATCCACTTAAAAATTTCATAAAATCACCCCTTGATAAATCTTTTTGAAACGAAGCGTTTTATTCGGCTTCGTTTTCTGCAAAGAAAAACAGGATGAATTTTTCAAAGCTCATCCTGTATAACTTTTATTTTTTATGCCAATACCGAAAAAACTTTTTATGTTTTGGCAGTTTTTCAATTAACATTTGTTCAAACTATCAGCCCAAAAGGACTCTTAAAAATCGTTTTATTGATTGTTACTTATTTATTCTTTTATAAATTGCCCGCATAATCAAATTTAAATTCATTAATTATAGCAACTATCAAGCCAACTCAGATACTTTTTCATCATCCAATGGCTTAGTAATTAATTCGTTAAAGGTAAGTTTACCCGTTTGTTGATAAAATTTATGTAAGCTATAAAACAAAGTGTTTTTATTTTCCGGCAGCTTTGTTAAGTTTGTATGAATCGGAACTGTTAAATTCACGCTTTTGCAAAAAACACGTTTAATTGCGTTCAAAAATCGGCAAAAGACTTGAAAATTTTCTTTTTTGCAAATAAGCGGCAAGATGCTTTAAATCGCCGCGCCGCACGCATATATTTTATTTCTGAACCGAATTGTGTATAAAACTCAAATTTATCGAATCGAAATTTGAACCCGGCTTTGATAAACTTTTCGGTCTCGTTTATCGTAATAAAGATTTTGACCGGATGCGGTTCTTTTCCGCGGTTTTTAAGAAAAGGCAAAAAAAATGATTGAAACAGGCACAATTTTACAAAATCGTTACCGTATCGAAAAACAGATAGGTCAGGGCGGGATGGGCAAAGTTTACGTCGCCTCGGACGACCGTTTCAACAGCACCGTCGCCATCAAAGAAACCGTTTTTGAAGACCCCAATCTTCGCAGGGCTTTCGAGCACGAAGCGAGACTTCTTAACAGTCTTAAACATCCGGCATTGCCGCGCGTCAGCGATCATTTTACCGAAGAAAACGGTCAGTTTCTCGTAATGGAATATATCGCCGGTGAAGACCTGGCTGAAATGATCGAGCGTCGGGGCGAGCCTTTTCCGTTAGAAGACGTTTTAAAATGGGCTAATCAATTGTGCAATGCGCTCGAATATTTGCATTCTCAGTCAATCATTCACCGCGATATCAAACCTCAAAATTTAAAGTTAACTAAAGGCGGTCAAATTATTCTGCTCGATTTCGGTCTGGCGAAAGGCAACCCGACCGACTCGCAGAATCAAACGGCTGCCAAGAGCATCTTCGGTTATTCTTTAAATTACGCCTCCCTCGAACAGATTCAAGGAACTGGCACCGAACCGCAAAGCGATTTATATTCTCTCGCCGCAACACTTTATCATCTTTTGACCGGAACTCCGCCGGCAGACGCTTTAACGCGCGCGATGAAAGTTCTAAACGGTCAGCCTGATCCTTTGATTCCGGCAAATCGCATCAATCAAAATATTCCCGTCGGCGTTTCGTATATTTTGCACAAAGCAATGGATTTGAATTCGGGCGAAAGACCCGAATCGGCGATTTCGATGAAATTGATGCTCGAAAACAGCGACAAAAGCATCGAAGCGAGCGATTTGCCGCCGTTTGAAAAAAATTCAAAAACAGATCTTTTGAATCAGGAAACGAAGCTGTTTTCGGCGGCGACAAATGTTTCTCCGTTTGCACAAACAGATGTTAAAACGAAAATTTCGCCGGAAAAAATAAATACCGAAAATTCACTGAAAACAAATGTTTTCGGATCGGATTTCGATTCAAAAGCTACGATTATACAAAACGAAACAGAAAAATCTTCTTTTTTGAAACGTCCGCGTGCAATCGGCGTCGCCGTCTTCGGCGGGTTGATTCTGGTTGGCAGCGCGCTTTCCGCCGCTTTTTTTTACAGTTCCGAACCCCATAGACGAAACGTTGAAATCGTGCCCGCGCAGACGGAGTTAAAAAACAGCTTTGTTGTCACACCGCCGGCAAATGTCGAATTTTCAAACTCGAACGCGCAAGCTGAAGATGTCGAGTCAGCAATTAAAGAACTTGAAAAAAGGCAGACGGCAAAGGAAAACGTTCCGAAATTAAATGCGCTGAATCCAAAGATTGTAAAAGACCCTAAAATTCAGACGAAAAATGTTGCGAGCCAAAGTAAGGGCGGAACAAAGGATAAAGATTCCGATCAAGTTATCGTCAATGATGAAAGAATTGAAACTAAGGATATGATTATTGACGAAAAAGGAATCAGGTGGAAAGCAAAACCGCCGATGCCTCCGACACCGCCTTTTGAATTTAAAGGCTTGACGCCCGAACAAATTCGCAAGCTTGAATCTCTCAAGCTTCAAAAAAATCGCGTGATACTCATTGAGCCTCCGGTTCCGAAGCCGACTGCACAAAATCCAAAACCTACTCCGCAAAAATAAGCGGCGGGTTTTTTATTTTTATAGCTTAATTTCATAAAAAGATACGAAAACTTGATTTCGGGTGTAAAATGAGCTGAACAGAAATGAGCGTGAGCCAAGTTTTTGTTTTTCATTTTCGCTCGAAATTTTTATTTGGCGAAAATAATTCATATTTTGTTCTTTTATTTTTGTTTTTTTATGAAATCTTAATGTTTCTAATCGGAAATAAATCACAGTTACAAAAATTCATCGCGCTGTTCTTAATTCTTACAGTAAAAACAGTCGGCGTTTCTCAAATCGTTATGCCTGTCGATAAACGACCGCGAGTGCGCGATATCGGACTTAAAATCGGCGTTTTGCCGACCGGAGCCGCAAATGCTATTACGGATGTAAAAGGCGTCCGCGTGGGACAAACAACGATAATTCATGGTGAAAACGTGCGAACCGGGGTTACGGCAGTTTTGCCGCACGAAGGAAATCTTTTTCACGAAAAAGTTCCCGGCGCGGTTTTCGTCGGCAACGGTTTCGGTAAATTGATGGGTTCGACGCAGGTGAACGAGCTCGGCGAAATTGAAACGCCGATTTTACTTACTTCCACTTTAAGTGTTCCTCGAACAGCCGATTTTTTGATTGATTATATGCTGGCGCTTCCCGGCAACGAATCGGTTCAATCAATAAACCCTTTAGTAGCGGAAACAAATGACGGTTTTCTGAACGACATTCGCGGTCGTCATATTACACAAACGGATGTTTTTACAGCAATAAAAAATTCGCAGAGCGGAGCGGTTGAAGAAGGTTCCGTCGGCGCCGGAACCGGAACGATTGCATTCGGGTTCAAGGGCGGCATCGGCACTTCTTCGAGACAGATTCCCGCACAGTTCGGAGGTTATACAATCGGCGTCCTTGTTCAAACCAATTACGGCGGCGTGTTGTCAATTGACGGCGCTCCGGTCGGAATTGAACTCGGAAAATATTATTTAAAGGACGCACTGGAAGCAAAATCTTCGGCAAATCAAATAAATGAAAAGAAACAATCGCCAACAAGTTCCCTGCACGGCAAAAGCGAGCGGGACATAAACAACTTAGCCGACGGTTCGATTATTATTGTGATTGCTACGGATGCGCCGGTTGATGCGCGGCAACTGCAAAGAATGGCTGCGCGTTCGATGCTCGGTTTGGCGAGAACCGGCGCGGCAGCGACAAACGGCAGCGGTGATTATGCTATTGCTTTTTCAACAAATTCCGAACTTCGCATCAAGACGAACGCTGAAAATCGAAGCCCGCGCAGCATAAAAGTTTTACCGAACGACGCGTTGTCCCCGATTTTTCTAGCCGTTATCGAAGCGACCGAAGAAGCGATTTATAATTCGCTTTTCAAAGCCGTGACGATAAGCGGTAAACAGGCGCGTAAAATCGAGGCATTGCCGCTCGAAGAAACGCTGAATATCTTGCGTAAATATCGAAAAATAAAATAGACAATTATAGTTTTTTGATTGAAACTTTTCCTTGATACCCGATACTTGTTTTCATTTGAAAACGGTTTTCTTAAGCTTCCGTTGCAATCCAAACGGAATGATTTTTGCTTGTGTATATTAACTCAATAAAAACGTACTGAAACGTTTCACAGTTCAAGAAACTATGGAGGTTATTATGCAAGTAAGAGAAATTATGACTAAAAATCCGGCATGTTGCACGCCGGATACGAATTTACGAGAAGTTGCTCAAATGATGGTCGAGTACGATTGCGGATGTATTCCGATTGTCGAAAATCAATCGAGCAAAAAACCAATCGGTACAGTTACCGACCGCGATATCACGATTCGCGCTTTCACGACCGGACGAAATCCCATCGAAATGAAAGCATCGGACGTGATGACAATGGGCATTACGACTATTTCGCCGGATACAAGCATTCAAGATTGTGCGGACGTAATGGAAGACAAAAAAATCCGTCGCGTAATTGTCACGGATGAAAACGGCAAGTGCGTTGGAATAGTCGCCCAAGCCGATATCGCTGAATATGGACCGAATCCTTATCTGATCAGCGACGTCGTTCACGAAATTTCCGAAGCGGAACCGTCCCCGACCAGAAGAACCGCCAATAATCAGTTTTATTCGAATAATCGTTCATACCGGAACAATCAGGATTCCGGCAATCAATCGTATTCCAATAGACAATTTAATTCGGATAATCGCTCTTTTCGGAATAAAAAGCGTTATTCGAGCGGCGAATCTTATTCCGTAAAAGAATCTTCGCTCTTCGGCTTAAGCACTATATTGCCGCTTTTAGCCGGCATCGGAATTTCTTTCGGCGCTAAATATTTTTTGGATTCAAACAAAGAAACCCGACCGCGCCCGGTCGCTCAGACTGAAACCAGCGGCACCGCAACCAGCGTACACACTTTAACCGATACGAAAAACAGAGATTTAACGACCCGAACAGGTTCGGGTTCGACTGTTACCGACAGCACATTTGACCGCGATCTGGACTTTCCGGATAGAGACAATGACCTAAATCCGATTTTAGAAGTCGGCAGAACTGCCGGACAAAGTTAAATACAAAAAAAATTTATCGAGGGCGCCGCAAAACGCCCTCGATTTACATACAAGCGGGGTGATCGAGTTGATAAGAATGAATAGCAGGCTTATAACTGTTTTTTTGCCGATTCTGCTCGTTTTTTTCTACGGGACTATATCGGCGCAGGCTGTGCGGGAAAGAGGAAAGCGAAGCGTCTGCGCCTCTCCAAACGGTTTAACCGGTGTTTACAGTATTGACGTGGAAAGCAGCGATAGATTGTACTCGGTTATCGAAGGGGCTTCGAGCAAGGTTCCTTACGGAGATCAGCAGCAGTTTTTTATTGATTTGGCTGTGCGTTTGACGCCGCCTGACATGCTCGCTATCGAATGCAACGGCAACCGCATTTCGCTCGGTTCATCGCGTTCGAGCCGGGTTGAATTTACAGCCGACGGCATAACGAGGAATGTCCGCAACGCAGAAGGTCGCATCGTACGCACCCGAATCGGACTCGAACCAAACAGATTGGTATTTACTTCGACCGGCAAAAGCGATGACAATTTAACTTTTACATTTACTCCGATTGAAAACGGCAGACGCTTACGTGTAACGCGGCGAATTTCAGCCGAAGAACTCATCGAACCGGTCGTTATTCAAACCGTTTACAACAAAATCTCCGATATCGCTCGCTGGGATATTTACGGAGAGTCCGGAACCGATACACAAATCGCCAGACAAAATGAAAATCCAGTTTCTCCAAAAACTTCGCGCCCGGTAAATTTGAAAAACAATGAAGCTGCCGAATTAAGAAACGCGTTAATTCAATGGATTTCTGCAACGAATGCTCGAAACATAGAACGACAGATGACTTTTTACATGCCGGTCTTGAAAGCCTTTTATTTATCCCGAAATGCCCCGCAAAACGCTGTTCGCCTAGAAAAATCAAGAGCTTTTGCCGGCGCTAGATCTATTGATATACGCGCGGAAGAGCCTGAAATTATCTTTCAGAACAACGGTCGAACGGCAATCATGCGTTTTCGCAAAAAATACAATATCGAACGCGGGTCGAGAAACAGACGCGGCGAAGTAGTTCAAGAATTGAGATGGCAAAAGACAAACAGCGGCTGGAGAATTTTCAGCGAAAGAGACATTAAAGTAATCAGTTGAGAAAGCTGTGTAACCTACTGATAAACTACCACTTACTTAATTTTTAGTAAATTTAAAACAAATAAGGACGCTTTTTATAAGCGTCCTTATTTTTATTACGAATGAATGATTTTGAAGATAATGAAATTCTTTCTTTTCAGTTACTTACAAGGTAGAAATTAAAACTTAGTAAAACGGAAAAGGTTTTTTATCGCGACGATTATTGCGTCGTTCTTGTTTACGCTGTCGCTGCATTTCCTTGAATTCTTCCTCGGAAATAACATCACGATCATCTTGACTAACATCTCGATTTCTACCTTCTTTTTTGTCCCTTTCATTCGAAGCGCGTCCCGTAAAGATTGATTCAATATCAGGAACTGACTGCGGTTCATCACTACCGGATGTTTTTTCTTTCTGTTTCTGGGGAACAGGTCGAGGTGCCTGACGCGTTGGTACAGGAAGAGAAACCTCTTTAATTTCAAGTTTAGGCTGTGGATTTTCAGTTATTACCGGCTGTTGTTCCGACGAATCTTCGGTTGTTTCCTGTACCTCGACTGTTGTTTTTTTCTTCACCGGTACGTTTTTTGTTTTTTCTGAAATTTCAACAACCGGAACTTCCGGCTTTCCGGATTTATCATCTACGGAATCCGCTACAGTTTGCACGAGATTGGAATCCGGCTTTTTCGCAGAATCAACAACTGCCGGCTGATTTGTTTCGTCGGAAGAATTCGCTTTGATTATAAAATATCCCGCAGCCAATCCGACCAGAAGTAGTACAGCCGCCAATGCCGCAAAAGGAATTCGAGATTGATTTTGACGGGCATTGACTTTAGTCGGCGCATAACTGACGTAAGCCGGCGGAATAGAAATTTCTTGAGCAGGCAAAGCGGTTTCAATATCCGGTCGGACATCAACAATTATAGGGTTGACATCGTCTGTTTCTTCTCGCTTCAAACTTTTTACATCATCGGCAAATGCTTCCAAAGCGGGAAAATCCGCTGCATCCGCAGGGCTGACAACTTGATTTTCAAGCGGAGCGGCAACGCTCATCGGTGAAGTCAACTCTTCGACATTTTCCGTTAAATCGGAATTTACCGCGTGCTGTAAAGCCAGACGCATCGCGTTTGCCGAAACGAACCGTTGTGCTGGATTTAAAGCTAAAGCCGACTTGAGAATGACCGCAATGGCAACGGGAACATTTTCATTGATATCGCTGGCTAATTGAAGCGGATCAGCATTTCCCGCGACTATCGCCGAAGCGCGCGCCAGCACGTCAATCGGTGGTTTTCCCGTCAAAAGATGATAAGCGGTTGCGCCGAGCGCGAAAATATCCGACCGAACATCAGTTCCCGTTCCTTGTATTTGCTCGAGAGGCGAATAAGTTTTCGAATAACCGAAAACGCTTAATGCGCCGAGCGTATCTTGAGAATTCAATTTGGCTAAACCGAAATCGAGCAGGATTACATCGCTGCGCGGCGTTACTTTTAAGTTTTGCGGCTTAATATCGCGGTGAATAATCGGCGGGTCTTGTGAATGCAAATAATCAAGAGCATCGAGCAGACTATCCGTCCAACGAACAACATCTTGAACAGGAAAAGCTCCGTCACGTTTTAACGTAACGAACAAATCCTCGCCCTCGATAAACTGCATCACCAGAAAGTGCCCGTTGTTTTCCGAGAAATAATCGGAAACGTGGGGCAAAACCGGATGAAATAAACTGTTTAGAAGACGAGCCTCGCGCTCAAACGCGTCGCCCAGCTCTTCATCCTTATAAAAAGTTTCTTTGATGGCGACGGCGCTGCCGAAACGCTGATCAATCGCGCGATAAACAGCGCCCATCCCGCCCGCGCCGATTTTTTCTTCGATTAAATAACGATCTTGTAAAACTGTTCCGATTTCAATCATTTATTCACCATCGGTTTGAATAGCAATTTGAGTGCCGTGATGAATAGATTTTTTTCATTTTTTTTCAATCAGAAACAATGCAATAAACTGAAATTTTTGCAGGAAGTTTTCAAACTCGGGTTCGTTTTTTTTTCACGAGAAAGAATAAATCATTTCCGATTTAGTGCACTCCAGTCATGTAAAAAGAAATGAACCTCTTTAATAAACGAAAACATTATTGAAAACTGCTTTTTCAAAAAAAACAAAACACTTATTTACAACAACTTACCTTGATACTACTTTATGCATAACATTAAAAGTCGGCGCGCATACAATTAAAGAATTCCAGTAACTGCCGCGTAAAACAATTCAGTAATGATTTTTAATTCGTTTCGTTTATTTCGTTTTGATAAACTTCATTGCTACTCCGTTTATACAGTAACGAAGCCCCGTCGGTTCGGGTCCGTCGTCGAAAACGTGCCCGAGGTGCGCGTCACAGCGGTTGCACAGAACTTCGGTTCGGACCTCCGGCAGACTGTTATCAATTTTCTCTTGAATGTTGATTTTTTCAATCGGCTGGTAAAAGCTCGCCCACCCGGTTTGCGAATCGAATTTATGTTTTGAGCTGAACATAGGTAAATCGCAACAAACGCAAACGAAAATTCCTTTTGCTTTTATTTTGTTGAGCGGGCTGGAATAAGGCGCTTCGGTTTCACCTTTTCGCGTAATCAAATACTGTTTTTTTGTAAGAATTCGCCGCCACTCCGCATCAGTTTTGACAATTTTTTCAAAAGGCAGATCATCGGTTTGTATTTTCGACGAATAATCATTAAACAGATTTTCATTGTTGTTTGCGAAAACAAAACTCTTCGGAAAGCACAAACCGAAGCCCCCGAAAAATGCTGATTTCATTAAAAATAATCTTCTATTCATTACCAGAACTCCTTAAAGATATGTTTTATATTCGCTTTATATGCCGCTTAAGATTCAACAATGAAATTCATTCATCAATAATAAAAAAACTGTCGTCTTTTGATACATAAAATTTTTAGACCAGTTCGGAATGTCGAACATAAATTTTTTATCAGACATAATTTGTGAATTTTGGACTTTAAATTATGCCGCAATAACCTTTAACCTTTAAATTCATAATAAAAACCCTATGGCGAAAAAATTTTATTTTGTCAGCGATCTTCACTTCGGCGGCGACGGACAGCTACAGGTGTGCGACTTTACAGAAGAATTCATTCGATTTTTAGCAGAATTGGAGCAATACGGCAAAGATACCGAATTGATTATCGCCGGTGACACTTTCGGTTTCTGGGAACTCACGACCATCGAAGGCACCGCGCAGCTCGATGAAATAATCAAGCATCATCAAACAATTTTCGAGCAGTTAAAACAAACGGGCGAAAAAATTCAAATAACGATGATGGTCGGAAATCACGATTACGATTTGGCGTGCGATCCGCTTTACAAGCTGAAATTATCTGACTACAACATCAGGCTCGATGAATCCGTCGTCCTGGTTCGCGAAATCGGCGGCAGGAAAATTTGGATCGAGCACGGTCAACAGATTGATCCGTTTAACTCAGCGCCCGATTACGGCAATCCTTACGCTTTGCCAGCCGGTTTTTTCATTACGAAAAGTTTTGTCAGCGGGGCAAGTAAATTTTCGGTTTTCGGGGCGAGCGATTGGCTTAAAGATATTCGCTCGGTTGATGTCAGAAGCATTCCCGACTGGCTCATTTCAAATTACTTTTACAACGAAATGAACATTTTTCTGCGCTGGCTTTTGCTTCCCTTTTTGCTGCTTCTGACGGTGACGATTTTTGCGCTGGCTGGCGAATTATTAAAATTTCTCGGGATTTTTGACGTGAATATATTGCTCGTCAATCCGCTGACGCGGGCGCTCGGTTTGTTCGGCGATATCGTTCGCTGGATTTTGACCGCAAGTATGTTCGTCTGGTTTTTCTTTTTAATGATTTCAATTCCCCTTTATTTGATTTACAGAGACGTTCGTCATGCCCTTTACCGGTTTCAGATTTTTCCGCCGTACAAATCGGCGCCGACAAACGAAGCGAACAACGAATATCTCGACCGCGCGCGTTTGGTTTTCAAAGAGAACCCGGAAGTATGCGCTTATATTTTCGGTCATACTCATGAGGCTTTTCTGATCGAGGAAGACGGGCGGGTTATCATTAATACCGGAACGTGGCTAAAAATTCTGCGGCGCGTTTCGGTTCGTTTCGGTTTGCTTCCCGCCGTTTATTTTCCGACTTTCCGGCTGAATTACTTTAATATTTATGGCGAAAATGAACGAATCGTAGTTGATTACGTGGAAGTGCCGAAAGAGCCGAAAGATAAATTAACCTTATTGCAGCGTTTTTTGATTTTCGGCAGGCGTCCCGTAATAGAAAAAACAATACCGCCTAGAACTATTTTATAAAGGCGAATCTATCGGTGATATAAATTTTCTAACAAAAAGCTCGTTCATTGAAAACAATCATTTGGTTTCAATAAGATTTATATTGCGAAAGCAACTAAAAAAAGATGAGGCAAACAAAAATTTGAATCAATGTTTGCCTCTGATAAAAATTTTGCAGGAATCATTTGAATTGATTTGATTTCGGCAAATTAACTGATTTTCTTTCCTTTCAACTGCCTGCCGCTCGGGATGATTATTGTCGCACTGATGACTTTTCCGTTTGCGTCGCGGTCGAATGTTACCTGAACGCTGGCAGTTTGAGCGATAAATTTGTCTTTGACTTCACGATCCGGAATTAATTCGATTCGTTCCCCATTGGGTGCGACACCAACAAGCTTCTCGCCTTCCTGCCGGAACGTCAGCACGCCCATTTCCGTCTCGAATTGTCCGAGAAAGGCGGAGTATTTTCCGTTTTCAATATTTTTGATTTCCGTTTTCGGACTCGGCAAGGGAAAAGCCGAACCGGGCAAAGGCAAATTTATTTCGCCTTTGACAGTTTCCTGTTTTCCCGGGTGAACCGGAAACGCCGGATGTTTCGGCTGAATATTCGGATTTCTGTTAATCTGCGACATCGCTACTTCAACTGCTTTTTCGAGCTGCGAGTCCCGACCGGACATCAAATTTTGCGGCGTAATCTCCACGTCAAAGTCCGGTTCAACACCGTAATTTTCAATTCCCCAGCCGCTGCCGTCGGAAACGAATGCCGCGCGGTTCGGCAATTGAACGCGCCCGCCGTCAATCAATCGCGGCGTAAAATAATAAGGACCGATTCCCGCGCCCGCCGTACGTTTTCCAACCAGCGAACCGACCTTTCCGAGCTTAAACATAAAAGCGGCGGTTTCAGCGGCGGAGCCGTTAAATTCGTTTATAATCATTACCTTAACGGGCGGCGCGGGATTGACGGGCGTGGCGATGTCTTCGCCGCCGCGAAACATATAATGGTAAATAGGCTTTCGCTGCATCCATTCGATTAGATAATCGGGCGTGATTCCGCCGCCGTTGTATCTTTGATCAACGATAATTCCCTGTTTATCGGCATAACCGTTTAATCCTCGAACAGCGTTCAAAATGCCTTCGCCGCCGTATCCTTCTATAAATATGTAGCCGAGTTTTCCGCCGGATAGCCGCTCGACGAGTTTTCGGTTATTTTCCGCCCAATTTGCGCGACGCAGACGGTTTTCTCCGGCAGCCGGAAAAACCGTTAACGTTCGACTTTTCGCACCATCAACGTCGGAACTTACAACAATTTTTGTCGGCTTACCGATTGTGTTTTCAAAATAGCTGTAAAGATTTTTGCCAACTTCGAGTTTGGTTCCGTTAACTTCAAGCAAATAATCGCCTTCGTTAACATTTAAGCCGGGTTGATCGAGCGGCGCGGAAAAGCTGCTGTTCGCCGCCGAAAAAGGAGTGCCGCGGTAAATTTTCTTGAATCTGAAATGTCCGTTTGCTATTTCATAATCCGCGCCAAGCAGACCGATTCGATTTCCGCCGCCCGCCGGTGGCGGCGCATCTCCGCCGCCGACGCCTAGATGACTGACCGAAACGTCTCCGAGCATTTGAAGCATTAAGCGATTCAAATCCGTTCGCCGCGTAACGGTCGGAAGATACGCTGCATACTCGCGCTCAAGCTGTTCTAAATTTCGCCCGTGGTAATTCGGATCGTAAAACCAATCGCGCATAATTCGCATTGATTCGTGAAACATTTGCCGCCATTCGGCTTGCGGTTCGACACGTATCTCCATTTTCGACAAATTCAGTTTTCCTTCTTCCGGTTTCAGCGCGGTTTCTGCTGCTACCAAAAACCAATCGCGACCTTTTTGATAAAGCAGCTTTGAGCCGTCGCGCGAGATTTCAAACGCGCCGCCGATTCTTTCGACAATCTTTTGCGGTTCTCCCGATTTCGCCGGATCGTAATAGTTAACCGAATAATTACGCGGCTGCCCTTGCTCGGCTCCGGGAGTTTCCGTCCAATCGTGCGTTACCAGAAAGAGTTTGCCCGGCTTGCCCGAGACCAGCCAGTAATAATCTTTCTGCGGCAAAGGCAAATCAACAAAACGGCGCGACGCGTTTTCGTAATCAATTTTTACCTGCTGCGCTGTTTCCGACATTTTCGCGTCCGGGTTCGGCTGCCCGTTCGGCATAAAGGGCGAAAGTGTTTCTTTTGTCAGCAAAAAAGCGTGCAGGCGACGAACGGTGTTCGGGCGCGACATAATGCCGTTTAAAACTCCCCAGCTATATTCGCTTGTGCCGGCATTCGGGCTTGAAATGAAATAAAGATACTTTCCGTTTTTATCGAATACAGGGGATTCCGTGTGCGTTATTCCGTCGGTAATCTGAAATGAATTTCGCTGCGCCGAATCGTATATGTAAACAGTTCCGACGCGGTTTTTTCCGCGCTTTGCATAAGCCAGAAAACGCGAATCAGGCGACCAATTTGGCTGCCAGGAGTCCTGCGCCGAATAAATTGACGTATCAATTTTTTGAGCGATTCCTTTTTCCGCGTCTGCCATCCACAAACTTAAACGCCGATCTGAAAACACTAACCTTTTTGAGTCGGGCGCCCAATTCACGTCCCAATAAAAGGTCGGTTTATTTTCGATTTGAAATTTTTTCACCGAATCGTTTTCCAGCGAGCGAATGTGCAAAGCGTATTCGCCGGACTCATCCGAAAAATAAGCGGCTGATTTTCCGTCGGGCGAAAGATTGGCAAATCGTTCGGAAACGCCCGGTGTGTTCGTCAAGTTTTTCGCTTCGCCGCTTGCCGCGTCAAACAATAAAACTTCGCCGCGCGCTCCGAAGATGAGTTTTTCGCCGTTCGCCGAAGGATAAACCACTTCAAACGAGCGCATCGCCGGTATGGTTTTCGGCAGCAACTCTGACGTTTCAGGGGAAACTGAAACTTCTATTATTTTGTCCTGATTGTTGATCGTGTCGTAAAGGTGCAATTTCCCGTTACGCACGAAGCAAACGGCATCGCCGGCGGCGTTCGCGGCTTTTATTCCCTGATCATCAAATTTCGTTAATTGCTTCGTTTGTTTAGTTTTGCCGTCGTAAACGTATAAATTAAAAATTCCGGTGCGGTCGGAAACAAAATAGATTTTATCGCCGACCCACATCGGAAAACGGTCGTTATGATTTGCATTCGGAAGTTTTTCAAGCGCACCCGACTTTAAATCCGCAATCCAAATCGGAGCGGTCAACCCGCCGCGATAATAACGCCATTCGCTGAAAAAGCTGCGCGGGTTGTAGGCGATTTTCGTTCCGTCAGGCGAAAAAGTCCCCTGTTCTGCCTGCGGCAAAGGCAGCGCTTCTGCCAGAGAGTTTTTATCAACAGCAATTTTATAAAAACGATTAACGCCTTCTTCGTCGCGCGTCGTCTGAAAAACTATCTCGCGTCCGTCCGGCGTCCAGGTAACTGCAAAATCATCTTCGCCCATAAACGTCAAACGCCGGGCTTCGCCAGTTCCGTCTGCGGATCTAACGTAAACATCCAAATCATTGCCGTTAAATCTGGAAAAAGCTATCTGACGACCGTCGGGCGAGAAAACAGGATTTGTTTCATCCTCAGGGGTTTCGGTTAAACGCCGAGCCTTTCCGCCAGTTCTTTCAACCAGCCAGATTTTTCCCGCATAAGTAAAAGCAATATGAGAGCGATTTAATGCAACGTGCCCGATGAGCAAGGGATTTGCGGCTTGTCCTATTGATAAATGAACCGAACAAAAGAGTAAAAAACAAAAAAGCGAAGCGATTTTGAACATAAATTTAACCTTCTTTTAATTATTGATATTTGAGACTCAACAACTATAACGACAAATTAAACTCAATAGTTAACAATAATTTGTTTTTTTTACGTTTTTTTGAATACGTGCTGTGAACGCGAATGAAAAGCGATATTTAAAGTTTTATGTAAGTAAAAGACGATAAACCAAAAGGCGTTTTAACAAGGTTAATATTTTATCGGGAAACTTTGAATTGATTTATAGCTTCTCAATAATTGATTTATTACATCCCAATATAGTAAAAATGTATTTGCCGACTTAAAAAACACCCGTCGTAAATAACTTGAAATTATTTCGAATGTGAAAACATTTCGTTTTGTCTTTTTACAAAACGGCTGCGTCCGAAAATTAAATTTCCGTATTCTTAAACGGTTTTATTTTAATTTCAATAAAAGAAAAAGTCTTGTAAAATCAACAGAAAACAAATTTAAAGAATATTTCGCAAAACCGACAACTCATTTAAGAATAGCTTGACAAAACCCGCAATGAATTATCAATCTTTTTACCGGTTTCGTTTTAACCAAATTTCCGCGGTCCTGTTTGCGTTAATTTTGCCGATTGCCGTAAATAGCGTTTTGAATAAAACTTACGCGCAAAACAACGCTTCACTTCAAACTGCAAACAACGAACAAACCGTTGACCGAAAAAGACTTGAAATAATCGAAGAACTATCGGAATCGCTGGCTAACGATCTTTTAGAGCTTTCAGTTGCGACGAGAGACAAAAATATAGAATTGACGGAAGAATATTTCCCGAAACAGCTTGCTGCAAAACCGTTTCCTTCTCGCCCGCTTCCGGCTAAAAACCAAATAAAATGGATTGATTCTCACGCTTGGGAAAATTCGGATAAAACCGTTGTGCCGGAACCGTCTAAAAATCCTAAATTAATAAGTAAAACCGAATTCCTAAAAGGCTGGACGGAGTTTTTAGAACACTTTAACGAAATCGAAGATGCGCGTTTCAAGGTCAAAGAAGCCAATTTCGACGAAAACGCGAAAGCGGTGTTAGGCGCGGAGCAACCGACGGCGGTTACAGGAGCAACCGGACGGGCGCGAATCGCTTTTTACGTCATCGGACGCGATGTGAACGGAAAGCGCGAGTGGGCGCGCGGCGTCTTTAACGCAACGGTTCGAGCGGCGGTAAACAAACACTGGCAATTCGATTCGATTGATTTAATCAGTTTGGATTCGATGGTTGCCAACACAGATATTTTTTCCGAAGTCGCCGTTCCCGCTGGCGTCGGAACGACTTTACCGCAATTCGGCACGCTGGAAAACAGCGGTTTCGTCTGGCATGGCGCTGCGGCGGCTGATTTTAATAACGACGGTTGGATTGACTTGTTCGCTGTCGGAGCGAATCGCAATTTTCTTTATTTAAATAACACAAAAGGCGGATTCCTCGACGCTTCGGAAGAATCGGGCGTCAAAATCACATCATCCGGAAGCGCGCCGCTCGTTTTTGATTACGACAATGACGGAGACTCGGATGTTTTTCTTTCCGCCGTCGGTCAGCAGATTCTGCTTGAAAATACTCTCAAACAAAACGGAAAACTGGAATTTAACGATGTTTCTCTCGAAAGCGGCGTGGCGAAAGAAGCAATCGGTTTCAGCGCCGTTGCCGGCGACGTGAACGGGGATGGACAGCTCGACGTTTATGTCACTTCGTATAATCGCTACGGGCAAATAACGCCGGATTCCTGGTTCAAAGCGACAAACGGCACGCCGAATCTTTTGTTTATTAATAAAGGAAACGGAACTTTCAAAGAAGAAGGGGCGAAATGGGGCGTCGATGATCGGCGCTGGAGCTATGCGGCTGAATTTGCCGACGTAAACGGCGACGGGCGAATTGATTTATACCTCGCCAATGATTTCGGTGAAAAAGCGTTGTACATCAACAAAGGCGACCGGTTTGTTGACGAAGCGAAAGAACGCGGCGTGCTCGATCCCGGAAACGGAATGGGCGTTTCGTTCGGCGATTACAACAATGACGGCAGGCTCGACATACACGCTTCGAATATGAGCTCGACAGCCGGAAATCGAATTTTGACGCGGCTTTTTCCGAATTCGAGCGCGAAAGATAATGTTTTGAAAAAACTCGCCGCCGGAAACAATCTTTTCGAGAATATCGGCGACGGAAAGTTCAAGGATGTGACGGCTGAAGTCGGCGGCTTTTCCGGCGGATGGGCTTGGGGCGGCGGTTTTATTGATTTCGACAACGACGGGTGGGAAGACATCTACACGCCGAACGGTTTTATTTCCGGCAAATCTATGAAAGACACCTGAAGTCAGTTCTGGCGTCAAGTTGTGACGCATTCAAACGACGGAAAAGATGAAAAAGGCGCGCTTCGCTCGGATCAGAACCAGTTGATGTTCGGAAAGGGTTTTTCGTTCAGCGGTTACGAACGCGATCCGCTTTATTTGAATACCGGAACAAAAAAATTCATTGATATTTCAGGCGTTTCGGGAATTGATTCGATAACCGACGGACGCGCCGGAGTTTTCGCCGATTTCGACAATGACGGCGATACGGACGTTTTTTCGACCACGATTCAGAATCAGGGACATTTGCTTTTCCGCAATAATGTCGGTCAAGACGGTAATTTCCTGCGAATCGCATTGGAAGGCGATGAAAAAACCGGTCGAGACGCATTCGGAACAATCGTTCGGGTAAAGACTTCCGCCGGAACTTTAACGAAAATAAAATCCGGCGGCTCCGGGTTTATTTCGCAGCACGATCCGCGTCTTTTGTTCGGTTTAGGCAGAGACGCTCGCGCCGAATCAATCGAAGTAACCTGGTCGAACGGTGAAGTCGAAAAATTTGCCGGAGATTTAAATGCCAATGCAACATTGTTTTTGAAAAAAGGTTCGGGCAAACCACAAACGCTTTTGGTTGCAAAAGCTAAACTCCCCGACCCGCTGACAAAATCGCAAATATTCGCTCGCGGCTTGAAAATTCAAATCGGAAAACCGCTGCCGGATTTCATTTTGAAAACCATAAACGGCGCGACAAGTTCTCTGCGCAAACAATTTAAGCCGGGAAGAAGCACGCTGATAAACATCTGGGCGACGTGGTGCATTCCGTGCGCGAAGGAAATGCCTGAATTAGAAAAAATGCGCCCGCGTCTGGCGGTTCGAAACATTGACATCATCGGCATTAATGTAGATACCGAACCGAACGTCAACGTCAAAGGTTACATCGCTCAAAAGAAAGTCAATTACCCGATTCTGCTCGGCGGCGTTCCGGCAATCGAACAAATTTACGCGACCGACGAATTATCGGTACCGCTTTCTATTCTGGTTGACGATAAAGGCATCGTTTGGGATTTGATTCCGGGCTGGTCTGCAGAAACGCGGCGCAAATTTGACTTGTTGACGGGCGGCGAAAACAATCCGCCGGCAAATGGTGCTTCAAACAAAGGTATTGATGAGCGATAAGTGAAAGAGGGATCGATTTTTCAAAATGATTAATTTTTGAGAATAACAAATAAATTCTTCTTTTGTTTTCAATTTTGAATGTTTTGTTCCTTTTGTCTTTGAATTGCTTATTTTCTAAATAAATTTATGAAATTGCGGATGAAAGGATTCGCTTTTTATAGATTAAGTTTTTATCAAGGGGTTATATTTCAATCGGAGAAATCTTCCTTGTGTTATGAAACGCAGTAAACAGTTTGTTTCCCTTTTTATTTTCATCTGTTTAATCAGTTCAACCATTTTAACGGGCAAAATTTACGCGCGAAAGTCTTCGCCAATCAAAGTTACCGGTCAGGTTTCAGAATCAATCAGGTTGAAACAAAAACATTCGGCGGCTTATGTGTGGCTCGACGTTGCGCTCGAAGCGACGGCGCGCGAACACGAACGCGTCGCTCCGCGTCCGACCGTCGGCTCGCGAATGCTGGCGATTATCGTCACATCAATGTACGACGCCTGGGCGGCTTACGACGATAAAGCAGTCGGGACCCGTCTGGGCGAAAAATTGCGCCGTCCTAAAAACGAGCGCACTTTAGCAAACAAGGAAAAAGCCGTCGCATACGCCACATATCGCGCAATGCTCGACGTTTTTTCCGAAGACGCCGAATGGTTGGCGCAGCAAATGAAACAGCGCGGCTTTGATCCGAACGATAACACGACCGATCTTTCAAAACCGCAGGGCGTCGGCAACGTCGCGGCGGCGGCTGTTATCGAATACCGTCATCGCGACGGCGCGAATCAGCTCGGCGATGAACCGGGATCAAACGGAAAACCTTATTCCGATTATACTTTTTACCGCCCGGTCAATTCGGTTGACAAAATCATAGCCCCGGATTGCTGGCAGCCGATTACCTTTCAAATCGGTCAAGGCAAAACCGCAGTACCGGGGTATTTAACGCCCCACTGGTATCGCGTCAAACCGTTTGCTTTAACCCGCCCCGATCAATTTCGTCCGCCGCCGCCGCCGAAAGTCGGTTCCGAACAATTGAAAAAAGAAGTAGACGAGGTTTTGGCTTACAACAACAGCCTTTCGCCCGAGCAAAAAGCGATTGTCGAGTTTATGCGCGACGGTCCCCGCTCGACCGGGCAATCCGGTCACTGGCTTCGATTCGCACAGGCGGTTTCGCGCCGCGATAAGCACGATATTGATAAGGACGTAAAAATCTTTTTTGCCGTCGGCGTTGCGGCGTTTGACGCTTTTATCGCCGCCTGGGAAGCAAAGAGATTTTACGACAGCTCGCGTCCCTGGACGCTGGTCAGATATTATTATAAAGGTCAAATAGTTCAAGGCTGGGGCGGTCCGGGCAAAGGCGTCGTTGAAATGCCGGCTGAACAGTGGCACCCGTACTCGCCTTATAATTTCATCACGCCGCCTTTTCCCGGCTACGTTTCCGGTCACAGCACGGTCAGCGCGGCTTGCGCGAGGGTTCTGGAATTGTTCACGGGCAGCGACCGCTTCGGCGAAGTCGAACGAAGAAAAGCGGGAGAACTGACCGAAGCCGAATACGAATGCAAAATCATTCAAACGAAATTAGGTCAATCGCCGCAGGACGCGAAATTGACTTGCGAAGTCGCGCTAGATTTGCCGACATTTTCGGCGACGGCAGAAATGGCAGGCATTTCGCGCGTAATGGGCGGTTATCACATTCAAGCGGACAACATTGCCGGGTTGGAGTTAGGAAAAAAGGTTGCTGATTACGTTTTTCCGAAAACTCAAAGCTATTTTGACGGAACCGTTGATAAAAAATAGTCGAAACTGCTTGCTGGCGGAAAGAAACTTAACTATATACAAATTATAAGTTATAAAAAGCCGCAAATTGAATTTTTAGATAATTCAATTTCCTCGCTTTGTTTCTGCCGTTCATACATATGTTCGATTAACAAACCGATATTTCTCTGTATCTGAACAAGAAATGTCGGTTATTTTTTAGTTTCAGGATTAAGTTCGATTAATTGCCGACGGCTTGCAAAATTGTTTTAATAAATTTATGAAGTTATTTCGGCGCTTTGCAATATGGACGGCTTTTCTGATTTTAGCCTGCGCATTTGTCTTTGCATTGATCAATAAACAAGAAATTTCAGCTCAAACGGCAGCCGATGCGCTTGCGATCTCCGTTGCTGAACGCGAAGAAGCTTATCGCGCCAACAATTTAGGCGTCGCTCTGCTCGAACAATTCAATTACAAAGAAGGCGCTGAAGCATTTCGCCGGGCTTTGAAGATTCACCCGCGGCTGGAAATTGCTCAGACGAATCTTGCCATCGCTTTATTCAATCTTACCGATTACGATGCCGCGATTATTGAAGCGAAAAAAGCCGCTGAACTCGCGCCCGAACAACCTCAGCCGATTTACCTACTCGGCTTAATCGCGCGCGCTCAAAACCGCAGCGAAGATGCAATCGCAGCTTTCAAAAGAATTTTGGAATTCGATCCGAATGATGTAGGGGCAAACGTTAATCTCGGTCAGATTCTCGTGCAGCAGCGACAATACGCGGAGGCATCCGCCGCATTTCGCCGCGCATTCGAAGCCGAGCCGTATAATGCGACGGCTTTATACAATCTCGCGACGGCGCTTTTGCGCAGCAACCAACGCGAAGAAGGACAGCGATTGATGACTCGTTTCCAATCTTTGCGCGGCACCGGCGCGGCGACAAATATCGGCTTGAATTATTTGGAACAAGGTCGCTACGCCGAAGCAATCGTTTCGACCGGAGCGGAAAAGGAATTGGTAAATAAAACTCCGCCTAAAGTCTTTTTTCAAAATGTTGAAATTGGTTTGCAGACTTCCAAGCCTCTTAATTCAAAATTAAAAAAAACAGGCGTAACCGCGGAGAACAAAAAAGGTGCTGCAACGCTTTTTGATTTTGATAACGACGGTGATTTGGATTTAATACATTTAACTAACGAAAACCTACCGGCACGGTTGTTTCGCAACGACAACGGAAAATTTACAAATGTAACTCCAGCTGCCGGCGATTTGGCAAAATCGCTGCCTCGTCCAATTAATGGTTATGGTGTTATCTCGGGAGATTATGATAATGACGGAATGACTGATTTGTTCCTTTTCGGTGAGGGCGTTGCAATATTTCGCAATGCAGGTAAAGGAAGGTTCATAAACAATACGGTTAAAGCAAAGTTGCCGGAAAATCTTGACGTATCAGTTTCTGCCGCTTTCGCCGATGCAGATCACGACGGCGATTTAGATATTTTTCTGGGGGGTTTTTTGGACGGTCATAGCGGAACTCGCTCTGCTCCGAACAAACTCTGGCGCAATAACGGCGACGGAACTTTCACGGATATCTCGCAAACGGCAAATGTCAACAACGTAATGAGCTGGGCAGTCGGAGTAATTCCTACGGATTACGACAACCGTCGGGACATTGATTTTCTCGTGATAAATCGGGGCGGAAAACCCAATCTCTTTCGCAATCAGCGCAACGGCTCTTTCATAGATATTGCGGCGGAAGTGGGGTTGGATCAAGTTGGTGAATGGTTCTGCGCAACAGCGGGTGATTTTAATAAAGATTCTTTCGTCGATTTCTTTCTCGGGAAACGCGACGGCACGAGCCTTTTTGCCGTCTCGGACGGGCGCGGCAACTTCGTATTGAAAAACGCGCCGAAAGGAACGGAAAATGTTACGTCCGCACAGTTTTTAGATTACGACAACGACGGTCTTCTTGATTTAATTTTTAATAATGAAAAAGGATTTGCTTTAATTCGAAATGTCGGCGAAGAGTGGTCGAAACCCGATTCAACCATTTTTAAATCTAGGTCCTACACTTTGAATTCTACAAATTCGAGCGAGTTTTTATCAGGCGATATTGATAATGACGGTGACATAGATTTAATAACATTCGGGAAAAATACGGCTTTGAATTATTTCCAGAACGTCGGGGGAAATACCAACAACTCAAAAATCATACGCTTGCAAGGACGCGTTAGCAATAAAACGGGGATAGGCGCAAAAGTTGATATGCGAGCGGGAAGCCTAACGCAGAAACTTGAAAGTTATTCCGCAAGTCCCGCGCCCGCGCCCGCCGACATTCATTTCGGGCTTGGAAAACGAGAAAAACCCGATGTTGTGCGCGTGATATGGACTTCCGGCATTATTCAAGCCGAGATCGAAGCTCTCGAATCGAAAAATCAAATCGCCGCTCGCCCTTTAACTATCGAAGAACTTGACCGCAAACCTTCATCTTGCCCGTATCTATACACATGGAACGGTGAAAAATTTGAATTCATCACTGACTTTCTCGGCGGCGGCGAAATGGCTTATTCTCACGGCGACGGGCAGACGAACACGCCCGACCCGGAAGAATACGTTCGCATTACGTCCGAACAGTTAAAACCGAAAAACGAAAAATATGAGCTCCGCGTAACAAACGAACTCGAAGAAGTCTTGTATCTTGACCGTTTTGAATTAATCGCCGTAGATCATCCCGAAAAAAATGAGATTTATCCGAACGAAGGTTTGGGAATTCCGACGGCGGAAAAATTTATTTTATACACGACCGGCGGTGAAAAAGCTCCTCTGCTCGTAATTGACGGAAAAAATCGAAACGTCACAGAAAAGATTCGATTATTGGACAGAAATTTCTACGGTAGTTTTGAAAACGAAAAAATTCGCGGTTACGCCAAACAGCACGAACTCGTTTTAACTTTGGATAATCGGCGCGGGTACAACGGAAGAACGCTGCTTTTGCTGACGGGCTGGACTGATTACGCATTTTCAAGCGATAACGTCGCCGCCACACAATCCGGCTTGGCTTTGCAAATGCCGAAACTGCAAGTAAAAAACAAACGCGGCGAATGGGAAACAGTAATTGAAAGCATCGGCATTTCCGTCGGTCGTCCGCAAACCGTTGTCGTAGATTTGACCGGCAAGTTTTTGAGCGACAGTCGTGAGGTGCGGATTCTAACGAATATGAAAACGCTCTGGGATAAAATCGCGGTTGATACTTCGGAAGATGCTACGGCAAACCTACGGGTTTCAAAGATCACCCCTTCTTCCGCCGATTTACGCGAGCGAGGGTTTTCTCTCGAAATAAAGCCGGACGGCAAAGAACCGATTTTGGTTGATTACGAGACGGTGCTGAACGACGGGCGCTGGAAATACTTTTCGGGAAGCTTTACTCGTTTGGGAAACGTTTTGCCGCTGCTGTCGGAAGCGGACGACGTTTTTGTCATTTCCAGAACCGGCGACGAAGTGGCTTTAACTTTCGATGAAACGGCTTTGCCGCCGCTGGAAAAAGGATTTAAACGCACGTTTCTGCTGCATTCCGCAGGTTACAGCAAGGAAATGGACATCAATTCGGCAAGTCCTGACGCGGTTATGCCGCTGCCTTTCCGTGCGATGAAGAAATATCCTTACGACGAAGGCGAACAGTTTCCGATGACCGAAGAGAAACGCAAAATTTACGATGAATACACAACCAGAACAGTAAAAACCGTTTTTCCGCGTATCGAAACCGCTTTAATAAAATAACCAGATAATTACTTTGACTTATTGCCCTTTACTATAATTTACGCGTAATTTGTAATTCGTAATTGATTTATATGCAACATATTAGATATTCGGCAGCAGCCTGCCAGACGGATTTGCCGAATCCGCTTCAGCGCAGCCAAATGCGAGCCAACACCGCTCGTATGCTTTCGATGGTTGATTCTGCAGTTTTTGGCAGCGCGCCTTTTTTGCCGGTTCGACTTGTCGTTTTTCCGGAATTCGCGCACGCCGCGCCGGTTTATGCGACGGCTAAAGAATTAATAAAAAAACTTGCCGTTGAAATTCCAAACGAACATACGGAGCTGCTCGAACGCAAAGCGCGGGAACATAATATTTACATTCAGACCGGCTCAATGCTCGAAATTGACAAAAAGTGGAAAAACGCGCTTTTTAATACGACTTGTTTGATCGGACCGGAAGGAATCTTATACAAATACCGCAAAGTCAACACCTGGATTCCATTTGAAGTTCACACGAGTCCGCACGACATCGAAGGCTATGACGAGCCATTGTTTCCGGTAGCTGACACGCCGATCGGTCGAATCGGGACGGCGATTTGTTACGATTGGCTTTTCCCGGAGGTTTTGAGACAATTAACGGCGAACGGAGCCGAGATTTTAGTTCGCGTCTCAGCTTATATGGACCCCTGGAATGCGACATCGCCGATGGATTGGTGGACGGTTGTAAACCGCTGCCGCGCTATCGAAAATACAGCTTTCGTCGTGGCGTCAAATCAAGCGGCGAGTCTTAAACATTATCCGCCTTATTCATGGTCGGGCGGCAGTCAAATCGTTGATTACGAAGGCAGAATGCTGGCTGATGCTTCGCCGGGTCCGGGCGAGCGAATAGTCGTCGCGCCGATTGACGTTTCCGCTCTGCGCCACGAACGAGAAGTTCGTCGCGGACATCATATGCTCGCGCATCTGCGCACCGAAGCGTATCCGATTTACCAAAAACATCTTTACCCGCCGAAATTTTCGGAAAACGGTCATTCAACGCTTTCTTTTGAGCGAAACAACGAATTGATTGATGAAGTAAAGAAAATTATTCAGACAGAAAAAACAATCGATTGAATTGCTTTTTTGGCACAAGAAATTGTGATAAAGCTCATTTTAATAAGGCGAATCGAAAGATTCAGGCACAAGCATTGCTGCTGATTAAACTCTTTTATTTCAGACAATACGTAATCCGCTACTTGATATTGTAGCGGATTTTTTTTTAGGATTTATTAAATGGTTTTAGCTTTTTCGGTAGCGATTATGAAAACGCTATTCTGTTGAAATCGCGGATGCGGTAAATTTTGAAAATTTATCGCGCCGAACACTTAAAAGAACAAGCAGGTTATGAAAAATTCAAGCACGGGCGATCCTTTAAATCCTTTTAGCGAATACTCGAAATTCAGTTCTTACTCAAAGTGGAAAAACGACGAGATTGTGCACGTTTTTGAACCGGGGAAAAAATTTTCCACCCTTTTTTATAAAGTCCACAATGATTTTCGCTCGCATATTTCCAATTCCGATTTCCCCTGCATCGGAGCAAAAGCTGCGTTAAACGGCAACTGCTATCGTTTCGGTTTTTACACGGAAATGAATTCACCGGATTCGACAGCCGGTCTAGCTTTTGATTTGTGGAGTTATGTTCGGGAGCAATCAAGTTTTGGAACGAATTATTCCACATTCGTCGCTTGTTTCGGAAGCCCCACAATCACGAACGAAAAATTTTGGGAAGAATTGTTGTGGGCGCAGCTGACGAATTTGAACAAAATTGACAGCGCGCATCACAAATGGGATTCGACCGTCAGCAGCGACCCGGAAAATCCGAATTTTTCGTTCAGCTTTGCCGAAACGGCATTTTTTATCGTCGGTCTTCATCCGGCTAGCTCGCGCATTTCGAGACGTTTTCCGTGGGCGACCCTTGTCTTCAACATTCGGGCGCAGTTTCAACGCCTGCGCGACGAAAACAAATTCGAGAGAATGCGGCAAACTATCCGTGCGCGTGATTTGAAATTACAAGGTTCGCTTAATCCGAATCTGAGCGATTTCGGCGAACGAAGCGAAGCAAGGCAGTATTCCGGTCGCGCCGTCGAAGAAAATTGGAAATGCCCGTTCCACAAAAGTTCTTGATATAAAAATTAAATTAAAACAATGTCTAATTCTCGGAATTAGTAATCTGGACTGCTTTAATTCTAACGAAAACGAATTCTATGGTTAATAGCTTTCATCTAGCGCCGCAAACCGGCACGGCTTTCAATTTAAAAAACGGACAGCTTTTAAAGATTATAGACCCGCAAGGCGAACAAGTTTCCGATTTAACTGCTTTTGCCGCCCAAGACATCTCCGAATGGCTTTCTTCGGGACGAACCATTGATTATGCCAACACTATCTATGTAACTTCCGGGCATACGCTTTACTCAAACAGGAGCCGTCCGATGTTCACGATTTTAGAAGATACGGTCGGTCGGCACGATTTTCTGCTGACGCCTTGCAGCCCGGAAACTTTTCAAATTATCTACAACAATCACGATTATCACCCGAGTTGTTTTGAAAATTTACACAAAAACCTCGCCCCTTTCGGTATTTCTCCCGATATGATTCCGACGACTTTTAATATATTTATGAACGTCGTAGTGCAGCCGTCGGGCGAGCTTCGGATTGATCCGCCGCCGTCGAAAGCCGGAGATTTTATCTTGCTTCGCGCCGAGATGGATTTAATCGTCGGCGTAACCGCTTGCTCGGCTGAAATGTCGAATAATTACAGTTTCAAACCGATTGATGTCGAAATTTACGATTCTTCGGAATAAGCTTTTTCCTCGCTTGAATTGTCCGGCGAATTCCAGGCGCGCCCTGTGCCTTTGGCGACGACTTTATCGCCGAACGGGTAACCGCCGCGTGTAAAATACCAGTAAAGCGCCCAATATGTGCTGATTGAGCGTTCGGCAATCCAGAGCGGTGCATATAAAACAATCGAGCGCGGGAAAAACCGTACAGCTCCGTCTGTCAGACCGCAAGCTGCCGTAATTACTGAACCGATTGCTATTAAGACAATGTAAATTAGCGTTAAACTCCACCCGGCATTTAAAGTCGTAAGCGCCAGAACAATCGGCAACGATAAAAAAAACAAAGTTTTAGCCCGCATTACGAAATCTTCATAAGCCTGCCTCGGTCTTTGCTCGATCCATTTCGAAAAGGTCGGCGGAAGTTTTAACAGAAAAAAATCTCGCGCGTACTTTATACGAGCGCCCTTAAAACGAAAGTGACGTACGATTTCTTCGTTATCGAAAAGCACGTCGCCGTCATAATGCCCGACGCGCCGCATTGCCGTTTTCGTGACGCCGAGCGTGCCCGAATAATCGCCTTCCGCAATCCATGCACGGTTGATGAGCATTCGCGCGGCTTCGGTTCGCGCCCATAGCGGCAGCGGCTGAAAATAGTTCTGCGGACGAACCATTTCGTATTCTTCGAGCAAATCAGCCATTCGCCGAACATCATCGGCGGTATAACGAATATCATCGTCGGCGAGAATGATTTTGTCGTGTTCGGCAAGCGCCACACCGGTGTGAATGCCGTTGACTTTGCCGTTCAGATATTTGTATTGCGGATCAACCGGCGAGTGCCGACAAACGCCGCGCCACGCTTTTCGATGCGCGGCGAAAACGTCCGGCGGGGAACCGTCAATGACAAGCACTTCGCCGCCGTATTCGCTTAGTTTCGTGAAGTATTTTCTAAAATCTTCGGCTTCTGCGGCATTGAAACCGACTCGCCGAATTGTCAAAAGATACGTGCAGATAAAGGCATTAATTTCATTACCTGCGGGAATTTCCGCTTCAGTTTTATTTATCATTCAACTAAAAGTATAAATCGAATTTGCGTTTATAAGAATTATACAGATATTTGTTGAACTCTCGACAGACCTAAAAAATAAAAGAGGCGCGGAAGCCTCTTTTATTAATTGAAAAATGAGCGAATTTTTACCTTTCGTTTTAGAAACTTTTTCTAAACAGGTATGAAGCCTTGATGAAAAAAGTTCTACCATTGCTTTGAAAACCCGCTTCTCTCAACCTCGTATCGGGTCCCTGCAATCTTATGTCAAGTTCCTGCAGCCTTATATAAGGGTTGTAACCGTTGTAATTAAAATCGTCATTGTAACCGGCATAAATAGCCGTCCCCGGGCTTGGAGTCCAGCCGAAAACAAGCTGCGGGCGAAGACGAGTTGAAATATTTGAGTAATCAAGCCTTAATCGAGCGAAAACATCGCGTGTGAACTGATAAGTAGAACGAAAGCTGAAAATATTGTCATCAAATGCGACTTTATCCGTATCATGACGAACTAATCTGGTTCTCGTCCAACTGAATTGCGTCTGTAATGCGGCGGTCGGCTGATAACGCAGACTCGATTCGAGATAAAATTGATCGCCCGGACCGGGATCGTAAGCCGGTCTTGCAGGCGCCGTAATCGTCGTATCATTCGGATTTTCTCTGCGTCTTCGCAAGTAATCTTCGAAAGCGGCACTATAAGTCAAATACACGGGGCTGACTCGCGGATACGGACCGGCGCCGAAATCGTAATCCAGATTGCCTTTGCTGTAACTCAAAACCAGCAAACCGAAAATTTGTTTTACCGGAGAAGTTTCGATAAATGTGTAAACTTCTCTCCTATGCGATGAACGCTCTGAATCATTGCCGATAAAACTTCCCTGCAAAGGTTTTGATTCTGTACGACGCGCTCCGAATTCATGTTCGAAAACACGTTCGTACCCGAACTCTAAACCCGCACCGACGTATGTTTGTCTTTGAAGAGCAAGCATTCCCTGTGTATTCGACTGAAAGCCTTGCGACCGCCCTTTCCAATCATAATTAATATTTGTCGAGTTATTGAGGCGCTTGTAGATAATGCTTTTCTTAGCGTCTCGGTCGGTCTGATACTGAATAAACGAGCCGAGATAGTTCGTATCATAACGATTCGCAAATCCGACATCGGTTCTGTATTCACGCGTCCTGCCCGTTGCCAGGTAATTCATATACAAATTTCTGTCAGAACGTTCGAGATAAAGGCGATAACCGAAACCGTTTCCCGTTCGATAAGGAGACTGATCGGTATTCGGATCGTAAAATCTTCCGCGCGTGTTTGTTCCGAGCACTTGAAATTCGGTTACGGTTTTCGGGCTCAGCCGAAATCGCCCGTCAAAACCGGCTGTGTTGTTATGTCTGTCCGGGAAATTATAAGTCGTCGCGAAAAATCCGAGGTTGTGCTGTCTTCCTATATCGCGTTTTACGCGCAGCACGCCGATGTCGGCATTTCGGTTTACGTAACGTTCAAAATTTCTGCATCTGCTTGTAAAAACGACGTTCGGATTAAATGTTCGCTGCTGCTGACAGCCGAGTAATTCCTCCCGCTCGTCAGGAGAGTAATTGCCGGGTGCATTATCCGACGCATATAAAATTCCGAAAGTGTTTTTTCCGCGCCGACCAGTCAGTTTAGCGGCGATGTCCGGGTCAACGATTGCGCGGGTGTTGACTACATTCAGACCGCTTTGAAAAATATCAATCCTTTCCAGAAAGAACGGGCGTTTTTCAGCGAAGAAAATCGGAAAGCGCTGGTTGGCTGTCGTTACGGGAGCGTCAGCTTCGACCTGCGCGAAGTCGGGATTATAAGCAAAATCTAAAGTTATAGTCGGCGTCAAACTGAATTTCGCCGTCATTCCGAATTCCCCTTTAACGCCTTCATTAACAAAACGTCCCGCCGGGTCTCCATCAAAAGTGTAGCGCGAACGCCTGCCGGATTGAGAAACGGTAAAACTCGGATTTATTTCTAACTGGCGGGTTGTTTCGATACCTTCAAGCCCGGTAATGTGTCCGGCTTTATGCAGCCAGCCTGAACGGCTGCGGTCGTCGGGCATCCAGGAATTATATTCGTTGTTGTTGTATTTGACGCGTCGGTTGATGTGCAAGCCCCACTGTTTATTTTTCCCCGCTTCATAACGCAGAGATTTGAACGGAACCGCAACTTCAATAGTGAAGCCGTCTTCGGTCAAAACGCCTTTCGATTCCATCACAATGTCTATGCTGTAATCTTCGCCGCGTCCCTCTGTAAAAGTTCCGTCCATTTGTATTCCGAGCGGATTGAAAAACAGCAAATAGGCTTGTCGTTGATCGTTAAAGGTATCTAAATGAACCAAAACGTAATCGTCATTGGCGATGTTGTCGCGGCGGGCGACCGTCGCTCGCACTTTGTCGCGATCTTGAATGACGCGAAAAGCAAAATAAAGATTCTTTGCGTCATAACCCATCATAAACTCGGTCGGATGCGTCGGTTTAACGTTATCTCCGGGCTGAATCTGCAAAAAATCACCGAAAACAGCCGCCGATTGCCAGATCGCATCGTTCAAAACTCCGTCAATGACCGGCGGAGTTTCAAAACGAGGTATGCGCGCCGGGGTGTCCTTTGCCACAAAACGCGGCGAAGGATTAGGCGAATCAGCTCTTTTCTCGACGACAACCGACTGCGTTTCACTTTTCGTCTCCATTGCTTCCGAAGCCGGACTTGCAGTCGGCTGAGCCGCCGCATCACCGTTCGATGCCGAAGTTGTTTGGGCGAAAGTTTCTGTCGTTCCTAAAATAAAAGCGAATAATAACAAACACGAACTCTTTATGAAGAAAGAAATTAAGTTTTGCATAACAGTAAAATTAAGTTGTAAAAATAAAGAAGAAAGAAATTTTGTAAATCATTTAACGCTGTAACGATGAATCGTTCGCTTTAGCCTTATCCAATTTTTTGAATTTTGCCCAAGAAAGCAGACGTTTGTAGCGTTCAATATCTAAAACCCCGTGGGTTCGCGTTTTATGACAAAAAAATTATCAAGAGCAAAAAAAACATTGTCGCTGTTAAACGGCTGACTATACAAAATTATTGAAACAAGCAGAAACTTATTTGTGATTGGCGGTTTATTTCTGTGACAAACAACCGCTCTGGAGTGATCAACAAATCAATTTGTGAAAAAAGAGATATGCTTGTCAGCAGCCGCAAATTCAAATTTTGAAAAAGGAAAATGATTCCAAATCATTTCTTGACAGCATTTGTTAAATGAGGATATAAATTAAGGAAAATTTTGAAATTTCAACCGACTTTTACCCGCTCAAAAAAAGCATAATTTTCTTATTTTTTTGTTTTCCCGTAAAATCAAACGTGAATTTAGGCAAAAGTTTTACAAATTAAACGAGGAACAAAATGACATTTTCCCGACGTGATTTTATAAAAACCGCAGGTATTACTTTGGGCGCTTTGACTTTGCCGTCGTGGATTTACGACGCTCAGGCAGCGACCGATACGGCGATTGACGTTAATAAAAATAATTTAGCCGACGTTGCTCTCTCGACGGCAAAACGCCTCGGGGCTTCCTACGCGGATATACGCATCAATCGTTACCGTTTAGAAGCGGTTTCGACGCGCGAGCGACAAATACAAACGGTTTCGAGCGGGCAAAATTTCGGTTTCGGCGTGCGCGTTCTGATAAACGGAACCTGGGGATTTGCGGCGAGCCCGATAGTTTCTGCGGACGAAGTTCAGCGCGTCACGCGCGAAGCCGCGGAAATCGCCCGCGCGAATTCCGCTTTTCAGAGAAGGAAAATCGAACTCGTTCCCGCGCCAAAAGTCGTCACTTCCTGGAAAAGCGCTTTTCAAAAAGACCCGTTCGACGTTCCGGTAAACGACAAAATTCAATTTCTTCTGAAACTGAACGAAGCGGCGCTGGCGGTAGAGGGCGTTAGTTTCGTCAACTCTTCGATGGCTTGGGTCAACGAACAAAAATATCTCGCGACGTCGGACGGCTCGCGCATCGAGCAATACCTGATTCGCGGCAACCCGACTTTCAGCGTGACGGCAGCCGACCGCGCGACGGGCGATTTTCAAACGCGCAATTCGTTGATCGAAGCCAGAAGCGCCGGTTACGAATACATCGAAAATACGGATTGGGTCGGCGATATCAAAACCGCCGCCGAAGAAGCCGTGATGAAGTTAAAAGCCAAGACGGTCGAACCCGGAAAATATGATCTTGTTCTGCATCCGTCGCACCTGTTTCTGACGATTCACGAATCGGTCGGACACCCGACTGAACTCGACCGGGCGTTGCTCTGGGAAGCCAATTACGCCGGAACGAGTTTTTTAACGCCCGACAAAACAGGAAAACTGCAGTTCGGTTCGAAAATCGTCAATTTCATCGCCGACCGAACGCAGCCGGAAGGTCTCGCAACCGTCGGCTATGATGACGAAGGCGTCAAATCGCAAAAATGGCATCTCGTCAAAGACGGAACGTTCGTTGACTGGCAAACGACGCGCGATTTAGCGCCGCTCATCGGAAAAAACAAATCTTACGGCTGTCTGCACGCCGACAGTTGGGGCAGCGTTCCGTTTCCGCGTATGCCGAACGTATCGCTCGAATCGGCGAAAACGAATGTTTTGACCGAAGATTTAATCGCGGGCGTAGACAAAGGAATTATGATTTACGGTCGCGGCAGTTATTCGATTGACCAGCAACGTTATAATTTCCAGTTCGGCGGACAGACTTTTTGGGAAATTAAAAACGGCAAAATCACGGGAATGTTGAAAGACGTCGCGTACCAATCGCGCACGACCGATTTTTGGGGCGCGTGCGACGGTTTGGGCGGTCAGTCTACTTATTTAATTCCGGGAACTTTTAACGACGGGAAAGGCGAACCGGGACAATCGAACGCCGTGTCGCACGGATGTCCTTCGGCTCGTTTTCGACAGATAAACGTTTTGAACACCGCAGCCGGAACACAAAGTTAAAAAGCGAGGATTATTATTAAAAAATGCTGTTAACTGAAAAAGAATCGAAAAGCATCGCCGACCGAATACTTGCCTTCGTCAAAGCCGACGACGCTTCAATCGGCGTCGCCAGCGACAAATTATCGCATTTGCGGTTTGCCCGAAACACATTTTTGACCAGCGGTCAGCGCGAAAGCCGCAACGCGAACATCACTGTTTGGATCGAAGGAAAGCGCGGCACGTCTTCGACCACTGACCTGGACGATGCTAGCCTGAAGGCGATGGTCGAGCAAGCCGAACAAATTGCGCGCCTCGCTCCGGTTGACCGCGAGTATCTGCCGACGCTCGGCAAACAAATTTACAAACCGGTAAATTCCTTTGTCGAAGCGACGGCTAATATTTCGGCGAAAAATCGCGCCAAAGCAATCGGCGACATAATCGCCGAATGCGAAAAAAACAAAGTCATCGGCGCGGGCTTTCATCAAGCGCGGGCGCAAACGACCGCATTTGCTACGAAAAACGGGAACTTTGCTTTCGAACCGACGACCGTAGCCAGCCTTTCGATGACGGCGAGAACCGAAGACGGATCAAGTTCCGGTTATTTTTTGCGAAGCCATTTCGATATTGCCCGGCTCTATACGCAGCGAATCGCCCGCGAAGCCATTCGCAAAGCGCTCGAAGGTCGCAACGCCCGTACGCTCGAACCCGGAGTTTACACGGTAATTCTCGAACCGCAGGCGGTCGCCGATCTCGTCGGCGGTCTGGCATTCGGCTTCGACGCCAGAAGCGCCGAGGAAGGAAGAAGCGTGTACTCCGCGCCCGGCAACAAAACCCGTCTCGGCGAAAAGATTTTCGATGAACGAATCAGCATTTACAGCGACCCTTGGAACGCGGAGCTTCCCGGCTCGCCTTCGGCTCAAGGAGGAATTCCGGCGCAAAGAATTTACCTGATTAAAAACGGCGTGTTGGAAAATTTGATTTATTCGAGATTCTGGGCAAAAAGAGCGAGCAAGGAACCGACGCCCGGACCGGTCAATACGATTATGGAAACATCAGCACCGCTCTCGACCGTCGAAGAAATGATTCGCTCGACGAAACGCGGAATTCTCATCAGCCGATTTTGGTATATTCGCTCGACCGACCCGAGAACCGCGAGTTTGACCGGTTTGACGCGCGACGGCGTCTGGTTTATCGAAAACGGGAAAATTCAATATCCGGTGAAAAATTTCCGTTTCAACCAATCAATAACGCAGATGCTCGCGCCGGGAAATGTCGAAATGATCGGAGCTTCGGAACGCGTCGGCGGTTCGGAAGGCGGAAACGCTTCGCTGCTCCCGACACTTAAACTCAAAGCCTTTAATTTCACGTCTCAGTCCGAAGCCGTTTAATTTTTGGAAGGAGCGCGCCAGTAATGATCGCGCTCCGAAGCAAAATAACGGAAGTCGAACATTTCTAATAGATTTTATAAGTTGAATTAATAAATAGGCGTTATGAAACGCGTTTTATTTTGATTATTATTGTTCTATAAGGTAATTTGTCTATAATCATCTTTAAATTGCACGAGATACGGAACAGTAATTTTGAACTATTTATTAGAACAGCCAATATTATTTGCCGTCGGGATTAATCATAAAACCGCCCCGATTTCGGCAAGAGAAAGTATTTTTTTTCACGAAAGCGAGATTCCGGCGCTGCTTGCCGCGCTAAAGGAGACACTCGCCGAATGCGTCGTTTTGTCCACCTGCAACCGCACCGAAATCTACGGCGTAACGACGCGAACCGACCTTGATTTAGACTTTTACAAAGATTTACTGATTAATTTTAAGCGCGCCGGCGCAACCGTTACGCGCGAACATTTTTTCGGACTTGTTTCTTGCGCCGCGTGCCAGCAGCTCTTCAAAGTTTCGACCAGTATTGATTCAAAAATCGTCGGCGACACACAAATATTAGGACAGCTTCGTCAAGCTTATTCAATTGCCAGTCAGAATCATTCCACCGGCAAAATCATCAATCAGCTTTTTCAGCGCGCCTTTAAAATCGGCAAAGAATCGCGAACGAAAACATCTCTGCACAAAGGCGCCGTTTCGATCAGTTTAGCGGCGGTCGAGCTTGCTTCGGAAATTCACGGCTCACTTTCCGACAAAAACGTTTTGGTCATCGGCGCGGGAGAAACGGCGCGTTTGACGGCGGAATGTTTGTTAAAAAAACGCGTCGGAAAAATAACGATCACAAATCGAACGCGCGCGCATTCCGAAGAATTGCTGGCGCATTTGCTTAAAACAAGCAATTTCGTCGGAGAAGCAGTTGATTTCAGCGAGTTCAAATCGCATTTGAACAAAGCCGACATCGTTATCAGCTCGACGAGTTCGCCCGAGCCTATTCTGCAAAAAGAAGATTTTGCCGCGCAGCGCAACAAAATTCTGCTGATAGACATTGCAATGCCCCGCGACATCGCGCCCCAAGTCGCCGAATGCTGCGATGTCACATTGAAAAACATAGACGATTTGCACGCTATCGTTGATAAAAATTACCAGCAGAGAACCGCTGCGATTCCGCTTGTTAAAAGAATTATTACCAGCGAAATGGTGGATTTTCTGGTTTGGTATTACTCGCTGCCGCTGCTTCCGGCGGCGATGAGAGCGGGCGCAAAACCCGACGATTCGACTTTCGCTGAAATCGTTCGCGTTAAAAATTTTCTTTTAGCGAACGTTTCCGAGCTGCACAAATTGGCGATGAAAAACGGAGCTGAAGATTTCGCCGGTCATATACGAGTGGTCAATCAGCTTGTAAAAATGAAGAACTCTGCATTTGAGAGGTTTGAATTTGAAGCGTAGATTTACAATCGGCTCGCGCGGAAGCGATTTAGCTTTGTGGCAGACCGATTACATCAAAAACGAACTGGAAAAACGCTTTCCGGATGCGCGGTTTGACATCCGCGTTATCAAAACCACCGGCGACGCCATTCTCGACACAGCCCTTTCTAAAATCGGCGATAAAGGCTTATTCACAAGGCAGATTGAAACCGCGCTTTTGAACGGCGAAATTGATTTTGCCGTCCACAGCTTAAAAGATTTGCCGACCGTTCAGCCCGAAAACTTAAAAATCAGCGCCGTCAGTTCGCGCGAAACGGCAAACGACGTTTTCATTTCAAAAGATTTTCAAACAATCGCCGATTTGCCGAAAAACGCCAGAGTCGCTACGGGAAGCTTGCGCCGCCGCAGTCAATTATTGAATTTTCGTTCGGATTTGGAAATAGTCGAAATTCGAGGAAACGTTCCGACGCGCATCGAAAAATTTCTCGCCTCCGATTTAGATGCGATGATTCTCGCTTACGCGGGCGTTCACCGCTTGCGGCTCGATTCTTTTGTTAAACAAATCGTTCCGGCGGACATTTTACTGCCCGCCGTCGGGCAAGGCGTGATGGCGGTAGAAATTCGTGAAAACGACTCGGAACTCTTTGAAATGCTTCGTTCGATCAATGATGACACCGTCGAAAGCTGCATTACGGCGGAACGCGCTTTTTTACGAATGCTCGAAGGTGGCTGTCAGGTTCCGATTGGCGGTTATGCGGTAGCGAGCGGCGAAGAAATCTTTTTGCAGGGTTTTGTCGGCAACCACGACGGCTCGAAAATTATTCGCGAATCTGTTCGCGGCGCTAAACGAGAAGCTGAAAATATCGGGCGAACGCTCGCAGAAAAATGTTTAGAATTGGGAGCTTCGGAAATATTGACTGAGGCGCGCAAAGTTTCGCAAAAAGCAGCGGGCGAGGTCGTATGAAGAATTCGATTTTAATCGTTCGCGAGATTGACCAGTTCAGCCGAATTTTATCGAAAAACGGTTTCTCTGTAATCAGTTGTCCGACGATTAAAACCGTTCCGCTCGAAAACATAAGCGAATTTTCGGCTAAACTCGAAAAGATCAATGATTACGATGGAATATTTTTAACGAGCGCGCCGGCGGCGGAAATTTTACGGCAAAAATTTCGCGAAAGCAACTTGGATTTTCGAGGGAAAATATACGTTCTCGGCAAACGCAGCTTTGATTTGCTGAAAAACGAAAAATTTGACTTGTTTTTTAATTTGTCGGCAAATACGGCGGCGGAACTGCTCAGTGTAATTCCGGCTGCCGATTTACAGGGCAGACATTTTTTATTTGTTCGAGGCGAAAAATCTATACGCGTTGTGCCTGAATTTTTAAGCGGAATTGCTCGTGTTGAAGAATTACCGGTTTACCGAACTGAAAAGGTAATCGTTGAAATTGATAAAATAAAAGCAATATTGAAAATGCTGAAAAAAAGCGAAATTATCTGCGCTTGTTTTTTCAGCCCGAGCGGCGCGGAAAGTTTTTTAGAGCAATTCGGCGAAGATGTTTTGCATCAAACTTACATTGCAACAATCGGAAAAACGACCGCTGTTTTTTTTGAAAAGCGGAATATAAAAGTTGATTTTATTTCAGGTAAAGCATCGGCTGAAAATTTTGCAATCGAATTATCGAAATACTTGAAAAACGAGGTGGAGGTTCATATTTGAGCCTTTAAACAAGGAAACTAAATTTTGAACGAAAATTCATTATTCATCAGAGCTTGTAAAAGTCAAAAAACCGAGCGAACGCCGGTTTGGATTATGCGTCAGGCAGGGCGATATTTGCCTGAATACCGCGCGATTCGCGAAAAACACTCGTTTTTGACGATGTGCAAAACGCCGGAACTCGCCTCGGAAGTGACGGTTCAACCGATTGACATTATCAAGACGGACGCGGCGATTTTGTTTTCAGACATTCTGGTTATTCCCGAAGCGATGGGGATGAACCTGGACGTAATCGAGTCCAAAGGACCAGTTTTTGACGCGCCGATTCGTTCCGCCCGACAAATCGAAAATTTGAAAATCGAAGGAATAGTTGAACGCCTCGATTATGTCCTGCAAGCCGTAAAAATGACTAAAGAAAAGCTTGCCGCACGGGTTCCGCTCATCGGTTTTTCGGGTTCGCCCTGGACGCTTGCAGCGTATATGGTCGAAGGCAAAGGCTCAAAAAATTTTGAAGTTATAAAAAGTTTCATATACAACGAACCGGCGGCGGCGCATAAATTGTTACAGATTTTAGCCGATTCCGTGGTTGAGTATTTAAAGGCGAAAATTCGCTCCGGCTGCGATGCGGTGCAGATTTTCGACACCTGGGCGAGCATTTTATCGCCGCACGATTTTGAAGAATTTTCGCTAAAGTATATTCGTTACATTTGCGAGAAACTGGAAACGAACGGCGTTCCCGTTATTGTTTTCGCGAAAGGCGTCAGTTCGTATAAAAATTTGGCGGAATTAAACTGTGAGGTTTTGGGTGTTGATTGGGTGCGAAACATCGGCGACGTGCGGCGAGAAATAAACGAAGTAAAAGCTTTGCAGGGCAATCTCGATCCGACGGTTTTGTATGCTCCGAAAGAAAAAATTCGAGAAGAAACCGAACGAGTTTTGCGCAGCTACGGCGAAGGTTCGGGACATATTTTTAATCTCGGGCACGGCATTACTCCGAAAACGCCGGTTGAAAATGTGCAGTATTTCGTCGAATGCGTCAAAGAATTAAGCGTGAAATATCACGCCGAAACCGAAGTCGCTGCGTAAACGATTTTTTCCATATAAATCGGGCAGTTAAAATTTTGTATTGAAATGAACGAGCAAATTGGTCAAATAAACGTCGAGATTTTGAAAAAATTTAATCAGCCGGGACCGCGTTACACTTCGTATCCGACCGCGCCGTTATTTTCCGGCGAATTCACCGCCGAAGATTTCACGGCGGAAATTGCCGCAACGAATTCCTTTTCAAACACGAGCGACATTTCACTGTATCTTCATTTCCCTTTTTGCGAGCAGCTTTGTTATTTTTGCGGCTGTAATATGATGGTTTCGCGCGACCGGCGAATGATTCGTCAATATAACGAATATTTAAAGAAGGAAATCGCGCAGATTTTACCGCTTATTTCAAAACAGAGAAAAGTAGCACAAATGCATTGGGGCGGCGGAACGCCTTCTTATTTAACGCCCGAAGAAATCATTGATGTCGGGTCGTTTATCAAAGCAAATTTTGAGTTTGCCGAAGATGCTGAAGCGAGCGTCGAGATTGACCCGCGCGGTTTGACGCGCGCACATCTCGAAGCATTTCGCTCGATTGGATTTAACCGCATTTCGATGGGCGTGCAGGATTTTAATCCGGTGGTTCAGAAAGCGATAAATCGTATTCAGCCCGAAGAAATGACGCGGCAAGTTTTGATTTGGGCGCGCGAACTCGGTTTTCACAGCATTAATATTGATTTGATTTACGGGCTTCCGCACCAAACGTTCGACGGTTTCGCCGAAACGGTCGAAAAAATCATTGACGTTTCGCCCGACCGCATCGCCGTTTTCAATTACGCGCACGTTCCCTGGCTGAAAAAACATCAGAATTTAATAAAAGCCGAAGATTTGCCTACACCCGACGAACGTTTGCACATTTTGCAGATGACGATTGAAAAATTGACAGCCGCCGATTACGAATATATCGGGATGGATCATTTTGCGAAAAAGACCGACGAGCTCGCGACGGCGCAAAAAAACAATACTTTGTATCGCAATTTTCAAGGCTATTCGACGAAAGCGGGCTGCGACGTTTACGCTTTCGGAATGTCTGCAATTAGCCAGTTTCAAAACATATACGCGCAGAATGTGAAGAATTTGAAGGAATATTACGCGCGAATTGACGAAAAGCGCGCGGCGACAGCAGTCGGTTATCGAATGACAGCGGACGACCATATCCGCAAGGAAACGATTATGCAGTTGATGTGTCACCTGGCGATTGACAAACGTGACATTGAACGTCGTTTCGGCATCGTTTTCGACGAATATTTCGCGGAAGATATTCCGAAGCTAGATGTCTTCATCGCCGACGGGCTGTTGGAGGAAACAAGCGAAAAAATCAGAATCAAAGGAGCGGGAAAAATGATTATTCGCAACATCGCGATGTGTTTCGACGCTTATCTGCCGCAGATGTTAAAAGAAAAACCCGTGTTTTCAAAAACGGTTTAAATGAATTAGCCGCGAACGAACACGAACAATCACAAAACAATCTCGCTAAGGGATTATCGGGATATTAAAAATTCGTACTAATTTTTGTTTTATTTTTGTGTTCCTTCGCGTTTGTTCGCGGCTGAAATTGATTTATGCAGGAAAAAATCGGAGTAGTTTTGTTAAATCTGGGTGGTCCCGATTCGTTAGAAGCGGTCGAGCCTTTTCTTTATAATTTATTCGTTGACCCCGACATTATCAATTTTCCGGGCAGTTTTCTGTTCCGCGAGTGGCTGGCGAAATTAATTTCATCGAAACGTCATCCCCGGATTCAGGAACAATATAAACAAATCGGCGGCAAATCGCCTTTGAAAGATCACACGCTCCAACAAGCAGCCCTTCTCGAAAGCAAATTAAACGAAAAAATATCTGCGAAAGTTTACGTCGCAATGCGATATTGGCATCCGTTTACTGAAGAAGCCATCGACCAGATCGAAAAAGACGGCATAAAAAAAGTTATCTTGCTGCCGCTTTACCCGCAATATTCAAAAGCGACGACGCTTTCGAGCGTTAAAGAATGGGAAAAACAGTTAAATCAACGAGGCGGAATTGACGGCTTGAAGTGGAGTTTAATCGAACATTATTACGATTTTCCCACGTATATTGACGCGCTCGTCGAACGCATCAACCAAAGTTTCGAGAAATTCGATCAAAAGGAAGACGTTGAAATATTATTCAGTGCGCACGGCACGCCGATGAAGCTAGTTCGTGAAGGCGATCCGTATTCCGGTCACATTTGCGAAACTGTTTCGGCGATAATGCAACGCGGCGGGTGGAACAACAAACATCATCTGTGTTTTCAATCGAAAGTCGGACCGCAGAAATGGCTGACGCCCTCGACACCTGACACAATTGAAAAACTGGCAAAATCCGGCGTCAAAAAAATGCTCGTTGTGCCGGTCGCTTTCGCTTCCGACCATCTCGAAACGCTTTTTGAAGTCGGCATCGAATTTCGTCATCAGGCGAAAGAAGCCGGAGTCGAGCAATTTGAAGTCACGCTCGGATTAAACGATTCTGATAAATTTATTAATGCTTTAGCCGAGCTGGTTTTCAATAAAATGGAAAATTTCCAAGTAAAAACCGCTTCGGCTAAAAGCTAATGTTTCGGCTAATAAAAAAGCTGCGGCATTTATAAACTATAAATCGCAATGATAAAAACCTTTCTATCTTTTACTTTTTTGTTTTTTATGGGTTTTTCCGTATTTGGACAAAGTCTGCCCGCGAAGCTCGAAGGGCAAGTTGTTTGCTGCGCCGACTGTTGGGCAGAGGCAGATAGAACGAAAGTAGAATTCGGCACGGCTGAAGATTTGTTAAAAGCGAAATCCTGCGTGGACGGAGGCGATCCAACTTTGCTCGCTGTACGCGAAGGCGAGAAATTTACGCTTTATCAATTGGAACAAGGCAAATTCAAGTTATCCGAAAAAAATTGGTACAGTTATGTCGGCAAAAAAGTTGCGGTTTCGGGAACGAAACGCAAAAACAAAAAGACAGACGTTTTTGTGGTTGATTCGCTGGAAATAATTGCGCCGAGCATAGCCGAGCGAGAAGCGCGAGAAGCGATTGGAAAGGAAGTTGAATTAAAACTCAAAGACCTTTTCGGTACGGATCAATCTTTAAGTCAGTATAAAGGTCGAATAGTTATCTTGAACTTTTGGGCGACTTATTGCGTTCCCTGCCGCAAGGAAATGCCCGATTTGGCGGCGATTCAGAACGAATACGCCGCGCTCGGAATTCAAGTCATCGGCGCTTCGACCGACGAAGCGAAGGACCGACCGAAAGTTCTGCAGTTTATCAAGGAAACAAAAATTAATTTCCCCGTCTGGATGGGCGCAAATTCTGCCGATATGATTCGGTTCGGACTGGGAGAAGCGCTACCGGGAACGGTAATTATTGATAAAAACGGGAAAATCGTTAAAGTTATCTCCGGCGTTGTAAATCAAGCCGATTTAAAGAAACAAATTGATGCGATGATTTCTTTGGCGGAAAATATTGTGCCGGAAATTGAAACTGCCGCAGCTCAAAAAGAAGCGCCTGAAAAAACGAGCAAAACTTCGTCGGTTCCGTCCTGACCGCTCTGACCGGGCGAAGGTCGCGCCGTGAGCGGGACGGGACAGAACAAATACAAATGGACATATGGCGTTCGTTTCATACCGAATACGATTGATCGTGCTAAATGGCGTAATACTTTGACTTATCAAGTAAACGAACGTCTTTCGGTAGGTATTGAATACAATCCGCTAGCGGGAAAAGTTTCACCGCTTGCGAATTTTGTCGCCGTCAAAGAAACCGTTAAACGCCCGGCTTTAATTTTAGGCACGAGTTCCGACCGCATCGGAACGCCGAGCGGTCAATCGTTTTACGCCACTTTGAGCAAAAGTTTGGAACGCGAAACAAAACTGCCGATTGCGCCTTACGTTGGCGTGGCATACGGAACATACGAAAACCGGTTTCGCGTTATCGGCGGCTTAAATATTTATTTTCGAGAACGCTGGAGTTCGACGATTCTTTTTGACGGAGTGCGCGTTCATCCGACGGTGAATTACACGTACGGGCGCCATCAATTCGGAGCAATTTTCGAGCGCGGCAGAAATCCGGGTTTCAGCTACAGCGTATCTTTCTGAATAATGAAAAGAATTTGCATTATAGGCGGCGGGATTTCCGGTCTTTGCGCCGCTTTTTTGTTGAAACAGAAAGGGTTTTCCGTCGAACTTTTTGATAAAAACGAAAGTGTCGGCGGAAATATTCAAACGCGAAAAATTGACGAGTTTCTAATCGAATACGGTCCGAACAGTTTGATAAAATCGCCGCGTCTCGTTGATCTTATCAAATCATTAAAGCTTGAATCCGAACTTTCTACGGCTAATCCGGCAAACAAAAAACGTTACGTTCTGCAAAACGGCAAACTAAAGCCTTTGCCGATGAGCATTCTAAAAATGGCGACGAACGATTTTTTCACTATTAAAGCGAAGTTGAGACTTTTGAGGGAGCCGTTTGTGAAATCGAAATCTTCTGAAAAAGAATCGGTCGCCGAGTTTTTTGAACGTCGTTTCGGACGAGAAATCGTAGACAAAGCAGCCGATCCGTTCATCGCGGGGATTTTCGCCGGAAAACCGGAAAATTTAAGCGTAAAAGCCGCGTTTCCCCGCCTTTACGAATTGGAACGTGATTACGGAAGTCTGCTCGTCGGTTCGCTTCGCGCGAAAAACGAAAAAGCCGACGAAAATTTTCCCCGTTCCTTTAGTTTTGTAAACGGAATACAAATTTTAACAGACCGGCTTGCCGAAAGTTTGAACGAGAGTTTGAAAACAGGCACGCGAATTTCGGGGATTAACAAAACAACGGACGGCAAATTTTCGGTCAAAACAGATTCCCTTGCGCGAATTTTTGACTCGGTAGTGATTGCGACGCCAGCTGAAGCAGCCGCGAATTTAGTTGAAAATTTAGATTCTGATTTAAGTAAACATTTAAGGAATATTTATTACCCGCCGGTAGCACTGGTTTATTTCGGAATAAAAAAAGAAAATATCGCATTTAATCTTGACGGTTTCGGTTTTCTAGTTCCAAGCAACGAGAAACGAAAAATTCTAGGAACGCTTTGGAATTCCGCTGTTTTTGCCCGTCGTGCGCCCGAAGGTTATCATTTGTTAACGACATTCGTCGGCGGTTCGCGAGACGCGAAACTTTTTGAGCATTCCGACGAAGAATTGAAAAAAATCGTTTTTGAGGAACTAAAACAGATTTTAGGTTTAAGCGCAGAACCCGATTTTGTTCATATAAAGCGCTGGAATAAAGCGATTCCGCAGTATAATATCGGCTACGAAACGGTAGAAAACGGCATCAAATATTTTGAACAAAAATACAGCGGAATGTTTTTTTGCAGCAATTTTTATCGAGGGATTTCCGTCGGCGATTCTGTAAAAAATGCTTTTCTGACTGCTGACGAAATTGAAAATTTTTTAAGACCCGGTTAGCGGCGAACAAAAACGGAAAGGTTTAGAAAAGCGCTGAGCGTGTTAGGAATTCATCCTCGTTTTACGAAAAACCGTGAACTACGAGAGTTGAATTCTGTTCGCAGCAATGGTGCAATGCTCCGCAAAAACTTTCGTTCGCGCTTGCGTCTTTTGTGGCTAAAATAAATTTAATGAGCAATTTCAATTACCCCGATTTTCCCGTTTCGCGGCTTCGACGACTGCGTAAAACCGCTGGTTTACGCGGAATGTTCCGGGAAACGCATCTTACAAAAAACGATTTTATTTATCCTTTATTCATCGCTGAAGGAGGGAATATAAAACGCGAAATCAGCTCGATGCCCGATGTTTTTCAGCTTTCAATTGACAATGCATTGCGCGAATGCGAGGAATTGTTGAAGCTCGGAATCAACGCTGTTTTATTGTTTGGCATTCCCGATTTTAAGGACGAAACCGGTTCGAGCGGTTATCACGAACAAGGAATAATTCAAAAAGCTACTCGAGAAATTAAGAAAAATTTCCCGGAACTGCTCGTCGTCACAGACGTTTGTTTGTGCGAGTACACCTCGCACGGGCATTGCGGCATTATCGAAAACGAATACGTGCAAAACGACGAGTCGCTCGAACTGCTCGCGAAACAGGCTTTGACGCACGCCCAAAACGGCGCCGACATTATTGCGCCATCCGATATGATGGACGGGCGCGTCGCGTCGATCAGAAGGATTTTGGATGAAAATAATTTTCGCGAAACGCCGATTATGGCTTATTCGGCGAAATATTCGTCAGCTTTTTACGGACCGTTTCGCGAAGCGGCGGAAAGCGCGCCGAAATTCGGCGACCGCAAATCTTATCAGATGGATTTCGGCAATTCCGACGAAGCTATGCGCGAAATCGCTCTCGATATTCAGGAAGGCGCGGACATTGTAATGGTCAAACCAGCACTTTCATATCTGGACATTATTCGGCGAACAAAAGAAACATTTAATGTTCCGATTGCTGCTTACAACGTCAGCGGCGAGTATTCGATGATTAAGGCGGCAGCGGAAAAAAATTGGATTGACGGCGAAAAAGTTATGCTCGAAACTTTGACATCAATCAAACGCGCAGGCGCCGATGTGATTATTACTTATTTTGCGAAAGAGGCGATAAAATTGATTTAACAAACGTTTTTTGATCTTTGATACCGGATTTTAATTTATTTAAAGACTAAAATTCAAAATCAAAGACAGTTTTATAAAAATGAACACAACAAAAAGCAGCAAATTATTCGAAGAAGCAAAAAAACACATCCCCGGCGGAGTTAATTCTCCCGTCCGTGCGTTCAAATCGGTAGGACGCGACCCGCTTTATATTAAAAGCGCGCAGGGCTCGAAAATGACTGACGCCGACGGCAATGAATTTATTGACTATATAGGCTCCTGGGGACCGATGATTTTAGGACACGCGCACGAGCGAGTCATTGAAGCCGTTCGGGAAACAGCGCTTTCGGGAACGAGTTTCGGGGCGAGCAACGAGCGCGAAATTGATTTAGCGGTTTTGATAAAAAAATTTGTGCCGTCAATCGAAATCATCCGAATGGTCAATTCCGGCACAGAAGCCACGATGAGCGCGATGCGTCTGGCGCGCGGTTTTACCGGCAAAGATAAAATCATAAAATTTGAAGGCTGTTATCACGGACACGGCGATTCGTTTCTGATCAAAGCCGGTTCCGGCGTAGCGACTCTGGGTTTACCGGATTCGCCGGGCGTGACGCCGGCGACCGCAAAAGATACTTTGACGGCGAGATATAATGATATTGAATCGGTTTACACTCTGATCGAACAAAATAAAAACAAAATCGCCGCCGTCTTCATCGAGCCGGTCGGCGGAAATATGGGCTGCGTTCCGGCAAAAAAAGAATTTTTGCAGAAACTGCGCGACGTTTGCTCAAGCGAAAATATTCTATTGATTTTCGATGAAGTGATGACCGGATTTCGTCTCGCTCGCGGCGGCGCGCAAGAAATCTACGACATCGAGCCCGATTTGACTACGTTCGGAAAAGTTATCGGCGGCGGTCTTCCGGTCGGCGCTTACGGCGGACGCGCGGAAATTATGCAGATGGTTGCGCCGTCAGGTTCTGTTTATCAAGCGGGAACGCTTTCCGGTAATCCGCTGGCGATGGCAGCCGGGTTTGAAACTTTGAAGATTATTGACGAAACGACTGATTTTTACGAAAAACTCGAAGAAAAATGCGCTTACCTGGAAAAGGGAATCGAAAATGCATTGCGAGATTTGGATTTAAGGTTAACTTTCAATCGTGTCGGCTCGATGATGACTTTGTTTTTTACTGAAAATGAAGTTTTCGATTTTGATTCGGCGAAAACCAGCGACACCGAAAAATTTGCGAAATATTTTAATTCGATGCTCGAAAACAAAATTTATCTTCCGCCTTCGCAATACGAAGCATGGTTTATCTCAAACGCTCATACTCAAGAAGATTTGGATGTAACAATTGAAACGAATTACGAAGCGCTGAAAAATTTATTCCGCTCCGAATCGCTTTCAAAAACAGTTTAGTCGCAGAAAAACCGAAAAAAGCCGCGTTTGAAGTTAAACTCAAACGCGGCTTTTTCTTTTGCAGAACAGTAAAAAATATTATTTTGACCCGCCGGAATTCAAAGCAACGGGTGCCGGATAACCTTTGCCTTGAAGTTGTGCCAGATTAACCGCAACTTCTTTTTTGCCTTTGATTGTTCGCGTTACTTTTCCGTCGTCGGAATTCGAGTTGCCTTTATTTGAATTGGAATTTCCCTGGCTTTTGTTTGTGGAATTAGTATTCGTATTAGAATTACTAGCCGCATCGGGCGAACCCGCTGGGGCAGTTTCCACGTTTTCGACAATCAGATTTCCCTGCGCGTCTCTGTTCATTTCGTTAAGCGCCTGAATGATTTTCTGCTGATCCGGCTGACTCAAACTGTCGAAGGCGACTCCGTAAGAATCCAATACCCGCCGGAGATTTTCTAATGTATTCGTTCCCCGCTCGTAAACATCGCGATAAATTTTTAACTTTCCGTCTTCCACGACGATTGTTTCATAACGCAATTCGATGGGAATTGAAGCGTTTAATTTGAAGTTTTTCGTTTCGGTTTTTTGCTTTTCGTAGTTTTTTACGTCTTCAGGCGTCAATTGAGAGCCGGAAAGCTGCGCTAAAACAACCGAGAAATCCTGCACCTGTTGATCAGTCAAACCGACGCAGCCGTGCGAAGCAAAGCTGCCGAGCCGAGCCGGGGATTTGCCGCCGTGAATCAGCGAAGGCAGACCGATTGGAATTTTAATCGGTCCGAGCGGATTCAGCTTGCTTCCGGCTTCGACCTTTTGACCGGGCTTGACTTTGCCTTTCACCCAAGGTTCATCGGGCGGCGTCCAGGTTGGATTGAAAATAATGGTATCGGCTTTTCGCATTCCGGTCGGCAGCGGAAATTCCGGGTAGCCAATTCCGACTTTGTATGATTTTGTTAAATTTCCGTCCTGGAAAACGTCCATTCGATAAGCCGGAGCATTCACGACGATGCGCGAATCGGTCGGGATCGCGTTCGGTTTTCCTGCCGAAGCCATTTCCGTAGTGCCGCTCGACCAGCGATTTCGCACCAATTCAAACAATTGATTCGTTTTATCGTCGCCGATAATTGACCGAATTTGTTCCTCGGCACGCGTAGTCGCCGCACGAGTCGAGCCTCCGTCATAATCTTCAGCCTCTTCCAGATTTCCGACTGCTTCGCGCGAAACGTTTTTCAGTTTTTCGATTTGTTCGTCGGTTAATTGAAGTTTTGTTTTCAATTCTTCATTAAAACCTTCGTCAAAAAACATCGCGTCCAGAACCGGCAATGTTACGGGTAAAGCGGCTACATTTCTATTGTTTGTCGGCGGCGCCTGAGCAATGTTAGCATTCGTTGCCGGAGCTGTATTTGTGTTTGTTGCAGGCGCTGTATTTGTAACTGTCGGAGCTTCGCAACCGCCTAAAAAAGCGGCGAAAATCAGCAGAACTATACTGTAAATTACAGTTTTAGAGTGGTAAAAGTTTAATTTTTTCATAATTCTAAAAGTAAAACCGTTTCGGATTAATACACAATCCAACTTTCAGAATTCGCTAGCAAGTATCATTCCTTTTATCTGGCGGTTATCTGGCGGGAGCCTCTATCCCCTCTTTTAAGATTGGATACGGATTGACGTTGGTTCCGTCCCAATGACGGTTTGGCGTCGTCGGCACAATAATCGAAAAGTGCAGATGATAATTCCCCGCTCCCGAATTTCCGGTATCCCCGACATAGCCGATGATTTGTCCTTTCTTAACGAAAGATTTTTCTTGAAGATTGTCTGCCCGGCGCTGCAGATGAGCGTAATAATACACAAATTTTTTATCTGCGCTCCATTGATAAATAGTTATACCGCCTAATTGACTGTCGAAAAACTTTGCGATTTCTCCATCGGCGGCAGCGACGACGGGCGCTCCGGCGGGCGCCATTATATCAATCGCATTGTGAACGCGACCGCCCGAACGAGATTGCGTATAAGTATCCTGCAAATCTTCTCGTTTGATGCCGATAACCGGAATCATTAATTTTTCTGAAGCAGCCGGAGCTTCTGAATTTTGCGGAAGACTTGTTTCTTGCTGAATTTGCGGCGATTCGGGTGAATTATTTGACGGCAGTTTGTTTTCGGGCGGAAGATTATTCGCTTCAAACGGAATCGAAACCGGCGATGGAAGCGGAACAACCGGATTTAACGTTTCGCTTTTTGCACTTTCCGGTTGATAAATGCGGTTAATTCTTTCATATATAAAAAAAGCGGCGAGCGCGTGAAGCGCGGCGAGATACAAAATGAATGCAATCTTTTTCACTTTTGCAGTTTGTATCATTCGTTTATTTTAGTTTTTTTTGTTTTCTCACATCAAGAAAAAAAATATTATCTCAAAATTCAAAATGTACGATTTACTGCAATTTATTCCAGACTGAATAAAAAAAGAGTTGAGTTTTTCTAACTCAACTCTTTTTTGCCGGCTGTTTACTGTCCCTGTCCGCTTTTGATCGTGAAGTCAACCGCTTTGCTGACGTTTCCGCGAACCCGGTAAAAGTATTTTCCGGGATTTAAGTTTTCCAAATAAATTTTCTTATTCGGCGCGGTTGCAATAAAGTTGCCGTTTGTATCGAGCAAATCAAACTGTATCTGTTGATTGCCGTGATTTTGATTGATCTGAGCGTCGAGCGTCGAACGCCGGAGTTCAAAAGGAATAACAACCGACGGCTGTCCAACATTTAGCGTACCCGAATAGCGTTCATCAAACCGTCCGTCAGAAGTTGTTGCCGGCGCGGGCGTTGGATTTGGCGTCGGTTCGGGTGTAGGCTCCGGCGTCGGTACAGGAGTTGAAGTCGGCGTCGGTTCGGGTGTCGCAGTCGGCTCGGGCGCCGGTGTCGCGGTTGGTTCCGGTGTCGGCGTAGGCGTCGGCTCTTGATTTGAACTTCCGCCGACGGTGAAATCGGAACCCGTCGCAGTATCTGAATTCAAAAGCAACCCGCCCGACAAAGAAGAACCGATCAAAATTTGCGAATCAGCTTTCGTCCCCGTCGAAGTCGTTCCGAAAACATTTTTTGCTACTGCTGCATTAATTTTATCGAGCGACAAACGAATCGTTATTTTATTGCCGCTGATCTCACCCGAATCGGCTGTTCCGAGTGTTTCCTGATTTTTTGTTCCCGTAGCGAGCGCCGTTATTCTTCCGTATTTATAAGTCGTGCTTGTTTCATCTATCGAAGCGTTTACAAAAATAGCAGTCTCTCCAAAGTTCGAGGTTAATGTCCAGCGCATATTCGGAGTGCGAACAGAGAGATCGGTCAATGCCAGCGTATAAACGATCTGATTCGTTGCTGAATCGAATTTAAATTTTGCTTCGCGAATATCCTGTGCGGTCGTTCCGAGCTGGTCGTCGGCAGCATCGAATATTTGCGGCGCATTCGGGTCGCTGGTCGGAAATAGATTCGCCGGATGCGGAACCGCGGACATTGCGAAAGCGGCTCGAACGGCGTTGTGCGCGTCAACATAGCCGCTTCCCACAATTCTTTCTTCATACGGCATCGGCGTTGCCGTTCGACGCAAAATTGTTACGATTTCGTCGGGAGTTAAAAGCGGATTCGCTTCGAGCATCAACGCGACGATTCCCGAAACTTGCGGCGTCGAAAAGCTCGTTCCCTGGGAAGTCGTATAATATGGCAACAAAGCCGGCGGAATCGTCGAAGTATCGTTTGCGCCGACAAAAATCGGAATCGTTCCGGCTACGTTCGTTACCCCCGGAGCTTTCGAGCGCGTGCTTTTAATGTCAACGCCCGAACCTGTAATATCGGGGCGCAGATTCGGCAATGCGTCCGGGTTGGCTGGTTGACCGGGCGTATCCGTTCCGGTTCCGTTGTCATTGCCGCGCGAAGAAAAATCAGCCGGTGTTCCCAAACCGCGTTTTTCCGATGCGGCTACTGAAATTACCCACGGAGCGACCGAATACGGATTAATTTTATCAACGCCTTCTCCGTCATTTCCGGCGGCAAAAACAACAGCGATGTTCCGGTCGTGCATCATTCTTGTCGCCGTATTAATCGGGTCGTTAGGGTCGTACGGATTATCGGCGAGCGTGGTTCCGTATGAATTGTTGCATACGCGAATGTTGTAGCGAAACTGATTGACGAGGGTGTAATCCATCGCCTGAACAATCGCAAAAGTCGAAAGACCGACATCGTTTCCCGCCGTAATGCCGATTAATTTCGCACCCGGCGCCATTCCTTTATAAAGCCCGCCCGAAGCCTTTCCCGTTCCGGCGGTAACGCCCGCGCCGAAAGTTCCATGCCCGCCTTCAACGTCAGTTATCAATTGGTTTTCAACCGGTAGAACGGGGACAAATTCAGCCGGCAAATTAAGCGGAACCTCCGCCGTAGCAAAAAAGACGTTTTGCACGACCGATTCGCCCAAAGTCAAATCCGGGTGCGTCGCGTCAATTCCCGTATCAATATACGCCACGCCGATGTTCTTTCCTGTCATAGGCAGCGTTTGATTCCGATTGGCAACTTCCGCGTCTCTGATCAAGTTTTCGACGCCAGCAATCGTTCTGCTTTCGAGGTCGAGCAATTTGAAAGTCCGATTCGCGTAAAGCGAGCGGATTCCGCTTTTTTGTTTGAGAGAATTAAGCTGAATCAGATTTACTTTCGTCAAAACCATCGGCAATTCGCGCATATAAACCCCGCCGGTTATGCCGAGCGATTTCAACATCGTGAAATCCGCCGTGCTCAATTTGTGATCGAACGTAATCACGACCCGCGTCAACTTGAGCGGCAATGCGGCAACCTGTTGATTCAGTAAGCGGTCAACCGACGGCAGGGCAAACGCCGTAATCTGAAAGGTTACAGCAAAAAACGAAATTGCCAAAAATTTTAATAATCTGTTCATAATAAATCTCCAGTCGTTTCAAAAATGTCTCATTCTATCTGTCAGAAGAATAAAATATTTGCCTTGAGGTATTCTTGAATTCAACTTGAGGTTCCGTTTACTAAGGCTTATAAACTTGAATCTTCGTTTTTTACGTACAAAGTTTAATTCAAAGCTAAAATTAATAAGACTTTTGAAGATTTTTGTATTTTTGCTTTTCCTTTCCGCGACAAACCGTTATTATATTTACGGAATTCAATTCCGCCGCTTCATTTTCCGCCGCATTTCTTTTCAAAATTCATTTCATAATTTTTTGAGGTAATAATGAGAATTTTTTTATCTTCGTTTGAAACGGTTACAGGTATGCCCGATATCGTCGGATTTTTATTTGTTTTCGCTTTCGGCGCGATTGTCGGAAGCTTTCTGAACGTCGTCATTCACCGCGTTCCGAACGAAGAGTCAATCGTTTTTCCGAATTCGGCTTGCCCGAAATGCAAAACTCCCATAAAAGCCTACGATAATATTCCGATTTTGAGCTGGTTGATTCTCGGAGGAAAATGCCGTAACTGCAAGGAAAAAATATCTGCGCGTTATCCGGCGGTCGAGTTTTTAACGGCGCTGCTATACGTTTTGGTTTTCTGGCAAATAGGGTTTAATGCTTTTCTTCCGGTAAGTTTAATTTTTGTGACGGCAATCGTCGCGCTGATTTTTATTGACGCCGAACATATGATTTTGCCGAATGTTATAACTTATCCGCTGCTCGTTTTTTCTCTGCTTGTCCGGCTTTTATTTCCGCTTTTTCTTTCCGCCGAATATTTTTCCGATACGAAATTCGCGCCTTTGACATATTTTCAAAATTACCCGTCGTGGCTGGTTTCATTAATCGGCGCTGTTTTAGGCGGTTTGGTCGGCGGCGGATTTTTGTGGCTGGTCGGCGCGATCTGGAAAATGCTGCGCGGCGTTGACGCGATGGGTTTGGGCGACGTTAAAATGATGTTCGCCGTCGGCGCTCTTCTGGGTTGGAGATTGACGATTCTTTCAATCTTTCTCGGAGCGTTTTCCGGCGCGGTCATCGGAATGCTCGTCATTTATCGCCAAAAAGAAAAGGATTTGCAGACGCAAATTCCTTTCGGCATTTTTCTCGGAATCGGTTCGATTTTGTCGCTTCTTTTCGGCGAACAGCTTATAAAATGGTATCTGGAAACATTTGTTCCTTAAAAATCAGAACTACGCTTTATTAACCGACTTTTCGATGCAAGCTGCAGAGCAGTAAGAAATTTTGTTGCCCATTTTCAAAACGTTCGTTTCCGCTACCCAGTTTCCGCAGCCGACGCATCGAACAAGCGCTGCATTTGCAGGAGTTTCAGCCGTCTCGATACGTTTTTCCTGCGGTTTATCGAATTGCCGCATTTTTCTAAACATTCTCCAAACGTATAGAGCCGTTTGAATTTGTTTTCTGTAGCGCATCGCAATCAGCGCCAGAACAACAAGAAGTAAAACAAAAATTATTAAAAACTTCATTTGTTTTGTTTATTTTTCGGCGGCGCTCTTGCTTTGCGCCATTTGCGCCTGAAATTCGGCGAGATTCGGTGTGTTCGGGTTGATTTCCTTTAATTTTGCGTGGCTTGCTTCCGCCTCTGCGGTATTCCCGGTTTGCAGTAAAGCCTGCGTTAGAAATTGCAAAGTTCTTTCGTTTTTCGGATTCTCTTCTAAAGATTTGCGAAATTCGACGATAGCTTTTTCATAGTCCGGCGGGTTTTGCAAAAAGTATGTTAAACCGTAATCGGTTCTTACGTTTACGTCTTTCGGGTTATTTTCCAGCGCTTTCTGATAATACTCGCGAGCCTGCGCGAAATTCTCATTTTTATTTCTTAAATACCCCAAATCAAACTGCAAATTACCGAGCGCGACGGTTACTTCATAATCCTTATTATTCAAGTCATAAGCTCGCTTGAGAATTTTTTCTATTTCCGAAAGCAAAATCGAATCCTGCTTCATCGCCGCGTAGCGATATAAAGCAAGCCCGAGATTTTTTTGAAATGAAAAATCAGAAGGGTTTTTGTCGGCTTCGGCAATTTTTTGGCGGATTTCATTTTCTGTTAAGGCGAGATCGGATTGATTTTGTCCTGTTTGAGAAGATTGGCTTTTCAATCGCGCATTTTCAGCGCGAAGCCCGTCCAACTCATTGCGATTAAAAGCGTTCGCTAAGATAAATCCGCCGATGAAACTGATGCCGACGGCAACGATTGAAATCCAAAATGACTTGCTTTTCATTTATCCAAATTTTATCAAATTATCGAACAAAAAAAAATCGGCGTCGTTTCAGGAGAACGGCGACACCGATTTCTTATTATTAAAATTGCTGTAAAACTACTTTTTATTATTGTCTTCCGGGGCGATGTACGGTAAATCTTCCGCTCGTCGGCGCGGCAGCGGATCGGTCGAGCGGCGTCGCGGAATCGTGGTGTTGTTCCGGCGGTCAACGCTTCCGACCGGCAAACCTTTTCCGTGTACCGCTTCGACTAAAATTCTGGTGATTTCCTGCGAAAGCGTCCGGTGTTCGAGAGCCGCACGTCTCCGTAATGATTCTTTTAATTCATTCGGAACGTATGCCCCGATAAAAACGCCCTTTCGATTTGCCATAAGATAAGGTTTTCTCCTTAGTTTAATGAAATTTTAAAAATAAAAAAGCCTTGTGACCCGAAACAAGCTTGTAAGCCGAATTTTGTTTCCGGCTGTAAATGCCGGACGGTAATCATTCATCTAGGCTGCACGTTGCCGAACAGCTCAAGCGACCTACCCGAAAACGCCGGACGCCTTTCGGCAGTCCATTAAGCGGGCAGCTTAAAAGCGTTTTTCTATTTGGTCTTGCACCGCGAGGAGTTTGCCTAGCCGCGCTTGTCGCCAAACGCGCTGGTGCGCTCTTACTTTAAGTTCTAAACGAACCGCACCGTTTCACCCATCACCGATCCGAAATGAATCGGCTGGTCTGTTCTCTGTTGCACTTGTCGTCGTTCCCTTTTATAAAAAAAGAAAACTCCCGGACGTTATCCGGCTCGCTGCCCTTCGGTGTTCGGACTTTCCTCTGTTGTTAAAAAAACAAAAGCGATTACCCGACTTGTTTCGGTTTTGCAAGGCATTTTAATTTTAGCAAATTTTGTTAAACATTCAAAACCTGATTTTTGTGAGTTTAACTTCCGACTTCTACTGTGTCGCCAGGTTCGAGCGTCGGGTCGGGTTCTTTGCCTTCTTTTATGGCTTTTAAGTCATATAACCATTGAATGAGCAAGCCCTGGGCATTCTTCCGGCGAATTACTACCTTTTTAACATTTCCTTTTCGCAATCCGCCCGATGCGAGAATTGCCTGAGTCAAAGTAATTCCTTGATAAAAATCCTTCTGCCCGCCCGATAAAACTTCGCCGCCGATAAAATAAAATTTAACTGCCGGAGCCGCCGTAATTTCTTTTTCTGAGCCGACCGCAAATTCGACAATATCACCCGGAAAAACAAGAACATCATCGGATTTTGAATCCTTTAACTCGATAGTTTCGGTGCTCGCGTTCGCTCTTCTGATAATTGCCTGCGTCGCTTTAGATTGAACGATTGCTTCAGCGCGGACGACGTAGAGCGGAATGGCTTCCCGCTGAATTTTCTTTTCGCCAGCTTTTTCCAC